>JBEBOQ010000082.1:0-22234 GCA_040396375.1 Achromobacter xylosoxidans
TTCCGTACAGCCACGCCAGCATGCAGACCGAAGAGCGGCGTGACTTCAAGAAAGAGGACTACCTGGCGGCCGTGCACCGCGCCAAGGAACACATCGCCGCCGGCGACCTGATGCAGGTGCAGATCGGCCAGGTCATCGCCAAGCCCTTCCGCGACTCGCCGCTGTCCCTCTACCGCGCCCTGCGGTCGCTCAACCCCTCGCCGTACATGTACTTCTGGAACTTCGGCGACTTCCAGGTGGTCGGCGCATCGCCCGAAATCCTGGTGCGCCAGGAGCGCGTGGTGGTCGACGGCGCACCGAAGTCGCAGATCACCATCCGCCCGCTGGCCGGCACCCGCAAGCGCGGCGCCACGCCCGAGGAAGACGCCGCCCTGGCCGCCGAACTGCGCGCCGATCCCAAGGAAGTGGCCGAACACGTGATGCTGATCGACCTGGCGCGCAACGACGTGGGCCGCGTAGCCGAAGTGGGCTCGGTGAAGGTCAGCGACACCATGGTCATCGAGCGCTATTCACACGTGATGCACCTGGTCTCCAACGTCACCGGTAATCTCAATCCCGGCATAAGCAGCATGGACGTGCTGCGCGCCTCGTTCCCGGCCGGCACCCTGACCGGCGCGCCCAAGGTCGAGGCCATGAAGATCATCGACGAACTCGAGCCCGTGCGCCGCGGCATCTACGGCGGCGCGGCCGGCTACCTCAGCTACGGCGGCGAAATGGACGTGGCCATCGCCATCCGCACCGGCGTCATCAAGGACGGCACGCTGTACGTGCAGGCCGCCGCCGGCATCGTCGCCGACTCCAACCCCGAAGCCGAATGGGCCGAGACCGAAGCCAAGGCCCGCGCCGTGCTGCGCGCCGCCGAGCAGGTGCAGCACGGCCTGGACGAACCCATCTAAGGCGCCGCACGCCCGCCCCGACACCCGCCCCGGACCGAGAGACGGCCCGCCTGGAGAAAAAAATGCTGTTGATGATTGATAACTACGATTCGTTTACCTACAACCTGGTCCAGTACTTCGGCGAACTGGGCGAAGACGTGCGCGTGGCGCGCAACGACCAGATCACGCTGGAAGAGATTGCCGCGCTGGACCCGGACCGCATCTGCGTGTCGCCCGGCCCATGCTCGCCGGCCGAAGCCGGTATTTCCGTACCAGTGATCCAGGCCTTTGCCGGCAAGAAACCGATCCTGGGCGTGTGCCTGGGCCACCAGGCCATCGGCGCGGCCTACGGCGGCGATATCGTCCGCGCCCAGCAGCTCATGCACGGCAAGACGGTGCAAATCTCGCACACCGGCACCGATCTCTTCACCGACCTGCCGACGCCGTACACTGTCATTCGCTACAACTCGCTGACCATCGATCCGGCCACCCTGCCCGACTGCCTGGCCGTGACTGCCACGGCGCCGGACGGCGACATCATGGGGGTGCGCCACAAGACGCTGCCCCTGTACGGGGTGCAGTTCCACCCCGAATCCGTGCTCAGCGAACACGGCCACGCCCTGCTGCGCAATTTCCTGAACCTCGCCTAAGAAGGACGCACCGTGACGATCTCCCCCTCCGAAGCGCTGACGCGCTGTATCGAACACCGCGAAATTTTCCACGACGAAATGCTGCACCTGATGCGCATGCTGATGCGCGGCGAAATGTCGCCGCAGATCGCAAGCGCCCTGCTGATGGGCCTGCGCGTGAAAAAGGAAACGGTCGGCGAAATCACCGCGGCCGCGCAGGTCATGCGCGAATTCGCCACGCCGGTGGTCACCCCCAACCCCGAAGACCTGCTGGACATGTGCGGCACCGGCGGCGACGGCAGCCACACCTTCAACATCTCCACCACCGCCATGTTCGTGGCGGCGGCGGCCGGCGTGCCGATCGCCAAGCACGGCAACCGCAGCGCCTCGTCCTCCAGCGGCAGCGCCGACGTGCTGGAAGCCCTGGGCGCCAACCTGACGCTGACCCCCGAACAGGTGGCCGAATGCATCCAGGCAACCGGCATCGGCTTCATGTTCGCCCCCGCCCACCATGGCGCCATGAAGAACGTGGCCGCCGTGCGCAAGGAACTGGCCGTGCGGACGATCTTCAACATCCTCGGCCCGCTGACCAACCCGGCCGGCGCCGCCAACCAGCTGATGGGCGTGTTCCACCCCGACCTGGTCGGCATCCAGGTGCGCGTGCTGGAACGCCTGGGCTCGCGCCACGTGCTGGTGGTGCACGGCAAGGACGGCATGGACGAAGCTTCGCTGGGCGGCGCCACCATGGTGGGCGAGCTCAAGGACGGCAAGGTCAGCGAGTACGAAATCCACCCCGAGGACTACGGGCTATCCATGATGTCCAACCGCGGCATCAAGGTGTCCAATCGCGAACAGTCGCGCGAGCTTGTCATAGAGGCGCTGGACAATGTCGAGGGCACCGCCCGCGACATCGTCGCGCTGAATGCGGGTCTCGCCATCTACGCAGGCAATAAAGCCGATTCCATTCCCGCAGCCTTAGCGCTAGCATTTGAACTGATTTCCACCGGCGCGGCGCGAGCCAAGCTGGAAGAATTCTGCGCATATACCCGGAAATTCCAGAAATGAACGATATTCTCGCGAAGATCCTCGCCGTCAAGGTCGAGGAAGTCGCCGCCGCTCGCCAGATGCGCAGCGAAGCCGAAGTCCTGCGCGAAGCGCAGGCCCGCCAGGACGTGCGCGGCTTTGCCCAGGCCATCGAAGACAAGATCTCGCAAGGCAAGGCTGGCGTCATCGCCGAAATCAAGAAAGCCTCGCCTTCCAAGGGCGTGCTGCGCGACACCTTTCAACCGGCTGAAATTGCCTCGTCGTACGCCGTGCATGGCGCGGCTTGCCTGTCGGTGCTGACCGACGTGCAATTCTTCCAGGGCTCGCACGACCACCTGCGCCAGGCCCGCGCGGCCTGCTCGCTGCCGGTGCTGCGCAAAGACTTCGTGATCGATCCCTACCAGATCATCGCCGCCCGCGCGATGGGCGCCGACTGCGTGCTGCTGATCGTGGCCGCGTTGACGCCCACGCAATTGCGCGAGATGGAAACCCTGGCGATGGAACTCGGCATGGACGTGCTGGTGGAAGTGCATGACGCCCAGGAACTGGACGTGGCGCTGACGCTCAAGACGCCGCTGCTGGGCATCAACAACCGCAACCTGCGCACCTTCGAGACCAGCCTGCAGAACACGCTGGACCTGCTGCCGCGCATCCCGGCCGGCAAGCGCGTCGTCACCGAAAGCGGCATCCTCACGCCGCAGGACGTGCGGCGCATGCGCGAACACAAGGTCGATGCCTTCCTGGTGGGCGAGGCCTTCATGCGCGCCCCGGACCCGGGCGCCGAACTGGCGCGCCTGGTCGGCTGAGCCGCACCGCGGCGCGGCGTGTTCAGCGTGGACGCGCCAGCCCCAGCGCCGCCGCGCGCCGGTACAAGGTGCTGCGATGCACGCCGAGCGCGCGCGCCGCGGCGCTGACATTGCCCCCGTGCGCGGCCAGCGCCGCGCGGATCGCGTCGTCGGCCATCGCCTGCAGGCTGGCCACCGGCGGCGCGGGCGGCTGTGCGGGTGCGCCACGGATGTCCGCCGGCAGCATGTCGTGTTCGACCACGCCTGACGCGCCCGCCAGCACATGCAAGGTGCGCAGCACCGCCGCCAGCTGCCGATAGTTGCCCGGCCAGGCATAGCGCACCAGCGTTTCCTCGATCCCGGCCGGCAACACCGGTCCCGCGCCCTGCGCGGCCCATTGCGCGCGTAGCAACTCGCGCAGGTCGGCGCGTTGGCGCAGCGGCGCCAGGGTCACGGTGTATTCGGCAATGCGGAAATACAGGTCGGCGCGTACCGGGGCATCCGCGCCTTCATGCGCCAGCGGCCGATGGGTGGCGCACACCAAGGTGAAATCCACCGGCACCGGCCGGGCCGCGCCCAGCGGCGACACCTCGCGCGATTGCAGCACGCGCAGCAGGCGCGACTGCAGCGCCAGCGGCATGTCGCCGATCTCGTCCAGGAACAGCACGCCGCCGTGCGCTTGGCGCAGCAGGCCCTTGCTGCCCTGGCGGCGCGCGCCCGTGAACGCGCCGTCTTCGTAGCCGAACAACTCGGATTCAATCAGGCTTTCCGGCAGCGCCGCGCAATTGACCGCCACGAAGGGGCCCGCCGCGCGTCGGCTGCGCGCGTGCAACTGGCGCGCGAACACCTCCTTGCCCACGCCGGTTTCACCCTGCAGCAGGATCGACACACCCGCGTCCGACAGATGCACCGCGCGCGCCAAAGCGCCCAGGGTGGCTGCGTCAAAGCTGGCTGTACCGGTGCGCGCCTCAGGCGCCGGCGTCAGCGGCGGTGTCGGCAAGCGCAAGGACTGCTGCGGCGCTGCGGGCACGCGGGTGCGCGGCAGGCGCAAGCGCGCGTGGTAGATGGCGCCGGAACGCGCATGGACGCGGCCGGCGGCGTCGGGGCTGTGATCCAGGTCACCGTCGAACAGATCGGCGTAGCGGTACACGCCCAGCGCCGTGGCGGCCAGGCCCAGCGCCAGCATCGCGCGGCGGTTGGCGCCCACCAACAGATCGCCCTGGAAGGCGAGCAGGGCTTCGCCCGGCGAGCCCAGGCCGGAGCGGTCGCTGTGCAGCCGCAGCACGGCGCAGGGCTCATGCGCCGCGTCGAACAACTGGTGTTCGATCAGGTCGACCGCCGCGCGCACCAACGCCAGCACGTCGGGCCGGATCTCGCGCGCCGGGCTGGACAGGTCCAACACGCCCAGCATGCGGCCTTCGCTATCGGTGATGGGCACGGCCGCGCAGGTCAGGATGCGATTGGGTTCGAAATAGTGTTCGGCGCCGTGGACCACGGTGGGCCGGCCTTCCACCAGCGCGGTGCCGATGGCATTGGTGCCCGCCGCCGCCTCGTCCCATGGCGCGCCGGGCATCAGCGCCACGCGCGACGCGCGCTGCGCGAAATCGAGGTCGCCGGCGCTATCAAGCACCCTGCCCTGGGCGTCGGACAGGATCACCAACCCGGCGCTGCCGCCCTCGCGGCGCAGCAGGGACATGGCGGGTTCGGACAAACGACGCAGCGCGTCGTTGCGCTGGCGCGCCTCGCGCAGTTCGCCTTCGGTCATGAGTTCGCCGCGGCGCGCGCCGCGCATGTCAAAGCCCAGGTCGGCGCAGCGGCGCCAGGACCGCAGGATGGGTTCGGCCACCAGCCCGGCCGGGACGGCGCCTTGCTGGTTGAACAGCTGGCGCGCTTGCGTCAGCGATTGCCGACGAGATTGAGTGGCCATGCATGTCTCCTTGGACGGTGTTCTGCGACACCTGTTCCGCGACAGTGTCGCGAAACGCGACACCCAAAGGCGGCTCTCGCCGCCCACGCCCTTTGCCGGCGCGTGGAAATCTACTTTCGCACGCGGCACGCGCGCTTGTCCAGCGGGGAACCCCCGGGATGGCACGCGGTTTGCTTGATACAGGGTAGGCACCCGACTGCCGCTATCCCAACAATATCGGAGACAAGCATGGACATCGCTACCCGCATCACCCCGGAATCCTATGGCACGCGCCTGGACCTGAAGACCCAGTACGACAACTTCATCGACGGCAAGTGGCAAAAGCCCGCCGACGGCGAGTACTTCGACAACGTCACCCCCGTTACCGGCCAGGTGCTGACCCGCAACGCCCGCTCCAAGGAGCGCGACATCGACCTGGCGCTGGACGCCGCGCACCGCGCCGCACCGAAATGGGGTGCGACCCCGGCCGCCGAACGCGCGCAGATGCTGATGCGCATCGCGGACGTCATGGAAGCCAACCTGGAACGCCTGGCCACCGCCGAAACCTGGGACAACGGCAAGCCCATCCGCGAAGCCCGCGCCGCGGACATCCCGCTGGCCATCGACCACTTCCGCTACTTCGCCTCGTGCATCCGCAGCCAGGAAGGCGGGCTGTCCGAAATCGACAGCGACACGGTGGCCTATCACTTCAATGAACCGCTGGGCGTGGTGGGCCAGATCATTCCCTGGAACTTCCCCATCCTGATGGCCGCCTGGAAGTTGGCGCCGGCGCTGGCCGCAGGCAACTGCGTGGTGCTCAAGCCCGCCGAACAGACCCCGCTGGGCATCCTGCTGCTGATGGAACTGATCGGCGACATCCTGCCCCCGGGCGTGATCAACGTGGTCACCGGCTTCGGCCTGGAAGCCGGCAAGCCGCTGGCCTCCAGCAAGCGCATCGCCAAGATCGCCTTCACCGGCGAAACCACCACCGGCCGCCTGATCATGCAGTATGCGTCGCAGAACATCATCCCGGTGACGCTGGAGCTGGGCGGCAAGTCGCCCAACATCTTCTTTGCCGACGTGGCGGCGCAGGACGACGACTTCCTCGACAAGGCCATCGAGGGCTTCGTCATGTTCGCGCTGAACCAGGGCGAGGTCTGCACCTGCCCCAGCCGCGCGCTGATCCAGGAATCGCTCTACGACAGGTTCATGGAACGCGCGCTCAAGCGCGTGGCCGAGATCAAGCAGGGCAACCCGCTGGACGGCGACACCATGCTGGGCGCGCAGGCGTCCACCGAGCAGTTGGAAAAGATCCTGTCGTACCTGGACATCGGCAAGCAGGAGGGCGCGGCGGTGCTGGCCGGCGGCGCGCGCGCGCAGTTGCCGGGCGCGCTCGAAGGCGGCTATTACGTGCAGCCCACCGTCTTCAAGGGCCACAACAAGATGCGCGTGTTCCAGGAAGAGATCTTCGGCCCGGTGGTGGCGGTGACCACGTTCAAGGACGCCGACGACGCGCTGGCGCTGGCCAACGACACGCTCTACGGCCTGGGCGCGGGGGTCTGGTCGCGCGACGCCAACACGTGCTATCGCATGGGCCGCGCCATCAAGGCCGGCCGGGTGTGGACCAACTGCTATCACGCCTATCCCGCGCATGCGGCGTTCGGCGGCTACAAGCAGTCGGGCATCGGACGCGAGAACCACAAGATGATGCTCAACCACTACCAACAGACCAAGAACCTGCTGGTGAGCTATTCGCCCAAGAAGCTGGGGTTCTTCTGACCGAAACGTCAGGCAGCGCCGGGCCGGCAGGCCCGGCGCGATTCATCGGAACAGAACCCAGCGGAGCCGCACCATGGCAGACCCCACCCCGCGCGTTGTCGCCACCGACGAGGCGCGTCACCTGATCGATACCTTGCGCGCCAAGCACGGGCCGCTGATGTTCCACCAATCTGGCGGCTGCTGCGATGGCAGCTCGCCCATGTGCTATGCGCTGGGCGAGTTCATGGTGGGCGGCTCGGACGTGCTGCTGGGCGACCTGGAGGGCTGCCCGTTCTACATGGGCGAAGACCAGTTCGCCTACTGGGAGCACACCCAGCTGATCATCGACGCCGTGCCCGGACGCGGCGGCGCGTTTTCATTGGACAGCGCCGAGGGCAAGCGCTTCCTGCTGCGCTCGCGCCTGTACTCGGATGAAGAATGGGCGAATGTGGCGGCAGTCACCAAAGGCTAGTGGCGCCGTGGCGGCGTTGCGCCCTTGTCGGCGCCAGCCTCTTCGGCAAGCTGCTTCCACTGGAACGACACGCGGCGGATGCGCGCGGCGCGAAATTGCGTAAATGAACGGCCACCGGGCATCGGGGCGCCGCGTAGGGGACTGCTGGCGTTTTTCATAGCGGATGAAGCGTTGACGGAAAATCTTGCGGGCTAGCCGGAATAATGGGGATCAGTCGTACCAATCAACCCGCCGCAGACGCCCGGCGGGTCCATTCCAGCGCGTCTTCCAAGCGATCGTTGCCCCAGAACATTTCACCTTCCACGAAGAAGGTCGGTGCGCCGAACAGGCCCAGATGACGCGCCTGGTCGACCTGGCGGCGCAAGGCTTCCTTGGCCGCTTCGGACTTGCCGCGCGCGATCAACGCGTCGGCATCCAGCGACAGCTCGGTCAGCAGCTCATGCACCACGTCTTCGGCCTGGATGTCCTGGTCGCGCTGGAAGTTGGCACGGAACACGGCCACGCAGAAGTCGCGGCCCCAGGGTTCGTTCTGGCCCAACAACGCGATGCGCGCCGGCAGTACGCTCATGCGCGGGAACAGCCGCGGCCGGTTGTAGGGCACGCCGTATTTGTCGGCCAGGCGGGCGATGTCGCGCATCATGTAGGCGCCCTTGCCCGGAAACAGGCGGAAAGGCGTGTCGTTCCAGCCCTGCGCCTGGAAGATCGGGCCCAACAGGAACGGCCGCAGGTCCACCCGCACGTCCGCCTGCGCCGCCAGGACGTCGATGCGCTCGATCGCCAGATAGCTGTAGGGGCTGGCGAAATCAAACCACATCTCGATGCGACGGGTGGCGGACAGGGACGCATTCATCAAAAGAACTCCAGCGGCGTGGGACCCGGGGGAAATCAGCGCGGCGGGCGCCGGCGGCTACCGCCGCCACGCCCAACGTCTGAGTCATATTGGACGCCGCAGGCGTTATATTGCACAAGCGACTTTTCCGCCCCCTACGCATGAGTTTTACGAATGTCATATCCGCTGGCCAAACTGCCCCCGCTTGATCTGGTGCGCGGCTTCGTCGCCGTCGGGCGCCGCATGAGCATCACGCTGGCGGCGCAGGACCTGCATGTGACGCAATCGGCTGTCAGTCGGCAGATCCGGGCGCTGGAAGCCCACCTGGGCGTGCCGCTGCTGCTGCGGGGGTTCCGCAGCGTGTCGTTCACCTCGGAAGGCGCGCAGCTGTTCCGCATGGCCGACGCCTGGCTCAGCCAACTTGGCGACCTGACCGAGCAACTGCGCGCGCCGGAACGCCGCACCCCGGTCACCGTCACCACCACCATCGGCGTCGCATCCCTATGGCTGCTACCGCGGCTGGGCGACTTCCAGGCCGCCTACCCGAATATCGACGTGCGCGTGGCGGCGGACAACCGGGTCATCGACATCGACCGCGAAAGCGTGGACATCGCCATCCGCTACAGCCTGCGCGACATGGTGCCGGACGGCGCCGTCTGGCTATTCGGCGAATCGGTGGTGCCGGTGGCCCACCCGTCGCTCAAGGCGCGCGCCCTGGACGCCCGAGAATTGCAGCGGCACGTGCTGCTGGAGTTCGACGACCCCACCCGCCCCTGGCTGCAATGGGCGGAATGGCTCAATGCGCGCGGCTTGGGCCGCGTGCGGCCCAAGGGCATGCTGCGATTCAACCAGTACGACCAGATCGTGCATGCCGCCCTGGCCGGCCATGGCATCGCGCTGGGGCGGCTGGCGTTGATCGCGCCGATGCTGGCGGATCAGCGGCTGACGACCGTGGGCGGGCAGCCGGCGGACGCCACCGACCACGCCTACTGGCTGGTGCGCAACGCCCGCCGCAGCACCCCGGACGCCGAAATCGTGACCCGTTGGCTGGTGCAGCAGGCCGCGGCCACGGCCCAGGCCCTGACGCCGCAATAATCGGGCCGGATGAGCACGGTACAAGATCTATACAAAATTTCATACATTCCCTCCTCGCCTCCTGTAGATTGCGGCCTGCGTAGCAAGCACGGGTCCGAGCTCTGCCTTCTTGCGATGGAATCCTGCGCCGCCGTTCCCCCCGGCCGGCCTGCAGGCCTGTTGCCGCCGATCCCGGCGCGCCCACCCCGCAACCCCTCAAGGCGCCATGACGCTCTTCCGTTCCGCCAACGCGTGGCAAGACTGGTTTCTGAACTTCCAGCGTTCCTTCCTGATTCTGCTGGCGCCGTGGCTGGTGTCGGTGCTGGCGCAAGGCGCCGGGCGCGGCTACCTGCTGTACGCCTATGCGCCGCCGACCGCCTACTCGGCGCTGCCGCAGGACATCAGCCGCACGCTGGGTATCGGCCTGTTGTTCGACATCAAGGTGTCCGCCATCGCGTTTTCGGTGCTGCTGCTCGTAGCCCTGCTGCTGCCGGCCCGCGCGGCGCTGCACGCCTGGTGGCTGCGCAGCCTGCCCTACCTGGGCGCTGCCATGGCCACCCTGTTCGCCGCCAGCACGGTGGTGAGCGTTTGCTACTACGCCACCTTTTCGCGGTCGATCGATATCTTCGTCTTCGGCCTGATGGACGACGACACCCACGCCATCCTGGTGACGCTGTGGCATGGCTACCCGGTACTGCGGGCACTCGCCCTGCTGGCGGCGGTGCTGGGCGTGACATTCTGGCTCGGACGCCGCTGGGGCGCGAGCGTGCTGCGCGCCGGCCTGGCTCGGCGCTCCCTCGTGTCCAGCGCGCTACGACTGCTGTTGATCATCGGCGTCACCGTGCTGGCGTGCCGCGGATCGCTCGGCACCTTTCCGCTGAACAAGGACGACTCCAGCATTTCTTCGCTGCGGCTGCTCAACGACATCGCGCCCAACGGCATTTCGGCGTTCTTCTGGGCGCTGGACGACCGCGGCAACGACAAGCGTTTCACGCCCGTCTCCGCACAGGATGGCGAACAGCTCTACCAGCGCTTCCTGGGCCAACCCGGCCGCGGGCGCGAGCCCTTCATGGCAAGCACGGGCGCCAACCCGGCGGCCCAGGCCCGTCCGCCCCATGTCGTGTTGCAGGTCATGGAAAGCATGGGCCACCACATGAACATGTACGACGGCCCCGGGCGCGACTTGCTGGGCGCGCTACGGCCCCACTGGGAACAGGACTGGCGCTTTGACCGTTTCCTGTCCGAAGGCAACGGCACCATCGATACCCTGAGCCGCCTGCTCGTGCGCAGCCCGGTGCCGGCCATCAGCCAGTCGTCCGCAGCCAGCGGCACCTACGCCAGCAATGCCTTCACGCCGTTCCTGGCGCGCGGGTATCGAGTGCTGTTCGTGACGTCGGGCGCGGCCACCTGGCGCAACCTGGGCAGCTTCGCTAGCCACCTGGGCGCGCGGGAATTCATCGATCAACTGGCGCTGAAAGCCCGCTACCCCGAGGCCCAGCCCGGCGCCTGGGGCGTACCCGACGAATACATGTTCCGCTACATCGCCGAGCGGCTGGCGCAAGCCGACCGCGACGGCCAGTCCCTGTTCATCGTCGCCTTGTCCACCACCCACCATCCACCGTTCCTCGTGCCGCCGGGAGGCAAACGCGGGGGAATCAATCTGGACGACGTGATGGAGCTGCCGTATTACGACTCCTGGACCGAACTGGACGACGCCTTCGACACGCTGCGGTACGCCAACGACCAGCTGGGCCGTTTCCTGACCGGCCTGAAGGCCTCGGCCAACGGCGCCAACACCATCGTCGCGGTCACCGGCGACCACAACATCCTGGGCGTGAACTACCAGACCGACACTGACGCCGCCCTGGCGCGCGCCGTGCCGTTCTACTTGTACGTGCCGCAAGGCTACCGCGGACAATCGACCTACGATCCGTCGCGCCCCGGCAGCCACAAGGACATCCTGCCCACGCTGTACAACCTGAGCCTGCCCGACACGCCGTACTTTCGCAGCGGCTGCGACCTGCTGGCCGCGAACCCCGACCCGCAATGGTGCTTCGGCTACAACAATCCGCGGCTGTTGATCACACGCGACGGCGCCTACCGCAAGGACCGCCCGGGTCGGGTGCTGCCCTGGGCCGCCGACACGGGCCTGGCGCTGGCGCCGGAACAGGCTGCCTCGCCCGACCAGCAGACCGAACAGATGCGGATGCAAGCCTACGGCCCGCTGCTGCAATGGCAGATCAATTACCAGGTACAGAACCAGGCGCCGGCACGGCCGGCACGGCCCTAGCCCCTGCCGCGCGGCAGCCACCCGGGGCGCATGCCCCGGACAACGCTGCCGCGACTGACTAATCCACCCGCACCAGCGCCTCGCCCGGCAGCATCTCGCCCACCACGGCGGCGTCGCCAAAGCCCTGGTGATGGAACAAGTCCAGCACCGCCTGCGCCGATTCCGGTGCGCAAGCCACCAACAAGCCGCCTGACGTCTGCGGATCGGTCAGCAGCGCGCGGTCGACGTCGGTCACCCCGGCGCCCAGCCGCACCGACTCACCGTACGACGCCCAGTTACGGCCCGACGCGCCCGTCACCACGCCCTCGGCGGCAAAGGCCTGCACCCCCGGCAGCCACGGCAGCGCCTCGCGGCGCAGCTGCGCCGTCAACTGCGCGCCACGCGCCATTTCCAGCGCATGGCCCAACAGGCCGAAGCCGGTGACATCGGTGATGGCATGCACCCCGTCCATGGCAGCCAGCGCCGAGCCCGGCCGGTTCAGTCGGGTGGTCGTATCGATCATCACGCGGTAGCCGGCCGCATCCAGCCGGTTCTTCTTCAGCGCCGCCGACAGAATGCCCACGCCCAGGCCCTTGCCCAGGATCAGCACGTCGCCGGCGCGCGCGTCGGCATTGCGCTTGATGCGGCCCGGATGCACCAGGCCCATCGCCGCCAGCCCGTAGATCGGCTCCACCGAATCGATGCTGTGGCCGCCCGCCACCGGAATGCCCGCGTCCTCGCACACCGACTCGCCGCCGCGCAGGATGTCCGCAATGACGCTGTGCGGCAGCACATTGATCGGCATGCCCACGATCGCCAGCGCCATGATCGGCGTGCCGCCCATGGCGTACACATCCGACAACGCATTGGTCGCCGCGATGCGGCCGAAATCGAACGGGTCGTCCACGATCGGCATGAAGAAATCCGTCGTGGCGATCAAGGCCTGCTCGTCGTTGAGCCGATAGACGGCCGCATCGTCGGCCGTCTCGGTGCCCACCAACAGGTTCGGGTAGCTGGCCGCCGGCCCGAAGCGCGCCAGCAATTGCGACAGCACGCCGGGCGCGATCTTGCAGCCGCAGCCGCCGCCGTGGGACAACGAAGTCAAACGCGGCACCGCCGCGGACGCAGCATCCTGGGTCATGTCAGTCTCTCAGTAGGGGATTTCAAAAGGATAGCATCGCCCCCTGGAATAGCCCTATGATGATCGAGCAGCACGCAGCAACGGACGGCCCGCCCGCCACCGGGTGCACCGACAGCCAAACTTCACCGTGCGTGAGGGCTCTATGGATCGCCGACACTTCCTCCGTTTCTCGGGCGCCGTGTGCGCCACCCAGGCGGCCTTGCCGCTGACGGCCCGCGCGCAGCAAGCCCCCGTCACCGCCGGCTGGCGCGCCTTCGAACTGACCAGCAACATCAGCGTAAAAGACCCCGGCGCCCAGACGCGCATCTGGATTCCCGTGCCCTATGCCACCGACACCGCTTACCAGCGCGGCGCGCAAAGCACCTGGCAAGTCAGCAGCGGCGGCACCGCACAACTGATACAGGCCCCCGGCTACGACGTGCAGATGCTGGCCGTGCAATGGCCCGACGCGCAGGCGCCCCGCAACGTCACCGTCACCAGCCGCTTCCAGACCCGTAACCGACGCGTCGACCTGACCCAGCCGCCGCCCGCCGGCACGCCGCGCGAAAGCGGCGCCATCCTGCGCGAATTCCTCAAGCCGACGGCCCTGCTGCCCACCGACGGCATCGTCAAGAGCACCGCCGACCAGATCACCCGCGGCCATCGTGGCGACCTGGCCCGCGCACGCGCCATCTACGAGTGGGTCGTGGAAAACACCTGTCGCACCGCATCCACACGCGGCTGCGGCGTGGGCGACGTGCGCTACATGCTCACCGCCAACGACCTGAACGGCAAATGCGCCGACATCAACGCGCTGTTCGTCGCCCTGGCCCGCGCGTCCGGCATTCCCGCCCGCGACGCCTACGGCCTGCGTGTGGCCAACTCCCAGCTCGGCTACAAGAGCCTGGGCAAAGCGGATGACGTCACCAAGGCCCAGCATTGCCGCGCCGAGTTCTACGCCGACGGCTACGGCTGGATTCCCGTCGACCCCGCCGACGTGCGCAAAGTCATGCTGGAAGAGCCGCCGGGCGACCTGCCCCTGACCGACGCCAAAGTCCGCGCCGCGCGCGTCATGCTGTTCGGCGCCTGGGAAATGAACTGGGTCGCCTACAACCACGGCCACGACGTCGCCCTGCCCGGCACCGCCCACGGCCCCGTGCCGTTCCTGATGTACCCCAACGGCGAAACCGCCGACGGCCGCCTGGACAGCCTGGACCCCGACAGCTTCAGCTACAAACTGACCGCCAAGCCCCTGTCCACCTGACCCGCCCGCGCGCCATGATCAGCCGCCGCCAGCTCCTGCAATCCGGCCTGTCGCTAGCCGCCCTGCCCCCCTGGGCCCGCGCCGCCAGCGACAGCGCCCTCAAAACCGCCACCGGCCCCGACTGGGCCCCCTGGACCACCCCCACCCCAGCCCTGATCCTGCCCGACCTCGCCGGCCGCGAACAAAAACTCTCCGCCTGGCGCGGCAACGTCGTCATCGTCAGCTTCTGGGCCACCTGGTGCGACCCCTGCCGCGACGAAATCCCCCTCATGTCCACCATGGCCCGCCGCCACCGCGAAGAAGGCCTGCGCCTAGTCGCCGTCAACGTCGGCGAAGCCCTGGGCAAAATCACCACCTTCCTGGCCAAATGGCCCGTCGCCGGCACCGTCCTGCACGACCGCAACAGCACCGCCTCAAAAAAATGGGAGGCCATCGGCCTCCCCGCAAACTACCTCATCGACCGCGGCGGCGCCGCCCGCTACTGGCACCTGGGCGCCCTGGACTGGAACGCACAAAACATCACCAGCGTCGTCACCAAAATGCTGCGCGCCTAAAACTGCCCAAACAAAAGGCGGCGCAACGCGCCGCACACACTTAAACAAAAAAATTCCGCCAAATCCCCACTGGCAAACTTCTGGACGACGCGACGCGGCACCCCACGCCGATCGGAGCCCTGGCGTTGCCGGGCCTGGGGTGGCGGGCCGTTTAGATGCGCCCGACGGAATCCGAAGGGAGCCGAAGGCGTACGAGGATGAGGAAGGGGAAGTCCGGAGCGAAGGCTCCGGACCGCAATCGGAGGCCCGCCACCCCAGGCCCGGCAACGCCAGGGCGGCAGAAGAACACCACCCATCGCCAGCAACAACAATCAACGCCAGCAAAAACCTGGCGGAAGGCAGCAGGAGTCGAACCTACCTGGGAACGTCTGACGCCCCCAACCGGGTTTGAAGCCCGGCCGTGCCACCGGACACGAATGCCTTCCGTAGCGCTTGCCTATGATACCCGCAGCACATGCGCATCCCGCACTCGCCGCGTCACACCCGTCCGATCAAAAAACTCCAGGATCTGGATCGCCCGCTTCCTCCCCAACCCCGTCGCGTCGCGAAACACCGCCGCGTTCAACCCCGCAGGCGCCCCCGCCAATGCCACCGCCAGCGCCGTCAGCTGCGCCACCCGCTCGCGGTCATAAAACAGATCCTTCACTACCTGCGCCACCTCGCCACGCCGCAGCAGCTTGCGCAGCACCTGCCGCACCCGCTCTTCCGGCTCGGCCAGCGTACGCGCCATATCCCGCACCCACGGCGGATCGTAGGCCCCCGCCGCCAATAGCGGCAGCAAGCGCCCCGCCAGTTGTGCCTCGCCCTCGGCCAGCACTGCGGTATGCCCCGGCAGATGCAGCCACGGCCCGTTGCGCACCACCCGGCCATGCTGCTGCAGATTATCCAGCAGCCCCTGCCACAACGATTCCGGCGCGGCCGGCAACGCCATCCGGCGCAAGCGCGAACTGTCTGGCCCGGGTTCATCCGGCGACCCCTGGTGGAAAGCCGCCAGCGCCTGCTCCACCCGGGCGCGCAATGCTTCCCAGTGCGACGACAGAATCAACGTGCGAGTGCCTTGCGGAGTTCTTGGCGCAATCCAGCAAGCCCCATGCGGCGCCGCCAGCTCGCCCACCGGTGTGCCCGTCAGACGCTGCAACGTCGCTTCATCCAACCCCAGCGCGGCCTGCTCCAGCAGCGGGTGCAGCCCGCCCCCATCCAGCATCTCGGCCACGCCGCCCAGCCACTGCAGCCGCGGCGCCGCGCGGCGCTTGCGGTCCGGCGCGTTCGGATCCAGCACCCGGCCGCCCCCCACCGTACGTGTCGCCTGCGCATTGCGCACGATGTAGCGGTCGCCCGGCATTGCGCACACCGGCTCGTCGAACACCAACTGCACCCAACCCGACTGGCCCGGCGCCAGCGACTCCGCCGACAGCGGCACCGCGTGCGCCATATGCCGCGCCGCGCCGATGTGCACGTGCAGCGGCGTCCAGGCGCGTAACGGCGCGTCGGCCGATGCCAGCAGCGTCAGCGCCACATCGACATGGCGCGATGGCAGAAAACAGCGCGCATCCGCGATCCAGTGGCCGCGGGCAATCGCACTCTTGTCGATCCCCGCCAGATTCAGCGCGCAGCGCTGGCCGGAAGAACCCGTCTCGCTGGGCTGGTTCTGCGCGTGAATGCTGCGCACTCGTACGCGCGTGCCCGCCGGCATCAGTCGCAGATCGGCGCTGTCGTCGCCCGCCCGCGCCTGACCGCCATGCGCCGTGCCCGTCACCACCGTGCCGTGGCCCGCCAGCGTGAATACCCGGTCCACCGCCAGCCGGAACAAGCCCTGGCGATCGCGCGCACCGAGCGCTTGCGCGGCCTCGTCCAGATAGCGCTTCAAATCCGCCGTGCCAGCGTCATCAGCGCGCGCCGCGCACACCTCGAACGCCGGCGCGCCCTGCAGGAAGGTGTCTTCCGCCAGCGCCGCGATCTCGGCGCGCACGCCGGCCAACCGCGCCGCGTCGGCGCGATCGATCTTGGTCAGCGCCACGGCCCCGCGCGCCACGCCCAGCAGCGTCAGGATCGCCAGGTGCTCGCGCGTCTGCGGCATGACGCCGTCATCCGCCGCCACCACCAGCAGCCCGAAATCAATGCCGCTGGCCCCCGCGGCCATCGTGTGCACCAGCTTCTCGTGGCCCGGCACATCGATGAAGCCCAGCACATCGCCGTTGGCCAACGGCGTATAGGCGTAGCCCAATTCGATTGAAATGCCGCGCGCCTTCTCTTCCTTCAGGCGGTCGGTGTCGACGCCCGTCAGCGCGCGCACCAGCGTGGTCTTGCCGTGATCGATATGCCCGGCGGTGCCGACGATCATGCCAGCGGCTCCGCCAATTGCGCTGCGAAGGCGGCCTCGTCGCGGGCTTCCAGGCAGCGCAGGTCCAGCCACAGCGCGTCATCCGCAATGCGACCGATCACCGGCACCGGCAGGCCCCGCAACCGCGTTTCCAGACGCTCAAGATGCCGGCCCGGACGGCCTTTGCCGGCGTGGCGCACGGCCAGGCCGAAGCTGGGCAGTTGGTCCACCGGCAAGGCGCCGCTGCCGATCTGGCTGAACATCGGCACAGCCTGCACTTCGTAGCCGGCGCCCACGGCCTGCGCCAACGCGCCGCGCAGGCGCTCGGCCTGCGGTTGGATATCGCGCTGCGGGCGGGTCAGCAGACGCAGCGTGGTCAGGCGCTGCGCCAGGAATTCCGGCGCGCGGTACAGCGCCAGCACCGGCTCCAGCGCGGCCAGTGTCAGCTTGCCCACGCGCAGCGCGCGCTTGAGCGGGTTCTTCTTGATCTTGCGGATCAGGTCGGCGCGCCCGACCAGCAGGCCCGCCTGCGGCCCGCCCAGCAGTTTGTCACCGCTGAACGTCACCAGGTCCGCGCCCGCGGCAATGGTCTCGCGCACCGTGTCTTCGCGCGGCAAGCCGAACTGGGTCAGGTCCACCAGCGTGCCGCTGCCCAAGTCCACGGTGGCCGGCACGCCACGCGCATGCGCAAGCGCCGCCACCTCAGCCACGCTGACGCTCTTGGTGAAGCCGGTGACCGCATAGTTGCTGCAATGCACCTTCATCAGCATCGCGGTGCGCGGGCCGATGGCGGTTTCGTAATCAGCCGCGTGAGTGCGGTTGGTGGTGCCGACCTCCACCAGCTTGGCGCCGGCCCGCTTCATGATGTCTGGAATCCGGAAGGCGCCACCGATCTCGACCAGCTCGCCGCGCGACACGACAACCTCGCGGCGGTCGGCCAGCGCATTCAGCATCAGCAGCACCGCGGCCGCGTTGTTGTTGACCACCGTGGCGGCCTCGGCCCCGGTCAGTTCGCACAACAGATCATCGATCAGGTCGTCACGGTCGCCGCGCCCGCCCGTGTCCAGGTCGAATTCCAGGTTGGCCGGCGAGCGCAGCGCGCGCAGTACTGAATCCACGGCCTCGTCGGGCAACAAGGCACGGCCCAGGTTGGTGTGCAGCACCGTGCCGGTCAGGTTGTAGACGGCCCGCAGGCGCGGTGCGGTCGCGTCCGTCAGCGCGGTGGCCACGGCCGTGGCCACGACGGCTTCAGCCAGGTCCGTGCGCGGCAGATCGCCCGCCAGTGCCCGCCCGCGCAGCGTGTCCAGGTGACGGCGCAACGCCGCCACGACCTGCGTGCGGCCGTGGGTTTCCAGGGCCGCGGCCAGCGCGGGGGCATTCAGCAGACGGTCCAGTGCAGGGATGTCAGCAGCGACGGCGAACTCGGCCATGGCTATTCCTCGTCGGCGCCGTGCCACAGCAAGGGGTTGCCGCTGGCCCGCGAATAGCCGGCCTCGCCCACCAGCACGTCCAGCATCAAACTCGCCAGATCGTCGGCCACCGGCTCCACGTTCAGGTCCTTGTCCTGGTAGAAGATCTTGCGATAGGTATGGCAGTGGTCGCAGGTTTCAGCCTTGATGGCGGGCGAGCGGCCCTCGATGGCCTGATAGGCCACGGATTCGACGTCTTCGCAGTGCGAGCATTTGACGCGCACCATGTGCCATTGGGTGGCGCACAGGCTGCAGCACAGATAGCGGTAGCCTTCGAACTGCCCGCCCACGCGCACCACGCTGGCCACCGGCAGGCTGGCGCACACCGGGCAGACGCCGAACGGCGAGGCCACCGGCAGTTGCTTTTCGTCGAAGCGGCTGGCCAGGTCGGTCCAGTACACCTGCAGGGCGGCCATGACGAACGGCGCGGCGGCGCCGTCGACGCCGCGATGCTGCTCCGACAGCACCGCCTCGGCCAGGTCTTCGAGCGATTCGGTGTCTTCGTCGAGCGCTCGGCGCAGCGCCGAGCAGACTTCCAGCGCCTCGGCCGGCACGTCCTGGCCGCCGGCGACCTCGTCGACCAGCTGGCGCAGGATGTCGCGCCACAGCGGGTCGCGCGGCCATCCCACCGCCTGCAGCGGCGGCATGCCATGGGCCTGCGCCAGGGCGATGCGGTCTTCCGAGGCCGGCGGCGCGTTGCAGCCGCGCAGGGCGTTCTGCTGGGCGTCGACCAGCCGCGCCATCAGCAGCAGGTAGTCGGCCACCGGGCTATCCACGGCCAGTTGCCGCAAGCGCGCCGCGCGCGTCGCGAAGACCGAATCGCGCGCCGGCAGCTGGATGCGGGGGATGGTGTTGTGGTCTAGCGCTTCGATCTCGCCGCGCGGAAGAATTCGCTGCAATTCTCGTCTCCAGAAAAACAAACACGGCTGCCGCCCCAAACAGGGGGAGGCAGCCGTGCGGTCAGACCTGTTGAAACCGGCCGGGCGAACTACTTGATCTTGCCCACCTGTTCCCGGAACCAGGCGCGATGGTGCTTCCACGCCCAGCCCGCAGTCACATAGCCCCGCAGCATCGCCGTCAGGGAGCCCTTAACCCAGATCGCCGCATAAATATGCACAATGATCGCGCAAATCAGCACCAATGCACAAACGGCGTGCAGTACCGACGCGGCGCGTACGACCCAGATCGGGAAATAGAAGGCAAAGAATTCGCGCCAGATCACGATACCGCTGGCGAACAAGCCCAGCATGCACAGGATCAGCACATAGAACAGCAGCTTCTGGCCGGCGTTGTATTTGCCGACCTCGGGCAGCTTCTCTTCGCGGTTGTCCAGCACGTCGTCCAGTTGCCGCAGCCATTGGCGATCAGCCTTCGTCATAAGGTTGTAGCGCCACATGTGGCCGGCGAACACGACAAAGCACACGAACATCACCAATCCGATGAACGGATGCAGGATGCGCGTCCAGGGGCCGCCGCCAAACAAATTGGTCAGCCAGAACATCGACGGGTGAAACAACGCCAGCCCGGACAGCGCCAGCAGGATGAAGGTGAACGCGATGATCCAGTGGTTGGTGCGCTCGCCGGGCGAATAACGCTTGATGCGGCGGTGACGGTGGTCTTCACTCATGGCGCACCTCCTCTTCGGCGCGGCGTTCGTCTTCCTCGCTGACCTCGTTGCGGCCAACGCGGGCGTAGTGGAAGAAGCCCGCCAGCGCGGTCAGCGCCATGACGGCCACGCCGAGCGGCTTGGTGATGCCCTTCCACAGCGACACCATCGGGCTGATGTGCGGGTCCTTCGGCAGCCCGTGATACAGCCCGGGCTGATCGGCGTGATGCAGCACATACATGACGTGCGTGCCGCCCACGCCTTGCGGGTCGTACAGTCCGGCCTGGTCAAAGCCCCGCGACTTCAGGTCTTCGATGCGTTCGGCCGCGTGCTGCTTCATGTCGTCCTTGGTGCCGAACACAATGGCGCCGGTGGGACAGGCCTTGACGCAGGCCGGCTCCTGGCCGACGGCCACGCGGTCGGAACACAGGGTGCACTTGTACGCCTTGTGGTCCTTCTTGGAGATGCGCGGCACGTTGAACGGGCAGCCGGTGATGCAGTAGCCGCAACCGATGCAGTTCTCTTCGTGGAAATCGACGATGCCGTTGTTGTACTGGATGATGGCGCCCGGCGAGGGACAGGCCTTCAGGCAGCCCGGGTCCTCGCAGTGCATGCAGCCGTCCTTGCGGATCAGCCACTCCAGGTCGCCTTGCGGGTTCTCGTATTCCGAGAAGCGCATGACGGTCCAGGAATGCTCGGTCAGGTCGGCCGGGTTGTCGTAGACGCCCACGTTGGTGCCGATCTCGTCGCGCAGATCGTTCCATTCCATACAGGCGCTTTGGCAAGCCTTGCAGCCAATGCACTTGGAGACGTCGATCAGCTTGGCCACCGAGCCCGTGATGGGTTCACGGATGCCCGGCGGCGGCGTGGTGGTGGCGGAGCGCCGCTTGATGTCTAGGGATTGCATGGACATGTCGGTCTCCTTAGGCCTTCTCGACCTGCACCAGGAACGACTTGAATTCCGGCGTCTGGGAATTCCCGTCGCCCACGAACGGCGTCAGGGTGTTGGTGAGGAAGCCGGGCTTGGCCAGGCCCACGAAGCCCCAGTGGATGGGGATGCCCACGTGGTGCACGGTCTTGCCCTCGATGGTCAGCGCGCGCAGGCGCTTGGTGACCAGCGCCACCGCCTTGATGTAGCCGCGGTTGGACGACACCTTCACGCGCGAGCCGTTGGCGATGCCCAGTTCCTTGGCCATGACCTCGCTGATCTCGACGAACTGCTCGGGTTGCAGGATCGCGTTGATGCGGACGTTCTTGGTCCAGTAGTGGAAGTGCTCGGTCAGGCGGTAGGTGGTGGCCACGTAGGGGAACTTGTCCACCGTGCCCATCGCCGCCAGGTCGTCCTTGAACACGCGCGCCGCCGGGTTGCTGGTGACGCCCTTGGCCTTCGGATACAGCGGGTTGTAGCCCAGCGGCGTCTCGAACGGCTCGTAGTGTTCCGGGAACGGCCCTTCGGCCATGCCGGCGCGCGCGAAGAAGCGCGCCACGCCCTCGGGGTTCATGATGAACGGACCCATGCCGCCGTCGGGGTTTTCATCGCCCTTGAAGTCGGGGATGTCGGCGCCGACCCAGGCCTTGCCGTTCCACGAGATCAGGCTGCGGCGCGGGTTGAAGGGCTTGCCCGAGACGTCGCAGGAGGCGCGGTTGTACAGGATGCGGCGGTTGGCCGGCCAGGCCCAGGCCCAGTTCAGGGTCTGGCCGATGCCGGTCGGGTCGCTGTTGTCGCGGCGCGCCATCAGGTTGCCGCCGGGCCCCCAGGCGCCGGCGAAGATCCAGCAGCCGCTGGCGGTGGAGCCGTCGTCGCGCAGTTCGGCAAAGCCGGCCAGCTGCTCGCCGCCCTTGCGCGTGACCTTGGTCGGGTCCTTGGGGTCGACCAGGTCCACCAGCGCCTTGCCCGAGTATTCCTTGGCCAGTTCTTCCGCGGTCGGGCTCTGCGGGTTGGAGTACGGCCAGGACAGGTTGACGATGGGGTCGGGGTACTTGCCGCCCTCTTCCTGGTACATCTTGCGCAGGCGCGTGAAGATCAGCGACATGATCTCGATGTCGCTCTTGGCCTCGCCCGGAGGCTCGGCGCCCTTCCAGTGCCATTGCAGCCAGCGCCCGGAGTTCACCAGCGCGCCATCTTCCTCGGCAAAGCAGGTGGTGGGCAGGCGGAACACCTCGGTCTGGATCTGCTTGGGATCGACGTCGTTGGCCTCGCCGGCATTGCGCCAGAATTCCGAGGTCTCGGTGACCAGCGGGTCCATGATGACCAGGAACT
>JBEBOQ010000083.1:0-21546 GCA_040396375.1 Achromobacter xylosoxidans
GGGCCGTCCTGCGGACTTCGTGAGCGTCCCCCGGACGCTCACAGGTGCCCTTAAGGCCCCCGCCGCCAGGGCGGCGGCGGGTCCCTTAAAGCCACCACACAGGACGCACCCTTCGGGTGGGTTCATCTCCTTGAATTTCTTGGGTTTTCCTTTCGGCGAGTTGTTTTCTTTTGTCTGACAACGAAATCCACCCTAACCGAGGAAACAAGCGTCAATAGAGGCTAGTCGGGCGTGCGTCCGTGTATACAAACGCATAAAACTGACGCTTTCAGCTGGAAATCGTCCCGGTCGTGACAAGTCGGCGACGTAAAGTGAAGCTATGTCTACGTGTTGTGACAGGGCGTCTACCGCCTGTGACGCATAATCGACACGCTGTGACGTCAAATCTACTTCTTGTCTAGGTCATGCGACAGTCTTTGGACGGGGACACGTTGCAATCAAGCACTATTCCCAATTTGGCCGCGGATTCGCTCCACTCGTCCAAGCCTCAGCCAGTTCCTCTGGATGCCAGAACCAGTTGAGCTGATGACTGTTGATGCGTTCGAGGCTCCCATGGAACCCACCGTCGATCGCGACTCCGAATGCCGGTAGCATCAAATACTTGTACATGTCGAGATCAATGCCGTCGTTGATTTTTTTAGGATGGGACGGGTTGTACGGTTCATCCTGCAAGCGGGAGCGGACCCATTGTCGCCACACGTAGCGGATCTCGAGATCCATGCGCGTGGAGAGATCAGGGTTCCGGTTAAGGCTCTTGCTGGCCATACTGTTTAGGCATGCGTTAAGAGCGCTGTGCTTATGCTCGTTCAGCGGTTCCCCATCTTCAATACTGGGATTACTCGCCAGCAATTGTGCGTAGAGGTCGTCGAGGTCCTTGAACCGGCGAATCCACTCGTCTCGCTCAAACTGCAATTCAGCACGTATCTGTGACATTTCGGCGGCAGTTAGCTTAGATGGATCGTTCAGCATTTCCCACTTCCATGCGGCAAGAGCACGCTCGGCATCCTCGCTCCAAGTTGCATCCCGCGCCTCTCCCACCATCGCCAAGAGACTGTGTTTACTAGGCAGAATTGGCACGTCGGGATTCAGAAACTTCGAAATCGCACCAAGGATCTTGTCGAGTTTCGCGCGATCGAAGGCACCGCGCTCGTATTGCTCAACCAATTCTGCCCAGGCATGGTCAGCAAGTGAAAACGAGTACCCGTCGGCTGCCATCTTCTCAAAGGTAGCTACCCACTCAGGGGTGGAATCCAGATGGCCGATAACGCGCACCGGACCTGTATCGAGCACAACGATCACTTGATCGTCAGAGATGAGCTTTCGCATTTGACTACTCATTGGTAACTCCAAAAGTGAATTTTCTAATTCGGTCGTGCGTCCGCATGGGGCACGCGGTCAGTGATGCGCTGCGGGCATGCTTGTTGCCGAGGCCCAACCGCGGCAGCAAACTACGCGCTCTATGACGAGGTCGAGCCTACGGCCGTAAGAAAATCACGGCGTTCAGCAGCGGTGAAGCCGAACCGGTCAAGCAGCTCCACCAACGCCAACAGGACCTCAGTGTTTCTCAGGTGCGCCTCCTGCCATCTCAGCCAGTTGGTTCGTTCGCGGCCGATTTGGGCGGCTGCGCGGCGCCAATCATCCGCTCCTACAACGGTTGCTCGCCAACCTGAGGGATCAGCAAAGAACGCGTTCAAGGTGCGGACACCCCGCAGGAAGCTGTCGACCTCAGCCGCCTGTGCATCGGCACTCTTCACTGCACCAAGGATCGCGATGTTAGTGGCGCGGGCAGCTGCTATCAGGTCTTTTTGTCCATTAACAATTTGCTCGATCTTGGCTTCGTCCGCCTGGAGTTTCCCGTCGCGATACAACTCAAGACGTGTCTGCATACGCAGCAACGATTCGAGCAAGTCAGCCTGCGATTTGATTAGCTCGTTGATTTTTTCATTGTGTTCCGCGTTGTTCGTTTGACGCATCTAATCCTCTCGGAATGAAGTAATGGTTGGTCGAAGCTCATCGCTGCGGCGATTTAGCCGGAAATCCCACCCATCCCTAGTGGACACGTGCGTGGGTGCAGTCCGGCAGTTGAAATACTTTCAACTACGTTTACACATAAGTGATTACTAAATGTACCATTCGTGCGGCGAACGTTTACTACTAAGGCTGCGATTCGGCAAGCAGCGGCCGTTCACATTTCTGCAATCTGACGAATGGTTTGCGTAGTCGGTCTGCTCACGACCCAATTCCCATTTTTTGAGGTGTTTCCATGCGGCGCCAAGACCGAGAGCTTTCCAAACCAATGTCGAGCGCGGCAGTCTTTTCTTCGTAGCGATTGACCGCGCCAGCGAGCTTGCCTGCGTTATCGGTGTAAATCTCCGTCTGATGACGCGCTCGCGAAATGGCCACGTAGTAGACGTCCCGCTGTGTTGTGCGGCTAAAGCTCTTGGAGTTGATGAGCGCACGATCGCACGTGAGCCCCTGCGCACTGTGACTTGTCGAGGCGTAGGCACGGTCTAGATGTAGAGGCGCTGTGGCGGCGTCCATCGTGATTCGTCGACCGTTGGCGTTCCCAATCCCGCTGAAGCTCCTCGCGTGAGATTTCAGGCTCCTTGTCCAGGCGCGTTTTGAGGGCGATTGTCTGCTTGAGTGCTCGGCTAGCCGTCGCTCGCGTTTGCCCCATTTCGGCCAACTCGGCGTTGATATCCTGCGAACGCTTCGAGAATCCCTCGATGTGATCGCGGGAAATATTGGCAAGCTCGAAACTCTTGCCTTCGTAGCGAATCTGATGACCCGCCTTCTCTAGACCGCTCGCTAATTCAGCGTGATACACCGATTCCATCATGGACTTCAACCGATAGATTTCGTCGTTCGATATGGCGACCCAGCTCCCATCGGCGCGCTCCCGCCTGACCAAACGTACTGTAAAAGGTGCCGTTGGGGTCTACGATGACGTTGCGATCCCCGCGTTTGAGCGCGGAGAGCAACGTGCCGCGCAACAGGACAGTTTTTCCGCTACCAGTGGCTCCACCTATCAGGAGGTGAAGGTTCTCGATCGCGGTGGGCATAGGCACGCCTGCGACATCGATCTGCTGCTTTCCCCGCTCGGTGCATAGTTTGCGAAGCGCTTTGATCGGTACCGCTTCTGTGCCGCGGATGTGGATCTTGTAGGCCACCGATACAACGGTGGCCATGAGACTGACTTGCATGGGTAACTCCAGAGAAGATGCGGCCGGAATGGCCGGGCTGTTATTCCGGCAGATCTCGGCCCTGGGCCGGTGTCCACGGCGGGATTCCTTGACGCTCAAGTTCGAGATGCACCGCTCGCATATCACCGGGAGAGCTATGGCGACGCGAGAGCAGCAGCAGTTCCAAGAGGAGCGGAAGCACTGGGGCTCCGTCGGCGCCGCCGGCGCCGGTGTCCATAAGCGTGAGCCGAAGTTGAGCAACGTGTTCGGCGATCTGGTCGTCAACCTCGAGCCGGTCCCGAAGATATGCAGAAAGTGTCATGCCCCGATCGGAGGCTGCGCTTTCGTAGCGTCGGTAGGCCGGGTCTGAAAGGCGGAAGCTAATCGGACGCTCAAGCAGCGAGCGCATGGAACCGGGCCTCCTCCACGACGATGTGGCCGATGGCTTCGGCGAATGCCTGCTTGAATGCGTCCCGGCGAATCCTGCGTTCGAGGGCAGAGTCAGTTCTGTTTTTGCAATGGTCCCGGAACTGTTGATCACGGTATTTGGCGGGACTCAAGTCGGGAGCCGTCTCGAACCAGGTTCGAGCGGCGTGGCGGGCGGCGCGTGCAGTCGAAGGGAACTCGAAGGACGCGTGAAGCCCGCGGGACGCGATCGCGTCCGCAGGTGGTATGGACCTCATAGGGGAGCTTTCCTGGGATGGCCCGTCAGAAGAAAGTCGACGGGTATTGACGGCTCGCGGCAGGCCGGGACGCCTATCGGAGCAGGGTGAGAACGGCCCTGCCGCAGAAATGCAGGGCTAGTTTGCTTATGGTTCCTTGCGGACGGGCTTTGATACTTTGCTATAGGCCGATACGTCTGACCTTGCCGCGACAATTAAGCGGGCAGTCTCAAGGGTGCCAAAGATCTTGGACAGGTGCGAATTTTTTCAATCCGTCCGAGGAGATGCCCATGAATAGGTGAACTTCACGGAGCAATTATTGAAAACCGGAAAGTCGTAAGGCATTGAAAAATATGAAAAATCCTGGCCTCTGGCATGGGATTGTGATTCCAGTTGTCGTGGGTTCGAGCCCCATCAGCCACCCCACCGAATTCGATGAAGAAAGGCGCCTAGGTCAAACCGAGGCGCCTTTTTTCTTTTGCGGTCGGCCTCTGTCAACACACCTTCTCGTGTGGTCCCGATCTTGCCGCGCGCTGCCGCCATGGCGAGCGCATATTCGCCGACCCTGCATGCGGCGAGCCTCCCCCCAATCCTCTGTGACCTGGCACGGACACTACGCGCGCCCGGCGGCATGAATTCCTCGTTAGGGGGGATAAGGCCCGTCGCGAGCCCACTGCATGAGGCGGCCTGCGTCCGTACGTTGGGTAATGTGCGCTTGTATTTTATATATAAAAATATATTCCACATATAAAATATAAAACCAGGAAAAAATGGAACCGCAGATCTGAAAATTTCTCCGTTTATACGAAATTTAAGGTCAAACCTGGGCTTTCCCTATGGCGTTTTTTCATAAAACTTGATTTCATTAGAAAAATAAAGCGCACCTAAACGCACCAAGCGACGCGCAATAACGGAGACAACATGAAAATCAAGCGTTCCATCGAACGGATACCCGGCGGCATGATGCTCGTGCCGCTGCTCTTGGGATCCGCGTTGCACACCTTCTGGCCCGATACGGGCAAATACTTCGGTTCCTTCACCAACGGCCTGATCACCGGCGTCGTGCCCATCCTGGCCGTCTGGCTGTTCTGCCTGGGCGCCTCGATCAACGTGCGCGCCACCGGTACCGTGCTGCGCAAATCCGGCGCGCTGATCGGCGCCAAGCTAGGCCTGGCCTGGGTGGTGGCGCTGGTGGCCTCGCGCTGGTTGCCCGACGGCGGCATCGCCACCGGGTTTTTCGCCGGCCTGTCGGTGCTGGCGCTGGTGGCGGCGCTGGACATGACCAACGCGGGCCTGTTCGCATCGCTGATGGAGGAATACGGCACGCGCGAGGAGGCCGGTTCGGCGGTGCTGATCGGTATGGAATCCGGCCCGCTCATGACCATGATCATCCTGGGCACGACCGGCCTGGCGGCGTTCGAAGCACATCATCTGGTTGGCGTGGTGATTCCGTTCCTGATCGGCTTCGCGCTGGGCAACCTGGACGAAGACCTGCGCGAGTTCTTCAGCCGCGGGCCGCGCATGCTGATCCCGTTCTTCGCGTTCGCGCTGGGCAATACGATCAACCTGTCGGTCATCCTGGACACGGGCCTGCTTGGCATCGTGGTGGCGGTGGGCGTCATGCTGGTATCGGGGCTGGCGCTGGTGGTCTCGGACATCCTGATCGGCGGCGGCCGCGGCACGGCCGGCGTGGCGGCATCCAGCACCGCCGGCGCGGCTGCCGCCACGCCCAGCCTGGTCGCCGCCGCCGCACCGCAGTTCCAACCCTGGGCGCCGGCCGCCACCGCCTTGGTGGCGGCATGCGTCGTGATCACCGCGCTGCTGGTGCCCATCCTGACCGCCTTCTGGGCCAAGCGCATCGCGCCGCGCGTCAGGCCGGTCAAGGCGGATGCCGTGCCGGTGATGCGGGCGAGTGGGGCTTAGCACCGGGCATCAACGGGTCCGCGCTTGAGTTCTAATGCCGGTGCATGAAGCGCTCTTCACTGGCCCTGGCCATCCGCATCCTCTTGGCCGCCTGCTTGCTGGTCGGCACCGTCAACCATCTCTATTCCGGCCTGCATTTCGGTTGGCTCTGGGACTACGGCTACGGTGATGCATCAATGGCCAGCCGCGTGTTCTGGGCGGCCTTGACCGTCGCCGATCCCGTGGTGGCCGCACTCTTGCTGGGCAAGCCCAGAATCGGGATCGCCTGCGCGGCGGTCCTGATCCTGGTCGATGTGCTGCACAACACTTGGTACGTGGCGGCACATCATCAGTGGCTGGAAACCTTCTACCTGGGGCAGGTGGGATTCCTGCTGCTGGTCGCCGCGCTCGGGCCGTTCGCCTGGGCGCATAGCCCGGCCATCAGGCCTTCAAGTGCTCGTACAGGATAGTGGCGCCGATCCCGATCAGCGCCAGGCCGCCCAGCACTTCGGCGCGCTTGCCGGCAACGTTGCCGACCAGCCGGCCGACCATGACGCCCAGGGTCACCATCAGCATGGTGGCCAGCCCAATCGCCAGGGCTGTGACGGCGATGTTGTTGTCGATGAAGGCCAGGCTGACACCGACCGCCATGGCGTCGATGCTGGTGGCAAAGCCCGTGGCCGCCAGCAGCCAGAACGAATGGCGTCCGACGGGCGCGGCTTCTTCCTTTTCGGCGCTCAGGCCGTTGCGGATCATCAGTCCGCCCAGGATACAGAGCATGCCGAAGGCGATCCAATGATCCCAGTCCTGCACGAATTTCGCGGCCATGGAACCCAGCGCCCAACCGATCACGGGCGTGATAGCTTCGATCACACCGAAGATCAGGCCGGTGCGCAGGGCTTCGGAAAGACGGGGTTTATGCAGCGCGGCGCCTTTGCCGACCGCCGCGGCGAAGGCGTCGGTGGACATGGCGAAGGCCAGGATGAGCGTGGAAAGGGCATTCATGCGAGAGAAGCTCCGACCGGGCGAAACACATAGACTTTTTCCCTATCGCCCGGTCAGAAGCTACGGAAAAGTCCATGGTCTCGCCAAACCGTATCGGTTGTTTGCGCCATGGCCAGGGGGGCCAAGAATGTTGACGCAAACGCTTTCGGACGGACCGAAAGAGGCTACTCCCCAAAGAGGAACGCCAGTGTACCAAAAGGCGTGTTGCTCAGGTATGACCGCCGCGGGGCATGCACGCAATCCCGCGCCGTCAATCCATTGGCGCTGTCAGGTCAATCGCGCCCCGTTGGGCACATTCAGTTCCGGTGTCACCAACACGGTCTGGTCGGCGTCGTCCGCCAAGCCCAGTATCAGCACTTCGGAGCGCACTGGACCGACCTGGCGCGGCGGGAAATTCACGATGCCCAGCACGCGCTTGCCCGGCAGGTCTTCCAGCGCATAGCGTCCCGTGATCTGCGCCGAGCTTTTCTTCACGCCGACGCCGGCGCCAAAATCGATGGTCAGCTTGTAGGCCGGCTTGCGCGCTTCCGGGAATGGGTCGGCCGCGATGATGGTACCGACGCGGATGTCGACCTTCATGAAGTCATCGAAGCTGACGAGGGGGGCGGGTGGCGTGTTCGGATCTTGGGTGTAGTGCATGATTTGCGGGTGCAGTCACGGGAAAAGCCGATTATGCCGCGTGACGGCTCGCGCCTGGCCGGCGCTACGCCAGATCGATTCCGCCGCGCGTCACGGCTGCGGTCAGCAAGGCATCCAGGCCCACCACGACGATGCGTCCGTCTATCGTGCCCACCGCCAGCGCGCCATCCCGCGCGTCCATCGCGTAGATCACCGTGGCCACGCCATCCATACGGATCTTGGCGTCCAGGCGCACGTCGCCCGTTTGGGCGTCAATCAGCATCAGGCAGCCATCCAGGAAGGCTGCCGCGATCAGGCCGGCGGCTGCCAACGTCACGATCGAGGTGGGCGAGGCGTGGGTGGCATGGCGCCACAGCACCAAGCCACGCGCCACGCGCTTGCGACAGATGAATCCGCGGTAGTCGTTGCCGACCGTGGGCGAGTAGTGCTTGCCGGCAATGACAACACCGGCGCCTTGCGCGTCATCGACATAGGCGCCGCGGCACTCCATGGCGTGGCTGCCGTGCGTACCGTCCGATGGCAGCAGCGGCCACAGGCGTTCGACGCGGCCGTCCGGATGGACGATGCACAGGTGCTTGCCTTCATGCGAACTGGGCGGCGTGCCCTGCAAGGCAAACAAGTCTGGCGCGCCGTTGATGCCGATGTAGTGGTTGAAACAGTCGTAGTGACCGATGTCCAGGCGTTGCTCGGTGGCCAGCGTGGCGTCCAGCAAGACGTCGTAGGCGCGCGGCCGGGTCGGACCGATGCGATCCTGGCGGCCCAGCAAGCGGCCGTCGGCGGCCACCGAAAACGTGTATTGGCCGGGATAGTCGCGGGCAGGAACCAGTTCATCGCCGGTCAGGACATACAGGCGCGAATCGCGACGAAAGCGATCGCCAGGATCGGGCGGCGCGATCGCGTGCACGGTGACAGTCGCCGCGCGCAGGATTTCGGCGCCATGCCCGCCGCCTTCGTGGCGCGCGATCAACGTGCCATGCGCGTCGTAGCGATCCAGCAGGCAGCCGTCGTGCGTGGCGCCCAGCGTGTCGGCGTCCAGCCACGCGATATCCCAGATCGCGCCACGCAGCCCCAGGTCTGGCACGTCCAGCCAGTCGGCCAGGCGGGCGGCGGCGTCGACGTCTTGCGTCGGCGCGCCGCCGTTGATGGCGGTAGCCGTATCCAGTTCCAGCGTGGCGGGCGAGCGCGATTGCCAGGCCGCGTCCGTGTCATCGGCTTGCACCCGGTACAGCTTGTCCAGCACCTGGTTCCAGTCGTCGGCCGCGACACCGGGTTCCGGGGCAGGGGATTCGCCTGCCGGTTGGTCAGTGTCTTCGGCGCCCCAATCTTCGTCCCAGGGCCGCACCCAGGCCTCGAGCCGCTCGCCGTCATCGCTATAGCGGCAACGCACCACCTCGGGGATGGCGGCATAGGGGCGCCGGCTTTTGCCGCTTTCCCAGTTCCAGAAGGCCAGGTCGCCTTCGAACAGGTAGCCGCCGTCGTAGCTGCCCGCGCCGATGGCAATGACCGGTTTGGTGGGGTGGAAGGCCACATCGTTGATCGGCAGGCGCAGCGCGTCGCAGGCCGCGAACGGCACCGGGTCGCCGCGCCGGTACAGCCCGACGCGATATCGCAGCGCGGCTCCGCCATAAGCGGCCCGCGCCCGCGGATTGACCAGCAGCGGATACACCGAGGCCACGGCGGCGATGTCGCCGGCAGCGCTGAAAAAAACGCCGGTGATCCTGCCCGCGCCGCGCAGCACGGGATTCATGAAAGGATTTATGCGTGCATTCACGGGGTGCGCAGCAAGGGTGAATCGAACATCGCGGCGGGCGAGATGATCGGTTCTTCCCAAGGAATGGCGTTGCCGTAGCGCTCTTGCATCTTGGCACGCACGGCCGGTGCGGTCAGGTCGAATTGCTTTAACGGCTGCAGCGCGCCGATCTCGATGCCGAGCGCGCGCTGGTAGATTTTCCAGACCAATTCCGAACAGTAGATCTTGTCGTCGGACCAACCGAACGCTGCGTCATACGGCTTGCCCGCATACGTGGCGCCGATGGCCGCCAGGCGGTCGCGCGCCTTGGGCGTCAGTTGCGATTCGTCGCGCAGGCGCTTGACGACATAGGCGCCGTGTTCGCCTTGCGCGGCCCACGTCGCCAGCGGCGTATAGCGCACCGTGGCGGCGGCTTCCAGCACATAGGGGCGGCCTTGCCGCAACACGACCATGCCCATGTGGCTGTAGGGGGAATGCGTGGCTTGCTGCACGGCCAGGCTTTGCGCGGACCGCGATTGCTGGAACACCAGATCGCCGGTTTGCATGCCGGGTGCTGCGGTGGCGGCCAGCGATGCGGCGCAGAGTGCGCCTGCTGCGGCGCGGCGAATCCAGGTGATGGCGGACAAACGCATAGGGGCGTGGCTGAAGGCGCTCAACAGCGCTTCATGATTTGGCTGCTGCGGCAGCGGCGGTTTTCTTGGCGCGCGGTTTGGCCGCGGGTGTTTTCTCTGCGACGGGCGCGTCGAATTCCTGTTTGTTCCGTTCGCCCCGCGGGGTGTTTTCCGGATGGGGTTTGGGAAAGGCCCAGGGCTTCGTTTTCTGATCCATTGCTAGTACTCCTTGCACAGGCGGAACAGTAGCATTAGCTGTGGCCGTGGGTAAGTGAGGGTTGACGTCAATATTCATCACATCGTGATATGAACAACAGGGAATCGCGGCGGCGCGCGCGGGCGGTCTTGAAAGGCGGTAGCAAGGTTGGCGGCAAGGCCACTGCAAGGCCGGCTAGCTTATGGACCGCGGCGGCGGCGTCGGGTTCACTCGGGGGCGGCGGGTTGCGGTTTTTTCCAGCAGGCCGCCGCGGGCCGCGAGGTCGCGGCGCGCAATTCTACCTTGGCGGCGGGGACGGCTGGCGCCGTCCCATGTCCAGACCCCTAGGGACTCGGTGCTGTCCAGATGCGGTCGTACTGCTGGCGCAGTTGCCGCGCCCAGTCATCGATCGCGCTGCGCACGTCTTCAGCGGTGGGTTTCTGGTCGGGCGGCAGGTTGTTGCCGGTGACGCTGCCCAACGAGGCAATCAGCAGTTCCCCGGTGGTCGCGTCGCGCACCGAGGCTTCGATCAGCAAGCGCGCCGATTGGTCGCGGTAGCCTGCGGCGCGGGCGGTTTGTCCGATCACATAACCTATCGGGATATATTCCATCGCACGCGGGTCGCGGTCGTTCTTGAACGTGCCGGTAATGGCGACCCGCAAGCGCAATGCGCGCGGCTGTGGTTTATCGATCAAGGTGTAGCCGGCCTGCTCGAACTCGCGGCGCACCGCGGTGTTCAGATAAGCCAGCGCTTTTTCGCGCAGGGCCGGGTCGGCTTTCATGCCCAGGTCGTCGGGCCGGTCGCCGGCGATGTATTCCACCTTGTCCAGGATCAGCGTCTTGCCATATTGGCTGCTGATCGGCGGACCGGGGCGCACCCAGACCCGGCCCGCGCTCCATTGCGGATCTTGGGTCAGCTGGCTTTGGCTTTCGCCCAATGAGGTGGAGTAGTCCTGCGCTTTCGGCAGGTTGGAACAGCCCGCCAGGGCAAGAACGACACCAGCGGCGAGCAAGGGGTAGCGGCGGATATTCATAAGCTTTCCTTTACAGGAAGCGCGCCTGGGGAAGGCGTGTCCGTGACGCATCGATATCCTCGCAATTATGTGCCTGTTTTGGGCAATCGGCGGCGTTTCCAGAACGGTGCCGGCGTGGTTTCGGGTTTACCCGCGGGCCACCGCAACTCGTCCAAAGGTAGCCATCCGGTGATGTGCGGGACTCATCCTTCCGCGTTGCCGCATGCCGCAATCGTGCGGGGGCCGGCGGGACTACCATGGGGGCGTGCACATAGGGAGGAAACTATGGACACGACCAAAGAGTGGTATGCCGCCGTCAAGGAATGGCAGCGCGCGCGTGACGAGCTCACCGCCGCGATCGCCGCGATCAAATGGCCCAATCCCACCCCGGGATGCCTGGACACCTACGACCGCGCCTACGAACACGAGACCGCCGCGCGCGAGCGTATGAACCAGGCCTACGAGCGCGTCCGACGATAAGCCCCGCGCGCGGTTGCTACACTGCCGCGCATGACGCAACCTCCTTTCCCCCTGACGATCCGACCGGCGCGCGCCGATGATGCGGCCGCGCTCGAGGACGTGCTGACGCGTACCTACGAAGGCACCTGGCGGCCGCAGATGACGCCTGAGAAATACCGGTCTTTCCTGGACTGCGGCAAGATCCCGCAATACGTGGCCGAGCGCGGCGCGTTGTTTCACGTCTGCGAGGTCGACGGCCGTGTGGCGGGCATGGTGGACTGGGAAAAGAACTTCATTTGGGCGCTGCATGTGCATCCAGACCTGCAACGGCGCGGCGTGGGAGCAGCGCTGCTGGCGGTGGCCGAAGCCGGCATGCGCGCGGCAGGCCATGCCGACGCCCGGCTGGAAACCGATACCTTCAATAGCCAGAGCCGCGCCTTCTACGGCAAGCACGGCTATGCCGAGGTCGACACCTATCTCGACGAAGAATGGGACAGCGGCTTCACGACGGTGCTGCTGGTGAAATCGCTGGCGGGCTGACCGGGCCGCGTCACAGCCCGAGTGTGATGCCTGTCCGCCGGGAGATCGTGGCTCCCTATAGGGTATTGAGGCGCGGGTATTGAGGCGCCATAAATTGTGGCTCCATAAAACGGGGGGTATATGGCTCTGGCTATGGAGCCAGGCTGGCGCTATCGTGTGTTTTTCCCTAGACGACGCCTATTCCCGCCATGTACCTGCCGTCCGCTTTCCGCGAAGAATCGCCCGAGGTCCAGCACGATTTCATCCGCGCGCATCCCCTGGGGGTGCTCATGACCAGCGCAGAGGGCGGGCTGATGGCCAATCACATCCCCTGTCTGTTCTATCCGGAAGGCCCGCACGGCGTGCTGCGCCTGCACATGGCCCGCGCCAATCCCCAATGGAAGGAGCTGGCGGCAGGCGCTGAATGCCTGGTGGTGTTTCATGGCGCGCAAGCTTATATAACGCCATCCTGGTATGCCACCAAGGCCGAGACGCACAAGGTCGTGCCCACCTGGAACTTCGTTGCCGTGCACGTCTGGGGTACGCCGCAGATTCACGATGATCCGTCCTGGGTGCGCGCGCAGATCGGCGCGTTGACCGACGCGCAGGAAAAGGCGCGGGTCCAGCCCTGGCGGGTCGAAGACGCGCCCGAAGACTTCATCGCCGCCCAGATGCGCGCCATCGTCGGCGTGGAAATCGCCATCTCGCGCATCGAAGGTAAATGGAAAGTCAGCCAGAATCGCACGCCGGCCGACCGCCAGGGCGTGGCGGCCGGCCTGGCCAACGAGCAAGGCGACGCGGTCATGGCCGGCTTGGTCGCGCGTCGCGGGGGGCTGGACTGAACGCCATGGCTGATCGATAGGGCGCGGTCAGGCGGCACCCGCAGCGGGCACCGCGCGGCGCGTTGATGCACCGCGTCCCCACGCCAGGCATGCGATCGCCGCGGCCTGCAGGCAGGCGGCCACGGCCAGGAACCAGAACATCGATCGGTCCGCCTCACCCGACACGGACCGCAGCACGCCGAACACGGCGGGCGCAAACGCATAAGCGCCTTGCGACAGGGCCACGATCAGCGGGACGACGCGCAACGCGTCCTCGCGCGCGAATTCGGTCTGCGCGATCAACGGCGGCAACGACGTGGCGTTGCCGATGCCGGACCCGAACAGCAGCACGCCCACCCACACGGCCCACATATGGTCCGCCGCCAGCATCAGCACCAGCGAGCCCGCGATCTGCGCGCCGTAGGACAGGCAGGCGACCATGCGCCGGTCGGCGCACGCCGGCATCAGCCAGCCCACCAGGCTGCGCCCGGCGATGGCACTGGCGGTGGCCAGGCCCATTGCGATGCCTGCGGTCTGCGCACCCAGCAGCGGCGCCAGCAGCGACAGCAGGTGCGCGATCAAGCCGATCTGCGCGAACAGTCCCAACGCCATGCCCGCGCCCAACGATAGAAACGCGCGGTCGTGCCACAGCCGTGGCACGCGGGGCAGTGAGGCGGTGGCCGCTTGCGCAGGCGCGTCCGGCGCGGCGCCGTCGGGCAACTGGCCCAGTTGCTGCGGCGTGACGGCGAAGACCTTGCGGGCCAGCACTGCGATCACGATGACCATCACTAGGCCCACCCACAGCGCGGCTTGCGGAAAACCATAGCCGGCGATCAGGAACACCCATAGGGGCGAAAACACGATGCCGCCCACGCTGGCGCCGTTGTACGCCATGCCCAGCGCCGCGGGACGACGCCGCACGAACCATGGCGCGATCAATGCATTGACCGCCGCGGCGCCCAGCGTTACCCAGCCCATGCCCGAAAACAGCGCAGCCACGTACAACTGCCAAGGCGCGTCCGCGCGGGCCCAGCCCGATATGCCCAGCGCCAGCGACACCGCACCGGTAAGCGTCACCGTTGGCACGCCCCAGCGCCGGTACAGCCGCGGCAGGTTGGCCACCACCAAGGTGCCGCACAGGAAATGCAGCGTCACCGCGGCCGACACCAGCGCCACGCTCCAGCCGGTACGCTGCACCACGGCATGCAGGAAAACGGGCGGCCCGTAAAAGCCCGCGCCCCAGCCGAAAACGGCCAGCGCGAAGGTGGCGTACAGCACTTTCCAACCGAAAAAACGCGATGCGTTGCGCATGATGGGGGCCGGCGCGGGCGCCGGCTGTCTTGTTGAGATGACTCGCAGTATGCTTGGGCCTGTACACAACACTTTGGTCTGCGCCGAATTATGGAATCCAAGTTCGCCGACATCAATCTCTCGGCTGTCGCCGGGGCCATCGCCGACCCGGCGCGGGCCCGCATGCTGTGCGTGCTGCTTGATGGCCGCGCCCGCACCGCGACCGAACTGGCCGCGGCGGCGGACATCGGCGCGTCCACGGCCAGCAGCCATTTTCAGCGGCTACGCGAACAGGGCCTGGTGGACCTGGCGGTGCAGGGCAAGCACCGCTACTACCGCTTGGCCAACAGCGAGGTCGCGCAGGCGCTTGAAGCGCTGCTGGTGGTGGCAGGGGCCGAACGCACGCCGTTCAAACCCAACACGCCGTCGGCGCTGCGCGAGGCGCGCACCTGCTACGACCACATGGCCGGCACGCTGGCCGTGCGCATCCATGATGCGATGCTGGCCCGTCAATGGCTGGCGGCCGACGGCCGTGATTACGCCCTGACGCCGCTGGGCGAAGCCTCATTGGCGCAGGTCGGCGTGGATGTGGCCGAGGCGCGCAAGCGGCGTCGCCGCTTCGCTTGCCCGTGCCTGGACTGGAGCGAACGCCGCTCGCATCTGGGCGGCGCGCTTGGCGCCGCACTGCTGGACGCGCTGTTGCGGCGCGGCTGGATCGACAAGGACCTGGATTCGCGCGCCTTGTCCGTCACGCGCAAGGGCGCACGGCAGTTTCCGGCCTTTTTCGGCATGCCTGGCCAGGCGCCGGCCGACACGGCGGACTGGGCCCGGCCCGGCGATCACGTGGCGGCCTAGCGCCGCCCCCTGACGGCCCCGGCACCTAACGGCGCTGCCGTTGAACGCCGCCCGGCCTTGGCCGCCGCGCGGCACTTTTCCCATTGCACTACGGGCGCCCGCCATGCGGGCGCCCTGACCACGGCTTTTTTCAACGGGCATTTGCCCTTACAGGAGGTGGCCTTGCCTACGCTGGCCCTGCACGCTATTCGTCGCATCTTGCCTATCGCGACGGAACTGCGCATCGACGTCAACCATGCTCCGCGCGAAGTGGACAACGAACTCGATGCCATCCACGACCGCATGAATCGTCCCTCGGACCGCTTGTATGGATTGCCGGAGGTTCAAACCGACATCCCTGGCATGGTGCTTCGCTATCGCGAAGCTGACGGCGAGTATTACGTGTATGTGGTGGACGTGCGGCGGGGCCGGCTGGCGGGGTACACCGTGTTCAATCGCCTGATCGAAGTGGCGCGCCGGGCCGACCCCTACGTGCGCGCGCCGCACTCCAAGTACGCCGCGCCCTACCAGGGCATGGGGCTGGCCACCGCGGTCTACCGCTGGGGGCTGGATGCCGGCCTGTGCATCATGAGCGGAGCGCGCCAATCCGTCGGCGCCTGCCGCTTGTGGCTGGGGCTGGCGCGTCAGTATGAGCTGGGTTACGTCGATCTGCGGCGCAAGCGCTTGAGCTATCTGGGACGCACGGTGACGCCGGCGGTGTTGCAAGACCTGCACACCCGCATGTTCCTGTTGGGGCGGGGCTGGACGCTGCCCGAATACCTGAGCGCGACCGGGATGAATCCGTCCGATGGTGCGCTTTCGCAACAGCTTTAGGGAAATCCCCGGGGCGGGGTGGGCAGGCTGATGATGCCAATTCGTGTCATCTGCCTGTCAGCCGCGCCCCGCTTGCGGCTCGGCGGGGCGTCGTCTGCCCGCGATAGCCGCTGTAAAAATGGGGACGCAATTCTGGCGACGCAACAATGTTTCTAGGAGATGCCCGCGTTACAAAACATATCCGAACTGTCATGAACAGCCGGGGTATGCTGAATCGCAGAAAGAGGGCATCCGAAGTGCATCAGAACAACTTGATCTACAAGGGATACCGGCTGACGGCCAAGGTGTCCCGGGGCGCTGACGCTGAGGTTCAAGCGTTGCCCAGCGGCCCTGTCTTCATCGCATCGGTCATGGTGGTCCAGGCAGGCGCCGTACGCGAAGGCGGCGACGAATACCCCGTACCGCGTTTCGCCGGAGGCGGCTTCGTCTACAGTCCGCGCGAAGCGGTGCATGCCGCCATTCTGCATGGCCGCGAAATTGTCGACGGCCTGACCAACATGGCGGCTTGATGCCCATGGGGCCGTCGCCGCCCGCCACTGCCTCGCGCCGCCGATCTAGTCGGCGAACACGGCCTGCCAGTCGCGGGTCTTGGCCAGCGTCTGCACGCTCGCCGACTGTTCCAGGATGGTCACGGCCTTCTTGAATTCCTCGGCCGACGCCCCGTCTTCCAGAATGACCATGCGCGAGTTGCGCGCATCCGCCATTTTCACGTCCGACATCTTGCCGTGGGTCTGGTAGACCTGGGTCCAGTCCATTTTCTTGCCGGCCTTGAGCGCGATCGGTTCGATGTACGTCAGCGCGGTGCTGCCGGCTGCCCGCACCGCGAACGCGAAGTCGGCCGTGTGGCCGCTGCTGCCCTTGGCGCGTGCGCCCTTGACCATGCGGTTCACGCCCACGCCCGCCGCCAACGCCCGGCCGACCTGGGCACGGAAGCGCAACTGGCTGAACTTGGGCATCCACTTGGCGCACTGGAACGACAGGGCCATGGCCAGCTTGACCGCGTCCCACAGGGCTTCCTGCAACTGCTCATTGGGGCCCGTGGCGACGATGGCGCCCGACTTGTCGAAGTGCGCCAGGCTGACGCCCGGCGTTTCGTTCAGGATGTCGATGCGCTTGGCCGCCAGGTCGATGCCGTAGCTGGACGCGTGCATCGAGGTCTCACAGGCGTCGGTGAGATAGAACGTGGCGTCGTCCGGATGCGCGATGAAAAATGCCGCGTGCTGGCCGTCCAGGCCCAGCGTCATCGGCGAAATCGCGCGGATGGCGTGTTCGCCCGCCGGCAGGACGGTCCAGCCGGAGGCTTCCAGGAAATTGCTCATAGGATCAGTTCGATTTGTCGGCCTTTGAGGGGATGCGCGAAACCGCCGGTCAGGGTCAGGTTGGCCCTCGGCAGGAAGTACTGCATCAGCTCGGCGATCGTGTGCAGGGCGGGCACGATGGGTTCGGCGTAGCCTTCGCCTTCGTCCACCCAGATGTGTTCGTGGCTGCGGTCCGCCAGCGGCTTGCGGTATTGCGGCCGGCCTTCGCCCACCAGGCTGGTGTGGAAGGAATCGTCCGTGTCCACGCCGAACACGCGGTGCGGGCCCACGAACAGGCTGGCACAGAACGCTTCCGTCAAAAAGATGGTGGCCTGTCCGTGCACCACGGTGCGCGCGCCGCGGTAGATGGCGCGGAAAATCACGTCGTCGCGCACGTCGCCCTTGATGCGGCAGGGGCTGGCGAATTCCAGCCACTGGATGCTGGTGCCGCCCGGCTTGGGCATCCAGGTGATCTGCTTGATGGTTTCCTTGGGTTCGGCAAGGATCTCTTGCACCTCATCAACGGTGATTAGCGGTTCGAACTTGTTGGCCATGGAACGGATCTAGTGTCTGGAAATGCGCTGCCCGTCTTGCCGCGGCGGACGCGTGTACATGCGCGGCATTGCGGGGGCGCGGTCTTTTCCCATCGGGCCGCCCAATGGGAAAAGCCCCCTCGCGGGAGCTGATTCGCGCCGTACAAAGGGCGCGGGGCCGTAATCTTACAAGATGAAGACGGTGTCAGTCCTGGATCTGTATGGATATACAGTTAAAGGCAGGGACCGGCCGATGCCGGACGGCCCCTGCGCGGTGCGGCCGGATGGCTTTCAACCGCGTCCGGGCTACAGCGAGCTGGCGGCGAACGTATCGCATTGCTTCACGCTGCCGCTGTCCAGGCCGCGCTTGAACCAGCGCACGCGCTGGGCGGACGTGCCATGCGTGAAGGCGTCCGGCACCACATAGCCCTGGCTTTGCTTTTGCAGCCGGTCGTCGCCGATGGCGGTGGCGGCGGCCAGCGCTTCTTCGACGTCGCCGCTTTCCAGGATGTTGCGCGCCGCGTTGGCGCGCTGCGCCCATAGTCCCGCAAAGCAATCGGCCTGCAGCTCCAGCCGCACCGACAAAGCGTTGGCCTGCGACGGATTGCGGCGGCGCAGGTTGTCGACTTGGTCTGATATGCCCAGCAGATGCTGGACGTGGTGGCCGACTTCGTGCGCAATGACGTAGGCTTGGGCGAAGTCGCCGGGCGCCTTGAACTTGTTTTGCAGCTCGTCAAAGAACGCCAGGTCGATATACACCTTGCTGTCGGCGGGGCAATAGAACGGCCCCATCGCCGATTGCCCGGTGCCGCAGGCCGTGGGCGTGGCGCCGCGGAACAGCACCAGCTTGGGCGCCACGTACTGGCGGTTCAGGTCCTTCTGGAAAATGGCGCTCCAGGTGTCTTCGGTCTCGCCCAGCACCTTCGACACGAAACGGGCCTGCGGATCGTTCGCGGGCGGTTTGGTGGCAGGCGCCTGCTGCTGCGTCGGCGGGCCTTCGGCCATCTGCAGCACCACGTTGGGGTCCACGCCAAAATACATGGCCACCAGGGCCAGCACGATGGTGCCGATGCCGATGGTGCCTCGTCCGCCAATGCGCGGCCCGCTGGCGCGGCGGTCTTCCACGTTGTCGCTTTCGCGGGAATCATCCAGGCGCATACTGTGTCTCCGGGCAGGCCGGCCAGGCCCGCCATGTGTTGCATCGCCGCCGTTGGCAGGGCGGCCTTCAAGAGTGTTAGGATAATCCCATGGCCCTTCATTTAGATATCCACCCCGCGAATCCCCAACCGCGCCTGCTCAAGCAGGCCGCCCAATGGCTGAACGACGGGGGCCTGGTGGCGGTGCCCACCGATTCCAGCTACGCGGTGGTCGCGCGCCTGGACGACAAGAACGCGGCCGACGGCCTGCGCCGCCTGCGCGGCCTGGACGAGCGCCATCACCTCACGCTGCTGTGCCGCGACCTGGCCGAGATCGGCCACTTCGCGCGCGTCGACAACCGCCAGTACCGGCTGCTCAAGGCCGCTACGCCCGGCCCCTGGACCTTCATCCTGGAAGCCACCAAGGAAGTGCCGCGGCGCGTTTCGCACCCATCGCGCAAGACCATCGGCATCCGCGTGCCGGATCACGCCGTGATGCTCGGCCTGCTCGAGCAGATGGGGGCGCCGCTGCTGTCCACCACCCTCATCCCGAAGGACGAGACCGAAGCGTTGAACGACGCCGAGGACATCCGCGAGCGCTACGCCCACGAGCTGGCCGCCATCATCGACGCCGGCGCGTGCCCGCATTCGCCGACCACCGTGATCGACCTGACCGGCGCCGAGCCGGTGGTGGTGCGCGTGGGACGCGGCGACCCGGCCACGCTGGGCCTGGCCTGAAGTCACCGCCGCGCATGGCGCCCGGCGCGACCGCGCGCCTCCACTACAATCCGGTTCGCCATGAACGAACTCATCCAAACCATCGCGGTCTACGCGATACCGGTCATTTTCGCCATCACCCTGCACGAGGCCGCGCATGGTTATGTCGCGCGCATGTTCGGCGATCCGACGGCGTACCAGGCCGGCCGCGTCAGCCTGAACCCGGCGCGCCACATCGATCCGATCGGCACGCTGCTGGTGCCGGTGGTGATCCTGCTGACCTCCAAGCTGCTGGGCAGCCCGGGCATGCTGTTCGGCTGGGCCAAGCCGGTGCCGGTGGATTTCGGCCGCCTGCGCCGTCCCAAGAAAGACATGCTGTGGGTGGCGCTGGCCGGACCCGCCGCCAATCTGCTGATGGCCATCCTGTGGGTGTTTTCGCTGCGCCTGTTCCTGGAATCGGGCATGCAGGAGAGCTTCTGGTTCGAGATGGCGATGGCCGGCGTGCAGGTCAACCTGGTGCTGATGGCGCTGAACCTGCTGCCGATTCCGCCGCTGGATGGGGGACGCATCCTTTTCAGCCTGCTGCCCAACCGCCTGGCCTGGCAATACTCGAAAATCGAGCCGTATGGGCTGGTGATCGTGGTGGTGCTGCTGGTGACCGACGTGCTCTGGATATTGATGCGTCCGGTATTGGCTTTGGGAACGACGATCGTTCAGTGGTTCCTCTAGGATTTTGGCCAATATCCGTTAAACTCAGCGGTTTCACTGATTCTGGCCCTGGGGCATCCCGCCGTGGGGCTTTGGAGCCCCTCATTTATGGCATCCCCTGCAACCGCCGCAGGCGTTAATTTCCAGGGCAGCATGGTGGCCCTCGTCACCCCGATGCAGCCCGACGGCAGCCTGGACTACGCTGCCTACCGGTCGTTGATCGATTGGCATATCCAGGAAGGAACCGATGCGCTGGTGGTGGTGGGCACCACCGGGGAATCGCCGACGGTTTCCATGGAAGAACACGCGGAACTGATCCGCGTGGCGGTCGAGCATGCGGCGGGCCGCATCCCGGTCATTGCCGGCGTGGGCGCCAACTCCACCGACGAAGCCATCCACCTCACGCGCCACGCCAAGGCGGTGGGCGCGCAGGCCGGCCTGTCGGTGGTGCCGTACTACAACAAGCCCTCGCAGGAAGGCCTGTACCGCCACTTCCGCGCCATCGCCGAAGCCGTGGACCTGCCGACCATCCTGTACAACGTGCCGGGCCGCACCGTGGCCGACATGAGCAACGAAACGGTGCTGCGCCTGGCGCAGGTGCCGGGCATCATCGGCATCAAGGACGCCACCGGCGACATCGCCCGCGGCGGCCTGCTGTTGCGCGAGGCGCCGGCCAGCTTCCAGGTGTTCAGTGGCGATGATCCCACCGCCGCCGCCCTGATCCTGCTGGGCGCGCGCGGCAACATTTCGGTGACCGCCAACGTCGCGCCCAAGCTGATGCGCGACCTCTGTGCCGCCGCCCTGGCGGGCAATGTGCCGAAGGTGCGTGAACTTAATGCGCACCTGGCCCGTCTGAACAAGGCTTTGTTCGTTGAAGCCAATCCTATTCCCGTCAAGTGGGCGCTGGCCGAAATGGGCCGCACCGCACTGGGCTACCGGTTGCCGCTGGTGGAACTGGGCGCGCCGCACCACGAAACGGTGCGTCGCGCGCTCCAGGAAACGGGCCTGCTCTAAATATCGTGAGGATACGTATGAACAAGCGTCATGCCGGTCTGTCGGCATTGATGTCTCTGGTGTTGTTGGCCGGCTGCAGCGAGGTCAACCAATTCCTGGGCAATGAAGAATCCGTCAACTACAAGAGCGCCGTCACTCAGCGTGGAGAGCCTTTGAGCATTCCGCCTGACCTGACCCAAGCCGCCAGCGATCCGCGCTACCGCGCGCCCGCTTCCGGCTCGACGACGTACTCGCAGTTCCAGCAACAGGGCCAGGCGCAAGCCAGCACCCCCAAGGCGACCAACGTGCTGCCCGGCCGCCAGGACATGCGCGTCGAACGCGATGGCGACCTGCGTTGGCTCGTGGTTGACCGTGCCCCCGAAGATGTCTTCCCGCGTCTGGTCGACTTCTGGACCGAAAACGGCTTCACCGTCGCCAGCAACA
>JBEBOQ010000084.1:0-21418 GCA_040396375.1 Achromobacter xylosoxidans
CGGGCCTGCGTCGCACGCATCGACTTGCGTCGCGCGCATCGAGATTGAGTCGCGCATCGAAAATGGACCGGCAGAAATGAAAAGGAGTGACTTTTAAACCCTCATTTTTTCAATAACTTTCGATTGCCCTAACTGCTAACCAAGTGCAACAGTGCCCCTCGCAGAGCAATCAAGTCCCCGCGAAAGGCACCTCGATCGGTTTGATGACAAGGCCCGCCGCACCGCACCGATGGGCCTCCTCGTCGATGTCTGATGGACTTCAGTAGCGACGTATCTGCCGCAGAGCGAAAGATTGTAGAACTAGCACGCTTACAACTGGACCTACATAGGAGACCACAATGGGCAGCGCGCCCAATGCGAGACTTACAAGACGTAGAAGAATGCAGCGAAACGGGATGACTGGTTGGCGAATTGGATACGCCGGCGGGCCACGCAACCTCATCACCGCCATGAACAAGCTCCAATCGCACATCACCGGGAGAGCGAGCGCTGTGAGCCAAGCCGCTGCCGTTGCGGCGTTGAATATGGATCCGGCACTGCTGAAGGCGCGGGCAGCGATCTACCAACGTCGACGCGACTTGGTATGCGAAATGTTGAGCACCACGAGCGCACTGGAGGTGGTCAAGCCCAAGGGCGCCTTCTATGTGTTTGTTCGCGTCGGCGATTCCCGCCCACTGGCGGGGCGCACAATCGATGACCTGCTTTTGGACCACGGTGTCGCCGTGATCGCGGGCGAGGCGTTTGGCGCCCCCGGCTGGTTCCGCATGTCCATTGCGACCCATGATGACGATCTTCGGATGGCGTGCACCCGCATCCGGTCCGCCTTTCCAGGTTGAACCCGAGCGAGGCCTGCCTTGACAACCATACCGCCCGTCAATGCCGCGATTCGCGTCATCGAGTTCTTGCAGGCGATGAATCGGCAGCCAGTGTGTTCCATACACTGGCTGCACAACGCCACCGGAATTCCCAAGCCCACCATCGTGCGGCTGATGCAGACCCTCGAGACACGCAATATCGTGCGTCACGCGCCGCAGTACGGCAACTACATGCTCGCGGGCGCCGCAACGTCGCTGTGTTCCGGCTATCACGGCACGCCGCGGATTGTCGAAGCCAGTGCGGGCCTACTGGATGAATTTACCGACAGATTCCGATGGCCTGCGGCGCTGGCACTTTACGACCATGATGCGATGGTGGTCCGGTACAGCACCATTCCCCACTCCCCACTCTCGCTGCAGCATTCGACGATCACCTTTGTCTGAGCTTGACGGGCCGCGCCTTCGGGCGGGCATACCTGGCGTTTTGTCGCCCGGACGACCGAATGGCCATCATCCAGATCATCGCCCAATCGAAAAATCCGGAGGATGGCCCGGCGCGAGTACCGGCGATCCTCACGCGCGAGTTGGAGCAGATTGCACGGGACGGATATGCACTGCGCGGGCGCCCGGCGTCCGGCCAGTCTCTTCCATGCTTGCGGTGCCGGTCTTTGAGGACCATCAGATTGTGGCGACGATAGGCCTGACGTGGATCACGTCGGCGCTGGAGCTTTCAGAAGCGATCGGTCGGTACCTCGAACCGCTGCGCGATGTCGCCGACGGGATAGGCGCCAACCTGGCGCGGGACCTAGAACGAGGCCAACCGCTTCGCGCAGAATAATGGCTAAAAAAGAGGTGCCCGCGCCTCAAATGGAAAAGACGCGCCGCAGCTCTGTGCCCCCAAAAATCGCAGGCAGCATCCGAGCGCCGTAGTCGCCAGTCCAAATGCCCACGAACACGTTCCACTCGGTTGCCCTATCGATAGCCTCAGTGGCGCGCCAAAGGAACGGACACTGCCGTGCCGGTTGTGCCTGCGAATTAATCGTAGTCAGGCACAATGCGTCAGCGGCGCCGAACGGCTCGCCTTCGAACGCCCACCCCGGTAGCAATTGCTCCACCGATCTTGACTTGGCGCCCCCTAGAGATTCGTCAAACTAGTGGCCGATTTTCCGCAAATCAACGTAGTCCGGACCGCTCTGATCTTGCTTCGCGGTTGTATATTGGGCTACGGAATGCAGCCAGTATCGTCGGTGGGAGTTTGCGAGGGAATTACCAACTCGCGGAGAGCATTCTAAATAAGCTTGTCTCAGAAGCCTCGACTGTGGAAGCATCATGAAGAAACTTCTGATTGCCCTAGCCCTCACCACCATTTCGTTTGGGGCCCTCGCCCAACAGGGTGGTTTCGTCTCGCCATCAAGCGGCAATACCGGCGCTCAGGGCGGATTCAAAGGACCCGCATCTGGGTTGACCACCGTTGCTCAGGCGAAATCCATGCGGGATGATGCGTGGGTGGTCCTGGAAGGCCACATCGTCCGACAGATCGGCCACGAACTTTACGAGTTCAAAGATGACAGCGGCTCCATTTCCATCGAAGTGGACGACAAGCGCTGGCTTGGCCAAAACGTCACCCCCAGCGACAAGATACGCATCGAAGGCGAGGTGGACAAAGACTGGAATAGCGTTGAGATTGATGTGAAGACCATTCAGATCATCAAGTGACTCCGAGCTGACCAGGCAGGACGCTCCCCTTAGCCGCTGATTATCCAACCTCCACGAACGAGCGCCAAATGGTCTCGTCAAGACGCGCACCTCCGAAAAGAGACTGCGCGATCTGGCTTGCCGCGTGCCCTTTCATTCGGACGACTATCTGGGGTACAGGCAAACGGACACTTTCGACTCTCCGGCGACTTTCAAAGGTTTGCAGCCACCACAATAAAGTCGTTAGGCGCAGCGACGCCAGAGGGATACCGCGTTGTCCACGCATAGGCGGACCAGCCTGTGGGCAATTGAATCGGGGATCGCATATTATTGCCGCGGCGACCTTATGGATGCGGAGTCTACGTGATTGACCTAGACCGATTCGAATTTGCGGTGGAATGCCCTAGATGCAGTTTCGCCACGACGATATTCTACCGAGACGCGCGACTTCGGGACGTGCTCATCTGCCGTGGCTGCAAGGCGAACATTCAATTGGATGACCATATGAATGAGTGCCGAAAAGCTCGACGCCAGTTCAACTCGGCGATGCAGGAACTGGAAGCAACATTCGCCAAGCTCAAAAACATCACCATCAGGCTTTGACTATGGATTCTGCCTACCTACAGCGTATCCGCTTCCAGCTACAGAAGCGCTTCCGGCGCCTCAACTCATGCTCGTACGTGCTGTTTCACAGTTCGATCGTGCAGTTTTGGGCTTACTTGCAGGCCAACCCTTTGACAGCAGGAATTCTTGCCAAGCTTGACGCGGAAGCCGCGGCGTACACCGCCGAGATTGAGGCGATCACGGCGCAGCATGAGATTGCCGAATTCTCGACGGAAGCAGAACAGGCCGGCTTTGTCTACCGCGTTATGCAGCACTGCGCCCAGCAACCGTTGGCAAATCATCTTGGCCCCGAGGTCCACATTGGCCACGCCATCTCGAATGAAAGGAAGCACGATGAGGCACTCAATCATTTTCGCGAAATGTTTCTTGAACCGTTATACGAGTATATCGACGACGCTCTTGATCAACAGGGTGCCGTCCTCTCTCTTTTGGTCAAATACAAGCGTAAGGTAGAGTGGTTCGAACGCGAGGTTGTGGCGGGTGTGGCAGGTGCAGACGAGAGGACGCTCGCGAAGCACCTCTATGCTTTCCTGTTCGACCAGGGACTCGATTTCCACGTCGAGCCTCAATCCGCATCCGGAGAAGCGGACCTTGTGGCGCCTGAGTTGGTTCTGGATGCCAAGGTATTCGATGGCGCGCGGCGAGGCATCTCCTATCTCGCCAGTGGTGTGCATCAAGTGCATACCTATGCACGGGATTTCAATCAAGAGGTGGGGTACTTAGTTGTCTTCAAGACCTGCCCGGAGACGCTGGATTTCCCATTCTCGGCGTCCGGACAACTCGCGCCGTGCCTGATCGTAGGTGGGAAGACGATTTATATCTTCGTCATTGACATCTGCCAGTACGAATCGAGCGCATCAAAGCGGGGGCCACTGAAGGTACATACCCTTGACCAGGAGTATCTGTTGCGCGCGGCCACAGAGCCGATGCAGAGCCATGCCTTCGCCGCCGCACAGCGTAACGCGACGACCAACGCAGGAGACTAAATGGAACAGTTCGAGCGTTGGCAGGCATGGACCGGCGGGGTCAGCCGCGAGGACCAGGCGGTGTTGTGGCTGGGAATGGGAATTGTTGAAGCTAGGTTCTACAGCAGGCACGAGCGCCTATGGCTCAGTGTCGAATCGACCGCCGAGACGCTGCAGAACGCCGCGTTGACCGTAGGGACCGCCACGGTCCGGGTGGGCTGGCGCCCGCCCCTGTCCGGCGCGCTCCGCAACCATCTAGCTCTCCGCGTGGCCGATTGGCTTCGCCTCATTAAGAGCGCCATGGATGAAGGGCTTCGGCGTGCAACCGGCCTACACAATTCCGCGCCAACCCTACGCCTGCGGTTACTGGGCATGGGGCCGCCCTTCACTCCATATCATTATCAGAACCTCCTCCTTGCGGGACCGTGGAAGTTGGCGCTCACACGACCTTTGCGTCGCGCAGGCAGCCCTACGCTTCGGTGGCCGCTCCGCCTCGCTTATCTCTCTCGAGACGAACCCGCCGCGTACGCCAATGCGCTCAAAAACCATTGGACTACGGAAAAACTCTCCCAAGTATACGAACTCGACGGAACCCGCACCAACTGCGATCTCTTGTGGTTCGACGGCACGTGCCAAGACTTGATTCACGCGCTTAGCCAGCGCGATGTTCGCTACCAGGCGAACATTGTTGTCATTCAGAACGAACAAGATGAATGGCGACAGCAAGAGCTTGTGTTTGCCGCCAAGATGCTCGGGGCAAGTGTCGTAGTGACATTGCACCGCTGGGAAGATCCACAGAAACAAGGCAAGCGGCTAAACGAGTTTATGAAGGAGTTCTCGCACGATGCCGTGCTGGATGTTGCTCTGACAAGGGCCTTTCAGGACGTCGCTTGGATCTGGGCGTCGGAACGTGCGGCTGAATACCATCTGACGAATGTCGTCGAACACCTGGAATACTCCCTGCAGCGGCTGCCGGACACCGCGCTTGCCGAATTTACCCAAATGCGGGGCGTTGTCGTTTCTGGTGCAACCAACAGACCAGCGTCCCCATTGCGGGCACGCGACCTAAAGCTGGACGTCAGTAACCTGGTATTTACCCAGGAGAGTCAAGGAGCCACCGACCTGGCTACTATCGCAAGGGCAATTTCGGCGGCCACGGCAGCGCCCCCACCAGCAGACGCGCAATCCATGAAGGAGGCATCAGACCGCCGGCTGCAGTTGGACGCGTATCTGGACGGTCACCAAAGAAAGAAGGCCGCGCACGGCTTTCCCATGGACACCCTCGCGACCGTGGCAATCCGCATCGGACTGCCGGACGAAAGATACCAGAGCGCGCCCGGCGCGCCGACCGAATTTTCCCAGGGAAATCAGTTCTCCAACCTAACCGTCTGGTTGACCGAGCCTGACCAGTTGGACGAACCCATGCAGGAGGTCCTGCGCTTGCCGCCCTTTGGATCCAGCAAGTTCTGCAAGTTCAGCTTTTACCCAAAGAAAGCCGGCCTGTTCGATGGTGGGGTCAGCGTCGTACATCGCGGTCGGGTGCTTCAGACCGCTCGGCTGCTTGCTGCCGTTCCCTCAACAGAAGAAAAAGGCAGCCCTGAAGGAGCGCCTCGGTTCGACGAGGTCCATTTCGTCCGGCAAAGCATGGCCGATTTGGATCACCGGCGCCGCTTCAATTTGTCCATCGTGACGAATCACACAGCCGATAGTGAACCAAGGATGGTGGCGCTTTCAGAGCGCCGCGCTTGGGTCACCAACACAAGCGCGCTGAAGGTCCCTCTCAAATCGATAAATACACTTCTCAGCGAAGTGGCTGGCCGCGCCAAAACCTACGTAAACGGGCTGGATGACGAGACGGGACGCGCCCTCTTGGTTCAACTCGCGCGTCTTGGGAGTCAACTGCATGTGGCATTGATAGGAGAACAGCTGGCGCGCCCGACGAATAACCCCGAGCTCGCAGGCGAGGAATACATCCAGATTGTCAGTACCCGCTCCGATGGCGTGATCCCTTTCGAGTTTATCTACAACTTCCCTCTCCCGGATCTCAAGGCCGAACTCTGCCCCAACTGGCGCTCCAGCTTGGCAAGTGGCGCCTGCGCCCCGAACTGTGAGCTACACAGCGTTCCGAAACACAAAACCCATGTCTGTCCTCTGGGTTTCTGGGGTCAACAGAAAGTCATCGAACGTCATCTGTACACCCCGGAGCATGCCTCCGACGGCAAGGACTTATTTCTCCAGTCTGAACCGAATCGCGCCACGTCAGAGCTGACGCTGCGGGGCAGCGTAGTGGTAGCCAGCAGCAAGAACGTTGAGGACAAGGGACGCGAACTGGTCGCGAGCGCCCTCGCCCCCTTCGCGTTCGTCAAGCCTGCTCTCGTAAATAACTGGGCGGAATGGAAGGCGGCGGTCATCTCACAGAAACCGGCACTGATTCTTTCGATGCCACATGCCGACGTCGCCTTGGGCGAGGTCAGTCTCGAGATTGGCGGCGTACCGATGGCGACGATAGACATTGACGGCGACTACGTGAAACCGGAAGGGTCCGAAACTAGCCCCATCGTGGTTCTGCTTGGCTGCGACACCGCAGAGGCGATCGAAGACTACAGCCGCCATATTCAGTGGATACGCAGCCTTGGTGCCGCAGTCGTGGTCGCGACCATATCCACCGTGGCGGGCCTCCAAGCCCCCACGGCAACAGCCCGGCTCGCGCGCAGCATCTTTAACCGCGAAGGCGCCACCTTTTTCTTGGGCGAAGCGATTCGCGAAATGCGTCGCGAGGCGCTGCTAGCCAATGAATTGATTCCTCTTGCGCTTGTAGCCTATGGGGATGCCGACTGGAAAATCAGAGTGGGAGACTAACCGTGTCCAATTTCACTATTGAAATGCTGCCTGCACGTCATGGCGACGCCCTTTGGATAGAGTATGGCCCGGACGACGCGCGGTTCCGAGTCATGATCGACGCCGGGCCCATAGAGGCCTTTGCGGATATCCAGGAAAAGCTCGATTCTGTCCCCGCAGATGACCGAGCCCTCGAACTCCTAGTAGTCACGCATGTCGACACAGATCACATCGAAGGCATTATTCGCATGCTGGCTCCCAAGCGAGCGAAGTGGAAAGTGCTGCCGCAGGAGATTTGGTTCAATGGCTATCAGCACATGCGCCCCGGCCGGGACCTGGGTGGAAAGCAGGGAGAATTCTTAAGTGCGCTGATTCACAACCGAGCCAACGACCTCTGGAACAAGTCCTTTGATGGCGAGGCCGTCAAGGTCGGTGCGGACGACGAAGCGTCCCTGCCTTCCGTCACCCTGCCCGGGGGCATGAAACTTACCATTCTTTCCCCGGATACTGACAAGCTTGAAAAGATGGCAAATCAGTGGGATGACGACATCAAAAAGTGGGCTACCGAACCTGGCGACCTGGAGGCCGCATGGGACTACTTAGCCAAGAAATCGCAATACCTTCCTGATGAGGGGCTGTTGTTGGGGCCCCAAGACATCACCGAGAAGCTGGCCAGCCAACTGAAGGGCGCGGATTCCTCGGACGCCAATGGCAGTAGTATCGCCTTCCTGGCCGAATATGCGGGCAAGAGCTGCCTCTTCTTGGCGGACGCGCACATGGACCGGATCTGTGCGTCCATTCGCAAGCTGCTCCCCGCGGGGAAGAAAACCCTTAGGGTCGATGCAGTGAAGGTTTCCCACCACGGAAGCGACGGAAATATCACACAGGAATTCATGCAACTCGTGGATGCTCGGCATTATCTATTTAGTACCAACGGCGCCAAATATAAGCATCCCGATGCCGCCGCGGTCGAAGCAGTCATCATGGGAGCGCGCGTGAATCGCAGGCCCGTCCTCTGGTTCAACTACAGCACCAAGTTTAACGACATATATCTGCAGGACGGGCGGCATGGCAAGCGATTTCAGACCCGCTATCCCAAGGACGGGGGGAGCGGCATCAAGATCGATCTTTAGCTAGATCGAGCGGCGCGCCGCGACCGATCCTCTACGAACACCCGCCGTTCATAGGTTCGACACTCCCACAGCTAAACAGCAATCGCCCCCTACCCCAATGGCTTTCTGCACCGGCGATAGGGAGGCGCCACTCTTGCAGTGCATGCGCCCTTGAATCGGCAAACGAAATCAACGCACGCGAAATTTGGGAGCCGCGCTCTCCAGAACAGCGTCCTTTGAAACCTCGCCTGAATGCAGTCGCATCGGTAAGGAAACTTATCGACTTGATTTACATTTATTAAAACTGTTTACTATATGAAATAGTGGAGACAATTTTCAATCGGCTGGGAGACTATCAGGAAAATCTCGCCGACTCAGGAAAAGCTTCAAACAAGACCGTTCCTAGTGAGGACAGCATGGCAGCACAGTGTTCAATTGGCTCAACAACTGAAACCATTGGGAGTGGGGAGGCAGTCTGATGGCGAGGTTGTCGAAGCTCTCCATTAGACAACGCATCCGAGCACTCGGCCGAGCCGCCGAGAAATGCGGATGCGACGCCCCGACCCTCGTGGGCACCGTGCTTCGTCTCTGGTGTAAAACCGCTTACCCAGCCCTGCCGAAGCCGTCTCTACCATATTCCAAGACACTTGCCGGCGAACCGCAAGTAACGGCATACGTGACGATGCTGTGCGGCCTAGATTTTCTCGAGGCCACATATTGGTTGAGTTCCGCCTACGCCATGCTGGCCGATGAGGGCTATCGGAAAAGGCTCGCGATGTTCTTCACGCCGCCGTCGCTTACTGAAGGACTGCTTGATGACCTAACGAAACAGGGTGCCGACTTTTCTCGTGAGTCCTTCATGGACCCTGCCTGCGGCGGCGCCGCCTTCTTGGCCCCCATTGCGCAACGCATGCGAACGCTGCTACGGGCTAAGGGAAGTCCGACGCTAAGGACCCTCCAGCACATTGAGGCGCATGTTTACGGATATGACCTGGATAAGACGCTCTGCGCGCTGTCCAAGCATTTCCTGTGCATGGCTCTTCACGAGGAGATCCAGGATACCGGTTACGTCCCATCATTCAACGTGCAAGTGGCTGACTCACTGGCTAGGTCGACGGCGCGCTTCGGTACGGTCGACGTTGTGGTATGCAATCCGCCATACCGCAAGATGACTTCTCAAGAACTGGAGCCGCTGCGCGCAAGATATGCCGACGTCATCGAGGCTCAGCCGAATCTCTACTGCCTATTCATCTGCCTCTGCGTTCGCCTTCTTCGAGAGGGCGGGCGGGCCGCATTGGTCACCCCGACCAGCTTTCTGTCGGGGCAGCACTTCGGACGACTACGCCAGTTCCTCATCCGCCACACCGACATTGAGCATATTGGCATGGTCAGCGACCGTCAGGGTGTGTTCATCGACGTCGAACAAGAGACCGCTTTGACGGTGTTGCGTCGCCGCGCCGAAGAGGAGCGCACACAACTAAGAGCGAACGTCTCGGTCGTTTCGGGCTCGGGTGAATACGCGCCTGTAGGTGAATGCACCCTGCCAAATGCAGGGGCCGTGTGGCCCATTCCGCGCTCTATCGGCGATGTGGCCTTACTCAAGACAGCCACCCACTCGCCGTTCCGGCTGTCCGACTACGGTTACCGAGTTCGTATTGGATCGTACGTCTGGAACCGCGATAAACGACCTAAGTTCGATTCTCTTCAGGATGCACGAAGGGCAAAAGCACGCACCGCCATGCCACTAATGTGGTCACGAGACATTACTCCAGGCGGCATCGTTAGACTAGAAGCCACGTCCTCCTTTGCCGGTGAGCACCGTTTTGTCGACCTCGGCGACAGAAAGCACACGTCTGTGATTGTGTCGCCATGCGTGGTCATGCAGCGAGTGACGTCCAACGACCAGCCTCGGCGGTTGGTCGTTGCTGCTGTCTCTCCGGGCGTCTTTGAGACGTATGGCGGCTTCATTGGCGAGAATCACGTCGTCATTATCGAAGCAACTGCGGTCACGCCGGCGCTCTCCCCAACGAAGCTGGCAAAGTTGCTGGGCGCACATGTGATCGAACGCTACTTCCGATGTATATCGGGTGCCACAAACGTCTCAGCATTCGAACTCAATCAACTCGCGCTACCCGATCCGAAAACTCTTCGAGCGGGAATCGCCGACGGCAAATCCATGGACGAAGCGGCACGCCACGCATTTGGGCTCACTTTCAAGGAGTGAACAGGCAAAGCAAGCAACTGTTCGGACTATCCAATGTCTCAATTTAAATCACTGGCAGACCGCCTGGCGGACCAAGCAAAGGCGCGTGGAAACCATGCTGAACGGGCCCGCAAATACATCGCCAAGCCCATAGGAGGAACGTCGTCGTCGGCCAAGCCTCGCGCTGCACCGCGTCCGGCCCCCAGCCAACCGGAGTCGGTACGCGTACATCGGCCATGGGCCCAGGTCCGCTCTGGTAGTTCCGCCCTAACCTACCAATCGCGGGCAGCCAACGAGACAGTAGCCACCCAACCGTGGGCCAAAGAGCTTGTGAATACGGTGCTCGAGGCGGCCGAACTGGGGGGAACAACGTTGTGCCTAATTTGGCCGGCGAAGATCACGGCGCTGCCCTTATTGCATGCAATGGCCAATATCGAGCGTGTTTTCGCCAAGGACCTGCGAGGCCTTCGCACCCTGCTCTATCCCGGCACCCATGCCTGCCGCTCCCCGCTGCATAGCATACTCGCCAACCGCGAAGCGTTGAGCGCGTTTTATCGGACCCTGTGGGTGCAGCAGGCGGACGTTACTGAGCCGCGGACGTACACATCATCGCCGGCGTTTCTGGCTGCCTTGTGGGCGTTGAACGATTTGACTCAGTACACGCCGGAAGCCCCCAACCCGTCGCTCGCGGAGCTTGTCCCAACTTTCGTGTTTGATCCTACAAAGAGAGACTGGGTCACAGCGACATCCAACCCACTTGAGCGCACGCTTGCGAAGGTCGAGCGCCAGGCGCTTCGGCGCGATCTGCGCCAGAGGGTTGCCCTCGAGTGGAGTATCCCCGACAAAGCGCCCGGGGCGCTCATGGTCCTGCATCACACCGCTAAGAAGGAATCATGGCGGACAGCCTTATCTGCCCCGGCATTGAAGGGGAAAGGAAATCCGGAGGTCTTTCTGCTGGATGCAACTGATGACGCTCGGCGTACGAACCACACCGCTGTCAAGAAGATCCCCGATTTCCTGTCATTTGCGCGAGCGCATGGTTTCTCCGATACGGGTGCCGTTATCGTCACCAACGATCCAAAGAGCTTTTTTGTTCTGCGAGCGAAATTGTACGAATCTGGAACCAAGTTCACGACGAGAGTATGGGCCGCAGAAGCGGATGAAGTTCTGTTCTCAGCACATCCTGTCGCCGACGACTGGCACCCCGCTCAACGGAGTAATTCGAACTTCAGCGTAAGCATCGTCGATCGGGATGCATCCCAAGTCGCTCTGGCTTTCCAGCGCCTCGCTTCGGCAGTGGGCAACGAGGAAAGTCCAGCGCACCAAGCGCTACTCGATGCCTGTATGTATGTCCTCAGGCTGTCCAATATGCCAGCAGGTTACACAGATCTCACCGCCGCGTCCGCGGAGGCCGAAGGCAACGACTACGACAGTCATCGAAACGCCTGGACTCCAATAGGGATCAAGATCAACGCAGCACTGGCCTCGGGAGCATTGAACCAAGTGCGCGACGATGTCGCACGGTCCGTCGCGCGCGCGGAACAGTTGATCGACGACTGGAACGAGGCCACCCCGATGGCGGCTCGCATGTTGGCCGAGGTGCGTAAACACGCCATTGCAGGCCGGAAGGGAATCTCCCTAGTGATGCCGAGCAACCGTTATGTGCTCCTCGCGCATCGATTCCTGAAGAGAAAGCTGGGAACAATCTGGGCCGATACAGAAGGCCGCATTGAGTGGCATACGCTCTCGGCCGTGGGCAAAACACTTTCCGGTGATCAGAATGGCAAGCATTTCACCTTTGTGGGCGTCAATTCGGATGTGCTGCGAATCTTGGTGACACACCCCGAGGTCCCACACGGTACCTCTGTAATGGTCGCCTACCGCCAAGCTGATTCCACGCTGAAGACGCTTACGAGCATGAAAGATGTGGACGAATTTAAACCCTACCGTGGACGAATCGGCCTTCTAGCGCTGGAGTTAGAACGGCGACTTGCGGAAATTCCGAATCCGCTCATCATCAACAAGCTGCGCGAAATGCCTCTGACGTTCAAGTTTGAAGATAGCGGGCAGAGTGGCGAACATGTCTACCACAAGTTTGATCTGGAAGGTGGTGCCCGGGTATTTGCTTCTGGTTGGGTCTATCGTCACGCGCCAGATGAAGATCCTCCATTTCGTCGCGCGGCCGCTAGCTCAATTCAGCCCGGCGACTTTATCTTCGACATGAGCGACACACTGCGCGCCAAACTGGAGTCAGCGCTGCAGCTTAATGGCGTAGGCGTCAGTTCAGTTGTAGATCCGGTCCGCACGTTGCTCAAGCTGTACCACGACGACGTACAACGCCGCTGCGCGCTCATGTTCAAGTCTACGAAACGATCGGCTTTGGCACGCGAGATTCACGCCAGGATGCTCGAGCTTTCCCCTGCTGCGGCGGACTGCCGGCCTGGTCGTGTTTACTACTGGTTGGCGCTGACCAAGGAAGACAAACGACCCCATGCCTCTAAGGATGCCAAGTACTTCAAGATCTTTTGCCAGGCATTGGGTATCAGCGACGAAGAGGCCGAGCAACACTGGGTTTTCGTGCGCAATGCACGACGATTGAACCAATATCTGGGGCGAGAGTTGGTTGCTCGATATGCCGAAATCCTGTTTCAGCCCGAGAGCGCTATGGCCTATCGAAAGGTGCATGAAGATGTCATCCGGGAGCTTCAGCAGGACGCATTGCGTTGCGTCTATCGCGTCGAACACGTTGTACCCCCCTCAGGTCGAGTAACCCCAGGCAACTAAGGAGAGACAAGTGCCCATCCTCAGTGAGAATCCGCGTGACATTCATCCTGCATACAAGGAGGCGGTGGTAGATAGCCTGCTAAACGGTTTGTCGGCACGGTTGGCGGGTCGGGGAGAGTTCTACCAAGTCGTCTATGGGGCTAAGCCGAGTGCGACACTGATGTCGGAGTTCATCGTTCCGATGCCTCCTGAAGAACGCGACCGCGATGAGGAGGCAGATCCCATCCGAATCAGTGCTCACGGCATGGATTTTCAGATCAACTCGACAGCCGCAGGTACGAAATTGTTGGCTTCCCTGACCGGTGCCGTATACGTCCGGATTCTGCCCACAGAAGATGAGGTGAAAGCCGGCGGAAGACTGGAAGCCACTTTCCCCTTGACCCGTCAGGCTCGGTCTGAAATTCGGGGCAAGGTCAAGGATGCGTTGACGAAGCTTATCGCCGAGTTGCCTGGAGGCAAGAAACACCCCGAGTGGGGAACGAAAAGCTACGACGTCCGCAAAGGAATCTATGAATCGATGGGGCTGCTTTTCGACAACCGTTTGGATCGTACACCGGCAGAGGAAGAAGCAAATGTAGATGGTGAGGAAAGCGAGAGTCCCAGCGGCATAGAAGATGGTGAGGCGATACCAATGCAGGAGGTCGCTGTGGGAGTGGCCACACCAGACGGCTTGGCTGAAGACATCCCGCCCCCAGCAAAGTGGCTTCGGCTCGAACTCACCATGCCTGCCTTCGAGTTCACACCGGCTACCGCCGAAGCCGATGCCAAGTTGGCTACCTATTCGCTGAACGAAGCCATCGCCACGCAACTGGCGGACTGGGCTGCCAGTTCGAATACGGAAAGCGGCGGGAAACTGTGGGGATACAAGCGCACACGCGTATTGCCATCTGACGTGCGCAACTGGAATCACTACTTGGAACGGGTGCGTGCCTCGACGCTTCCTATTGTTCTGCCCAAGTTTGATTTGCGTTGGGTCATTCAGGTGACGCCTGATCCGGTAGATGCGGATCGCATGACGGTCCATGTGGCGATAGAGAACTGGAGCGATCCGCCAACGAAGACCAATTTTAAAGAGGTGGAGGCCACACTCTTTCAGGTCTCAGTAACCGTAGGAGTGCCGGCTGCCGAACACAAGTTCCTGCGTCTAGACCGCGTGAAGCCATCCTACCGGTATAACCAGTATCTCAAATACCCGGCACTCGGATTTAATGGGGGCGTCACCCTCTCTGTCAACGGTGAACAACATCTACTGACGACCACCTGGACGCCGCGGTACACGTTGCCCCGCTCTATCCCGACCGACGGCGCCGTGGAACGCAATATTGAGCGACTCTCTCAACCCGATTGCCTGGCCGGGCTAAGACCGCTTATCGCGGACTACGAGGCATGGCTGACCAAGGCCGAAGCGCATCCTGTGGATCGGGGACTCGACGGTCCAAATGCGATTGAACATCTCGCTGCCGAAAGGGAAAAGCTGCACGTGGACCTCGCAGCATGGCGACGCGAGCTAGGAGCTATTCATTGCGGTCTGGACATCATTGAGAAGTCACACGCGCATTGGAGCGGGCCAGGAGTCCAAAAGTCGCCACTCGGCATCCCTTTCGAAGCTTGGCTTTCTATGAACGCCGCCATGTCCAAGGTAGCCAAGTCGAAGGGTTACAGCGAATGGAGACTATTCCAGCTCGCGTTCATTTTGGCGTCGATTCCAGCATTCGCAACACGAATTCCTGAGTTTCACGACTTCTACACACCCGAGGTCGCGACGCACGCCGAAGCCGTGACTCTGCTGTACTTCTCCACAGGTGGCGGCAAGTCCGAGGCGTTCCTGGGTCTGCTTGCGTTCGTACTCTTTCTCGATCGCCTCAGAGGAAAACATAGAGGCGTGTCGGCCCTGATGCGGTATCCCCTACGGCTACTCACGCTGCAGCAAGCGCGCCGCACCTTTGCGACGATGGGCGCGGCTGAGGAGGTACGGTACACACGCGGTCACCCTGGTGACGCCTTCTCACTAGGGTTCTGGGTAGGAGGCAGCAACACGCCGAACTGGCATTCCGAGGACGGTTACACCGACGTGCCCGGTGACAATGAAGTGCCACTTAGCGCGGAACTCAAGCACAGGGAAGTTCAGCCCTACAAGAGTGCGCGTGAGCGCTGGCTGAAGTTGTCAGCGTGCCCATTCTGTGCCAGTAAGGACGGCAGCTTGCTTGCGCTACGTCGGCAATCAGGCACCGGAGCCAACGCGTTAGGACACTACTGCACCACCCCCGCGGCCAAGTGTTCTTGGAACGCGAGATTCGACAGACCGACACCACTGCCTTTCTACATCGTGGATGAAGATATCTACGACTTGGCTCCCTCGGTTTTGCTGGGTACGGTAGATAAGCTTGCGGCCATCGGACAGTCGCAGGGGACCATCCGCAAGTTCTTCGGCATGTTTGGATTCGCCCCCTTAGTCGAGGCCGACAGTGGGCGCCTGTACATACCAATGGGGCCCAGAGAATGGGACGGTCATCCCGGCACAGACACTCGCGCGCTTTTCCCCTCATTCGCGGACGGACAAAAGAGATTCTTCGACCCTTTTCCTGCTCTGCTAATTCAGGATGAGGCCCATCTTCTGGATGAGTCGTTGGGAACGTTTTCAAGCCTGTTCGAGTCTGCGTTGGAGGCCGCGTTCGACCAGCTTTCGCCGCTGCTAAAGGGTCACCTCGCGTATGAACCTGAATCCAGTGTTCGTCGAAAAATCAAGGTCATCGCAGCATCGGCCACGGTTAGTGAGCCACAGCGCCAGATGCGGAACCTATACCAGCGCGACAATACGATCCAGTTCCCTTGTCCAGGGTTGACTCTTTACGACTCGTTCTATGCGACGCCTCTTCAACCTGATGCCTCGCTAGACGACGCCGAACGCTCAGCTATCGCGCCTGACGACGTAGAAACTCGAAGCCATTGGGGACGGCTCTACGTGTCCGTTCTGACCAACGGACATCGCCACACGGTGGCAATGGCTTCAGTGCTCGGGCACTACCACCTAATGCTTACTGGCCTCTATGAGAGGTTGCGTAGCATGGATCCGACCAAGCAGGCCGCGGCTCGTAGTGAGTTGATTCGATGGGTTTCCTCCGGCCCCCTGCAACAGCAATTCACACGACTCCTAACGAGCGCGGACGTAGCAACGCTGTTGACATTGGTTGACTTACACCGAATTGCGCTGACCTATGTCACCAATAAAAAAGGCGGTGATCAGGTCATCGATACAGAAAAAGTCCAGTTCGAGAAGCTTCACAAGATAGAGGGTTACGCGGACCAGACTTTGAGCTCGGAATTGATATCAGGAGCGGTATCCGCCGCCGACATCCAGGACATCGTCCGACGGGCCGAGACTCGCGTCGACGTCAACAAGCCTTTCCCCGAACTGAACAATACGCTTCGTTCCGTCATTGCCACCTCCGCCATTTCGCACGGCGTCGACGTTGAAGAGTTCAATGCGATGTTCTTCGCAGGCATACCTTCTGACATTGCAGAGTACATCCAGGCTTCGTCACGCGTAGGCCGAACACATGTTGGATTTTCGCTGCTGGTGCCCGTGCCGCAGCGATATCGTGACCGATTCGTTCTCGAAATTCATGACATCTTCCATCGGTTCCTGGAGAGGATGATCCTGCCCGCAGCCGTTGATCGCTGGGCTGAGAAGGCGTTGGTGCGGGTGATGCCGAGCTTCTTCCAAGAATATGTCTGTGGCTTGAACGCCATTAAGAGTCTTTGCGCATTGGATGAGGACAAGAAACGCTACAGCCCGACGTTTTCCAAAGCACCCGACGTGCGCGACTTCCTGGCCGTGCCAGCCAATATGAAGGCGACTCAGTCGTTTATGGAAAAGGCTCTCGGTCTTTCCTTTTCGCCCTCCCCTGAAGGGAAACAATACTACCGCTCGCTGCTTAAAGATCAACTGACCCACTACCAACAGGACTTACACGTAGATCGATTGGTGAATGGCACTCGATTGGTTCAGTTCTTTGCGGCGCGAAACAGCTTACTCCGTCCGATGACATCGTTACGCGATGTGGACCAACCGGGGCTTATTCACGAGTCAGCCATTGATGCGTCTTCCAAGCGCGTGACTGAAGGAATGACGGCTCGAGCAATGACCTTCATTCGGCGAGGTTCAGGCGCCGACATCGATTCGACAGATAGCGCTACTGAAGCACGGAGCTGAAGGAAGAACAAGATGGCAAAAGCAAAGACAATGAACCGCTCGCGAAACCAGCTAGCGACGGCCTACGCGCCGGAGAGCTTCTTCACGTTTGAAGGTGGCATGGGCGCATGCATCGCACGCTCGGCCGTGGGCGAGCCCATCCAGCTGTCGGATTCGACTATGAATCTGATCTTTGAGCGAATGAACGAGCTTGGACGAGCCTGGTTCAGCACCGCATCGTCCGCGCGCGACGGTGACCCGACAAAACCGCGCATTTTGCCGGCACAGTGTGTCGACCAAGTACTGCTGGACCCAACAAAGACGCAGTTTCAGCTGCCAGGTCAAGATCGCTTCTACCTGTGCCGGCCCTCAAATATGGCGTACACGCCGGCGCCGTTGACGTTCGTCTGCCGCACTTGCGGGATGTTCCAGGACTATGAGAGTCTCACAGACCTGGACAAGAAACTCGATCACCTCACGCCCGACTATTGTCCCAATCCCAAAAAAAGCGGTCAATGCGACTGGGAACAGCTCGATGTCATCTTTGTGCATTGGTCCGGGCACTGGGAGGCGGCCTTTCCGGGCCAGTGGCATTGGAGCGACCGCGACGCCAGGGTCGTCAAGCGCCGTGACAACTGCGTTTGCGGGAGCTACCAATTCAAGCTAAACCGGCGCTCTGCTGGCATCGGTGAGTGGTTCTTTGAATGCGCTGCATGCGAAAAGCCGCTCTCCCCGAAGTGGCTTCAGAACGATCGCGATACGCTGCGAATTCTCGGACCTGCAATGGGACCGGAACGACTGACCGAGGTGCGGATGCAAGCGACCCCATACCGCGCGTCGAGCGCGTACTACGTCAAGTCGGACCTGTTCATCGACTTTAAGGATGGCAGTCAGCAACTACTAACCCGACTGCGGCCAGGGCGAGAGGCCGAGCTTATGGACTTCGTAGCCAAACAGTATGGTTTTTCCGCCCAGCCCATTACCGATGAGGACGTCCGAAAAGCTTGCGAGGGCAAGCCGGAGTGCTCGAAGGATTTGGCGGATTACCTAGCAGCTATCGAGAAAATCGGGACGGTGGAAAAAGACCTTGAGACGTACCCTGAACCTGCCCGCAGCACGATTAAAGGGTTCTTGGACATTGCCTACACTACCCGCCAACGCATCATTGATGACCTGCGTCAACGACAGATCTTGCTGCCAAAGGTTGATTTTCCTTTGGCTGTTGTCTCAAATCTTCAACACAGGCAAACGACCTTTGCCTCCAAGTTCGATCCTTTCCGGTTGGCTATAGAGCACGCGGCGCTCAAGAGCACACGACTTGACGTGGAGACACGGACTAACGGCAAGAGGCCGTATGTGTCCTTCACTCGGTTGGACGAGGACCTGGCGCCGGACGACAAGGAACAAACAGATCACGTCCAGAGCACGACGCGTGCACTGCTTGATAGGCTCGGCCTGGAGGACATGGGCCTCATCCGAGAATTCGACCTGTGTCGCTTCAGCTTTGGTTACTCACGTATGGAGTCGACTCCGATTCTCCGAGACAAGCGGGGTATGGACATGCCTGTGCGGCTGAACCTGTTCCCCCCAGTAAAGCAGAACGACTCTACCCGGTATCCAGTCTACGTCCTGCAGCAGGGCAATGAGGCATTGTATGTGCGGCTCAACGAAAAACTCGTTCTCGAATGGCTAACCAGCCTAAATTGCCCAGACATGTTCTCGCTAAACGCGGGAGAGCGGATTGGAGCAGGCCTCCTGGGGGTAGCGCAACCAATGGCGCCCTTCCTGGACAATTTGCCAGAAACCACGACTCCGCCAGTTTATTTTTACCTGTACACCCTACTTCATAGCTACTCTCACCTGCTGATGAAGCATGTTTCTGAGTACTCCGGCCTAGACCTTGGATCACTCGGCGAGTACATTTTTCCCACAGATTTGGCCTTCGTCGTCTATCGTAATGGGACTACCATGGACCTTGGTAACCTGTCCGCGCTATGGCGCAATGCGGGTCCGGCGATGCTGACAGCGATGCTCGGCTCCAAAGCAACGCAATGCGGTACGGGCTCACTTTGCGCGAATCGCGGTGGCGCCTGCCCCGACTGCGTGATGATGCCGGAGACAAGCTGCATTGCTGGAAATAAGCTCCTATCACGGTCGGTCCTGCGCTCTATCGGAGGGCGACCTCGTCTCGATAAGCGGAGCATGCCGATTTCCGGCTATTTGGATATGGTCAAGCCATAGTCAAAAATGCCGACACAGAAGCTGACTGCGTTCGAAAAGACCATTTTGGCGGGTCTGGCCGAAAAGGCTGGCCTCGCGGCAGCGTTGCTAGAAGCATGGGCAAGCCTACCCGCCGACTCCGTTCAGTCCGCCCGTTCGCTAGTCGGCGCGGCGCAACTAGGCGTGACTGAAGAAATCGCGACACAGCACCTTCTCGAGCGCTCGGTGGGCTTGGGACTCATTGAGGCAACAACGACGGGATTCAAACCGCGCAGCCACATACATGGCCGATTCCGTCGACTAGCCTTTTCTCTACACTCGGTCGAATACTACAAGTCGTCCGTGCACCGCGATTTGACTGTGGCGCAAGTTGTGCTTACCAAGCCCCCGCAGCCCAGTGTACTGGAGCAAAAGCTGTCGGCGCTGGGCTGGCGAACGGCTGACCTGGACCATACGGACCACGCCTTCCGTAGCATGGTTCGTGGAGCCCAACGTCGTGTGGTCGTGATGACACCGTTTTTTGATCGCAAGGGTGCGGCCTGGCTACAAGAGCTGTTGTCATACGTGTCTCCAGGAGTCGAGAGAACTCTGATTCTTCGAAGCCTGGAAGACAACAGGCGGAACGACTACCCGTTGGGATTCGATGCCATTTCACCTTGGCTTAAGGCTCAGGGGATTCGGGTGTACAACTACTCGATCCTACGAGGAGACGGCGGTCGAGAGACCTTTCATGCTAAGGCGGTTCTATGTGATCGCACCTCAGCCTACCTCGGGTCATCGAATATAACCGCAGCCTCACTTGGGCATTCGATGGAGATGGGTGTAGTAGTAGAGGGGCGTGCCGCTGCTAGTGTGGCAGAGGTTATTGAGTCAGTTCTAGCCGCTTCCACCGTTTGGGCTTGAATCCCGACCTTGCAGCAAGACACACAAGGATGGCGGTTTCTCATATCGCGCTGACAGAAGCCTCGCCGACCTGAGTCTCTTGTTCCGGTACCCCACCGGTACCGCACCACGAGCCTCCCCTACCGCGCTAAGCCCCTATCATTCCGGACCACCGTTCCCCTTCATCACACTGCGAGCGCCACTTCCGTTCGACCCGCTCCAATCGGCTACGATCATGCTAGGAAAGAATCCGAAGACTGTGAATTGCGGCTGTCACGTCTCGCCGCTTCTACATTGCTCTGAAGCATGCGAGTCAACAACTTCGTTAGAGCGAGGTGCGGCAGCCCTACCCCCTGGGATGGGACGAGCAGGATGTACTTTTTGCGGAGCTGCCTGACCATCTGCGACGCATGGCGCTCTACAAGGTGAACACGGGGTGCCGCGAACAGGAGGTGTGCAAGCTGCGTTGGAAATGGGAAATCCCCGTGCCACAGCTGCATACGTCAGTTTTCCTGCTGCCATCAGACTTCGGCGGCCGCTTCGAAAACAGCGGGTGAAAAATCGTCAGGAACGTCTGGTTGTTCTGAACCGCGTGGCGCGAACGGTCATAGAAGGCCAACGAGGCCTGCACCACGAATGGGTGTTTCCCTACGATGGCGGTGCGCTACATCGCATGAACGACACCGCGTGGCGCAACGCTCGTGAGCGCGCTGCCGACAAGTGGGCGCAGGTCCACGGTCGGCCAGCACACGATGGATTCAGGTGCTTGCGGGTCCACGATTTGAAGCATACCTTCGGCCGCCGGTTGCGAGCCGCTGATGTTCCGCATGAAGATCGGCAAGTGCTGCTGGGTCACACCAACGGCAACGTGACATCGCACTACTCGGCGGCCGAGCTCGGCAAGCTAATCGAGCAAGCGGACAAGGTTGCAGCAACCGCAACGCGCACCCCAGCATTGACGCTGCGGAAGCGGAGATATGCGTGATGGAGAAGTCACGCAAATGAGAAAGGCCGTTAGTGAGTACTCTCACTAACGGCCTTTGGAACTGCTGGTCGGGACGGCGGGATTCGAACTCGCGACCCCTTGC
>JBEBOQ010000085.1:0-21351 GCA_040396375.1 Achromobacter xylosoxidans
GCCGCGACTACCTGCTGCCCGAGTTCGAACGCCTGGGCCTGAAGGTGCCGGTCAAACCCGACGGCGCCTTCTACATCTACGCCGACATCAGCGACCTGGGCGTCGACAGCGCCACCTTCTCCCAGCGCCTGCTGCTGGAAGCCGGCGTCGCCGCCGTTCCCGGCCTGGACTTCGGCCCCGCCCACGGTCACCACACGATGCGTTTCTCGTATGCGACCGGCCTGGACCGCCTGGAAGAAGCTGTCGCCCGCATGGGCAAATTGCTGCGCGACTGACCGCCCCCACAGTTGCGCCGCGCACGCTTGCCGGCCCGCCGCGACAACACGGCGGTTCGGCAACAGGTCCGCTCACCAACGGCGCAGCCCCGCGTGGTCGGCCGCCCTACTCCGGCAGTTGGCGCGGCAACCATAGCCACGCCACAAACCCAACCAGCAGCGTCAGCAACCCGCCCACCCCCACCGCCCAGTGCAGGCCCGATAGAAAGGCCTCCTTGGCCTGCAGCACGGTCTGCGCCGTGATGCCCGGATGGCCCAGGGTTTCATTCAGCGTCCCGGCCACGCCCGGCCCGGACAGCCGGAAAACCAGCGCCGCCAGTGAACCAAGCAAGGTGATGCCCAGCGCATTGCCCAGCTCGTTGCTGGTTTCGGCAATCGAACCGGCCGCCCCGGCGCGCGCGCCAGGCACCGCCGACACTGCAATCTCGGCCACCAGACTGAAGGACAGCCCGTAGCCGACACCCGCGAGCACCGTGGAGGCCACAAAGGCCATCGCACCAGCATCCGTGGTCGTGAACAGCAGCAGGAAGACGCCTGCGCCAATCAGCAGATGGGTCGCCACCAGCGCGGCCCGGCGCCCGATGCGCTCGACGATGTGGCTCGTGCCCACGCAGGTGGCCGTCAGCACCGCAGCGCCGGGCAAGGTCAACAACGCCGCCGTGAACACATCAAAGCCCAGCACCGATTGCAGGTAGATGCCCGACAGATAACCCGCCGCCGACCACACCACCAGCGACAACAGGCCGGTCAGGATGGCAATCGAAAAGACACGGTCCTTGAACAGCCCCAGGTCCAGCAAGGGATAGGCAAGCCGTGTCTGCCTGCGCAAAAAGAGCGCCAGCGCCAGCATCCCGACGACGCCCGCAAGGGACTGCGCCAACGTGAAGCCCGCCGCCGCCGCGCTCTTGATCGAATAGGTGAACAACAGAATGCCGGCAAAAGACAGCAGCAGGCTCGGCACGTCGATCCGCCCGTAGCGCGTGGCTCGCACTTCACGCAGCAAGAACGGCGCGGCCAGCAGAAACCCCAGCACGACAGGCACATTGATCAGAAACGCGGCGCCCCATTCAAAGCGTTGCAACAACAGCCCCCCCATCAGCGGCCCGATGGCAAAGCCCGCCGCGAACGTCGCCGCGAAAATACCGATGGCCTGTGCCCGCTGGCGCAGGTCCGGATACAAGGCGCTGACGATGGCCAGCCCGGACGGCAGCAGCGTGGCCCCGCCCAGCCCCATCAGCGCACGGCAAGCAATCAGTTGCGCGGGCGTAGCCGCGTACGCCGCCCCCAACGACCCCAGGCCGAACACCACGGCCCCCGCCATCATCAACTTCAAGCGCCCATAGCGGTCGCCGATATTGCCGAAGGTGATCAGCAACGACCCGACGACAAAGCCGTAGATGTCCAGCATCCACAGCGCCTGGTCCGCCGTGGGTGACAGGGTGGCCATGACGCGCGGCATGGCCAGATACAGCACGGACCCGTCCATTGCCACCAGCAACACCAGGGCGAGAACAGTCAAAAACCCCAGCCACGCCTTGCGGTCGGCCGGGGGCGAAGAAGAAAGTGCGTCGGTATTCATGGTCATGGGCTCGATGTCAGCCGCCCCCCGATTGCGGGCGAGGCGTCGGTTTTATATACTAAAGGTACATACGAACAGTAACTTACCTTTGGTATATAGCGATGTCAAGCCCATCAAATGCCCCTGCCGCCAAGCCCGACACGCCGCGTCGTCGCCTGACCCGCGACGAGCGCCTGCGCCAACTGCTGGACGTATCGTGGCAACTGATCCGCGCCGAGGGCACCGACGCCCTGACGCTCGGCCGCCTGGCCGAAGAAGCCGGCGTCACCAAACCCGTGGTGTACGACCACTTCGGCACCCGCAACGGCCTGCTGGCCGTGCTCTACCAAGACTTCGACATCCGCCAAACCGCCCAAATCGACGCCGCCATCGCCGCCAGCAAACCCACCCTGACTGACAAAGCCAGCGTCATCGCCTCCAGCTACATCAACTGCGTCCTGACCCAAGGCCGCGAAATCCCCGGCGTCCTCGCCGCCCTGGACGGCTCCCCCGAACTGGCCGCAGTAAAACGCCAGTACCAGCAAGCCTTCATCGAAAAGTGCCAGCACATCCTGGCCCCCTACGCCGGCCCCCGGGGCGTATCCCTGGCCAGCCTATGGGCCATGCTGGGCGCAGCCGACGCCCTATCCCAGGCCGCGATTGCAGGGGATATCAGCGAAGCAGAAGCACAAGAAGAACTACAGGAAACCATCCAGGCGATGGTCAAGCGCAGCAAGTGAAGCGATGGCGATGCCCCGCCCACAAAGCCCCCCCCCAAAGACAATCGCGCAGCGCCCCCCCTCTCGACGCAGCACAATGCCGAAGCCCCACAAGGCCGCCCGCGCGGCCGGCCTGGGGCGAGCGACGCAAACCTCTCCCGCCCCCCCTCGGCCTAGCGGCGTTTCAATTCTCGAAACCGGTAGCTCGGCGCGGGTTGCGCCCATGCGGGGCGCGCCGTCGATGCGCCCGAGGGAATCTGAAGGAATAGCCGAAGGCTATGACGAAGATGACGAAGGGGCAGTCCGGCGCCCGCGCGCCGGACCGCAATCGTTGGCGCGCCCCGCATGGGCGCAACCCGTGCCGAGCGGCCTACGAAGAAAACTTAGTCCCGAGCCAAAGCAATCCCGGAAGCCAACGCCAACCGCCGCCGCTCCGCCTGCACCTTAGCCCCATACCCGTTATCGTCCGGCCCGGTAGACCCGACATAACAAGCCAACCCGCCATCCACCGACCCGCGCCGGTTGATGCAATCCCGAAGAATCGTCGCCCCGACGGCGATATTCGCCCCCGGATCCAGCGGATTCTTGCCCACGGCATCAAACTTGTCCTGATGCACGCTGGTCATCACCTGCATCAGCCCCTGGGCCCCCACATGGCTCTCGGCCAGCGGGTTATAGCGGGACTCGATCGCGATCACGGCCAACAGCAACAACGGATCCAACTGCTTGTCGCGGCCGACCTTATAGACGGTATTGAGCAACGGGCCGGTCGCGTCATACGCGACCTTGTACTTGCGCGAAATGTAATTGCGCAGCGCTTCTGCCTGCGGGCCGGTCGCCACCAGGGTGGGCTTTTTCGGCGCAGCGGGCGCGGCACGGGCGGGCCCCAGCATGCCGGTGGCATTGCTGGAAGGCGCGGTGGGTACGGCCATGGCAATCGCCGACGAGGTGTCGACGCCGAACTCGGAGCCGGCTTCGGATTCGACGCCGGTCTGCATGGATGAAGGCGCTAGGGCGGTCAACAAGGCTTTGTGCACTTGCAATGCCTGGTCGCGCAAACCGGGCAGGGCGAATCCCATGCTTACCGTCACAATCACCGCAATGCCCAGATAGACGGAGCAGATGCGCAGGGATTCGGCAAGATATTGGTGCACTCCTTGGGCCATGCTCCTGAACAGGCTGGCCACTGACGCATCGGGCATAAAACCTCCTGCGTTAAAAAAGAGGGAGTCAATGTTAACCTCTCTTTCTCCCCAATATGTAACCAAATCGCCGGGATCTGTAGTGAAATACCGCGACCTTAGAGACTTCCTCGCTCAACTCGAACGCATGGGCGAGCTCAAACGCATCGCCGCGCCGGTCTCGACGCGCCTGGAAATGACCGAGATTTCCGACCGCGTGCTGCGCGCCGAGGGCCCGGCCCTGCTGTTCGAAAAGGCCCTGCACGACGGCAAGCCGGCCGGGATGCCGGTGCTGGCCAACCTGTTCGGCACGCCCTCGCGGGTGGCGCGCGGCATGGGCGCCGACGACGTCAGCGCGCTGCGCGACATCGGCGAACTGCTGGCCTCGCTGCGCGAGCCCGAGGCGCCCAAGGGCCTGCGCGATGCGCTGGCCAAGGTGTCGATGCTGAAGTCGGCGCTGTGGGACATGAGCCCCAAGAACGTCAAGGGCCCGGCCTGCCAGGAGATCGTCTGGGAAGGCAAGGACGTGGACCTGACGCGCCTGCCGATCCAGACCTGCTGGCCCGGCGACGTGGCGCCGCTCTTGACCTGGGGCCTGGTGATCACGCGCGGCCCCAATGCCCGCCGCCAGAACCTGGGCATCTACCGCCAGCAACTGCTGGGCCCGAACAAGCTCATCATGCGCTGGCTGTCGCACCGCGGCGGCGCGCTCGATTTCCGCGACCACGCGCTGGCGCATCCCGGCACGCCCTTCCCCATCGCCGTGGCGCTGGGCGCCGACCCGGCCACCACGCTGGGCGCGGTCACCCCGGTGCCGGACAGCCTGTCCGAATACCAGTTCGCCGGCCTGCTGCGCGGCTCGCGCACCGAGGTGGCGCAGGCGCTGGGCAGCAACCTGTCGGTGCCGGCCTGGGCCGAGATCGTGCTGGAAGGCCACCTGCTGCCGTCGTCGGATCCGCGCGCCATCGCCCCGGTGGTGCCGGACGGCGTCAACCCGCCGCCCAACAGCGACTACGAGATGGCGCTGGAAGGCCCCTACGGCGACCACACCGGCTACTACAACGAGCAGGACTGGTTCCCGGTGTTCACGGTCGAGCGCATCACCATGCGCCGCAACCCCATCTACCACTCCACCTACACCGGCAAGCCGCCCGACGAGCCCGCCGTGCTGGGCGTGGCGCTCAACGAGGTCTTCGTGCCGCTGCTGCGCCGCCAGTTGCCCGAGATCGTGGACTTCTACCTGCCGCCCGAAGGCTGCAGCTACCGCCTGGCCGTGGTGTCGATCCGCAAGCAGTACGCCGGCCACGCCAAGCGCGTGATGTTCGGCCTGTGGAGCATCCTGCGCCAGTTCATGTACACCAAGTTCATCGTGGTGGTGGACGAAGACATCAACCCGCGCGACTGGAAAGAAGTGGTGTGGGCCATGACCACCCGCATGGATCCGGTGCGAGACACCTTGCTGGTGGAAAACACCCCGATCGACTATCTGGACTTCGCCTCGCCCGTGTCCGGCCTGGGCGGCAAGATGGGCCTGGATGCCACCAACAAGTGGCCCGGCGAAACCCAGCGCGAATGGGGCACCCCCATCGCCATGGACGCCGACGTCAAGAAGCGCGTGGACGACATCTGGGGCCAGTTGGGTTTGTAGTATCCGCCTTTGGCGATGCCGTAAAAAAACCCCGCCTGCGAATGAAGGCGGGGTTTTTTTTGGGGCCGGATCACCTGCAAGCCCGAGACCGGCTCAGCGGTCGTCGTCCTGGCGAGAGTCCTGCCAAAGCTTGAACAACTGCCAGCCCACCAGCGCGCCGCCGGCCAGCTTGAGCAGCTTGGACTTCTTGCCGCCGCGCATGAACAGGGCAGACACCGAAGAACTGATCAGCGGATAACGCCGCGCCAAGCCGATAGCCTGCATGGCCCAACGCGATGCGCCGCCGGACGACAGGCCCGGCAGCATGCTCTTGAACAGCGCCGCCGGTTCAAGCCTGCGCCCGGCCGAGACGATGCCCTGCGCCAACGATTCGCGTTCGATCGCGGCGCGGGCCCGCAGCAGTTCAATGCGCACCGCGCGGTCGACAGCGGGAGACCTTTTCGTCATGGTTCAGCCCTCCTCGCGCCGGCGCGCCCGATCATCGTCGTCCTGCGCATCACGCACGCGTTCGAGCAGTTCCGCATCGCGGCCCAGTTCTTCCAGCGTGGCCGCGAACGGCGGAGGACCATAAAGCAGCCCGTGGCGCACCACCAGCAGCAACGCGACGCCGACCACCAGGTAGAACGCCGCCAGCAAGCCCAAGGCCAGATAGCGGTCTTCGGTAGGCCAGAACGCCACTGCAACCGTAATGGTGAACACCAATACCGCCAGCGTCAGGAACAACAAGGCGGCAAACGCCATGCCCAACAGCTTGAGCAGGCGCGATTTTTCACCGGCCGCTTCCAGCGCCAGCAATTCCAGGCGCGTGCGCATCAGCCCGACCAGGCTGGACGCCACGCCAAAGACAGATTTTCGTAGACCCATGGCAGAAAGGACGCCGGGCGGGAAACGCGGGCAAAACGCCTGCGCCGCCCGCCCGGACGCCCTGCCTTATCAGCGGCGGCTGATCAGCAAGCCGAGCAGCAGGCCGGTCACGCCTGCGATGCCGATGGCTTGCCAGGGATTGTCGTGCACGTAGTCGTCGGTGGCGCGGGCGGCTTTGCGGCCGCGTTCGAGCACCGCGTCCTGCGCTTCGTAAAGGGCTTCGCGGGTGCGCTTGAGCGAGGTCATGGCGCGTTCGCGTAGTTCGGTGGCTTTTTCGCCCGTGCTGCCGGCGGCTTCGCGCAGCAGGCTTTCAGCGTCGTTCAGGCTGGTCTTGACACTGTCGATGAGTTTTTCTTTTGCGACTTCTTCGGATTTTCTCGTGGCCATGTTTTGAGCTCCTGTTGTGTGTCTATGACAAAACCATCATACCAGCCACCCCGCAGCGGGCATGGCCGGCTTGCTACCGTGTGCTACTTGATTTGCGTAATCTCAACGGCGGACTTCACGCCGCCCTGATCGATGTCTTGCTTCATGACCAGATTCACGGCCGGGCAGTACCAGTCGGTGACGGTGGTGTTCATGCCCGGAATGGGAATGGTCAGGCCCTGGAAGGTGGCCATGGTGGGATCGGAATTGCGCGTGTAGGTGATGGGGCTGCAAGATTGCTGCCCCAGCGCCGTGGAGATATTGGTGGCGCGGCCCACGGTTTTTTCACCGATGCGCACCGTGGTGCTGGGCTGGCCGCCCACCGGGGCTTCCTTGCCGATTTTCAGACGGAAAGACGAACCCGGCAGCTTCTGGCCGGCGGTCAGTTTGCCATCGTAGGCGAACAGGCCCAGCATGCGCAGATCGAACTGGCCTTCGGAGGGCTTGGGCGCTTCGCCTGCGCTGGCGTACTTCAGGAAGGTGGCCTGGCCGCCTTTGACGGTCATCAGGTAATCGAGGTTGGACTTGCCCGGGGGCAAGCCCGCGTAGCTGAAGCGAGCGACGCCCTGCACGCGTGCGCGGCAGTTGTCGCCATTGCTTTTTGTAACCTCAGAGAAGGCCAGATCGGCGCCCAACGCGATGTTGCCGGAGCCGGTCAGTTGGACCGCGCCGCCGTCATGCATGAATTTCGCGTCGCACACGCCGGCCTGCGCCGCGCCGGCCGCGCCCAGTGCGCCAATCAGAAATACCAGGGATGCAATTTTTCGCAACGCCACAAGCCACTCCAGAAATCCAGAAAACGCCGTCCGCTCTGCGCGTACGGCTGGCTTGATACTACACCGGTTGCCAAAATCGACGCATGACGGAACGTGTCCGCAGGATGACGCTTGCGGCCGTTGGTCAAGCCATGGCGTCAGGCCGCCGCGCGCGAGGCCTGGGCCTGCACCAGATCTGCAGGTTCGGATGCTGGCGCAGGGACGCTGGCCAGGAGCGTGGCCGGGGTGCGTTCCGGGTTGCCATGGCGCCGATGCAGGAAATCGACCACCCCGGCGCGGCACGACAGATACACCGGGTCATTGACCAGGCGCACCCGGTCACGCGGGCGTGGCAGCGGCACGTGCAGAATCTCGCCGATGGTCGCTGCCGGCCCGTTGGTCAGCATCACGATGCGGTCCGACAGCAGCACGGCTTCGTCCACGTCGTGCGTGACCATGATGGTGGTGGTGCGCGTCTTGGCCACGATCTTGAGCAGCTCGTCCTGCAGGTGCGCGCGGGTCAGCGCGTCCAGCGCGCCGAAGGGCTCGTCCATCAGCAGCACGCCGGGTTCGATCGCCAACGCGCGGGCGATGCCCACGCGCTGCTTCATGCCGCCCGAGATTTCGCGCGGTAGCTTGTTCTGCGCGGGCAAGAGGCCCACCAGGTCGAGCGCCGCGCGGGTACGGTCCGCCAACTGGGCGCGCTTTTCGGTGGCGCCGAAGACCCGCTCCACCGCCAAGTGCACGTTCTGGAAGCAATTCAGCCAGGGCAGCAGCGAATGGTTCTGGAACACCACCGCGCGGTCAGGCCCCGGCCCGGTGATCTCGCGCTCGGCGCACAGCAGCACGCCACTGGTGGGCCGCGTCAGGCCGGCGATCAGGTTCAGCAAGGTCGACTTGCCGCAACCCGAGTGGCCGATCAGGGTGATGAATTCGCCCTGCTCCACGGTCAGGTCGATATCGCGCAGGGCGACGAAGGCGCCTTTGCGGGTAGTGAACGTCTGGCCTACACGTTCGATGCGTACGAATTTCTTCATGGCGCTATTCCTCGGTGTAGGTAAAGCGGCGGGCCAACGCGACCAGCAGCGTTTCCAGGATCAGCCCCACGATGCCGATCACGAAAATGGCGATGACGATGTGTTCGACCTTCAGGTTGTTCCATTCGTCCCATAGCCAGAAGCCGATGCCGGTGCCGCCGGTCAGCATTTCGGCGGCGACGATCACCAGCCACGCGGTGCCGATCGACAGCCGCACGCCGGTCAGCATGTAGGGCAGCACGGCGGGCAGCAGCACTTTGGTGGTGACCTTCCATTCCGACAGGTTCAGCACCCGCGCCACGTTCAGGTAGTCCTGCGGCACCCGCGACACGCCCACGGCGGTGTTGATGATCATGGGCCAGATCGAACAGATGAAAATGGCCCAGATGGCGGCGGGGTTGGCGGCCTTGAATAGCAAGAGGCCCAGGGGCAGCCAGGCCAACGGCGACACCGGCCGCAACAGGCTCACGATGGGCGAGAACATGGCGCGCACCGGCGCGTAGCGGCCGATGGCAAAACCCACGGGAATGCCCACCAGCGCGGCCAGGCCGAAGCCGATGCTGACCCGTTGCAGCGAGGCCAGCAGGTTCCAGCCGATGCCTTTGTCGTTGGGGCCGTTGTCATAGAACGGATCGGAAAACAGGGTGACCGCCGCATGCCAGGTCACGCCGGGCGTGGGGATTTCCGGGATGCGCATGGCCACCACCTGCCATACCAGCACGAACAGTGCGAAGCCGGCCACCGGGCCAACCACCGCGCGCAGCAAGGCTTCCAGGTGATCGCGCCCGGCGTCCGCCCATTGCGCGAGGCGGGCCCGGACGCCCTGTACCGGTGTAGCGTCGGCTGAGGCGCCTCTTTCCATAGTCGTTAAGCTAGCCATCGTTCAGCTCCTTTGCGCACCCGCGTCAGACCTTGACCTTGAAGCCATCGGCATACGCCGACGGGTTGCTGCCGTCCCAGACCACGCCGTCGATCAGTTTGGAGCTGCGCATCTCGCCGGCGGGCAACGCAATGCCGGCGGCTTGTGCAGCCTGCTTATAGATATCGATGCGGTTGACCTGGCGCGCCGTGGCCAGGTAGTCGGGGTGTTCCTTGAGCAAGCCCCACCGCTTGTGCTGGGTCAGGAACCACATGCCGTCGCTCAAGTAAGGGAAGTTGGCCGCGCCATCGCCCGAGAAACGCATCGCGTGCTCGTCGTTCCATTGCTTGCCAAGGCCGTCTTCATATTGACCGAGCATGCGGCCGACGATGGCGCTGGCGTCGGTGTTGACATAGGACTTGGCGGCAATGGTTTCGGCGGTCTTCTGACGGTTGGCAGGCGAGGCGTCGATCCATTTGCCCGCTTCCAGGATCGCGGCCGTCACGGCGCGCGCGGTGTTGGGGTTGCGCGCCACGAAATCGGCGCTGGTGCCCAGCACCTTTTCGGGGTGATCGGTCCAGATGGCTTGGGTGGTGACGGCGGTAAAGCCGATCTTGTCCAGGATGGCACGCGCGCCCCAGGGCTCGCCCACGCAGTAGCCGTCCATATTGCCTACGCGCATGTTGGCCACCATCTGCGGCGGCGGCACGGTGATCACCTTGGCGTCCTTCATCGGATCGATGCCGTGCGCGGCCAGCCAGTAGTACAACCACATCGCGTGCGTGCCGGTGGGAAAGGTCTGGGCGAAGGTGTATTCGCGCTTGTCCTTCGCCATCAGCTTGGCCAGCGATTCGCCGTCGCGGGCGCCGGCCTGCAGCAGTTTGTTCGACAGCGTGATGGCCTGGCCGTTCTGGTTCAGGTTCATCAACACCGCCATGTCCTTCTTCGGCCCGCCCACGCCCATCTGCACGCCGTAGATCAGGCCATACAGCACGTGCGCCATTTCCAACTCGCCGTTCAGCAGCTTGTCGCGCACCGCCGCCCAGGATGCCTCTTTGGACGGGGTGATGGTCACGCCGTATTTCTTGTCGATTCCCAGCACCGAGGCCATGACGACCGACGCGCAGTCCGTCAGGGGGATGAAGCCGATCTTCACCTCGGGCTTCTCGGGCGCATCGCTGCCCGCCGCCCACGCCCCCGCACGCACCAGCGGGTCGACCAACGACAAAAGGCTGGCGCCGGCCACCGCGCGCGCGGTACCCGCCAACCATTTGCGGCGGCCGGCGTCGGCGGTCGAAGCCGAACCGGCGGCATCGGACAGGCGGGGTTTCACAGGCGTCTTCACTGGCTTCATACGAGGCTCCTGGCAAAAAAAAACGTCCCGCGCGCCTCGCGGGCACAACCCGTCGGCGCTGCGGAACGTCGTTGTTCCCTGCCGCAAATCGCGGCGCTTGGCGTGGGCGCGCCGCTCGCGGCTGCCCCATGAACCATTAAGCAATCGCTGTGCCAGGCCCGCGGCCAACCCGGGCGGACCGCTGCCGTCCCGCGCCAATGCTGGCTTTGCGGGCAGCTGCAGGCAGGGCCAGCGGCGACCCGCCCTACCCGCCCTGGCTGCGAACGATCCAAATTGGTGCGCAAACTCATGCGGCGGCGCACCATCGATGTGCGGTTTTGCCACTGCCGGCCTACTCAGACGGACAGTCCCCGAGACGAGGTGAATGGGCATGGAACTTGCATGATTCATGCCGGGCGGGCACACCAGCAGCGCCCGCCAAATAAGTTATGGCTATATGGATTCAAGAAATCAGAAGTTGTGGGGATGAAACCCGGTCCCTATGATCGTTTGACCTTCTGCCGGGTGCGCCCGAGGCTGCGTGATGAAGCTTTTCCCGATTTTTGCCGATCTGAAAGACCGGCCCGTGCTGGTCGTGGGCGGTGGCGCGGTGGCCGAGCGCAAGACGCTGGCCCTGCTCGAAGCCCATGCCGCGGTCGCCGTCGGCGCCCCCGAATTGACGCCGGCCCTGGAGGCCTTGCTGGCCGACGGCCGCATCCGCCACCTGCCCGGCCGTTTCGACCCCGCGTGGCTCGAGGGCGCCTGGCTGGTGGTGGCCGCCACCGACGACCGCGACGTCAACGCCACGGTCTCCGCCGCCGCCCAGGCCCGCCGCATTTTCAGCAATGTGGTGGATGACCCCGAGCTGTCCTCGTTCCAGGTGCCGTCCATCGTCGACCGTTCGCCCGTGATCGTCGCCATCTCGTCGTCAGGGGTGGCGCCGGTGCTGGCGCGGCGCCTGCGCGAACGCATCGAATCGCTGTTCGACCACAGCCTGGGCCGCCTGGCGGCGCTGGCCGAACGCTACCGCGCGCGCATCCGCGCCGGCCATCCCGACCTGGGCGCGCGGCGCCGCTTCTACGACTGGCTGCTGGACGGCCCGGTGGCCGGCCTGCTGCGCCAGCAGCGGCCCGAGGCCGCCGAAGCCGCGCTGGACGCGGCGCTGGCCCAGCCGCTCAGGCCGGCCGAGGGCAGCGTGGTGCTGGTGGGCGCCGGCCCCGGCGACCCCGGCCTGCTGACGCTGAAGGCGCTGCGCGCGCTGAACGAAGCCGACGTGATCCTGTACGACCGGCTGGTCAGCGACGAGGTCATGTCGCTGGCGCGCCGCGACGCCGAGCGCGTTGCGGTAGGCAAGCTGCCGGGCGAGGACCACCACGCCACGCAGGCGCGCATCCACGCCCTGCTGGTCGAGCACGCCCGCGCCGGCCGCCGCGTGGTGCGCCTGAAGGGCGGCGACGCCTTCATCTTCGGCCGTGGCGGCGAGGAACTGGAACATCTGCGCGCGCATGGCGTGCGCTACGAGGTCGTGCCCGGCATCACCGCGGCGCTGGCCTGTGCGGCCTATGCCGGCATTCCGCTGACGCACCGCGAGCACGCGCAATCGGTGCGCCTGGTGACGGCGCACTGCCGCGAGGACGAGGACAATCTGGACTGGCCGGCGTTGGCGCGCGAGCGGCAGACGCTGGCGTTCTACATGGGCGTGGGCCAGCTGGAATTGCTGACGCAGCGCTTGATCCGCCACGGCCGCGCGCCGGAGACGCCGTTCGCGCTGATCGAAAACGGCAGCCGGCCCGAGCAGCGGGTGCTGTCGGGCGCGCTGCGCGACCTGCCGCAACTGGCGCGGGCGCACGCCATCCGTTCCCCCGCCCTGCTGATCGTGGGCGAGGTGGCGGGACTGGCGCAATCACTGCATTGGTTCGGCGAGCACCTGGAAGGCGCGCCGCAAAGGCTGGCGGCGTAGCGGCCGGCGACGGCTGCCGCAAGGCCCCGGCCACGCCGCCCGGCAGGACTCAGTCGGTCTTCTGGGTGGTGCCGAAGATGCGGTCGCCGGCGTCGCCCAGGCCCGGCATGATGTAGCCGTGCTCGTTCAGGCCGTCGTCGATGGACGCGGTGTAGATATGCACGTCCGGGTGCTTGGACAGCACCGCGTCGATGCCGACCGGCGCGGCCACCAGCACCAGCGCGCGGATTTCCTTGCAGCCGGCGCGCTTGAGCAGGTCGATGGCGGCGACCATGGAGCCGCCGGTGGCCAGCATCGGGTCGACGATCAGCGCCAGGCGCTGGTCCAGTTCGCCCACCAGGCGTTCCAGGTAGGTGTGCGCTTCGAGCGTCTCTTCGTTGCGGGCCACGCCCACCACGCTGACCTTGGCGCCGGGGATCAGGCTGAGCACGCCGTCCAGCATGCCGATGCCGGCGCGCAGGATGGGCACCACGGTGACTTTCTTGCCGGCGATCTTCTCGACCTCTACCGGGCCACACCAGCCTTCGACCGTGGCGGGCGCCAGCGGCAGGTCCTTGGACGCTTCGTAAGTGAGCAGCGCGCCCACTTCCTGCGACAGTTCACGGAAGCTCTTGGTGCTGAGGTCGGCGCGGCGCATGATCCCGAGCTTGTGGCGGATCAGCGGATGGCGGATTTCGTGCACGGGCATGTGCGTAAATCTCCAGAATTATTGATAGACAGGGTGTTTCGCCTCAGGCGCCGCCGCAACGCGGTGCGCGCCTGAGAATCGTAATCGGTTTAAGGGGAAAAGCGGAGGATGGGCGCGCGGTGCGCCCCCATCCGCCCTACTGTTCGGCCAGCCAGGCGATGAGCGCGTCGTCGAACGCCCGCACCGCCCCCGCCTGCTCGTGGTTGACGATGCTGACCACGACATAGCGCTTGCCGCTGGCGCCCAGCACGTAGCCCGCGATCGAGCGCACATCGCGCAACGACCCGGTTTTCAGGTGGGCCATGCCGGCGGTGCCGTCGCCTTTGAGGCGACGCCGCACCGTGCCGTCGACGCCGGCAATTGCAAAGGATGAAATGTACTCCGGCATCACCGGCGAATTCCACGCCACGGTCAGCATCGACGCCAGGCTGTCGGCGGACACCCGCGCCTCGCGCGACAAGCCGGCGCCGTTGTCGATGACAAGTTCCGGCATGTCCAGGCCCTGCTTGGCCAAGAGGCCCTTGGCCACGGCCTGGCTGCTGTCCACGGTGGCGGGCCGGCGGCCGCGTTCGGCGCCCAGGGTCAGGAGCAGCGTGCGCGCCATGACGTTGTTGCTGCGCTTGTTGATCTGGCGGATCACTTCGGCCAAGGTCGGCGAATCGTGCGAGGCCAGCACCACGGCGTCGCCAGGCACCACGCCCGTACGGACCTGCCCCTTGAACGTGCCGCCCAGCTCTTTCCAGAGCATGCGGAAGACTTCGGTGGCGTAGTCGTTCTGCGACAGCGCCAGCCGGTACAGGCTGAATTCGCCGCAGGAGCCGGCCACCTTGCCGCTCACGCGCAAGGTCACGCCCTGCTGGGTGATGACCGGGTCGGTCTGGACCACGGGCGCGCCCGGGCAGCGGACGTCGCTCCAGTCCACGCGGCCTTCGATCTTCAGGCCGGGCAGCGGCGGGTCGATCAACGGCACCCATTTGTTGGCGGCCGAATCGGGGGAGAACAGGATGCGCACGGCGCCAAAACCCACCATCAGGGCGTCGGGACTGGCGTTGTAGGCACGGTCGGGCGCGCCGTCAAAGGCGCCGGGGTCGGTCGCCACCTGGCCAAAAATGCTGCGGTCGATCACCAGGTCATTGATCTGCTTGACGCCGCGCAGGCGCAATTCACGCAGCAGCGCCCACAAGTCTTGCAGCAGGAACTGCGGGTCGCCCCCCGCGCGCAGATAGAGCGGGCCGGGCAGGACGCCGCGGGCGTCCGGCCGGGCGCCCGGCTCGGTCATGAAATCGGTACGCCAGACGTAATTGGGGCCCAGTTCGGACAGCGCCGCCCAGGTGGTGACCAGCTTCATCACCGACGCCGGGTTACGGGCTTGCTTGGCGTTCAGCGTCGCCAGCCGCGGGCCGCCAACCTCTTGCACCACCAGAGACAGGGAACTGTCAGGCAGCTTGGTCGCCTTCCAGGCGTTTACCACGCTGGGCGGCAGGCCCGGAACCTGCGCGCAGGCGGCGCCGGCAGCCAGGGCCAGCAACCCGCCGACCAGCCATCGCGCCGGCCCGCTCCACCGCTTTTTCCCTGATCCTGTCATGCCCTGTCCACCTGGTTGCCTGTCCTGCAAAACCGAGAGCATACAAAACCTGGGGCGGTTACGGGCGGCGGCGAGGGGCCGCCACCGCCAAAAGCGCGTACCCAAGGCACACGCCCGCGCATCAAAGCCGCTTCAGCGCCCTGTTGCCGCCGCGGCGATCACTGCAGTTTCCACTTGCCGCCGGCCACGGTCGCCATGACCAGCGCGCGCTCGTCCAGGCCGTTGTGGTCGGTGGGGCTCATGTTGACCACCCCGGTGGCGGTCGGCAGGTTCTTCACGTTTTCCAGCGCGTCGCGCAGCGCCGCCCGGAATTCCGGCGTCCCCGGCTTGGCCGACTTCAGCGCCACGGGCACCGCCTGCTGCAGCAACAGGCCAACGTCCCAGGTATAAGCCGCGAACAGGGACACGCTGCCCGGGCCGTTGGCCGCCTCGTACTTCTTGGCAAAGGCCTGCGCCGTGGCCTTGACCGGGTTGGTATCCGGCAGTAGATCCGCCACCATCACCGGCCCGACCGGCACCCAGGCGCCGTCGCAAGCCGGGCCGCACACCCGCAGGAAGTCGTTGTTGGCCACGCCGTGGTTGAAGTAGATCTTGCCCTGGTAGCCGCGCTCGCGCAGCGCCCGGGCCGGCATCGCCGCCGGCGTGCCCGACGCGCCCACCACCACCGCGTCCGGGGCGGCGCCCACCAGCTTCAGGGTCTGCGCCACGGCCGAGGTGTCGGTCGGCGCGAAGCTTTCGCGGCCCACGATCTCGATGCCGTGTTGCTTGGCCGCCTTTTCCACTTCCACCCAGAAGGTTTCGCCCAGGGCATTGTTAAAGCCGATGAAGGCCAGCTTCTTGACGCCGTTGGCGGCGGCGTGGCGGGCGATGCCTTCGGCCATCAAAGAATCGGAATGGGGCGTCTTGAACACCCAGCGCCGCTTGTCGTCCACCGGGTCGATCAGGCGCGCCGACGAGGCCAGCGTGATCACCGGCGTCGTGCCGGTAGCTACGGTGTCCAGCATGGCCATGGTGTTGGGGGTGGTGGTCGAACCGACGATCAGGTCGACCTTGTTCTCGGAAATCAGCTTGTGCGAATTGCTGACCGCCCGGGTGGTGTCGGAGGCATCGTCCAACACCACGTATTCCACTTTCACGCCGCCGATCTCCGTGGGCAGCAGGCTGATGGTGTTGCGTTCGGGGATGCCCAGCGAGGCCTGGGGGCCGGAGGTGGACAGGGTGGCGCCGATCTTCACTTGGGCCAGCGCGGGCGCGGCAGCCGCAACCAGCAGGGCCGCCAGCGCGGCCTTCAATGTGCAACGGGGGGTCATGGGCAATCTCCTTTGGGCGCGGATATCGTTATGCGTCATGCCGATCCGCTACGGCGTGAAAGGGTTATACGACGGGAACTCCTCCATGCGGCAGAAAAGCCCCGTTATGGAAAACCAGGGCCCCGCCGTCGTCGTCCGGGGCATGCAGGCGCAGCACCTCGCCGATCAGCACGGCGTGGTCGCCCACTTCCAGCACCTGGCGGGTGGCGCACTCGAAGCGGGCGGCGCAGGCGTCGAACACGGGGATGCCGTCCTCGGTGGCATACCAGTCCAGCCCGGCATAGCGGTCCGCCACGGGTTGCGAGAACACCCGCGCCAGGTCGCGCTGCGGCGCCCCCAGCACATGGATGGCGAAGCCGCCCCGGGTGGTGAAGTCGGCGTAGTGGATGCTGGCGCGGCGCAGGCTCCACAGCACCAGCGGCGGCTCCAGCGAGACGGGCGCGAAGGAGTTGACCGTGAGGCCGATCGGCCCGTCGGCGCCCGCGGCGGTCACCACCGTGACGCCGGTGGCGTAGCGCCCCAGCGCCCGGCGCAGACGAAGCGGGCTGAGATCGTCGCTGGCAGGCATGGCGGCTTCCCCGCGGCCGCCGCTCAGGCCGGCACCGTGCTGGCCGGGCGCACGCCCGACAGCGGCATGGCCTCGGCCATCAACCGCTGCATCGAGTCCAGCACGAGGTCCTGCGGCATCAGGCCGAAGTTGTGCAGGCTCATCACGTGGTCCAGGCCCATGTCGGCCAGCCGCGCCAGCTTGTCGGCCACGGTGCGGGGCGAGCCGAACAGCGACAGGCCGCTGGCGATGATGTCGTCGTAGACCTGCTTGCGCGCGTACAGCCGGGTGTCCACGTACAGGTCGAAGGCGCGGGCGGCGCGTTCGCGGGCCTCGTCGTCGGTCTCGGCCACGTGGGTGTGCAGCGCCACCGCCGCCATGCCCGTGGCATCCTCGATGCCGGCCTCGGCCAGGCCGCGGCGGTAGTCCTGCATCATCAGGCCGATCTCTTCGAAGTTGTCCACTGCCGCGTACGGCACGAACAGCATGCGGCGGCCCTGGCGGCCGACGTGGTAGGCGGCCTCGCGGCGCAGGATCGCCACGTAGACGGGCACCGGCTGCTGCACCGGCTGCACGTTCAGGCGCACCTCGTGGATGCGGTTGAACTTGCCTTCGTGGCTGACGCGCTCGCCGGCCAGCAGGCGCTCGACCAGCATCAGGTTCTCGTCGAAGCGCTCGCGCTTGGTGGCCGGATCGACGTCGTAGCCCTCGAACTCGTGCTTCAGGTAGCCCGAGCCCACGCCCAGCGACAGCCTGCCTTGCGAAAGCTGGTCCACCAGGGCATAGTTTTCCGCCACCGTCAGCGGGTTGTGGAAGGTGAGGATGGAGATCGCGGTGCCCAGCCGCAGCCGCGTCGTCTGCTGCGACAGCGCCGCCAGGAACACCGCCGGGTTCGGCACCGCGCCGTATTCATGGAAGTGGTGCTCGGCCACCCAGAAGGTGTCGTAGCCCAGCTGTTCGGCGCGGCGCGCCTGCTCCAGCACCTGGCTGTAGAGCTGGCCCAGGCTGCGGGGCTGGTCGGGGTAGTGGTCCTGCACCGAGAAGATGGACATCTTCATTGCTTGTCTCCGTCTTTGTCCGCTCGCGCCCCCGAATCGGTCTTCCGGCCCGGATGGTTGTCCGCCACGGCACGCTGATGTATTTTTTAGTGATACACGTATTCTAATAAGAGACGAACTGATGTCAACAGAAAGCAGCACCGGGATCCAGTCCGCCGAAATCGCCCTGGACGTCCTGACCCGGCTGGCCGAACTGGGCGGCGCCGTGTCGGTATCGGAACTGGGCCGCAGCCTGGACATGCCCCGGGCCAAGGCGCACCGCTACCTGGTATCGCTGGAGCGGCGCGGCTATGTCGAGCAAGACCCCGCCAGCGCCCGCTACCGGCTGGGGCCCCAAGCCCTGCACACCGGGCTGGCGGCGCTGGCCGAAGTGGATTTCGTGAAATTGGCGGCCGGCAGCCTGGAAGAGCTGAGCGCCGCCATCGGCCAGACCATCTTCATTTCCGTCTGGGGCCAGCACGGCCCCACCATCGTCCAATGGCGCGACGCCCGGCTGCCTGTCACGGTGAACGTGCGGGTGGGCTCGGTGCTGCCGTTGCTCAACAGCGCCACGGGGCGTGTGTTCGCGGCTTGGCTGCCCGAGGCGCTGGCGCTGCCCCGCGCGCTATCCGAATGGGAAGCGGCGCAGCGCCAGGGGGCAGGCGCCGCCAGCCTGCTGGACGATCCCGCCGATCCGGCGGCGGCGTCCATCGATCCGGCCGACCCCGCCACCGCCCTGCGCCAGCGCTGGCACGCCACTCGCCAACGCGGCTACGCCAGTGTCAGCGGCCACCTGCTGCACGGTATCGACTCGGCCTCGCTGCCGGTGCTGGACGCCCAGGGACAACTGGCAGGGGCCATCACCGGCCTGGGTCTGCATGGCGGCTTCGACCTGTCGCCGGACGGCACGCCGCTGCGCGCCCTGACGGCCGCGGCGGCCGACTGCTCGCGCCGGCTGGGCTGGCGCGGCGGGCGCTGACACGACAAGTGTTGAAACGACGGGCGCTGGAACGTCCGGGCCAAGGCCTGCCTCAAGCAGCGCCTCCACGCCCCCCTTCCAACAGCCCTTTCCGCCAGCCCCTTTACAATAGCCAGTTGCCCCTGGGCCAACCGACAGGTCTGGCTCGCTTTTTCGCCGCCCGGATTCCGGCGGCCCGGCGCCCCGCGGCTGACCCAGCCGCGCACGCCCCCTGATACCGATACCCCCGTGCAAGCCCTTACCGTTTCCGATTTCGACTACGAGCTGCCTGCCGAGCTCATTGCGCAAACGCCCGCCGCCCAGCGTACGGGCAGCCGACTGCTGCACCTGGACGGCGCCAGCCAGCTCCATGACCGCCGCTTCGCCGACCTGGAAGGGTTGCTGCGTCCCGGCGACCTGCTCGTCTTCAACGACACCCGCGTGATCAAGGCCCGCCTGGCCGGCCACAAGGCCACCGGCGGCAAGATCGAAGTCTTGGTCGAGCGCATCACCGACACCGACCGCGCGCTGGCCCATGTGCGGGCCAGCAAATCGCCCGGCCCCGGCATGGTGCTGCGGCTGGCCGATGCCTTCGACGCCACGGTGCTGGGCCGCGAGGGCGAACTGTTCGACATCCGCTTCCCCGGCCCGGTGCTGGACCTGCTGGACGCGCACGGCGCCACGCCGCTGCCGCCTTACATCACGCACGAAGCCGACGCCGGCGACGACGACCGCTACCAGACTGTCTACGCCCGCGAGCCGGGCGCCGTGGCCGCCCCCACCGCCGGCCTGCACTTTGACCAGCCCACCCTGGACCGCCTGACGGCCCTGGGCGTGGAGCGCGCCTTCGTCACGTTGCACGTGGGTGCCGGCACCTTCCAGCCCGTGCGCGTGGACAACCTGGCCGACCACATCATGCACGCCGAGTGGTTCACCGTGCCGCAAGCCACGGTGGACGCCATCGCCGCCACCCGCGCCCGAGGCGGCCGCGTCATCGCGGTGGGCACCACCAGCGTGCGCGCCCTGGAATCCGCCGCCGCGCAAACCGAAGGCCGCACGGCCCCCGGCCTGCCGCTGGCCGCCGCCCAGGGCGACACCCGCCTGTTCATCACCCCCGGTTACCAGTACCGCGTCGTCGACGCCCTGGTCACCAACTTCCACCTGCCCCAGTCGACCCTGCTGATGCTGGTGTCGGCGCTGGCCGGCGTCGAGCCGATCCGCCGCGCCTACGCCCACGCCGTGGCCCAGCGCTACCGCTTCTTCAGCTACGGCGACGCCATGTTCATCGAATCCCCCGCCCCATGACCGGACTGAATTTCGAACTGCTCGCCACCGACGGCGGCGCCCGCCGCGGCCGCATCACGCTGAACCACGGCGTGGTGGAAACGCCCATCTTCATGCCCGTGGGCACCTATGGCAGCGTCAAGGCCATGATGCCGCACGAGCTCAAGGAAATCGGCTCGCAGATCGTGCTGGGCAACACCTTCCACCTGTGGCTGCGCCCAGGCACGGAAATCATGGAAAAGCACGGCGGCCTGCATGGCTTCATGCAATGGGACAAGCCCATCCTGACGGATTCGGGTGGCTTCCAGGTGTTCAGCCTGCAAGGCATGCGCAAGATCACCGAGGAAGGCGTGAAATTCGCCTCGCCCATCGACGGCGCGCGCCTCTTTCTGACGCCCGAAGAATCCATGCGCATCCAGCGCTCGCTGAATTCGGACATCGTGATGGTGTTCGACGAATGCACGCCCTATGAAATCGACGGCCGGCCCGCCACGTCAGAGGAAGCCGCCCGCTCGATGCGCATGTCGCTGCGCTGGGCGCGCCGCTCGCGCGAGGAATTCGACCGCCTGGAAAATCCGAACGCGCTGTTCGGCATCGTCCAGGGCGGCATGTACGAATCGCTGCGCGACGAGTCCCTGGCCGGCCTGCAGGACATCGGTTTCCACGGCTACGCCATCGGCGGCCTGTCGGTGGGCGAGCCCAAGGAAGACATGATGCGCATCCTGGCGCACGTCACGCCCAAGCTGCCGACTCACGCGCCGCGCTACCTGATGGGCGTGGGCACGCCGGAAGACCTGGTCGAGGGCGTGAGCCGCGGCGTCGACATGTTCGACTGCGTCATGCCGACCCGCAACGCACGCAACGGCTGGCTGTTCACCCGCTTTGGCGACGTCAAGATCCGCAACGCCAAGTACCGCGACGACACCCGCCCGCTGGACCCGAGCTGCAGCTGCCACACCTGCGCGAATTTCTCGCGGGCCTACCTGCACCACCTGCAACGCGCCAACGAAATCACCGGCGCGCGCCTGAACACCCTGCACAACCTGCACTTCTACCTGACGATCATGCAGGAAATGCGGGAAGCCATCGCCGAAGGCCGTTTCGACGCCTGGCGTACCCAATTCGCCGCGGATCGGGCGCGAGGCATCGAATAGCGGCGGGCGGGACGACCGGTCGACCTAGTGAAAACCACGAGACGGCCGGGGGCTTTTTATTTGACGATCCGCCCCCATCACTGCGCACAGGCCGTGACGGGTAGCCAGGAATAACCTAGCTACAATAGTCGGCTTGCCCTATCCATGGCTCGCGCGGGGATGGGCGCAGAACA
>JBEBOQ010000086.1:0-21069 GCA_040396375.1 Achromobacter xylosoxidans
CTCAATACGCTCCGCCGACCGCATGGCGGGCGACGAAGTGATCGGTTCCTACCTGCACCAGCGGCTGCACCACCGGCTCGTCGTCGAGCCTGCGGATCGGGCTGGGAATTTCGTCGGACAGCAAAGTGCGCTTCATGTGGCGGCGCGCCGGATCGGCGATCGGCACGGCCGACATCAGCTTCTTGGTATACGGGTGCTGCGGGTTCTCGAAAATGGCCCGGCGCGGGCCGATTTCGACAATCTGCCCCAGGTACATGACGGCCACGCGATGGCTGACGCGTTCCACCACCGCCATGTCGTGCGAAATGAACAAGAACGAAATGCCCATGTCGCGCTGCAGGTCGATCAGGAGGTTCACGATCTGGGCCTGGATCGACACGTCCAGTGCCGACACCGATTCGTCGGCGATCACGACCTTGGGATTCAGGGCCAGGGCGCGCGCGATGCAGATACGCTGGCGTTGGCCGCCCGAGAATTCATGCGGATAGCGCTGCGCCATCTCCGGCGGCATGCCGACGCGCTCGAGCAGGTCCGCCACGCGGCGCTCGGCCTCGCGGCCCTTGGCCACGCCGTGCACCAACAGCGGCTCCATGATCGAGAAGCCGACGGTCACGCGCGGGTCCAGCGACGCGAACGGGTCCTGGAACACGAACTGGATGTCGCGGCGCAGGGATTGCAGCTCGCTGTTCTTTAAGCGCACGATGTCGCGCCCGCCGAAGCGGATTTCGCCGCCCTGGCTTTCCACCAGGCGCAGCAGCGAGCGGCCGGTGGTGGACTTGCCGCAACCGGATTCGCCCACCAGCGACAGCGTTTCGCCGGGGTACAGGTCGAAGCTGACTTTTTCCACGGCATGCACACGGCGCTGCACGCGGCTGAGGATGCCGCCGCGCAGATCGAAACGCGTCACCAGGTTGCGCACGCTCAGGATCGGCTCGCGGCGGGCGGCCGGCACTTCCTGCGTGCTGGTCGCGCCCGGTTCGGCCACCGGCTGGGCTTTGCCGTCCACTTGCAGCAGGGGGAAACGCGCCGGCAGATCAGTGCCCTGCATCGCGCCCAGCTTCGGCACGGCCGACAGCAATGCCTTGGTATAGGCGTGCTGGGGCGTGGCAAAAATGGATTCGGACGGGCCTTCCTCGACCTTGTCACCGCGATACATGACCAGTACGCGGTCGGCCACTTCGGCCACCACGCCCATGTCGTGGGTGATGAACACCACGCCCATGTGCATTTCTTCCTGCAACTGGCGAATCAGCTGCAGGATCTGCGCCTGGATGGTGACGTCCAGCGCGGTGGTGGGCTCGTCGGCGATCAGCAGCGCCGGCTTGCAGGCCAGCGCCATGGCGATCATGACGCGCTGGCGCATGCCGCCCGACAACTGGTGCGGGTAGCGGTCCAGCACCGACTTGGCTTCCGGAATGCGCACCTGTTCCAGCATGCGCAGGGCCTCGGCGCGCGAGGCCGCGGCGTCCATGCCCTGGTGCTCGCGGATCGATTCGGCGATCTGGTCGCCGGCCGTGAACACCGGGTTCAGGGAGGTCATCGGCTCCTGGAAGATCATCGCCATGTCGGCGCCGCGCACGTTGCGCATGGTGCGCTGGTTGGCGCCGACCAGGTCGATCACGGAACCGTTGCGCCGGCGCAGGGCCATGCTGCCCTGGGCGATGCGGCCGCCGCCGTGTTCCACCAGGCGCATCAGCGCCAGCGACGTCACCGACTTGCCCGAACCCGATTCGCCCACGATGGCCAGGGTCTCGCCCCGGTCCACATGGAACGACAGGTTGCGCACGGCTTCGACCGTGCGCTCCGAACCCACGAAGCGCACCGTCAGGTCGTCGACCTGGACCACGCGGTTATCCGGCAGCGCCAGGCTGTTTGCGCGATCAACCATATCTCTAGTAATCCCCAAAACTGACAAAAACGAAGCCCGCCGCCGCTCAGCGGTAGATGGCGGTGACCGGCTTCTCGCCGACGCGGGCGTAACCGCGGTACATGCCTTCCGTGTTGAACGGCAAGGCCACATTGCCCTTGGCGTCAACGGCCACCAGGCCGCCCTTGCCGCCGATGGTGGGCAGTTTTTCCATCACGACGCGGTCCGCCGCCGTTTCCAGCGACGCGCCGCAATATTCCATCTGGGCCGCCACGTCATAGGCGGCGACCATGCGGATGAACATCTCGCCGGTGCCCGTGGTGGACACGGCGCAGGTCTTGTTGCTGGCGTAGGTGCCGGCGCCGATCAGCGGCGCATCGCCGACGCGGCCGACCTGCTTGTTGGTGATGCCGCCCGTGGACGTGGCCGCGGCCAGGTTGCCCTGGGCGTCGACCGCCACGGCGCCCACGGTGCCGAACTTCTTGTCGGCATCCAGCGGGTCGGCCGGCGCGGGCTGGCCGCGCGCGACCATGGCTTGGCCGTCGTGATCGAGCACGGCGGCATCCGGGGTTTCGCGCTGCACGCGCAGCAGTTGCTCGCGGCGAGCGTCGGTCGAGAAATACGAGGGGTCGACCAGTTCCAGGCCGGCGTCCTTGGCGAACGCTTCAGCGCCCTCGCCCACGAAGAGCACGTGCTTGCTGGTTTCCATGACTGCGCGCGCGGCGAACACCGGATTGCGCACGCAGTTGACGTTGGCGATGGCGCCCGAACGCAACGTGGCGCCGTCCATGATGGCCGCGTCCAGTTCGTGGGTGCCGGCGCTGGTGAACACGGCGCCGTGGCCGGCGTTGAACAGCGGACAGTCTTCCAGGAGGCGCACGGCTTCAGTGACGGCGTCCAGGGCGCTGCCGCCCCGGGCCAGCACGGCCTGGCCGGCGGCCAGGATGGATTCGAGCGCGCTCAGGTATTCCTGTTCTTTCTCGGGCGACATGGCTGCGCGGGACATCGCACCGGCGCCACCGTGAATGGCAATCACGGGTTGAATCATCGTTTACCTACTCCATGGATGAGCCACGGCATCACGGACTGGGTCACCCCAGCGGCGGCCGCGACGGAATTCTTGGCCCGATAGGCCACCGCCGCCGACAGGGCCTCGATCAGGCCCAGCGCGGCGGTTTCGGAATTGGGGATCAGCTGGCGCGTGGACACGGCGTACAGCACCACCGACGCGGTCGGCGCCAGCGGCGAGGTGGGCTTGTCGGTCAGCACCAGCACCGGCACGCCGGCCTGCTTGGCGGCGCCCGCCAGGGTCACGGTGTCGGCCAGGTAGCGCGGAAAGCCGATCGCGATGACCAGATCCTTGCTGGTCATGCGCGACATCTGGCGCGCCGCATGCGATACGCCGCCCGGACCGGCCAGCGACTCGACCGAATGCAGGTGCATGCACAGGCCGCGCTGCAGCATGCCGGCCAGGAAACCACTGGCGCCGAAGCCGATGATGAAGACGCGGTCGGCGGCCAGGATGGCCTGGACCGCCTGTTCACAGGCGGCGGCGTCCAGGCTCTGCAGGTTGCGCTGGGCGTTGCGGATGTCTTCTTCGAGCGTGGCGGCGAAGATCTGCACCGCGCTGGCCGAATGCGCCAGCTCGGTGCGCAGCTTCTCGACCGGTTCCAGCGCGGCTTCGAAGCCACGCGCCAGTTCGGCGCGGAACTGCGGATAGCCTGGCAGGTCCAGGGCGCGCGCGAAGCGATTGGCGGTCGCCACCGACACCCCCGCCGCCGCCGCGAATTCGTCGATGGTCATCGTGGCCACGCGGAACTGGTGCGCCAGGACGTACTCGGCCATCTTGTGCTGCTTGCGGCTCAGCGCGGGCTGGGCCCGGGCGATCCGATCAGCAATCGTGAGTGCGGCCTTGTTCATCGAAAGTGGGAGGGGGGAGCGTAGCGGGGGTTTATGTAAATCTGTTTACACGCAAATTTTAGATAAGAAAATTCATTTTCATACTAAGGGTATACCCGTGAATTTATGTAACAGTGCTTCAAAAGAAACGGGGCCGGCTTGCGGTACCCTAATTGCCCCTCTTTCACTCCCGATTTTCGGAACCGCCCGCATGCCTGCCTGGATCAGCAAACCCCACGCCGAACTCACCCTCGCCGAGCTCTACGCCATCCTGCGCCTGCGCTCGGAAGTCTTCGTGGTGGAACAGAACTGCGTCTTCCTGGACATGGACGGCAAGGATCTGCAGGGGCAGACCGAACACCTGATGGCTTGGCAGGATGGCGCGCTGCTGGCCTATTGCCGCCTGCTCGAGCCCGCGCTGAACGACGGCCAGGCCGTCATCGGCCGCGTGATCACGGCGTCGGCCGCCCGCGGCACCGGACTGGGCCATGAGCTGATGCGCCGCGCCAAGGCCGAAGCGGCGCGCCTGTGGCCCGGCCAGCCGGTATACCTGGGCGCCCAGGCCCGGCTCAAGGCGTACTACGGCGGCCACGGCTTCGTGCCGGTCACCGAGGAATACATCGAGGACGGCATCCCGCACGTGGGCATGCTGCTGCAGGAAGCGGCTTGAAGCAATCCGCCTGAAAGTATCGGACCGAAGGAAGCGACGCGACCGCATGTCCGGCGCCCCAATGAAAAACGCCCCTTGCGGGGCGTTTTCGTTTTCCGGCCAGCGGCGTTTACTTCACCGCCGACACGTCCAGCTTGGCGCTGGTCTTGGACTGGATTTCGTCCACCGTCACGCCCGGCGCCGTTTCCAACAGCTTCAGGCCGTTTTCGGTGACTTCCATCACGCCCAGGTCGGTAATGATCAGGTCGACCACGCCCACGCCGGTCAGCGGCAGGTTGCATTCGGGCAGCAGCTTGATGTCTTCGGTGCCGTCTTTTTTCTTGGCCACGTGTTCCATCAGGACCACGACGCGGCCAACGCCCGCCACCAGGTCCATGGCGCCGCCCATGCCCTTGACCATCTTGCCCGGGATCATCCAGTTGGCCAGGTCGCCCTTTTCGGACACCTGCATCGCGCCCAGGATGGCCAGGTTGATCTTGCCGCCGCGGATCATCGCGAACGAGTCGGCCGACGAGAAGATCGACGAGCCGGGCAGCGTCGTGACCGTCTGCTTGCCGGCGTTGATCAGGTCGGCGTCGACCTCGGCGTCGGTCGGGAACGGGCCGATGCCCAGCAGGCCGTTTTCGGACTGCAGCCAGACTTCGACGCCCTTGGGCACGTGGTTGGCCACCAGGGTCGGCAGGCCGATACCCAGGTTCACGTAAAAACCGTCTTGCAGCTCGCGCGCGGCGCGCGCCGCCATTTCATCGCGGGACCATGCCATGTCGTCTTCTCCTTAGGCCGGGCGAGTGGTGCGTTGTTCGATGCGCTTTTCCGGATTGGCGTTCAGCACGATCCGGTGCACATAGATGCCGGGCAGGTGGATCTGGTCGGGGTCCAGGCTGCCGGTGTCGACGATCTGCTCGACCTCGACCACGGTGAACTTGCCGGCCATCGCCACGTTCGGGTTGAAGTTGCGCGCCGTCTTGCGGAACACCAGGTTGCCGCTGCGGTCGGCGATGTGCGCCTTGACCAGCGACACGTCCGGCGTCAGCGAGCGTTCCATCACGTATTGCTGGCCGTCGAATTCGCGGATTTCCTTGCCGTCGGCGACGATGGTGCCCACGCCGGTGCGGGTGAAGAAGGCCGGGATGCCGGCGCCGCCAGCGCGCAGCTTCTCGGCCAGCGTGCCCTGCGGCGTGAATTCGAGCTCGAGTTCGCCCGACAGGTACTGGCGTTCGAATTCCTTGTTCTCGCCCACGTACGACGCGATCATCTTGCGGACCTGGCGCGTATTGAGCAGCTGGCCCAGGCCGAAGCCGTCGACGCCCGCGTTGTTGCTGACGCACGTGAGATCCTTCACGCCCGAATCGCGCAGCGCGGCGATCAGGGCCTCGGGAATGCCGCAGAGGCCGAAACCGCCGACGGCGATCATCTGGCCGTCCTTGACGATGCCTGCCAGCGCCTCCTGGGCGCTTGCAAAAACCTTGTCCATCGCTCCAACTCCTAATTAAGGTCGAACTGAAGAGAGTCTCGCTGCACAGCGGCGAGCCCTGTTTTTCCTTAAGGCGCGGCTGCCGGTTCCGCTGGCCAGCGGCATCGCGGCAGAGCCCGATACCTGCTGGGTCGCGTCGCCGAGGGTGGCGCGCCCTTTTATTTCTCTTATGGTTTTGCGTCTGATTTTAGCCTTGATCCTACACCGCCGGCCGGAATTGCGTGGCCATCTGGGCCAGCACTTCAGGTGGCCACGGCGCGGACGTATTGGCCACGTAGTCCATCCATACCAGCACATTGCGCCCCCGGGCGTAGGGGCCGGCGTCGTCGCCGACCTTCTCGAGCAGCAGCTCGAATTCGGCGCTGGAACGGCCGATGCGGGTCACTTTGTGCGTTACCCGCACGGTGGCGGGATAGGTCAAGGGACGCAGGAAATCGCAGGAGGCATGCGCCAGGATGGCGCCGTTATCGGCCGGCAATTCAAAGCCCGCGTCGTACAGGATCTGCATGCGAGCCTCTTCCATGAGGCGGAAATAAAGCGTGTTGTTCAGATGGTTCAAGGCGTCAGAGTCGCCCCAACGCAAAGGCAAATCCACTTGATGGGTGTCGCCCACCGCCAGAATCCGCGCAGACTGAGTGTCCGGGTTCACCAATTGCTCCTGATAGCTGAAAGAAATCCGAAGACGTACAAGGTCTCCGGCTGCAATACAATCGCCGATAATACTTCCAGCCATATATGGAATACATACGGGGAGCTTTGCAATGTCTGAACGCGAGTCGATGGAATATGACGTGGTCGTGGTTGGCGGTGGACCCGCCGGCCTGGCCACCGCAATCCGTCTTAAGCAGCTGGCCGCTGAGAAGAATCAGGAAATCGGCGTCTGCGTACTTGAAAAGGGCGCGGAACTGGGTGCGCACATCCTGTCCGGCGCCGTCATGGACCCGCTGGCGCTGACCGAGCTCATCCCCGACTGGAAGGAAAAAGGCGCGCCGCTGAACGTGCCCGTCACGCAGGACAAGTTCCTGTTCCTGTCCGAAACGGGCGCGCGCGGCACGCCCAACTGGCTGCTGCCGCCCTGTTTCCACAATGAAGGCAACTACATCGTCCGCCTGGGCGACGTGGTCAAGTGGCTGGGCGAACAGGCCGAGGCGCTGGGCGTCGAGATCTTCCCGGGCTTTGCCGCGGTCGAGGTGCTGTACGACGAGAACGGCGCCGTGCGCGGCGTGGCTACCGGCGACATGGGCGTGGCCCGCGACGGCAGCCATACCGACCACTACCAGCCGGGCATGGAACTGCATGCGCGCTACACGGTGTTCGCCGAAGGCGCGCGCGGCCAACTGGGCCGTCAGCTGATCGACCGCTACAAGCTGGACGACGGCCGCGACCCGCAGGCCTATGGCATCGGCATCAAGGAAATGTGGGAAGTCGACCCGGCCCAATCCAAGCCCGGCCTGGTGATCCACACCGCCGGCTGGCCGCTGGATTCCGACACCTACGGCGGCTCGTTCCTCTACCACCTGGACAACAACCTGGTGGCGGTGGGCATGATCGTGGGCCTGGACTACGCCAACCCCTGGCTGTCGCCGTTCGACGAATTCCAGCGCTACAAGACCCACCCCGCCATCCGCGGCACGTTCGAAGGCGGCAAGCGCATTGCCTACGGCGCGCGCGCCATCACCGCCGGCGGCCTGCTGTCGCTGCCCAAGCTGACGTTCCCCGGCGGCGTGCTGGTCGGCTGTGAGGCCGGCTTCCTGAACGCCTCGCGCATCAAGGGCAGCCATGCCGCCATCAAGTCCGGCAAGCTGGCCGCCGAAGCCGCGTTCGACGCGCTCGTCGCCGACCGCCGCCAGGACGAACTGGCCGCCTACCCCGAAGCCTTCAAGGCCTCGTGGCTGCACGAAGAACTGAACAAGGCGCGCAACTTCAAGCAGTGGTTCAAGAAGGGCCGCACCGTGGCCACGCTGATGACCGGCATCGAGCAACTGGTGTTCAAGGGCAAGATGCCCTGGACCCTGCGCCACAGCAAGCCGGACCACGCATGCCTGCAGCCGGCCTCGCAGTGCGCCCGCATCGACTACCCCAAGCCCGACGGCAAGCTGACCTTCGACAAGCTCAGCTCGGTGTTCATCTCGAACACCAACCACGATGAAAACGAACCCATCCACCTGACGCTGAAAGATGCGTCGGTGCCGGTGAAGGTCAACCTGGCCAAGTACGGCGGCCCGGAAGCGCGCTACTGTCCGGCCGGGGTGTACGAGTTCATCAAGGATGACCACGGCGACGACCGCCTGCAGATCAACGCGCAGAATTGCGTGCACTGCAAGACCTGCGACATCAAGGACCCCACGCAGAACATCGTCTGGGTGGCGCCGCAAGGCGGCGAGGGCCCCGTCTACAGCGGCATGTGACGGGCGCCGCGCGACATGGCTGAACGCGTGCTCTTCATCGGCTGCGGCGACCTCGGCCAACGCGCGGCCCGCCTGTTGCTGGCGCGCGGCGACGAGGTCTACGCGCTGCGCCGCCATCCGCCGGAAGGCGACACCAGCGGCATCCACTGGCTGCAAGGCGATATCAGCCTGCCCGGCGGCCTGCCGGCGCTGCCGGCTGGCATCACGCGCGTCATCCATGTGGCCACTGCCGGCGCGCGCGATCCGGCCGCTTACCGCGGCGTGTTCATCGACGGCCTGAACCACGTGCTGGACGCGCTGGATACGTCCCGGGTCCAGCGCGTGCTGTTCGTGTCCTCCAGCGCGGTCTATGGCGAACACCACGGCGGCTGGGTCACCGAAGACACGCCACCCGCGCCGCAGGGCTTTAACGGCCGCATCCTGCTGGAAGCCGAAGCCGCCCTGGCCGCCCGGACGCTGCCGCACACCACGATTCGTTTCGCAGGCCTGTACGGCCCCGGCCGCCTGCAACTGATCGAACGGTTACGCAAAGGCGCCGCCGGCGCGCCCACCCAACCGCCACACTGGGCCAACCGCATCCACATCGACGACGCCGCGGCCGCCATCGCCCACTTGGCGCTGCTGCCCGACGCACAAGCGGTTTACATCGGTTGCGACAACACGCCGTTGCCGCTGCATGAGCTGTACGCCGACCTGGCGCGCCTGGTCGGCGCCCCCGCCCCGGTCGAGGCGCCCGCCCCCGCCAACATCGGCAGCAAGAAACTCAGCAATGCCCGCCTGCGAGCCAGCGGCCTGGTCTTGCAATGGCCGGATTCCCGCGCCGGCTACGCCGCACTGCTGGCGGACACCGCCGCGCAGGCATAGTTCGGCCGCCAACGAATCGTTGCGTGCCCGGTGGGGGGATACTGGCCCCTGATCTCCTGCCGGACACACCATGCCCGCCCCCGACCCGCTCGATCCGCTCCTGGCGGTAACGCACCCCGATCCCTATCCCTACTACGCCGCATTGGTGCGCGAGCGGCCGCTGCATTGCGACGCGCGGCTGGGCCTGTGGGTTGCGAGCGCCCCGGATGTCATCCTGAACCTCATGCGCCATCCGGCCGCACGCGTGCGGCCCTTGGCCGAGCCAGTCCCCAAAGGAATTGACGCCGGCCCCGCGGGCGCCCTGTTCGGGCATTTTGCACGCATGAACGATGGCGCCGCGCATGCCCGGATCAAGCCGTTGCTGGCCGCCTTCGTCGCGCGACAATCACGGCAAGCCTGTACACCGGCGTGGCCTGAGCTGCAGGCCGGGTCGACCACGGACGCCAAGCCGGGCGCCGAGCCTTGTGCAGCGGACGTCGACCACTATCTTTATGCCGCGCCGGTCCATGCGCAGGCCGCGTTCCTCGGATTGCCGCCCGCCGTATTTGCCGACTGCGCCAGCGACATCCGTGATTTCCTCGCCGCCCTGCCGCCCACGGCGGCAGCCCACGCCATCGCCGCCGGACACGCCGCCGCGCGGCGACTATGCGCAAGGCTGCAAGCCCATCTGGACGAGCCCGACGCCAGCCCGGCGCTGCGTCAATTGCGCCTTGAAGGCGCACGTGCCGGTGTGGCCCCCGAGGCGTTGGCCGCCAATCTTGCAGGCCTGCTGTTCCAGTCGTGCGAGGCCGGCGCCGGCCTGCTGGGCAACGCCCTGGTGCTGGCCGGCCGACAGGGCGCGTCGCCCGGATTGACGCCGGCACAAGCGCTGGCGCTGGTGGACACGACGCTGCGGGAAGACCCGCCGATTCACAACACTCGCCGTTTCCTGGCCGAGACCATCGACATCGGCGGCCAACGCATCGAGGCCGGCGCCACCGTGCTACTGGTGCTGGCCGCCGCCGCGACCGCGCAGCCGCAAGCGCACTGGCCCTTTGGCACCCTGACCCGCGCCTGCCCCGGCCGCGACCTGGCCCGTCAGCATGCCGCAGGCGCGCTGGTCCATCTGCTGCGAGCCGGCGTCAACGCCCCTGCGCTGGTGGCGCGCGTTCGCTACCGCCCCTTGCCCAACGCCCGCATTCCCCTGTTTGCCTTCACCGAGGACGCTACCCCATGATTGCCGTGATATTCGAAGTCGAGCCCGCCGAGGGCAACCCTGATCCGTACCTGCGCATCGCCGCCAGCCTGATCGATGAACTCAAAGCCATCGACGGCTTCATTTCCGTCGAACGCTTCCAGAGCCTCACCACGCCGGGCAAGCTGTTGTCGTTATCGTTCTGGCGCGATGAAGAGGCAGTCAAACGCTGGCGCTCGCTGGAATCGCATCGCCGGGCCCAAGAAGCCGGGCGCGGCGGCGTGTTCGCCAACTACCGGCTGCGGGTGGCGCAGGTGCTGCGCGACTATGGCATGCAGGAACGCGATGAAGCGCCGGTCGACAGCCGCGAACGACACGGCTGAGGCCATCGCCCCATATCGGTCTGCGCCCGGGTTGGTGCAGTGCCGCCCAAGGCGGGCGCCTCAGGCCTGAACCTGCGCGGGCTGATAGAAGCAATAGCCGCTGTTGCGCAAAGTCTTGACCGGAAGCATCTGCCCGCTTACGGCTTCGACTCGGCGGCGCAAGCGCCGCATTTGCGTGTCCAGCCGACGCTGGTCGTATTCAAGGTAGTCGGCGCCCAGGGCTTCGATGATCTGCCGGCGGCTGACGTTTTCGCCGGGCCGGTCCATCAGGCAGCGCAGCACCGTCAGGTCTTGCTGTGACAAGGGCATGGCAGAAGCCCCGGGAATGTGCAGCCGCCGCGGGCCGACATCCAGCAGCCAGCCCGCGGACGGCTGCCCTGACGGTGGCTGTTGCAGGCCCAGCCTGCGCACCAGCGCCGCAAGCGTGGCGGCCAGCTCGTCGAGATCACAGCCCTTGCCCAGGTAATGATCGGCGCCCATGCCCAGGCCCATGATCCTGTCCGGGCTGGTCTGGCGCGCGCTGAACACCACGATGCCCACCTGCTGGCCGTCCTGGCGCAGACGCTGGATCAGGTCCAGTCCGCAACCGTCTGGCAGCCCGATGTCGATCACGGCAAGGTGGTGGCGGCTGGCGTCAAAGCCCTGATCGAACTCCTGCAGACTGGATACGCACAAGGGCGCATAGCCCAGCTCTTCGAGAAACTCGCCAAGCTCCTGGCACAACACCGGTTCGTCTTCGAGGAGAATCACTTCAAGCATGGGACGCGTCAGTCATAGTTCCGCCCATGGCTGGTGTAATCTGCCCGGCTGCACGGAAAATGCGATTCGATGAAACGGAAATTTTACTCCACGGCGCTCGCGTGGCTGGGGCTGCTGGCATTGTTGCTGGCCGGCGTTCTGGCCTCGGCTGCGCAGGCACGCACCGAGCCTTTGCGCCTGGATGACCAGGTTCGCATGCTGGATGCGGACGGTCACCTGGAGCGGTTGGACGACGCCAGCGGTGCGCTTGACGTCGCCAATGCGGCCGAGTCCGCCGCGTGGACGAGGCTGCCCGGCAGCCTGAGCGCAGGCTTCACGCCCGCGGCGGTCTGGTTGCGCTTGCCGGTGCAGGTGAATCGCGTCCCGCAAGGCGGATGGATGCTGCGCCTGAGCAACGCGCTGCTCGACGACGTCAGGGTCTACGTGAACCATGGCGAAGGCTGGGCGCCGCTGGGACGCAGTGGCGAGGACCTGCCGCGCAAGGACTGGCCCGTGGACTATCGCAGCCCCGTGATCCAGTTCGACCCGCCGAGTCCCGGCGACTATGTGATCCTGGTGCGCCTGCAAAGCAAGAACGCGCTGGCGACTCGGGTGGAAGTCTGGCAACGCTTGGCGTACGACAACCAGTCGCGCCGCGAAGGGCTGTTGTTCGGGCTGTACTTTGGCTTTTATTTGCTGCTGATCTGCGCGCATGGCGCCTTCTGGCTGGTCACGCGCGCCCCCATGAGCGGGCTATTCCTGGCCTACATCGGCAATTGCGTCTTCAACGAAGTGCTGTCCTTGGGACTGGTACAGCAGTTGACGGGGTTGCCCGTGGGCTGGAGCGATCGCCTGCTGGGTGCAGGCATCGCCATCAGCCTGCCCATCGCCCTGCGCATCGCCTTCCGCCAACTGAACTTGGCGGCGCTGTATCCGCGAGCCGTGCGTTGGCTGGACCGGCTGTTCTGGGGCATCGCCCTGATCTGCGCGGGGCTGGTCGTGGCCGGCCATTACGCCTGGGGCGTGCAACCGATCCAGATGCTGGCCCTGGTGCTGATCGTGGGCTTTTCTACCCTGGCCGCCTATCTGCTGAAACGAGGCTGGCGCCCGGCGCGCTTTTTCGCGCTGGCCTTCGGGGTGTTCTATATCAGCGTGCTGATTGCCTTTCTGCGCAACCTGGGCGTGTTGCCGGTCAATGCGTTCACCGAATATGTGTCCACGCTGGGCACGATGCTGCACATGCTGCTCCTGAGCCTGTTCATCGTCGGACGGCATGAACGCCAGCGCCGTATCCGTGAGCGGCAGCAGGCCAACCTGGCTGCCGACCTGGCGCGGCAGCACAGCCAGCGGCTGGAGAAAGAGGTCGCCTTGCGCACGGTGGAAATGCAGAACGAGATCGAGCGCCGGGTCGAACTTGAGGGCGAGTTGCGGACCTCGCTGGACAAAGAGCGGCTGGTGTTCGCGGAACAGCGAGACTTCGTGGCCATGGTGTCGCATGAATTCCGTACCCCGCTGGCCATCATCACCACGTCGGCGCAGCAGTTGGGCCGCAATCTGGCCGCGCCGGTCGAGAAAAGCCTGGCACGCTGCGGCAATATCCGCGACGCCGCGTTGCGCCTGCTCGCGCTGGTAGATGAATACCTGACCCACGACCGCATGCGGGAACCGCGGGCCGAGCTGCGCATGGCCCGATGCGACTTGCCGGCGATGCTGGCGGATCTGGAGCGCGATTTCGCACCGGGTCGCATCCAATGTACGTATGGCCCGGGCGAGCATGTCCTGGACTGCGATGCCAGCATGCTGCACATCGCACTACGCAACCTGCTGGCCAACGCGGACCGGCATTGCGCCGAGGGCGGCGCCGTGGCGGTGGCGGTGCACGACGATGGCCGCCAGTTGCACATCGATGTCGCCAATCCGGGTAGCCGCATTCCTGCGGAGGAACAGGCACGCCTGTTCCAGAAATACTATCGAGGTCAAAACGCCCTGCGCCATCCCGGCGCCGGGCTGGGCCTGTACCTGGTGAAGACGATTGCCGAACGGCTGGGCGGCACGGTGGAGTTCAAGACCGCCGGTGGCGATGAACCGGTGTGCTTTCGACTGAGCTTGCCGCATCGCGCGGGCTGAACCGGTCGATCCCTGGGCCCCTTGCGATGTCGGCTGTCGACAATATGTTGCGTGGAAGCATCTATTTGTATCTTTACAGAGATACGGCTGAATTCATATCTTCCGTCAATTGCAGCCTTTGACTGGCCATTTTCCCGCCATATACGTCGATAAATCTCCGCCTTAAAAACTGCTCAGATTTGCTCAGATTTGGCGATGCAATGATCGGTATATTTCAGACACGAAATTTACATGGTCTATACAGATGCATCCCCGTTTCCAACTCACCCCGCTCGCCCTCGTCCTGGCTGTCGGCTTTTCGCCACTCGCCGCGACGTCCGCTTTCGCGTACGACCTTGACGGCGCGACGCAACCCGGCAACATCGAGAACACGGGCGGCTACACCTCGATCAATATCGTCAACAACGCCATCCTGTACGGCAACGTCATCAACAACGGCATGCTGTGGAATTCGGCTACCGGGGGCTCGGGTATCAAGGTCGACGCGTCGACCGTGTCTGGATCCATCCGCAACGAAAACGGCCAGCAATTGACCGGCACCTACGGTATCAGAATTCTCAACGCCAGCTCAATCACCAGCGACATCGTCAACGTGGGCCGCATCTCGGGCAGTTATGGCACCGGCATAGGCATCGAGGTGTCCGGCAACAGCACGGTTAACGGGCGCATCAACAATACCGGAACCATCGAAGCCGGCATCGTCGTGTCTGGCGGGACAGTATCCCGCGGCATCATTAACTCCGGCACCATCAGCAGCAAGCAGGATGGGATCGCCGTGGATCTCTTGGGCGCAACCTCGCCGCTGACGATCACCAATACCGGCACGATCAACGGCATTGTGCGGCTGGGGGCCTCGACATTGAACCTGGAGGGTGGCGAAATCAACGGCGCCGTCAACGGCAGCAACGGCAGCACCGTCAACTTCAACACCAACTACACCCCGCTGGACGTCATCCGGGCCACGTATGTGACGGTGGCCCCCACCGCCACCCTGACGATGGGGGCCAAGGAGGTGAAGGGTTCCATGTCGGTCTACGGCACCCTGGCCGGCTCGGGCGAAGTCGGCCCGACCTCGCTGCTCTCGGGCGCCACCCTGTCGCCCGGCACCACCGCCAATCCGGTCGGCGCGTTGCAGGTCAACGGCGACCTGACGTTTGCCGCGGACTCCAGCTATCGCGTGGACGCTACGGCCGACGGCAGAAGCGACAAGGTACATGCACTGGGCGCGGCCAATCTCGCGGGTTCTGTGCTGCATATCGGTTCCGGCGGCGCCTATGCCGCATCGACGGCATACACCATCCTGACGGCGGATGGCGGCCTGAACGGCCAATTCAATAGCGTGTCGACGAACCTGGCCTTCCTGAATCCCAAGATTTCGTATAGCGGCAACGATGTCGTGATGACCGTCAACCTGAAGACCGTTCCGGTCGATCCCGGGACGCCGCCCGTCGATCCCGGCACGCCCCCCGTCGACACCGGCACGCCGCCCGTCAACAACGCAGGCTCGAGCGGCGCCACCCGTCCCATCGAATTCGCGGACCTGGCCGCGACCGGCAACCAGCGTTCGACCGCACGCGCGCTGCAGAGCCTGCCCACCACCAACGCGCTGTACTCCCGCGTGCTGAACTTGCCCGAAGGCGCCCCCGCCGGCGTGTTCGCCGACCTGGCGGGCGAGTCGCACGTCACCACTGTCGCGGCGATGCAGAACGTGACCAACAACGTGGTGAACCTGCCGCTGGCCCATCTGCACGCCAACATGAACGCTGGCTGGGTGCCCGGGCCGGCCACGGCCCAAGTGGGCCGCGGCGACGCCTCCGCACTGCCACGCTCGGCGGCGCAGCCGATGTGGGCCCAGGTGTTCGGCAACTGGCGCACCATGGATGGCAACGGCAACGCGGCCAAGTCCAAGGCCACCGACGGCGGCGTGTTCGTGGGCGGTGACCATGGTGTCGGCAATGGCTGGCGCCTGGGCGGCGCGCTGGGCTACACCGGCAGCCGCATCACCGTGGATGACCGCTCGGCCCGATCCGACGTCGACAGCTACAGCGCGATCGTCTACGGCGGCAAGAGTTTCGAAGCCGGCGCGGGCAAGCTCAATGTGAGCGGCGGCCTGGCCTATACCTGGCACGACATCCGCAGCAAGCGCAACATCAACGCGGCGGGCCAACGCCAGGACCTGAAGGCCGACTACAACGCCAGCACCGGCCAGATTTTCACCGAGGTCGGCTATGCGATGCCGCTGAACGACCGCATCACGCTCGAACCGTTCGTCGGCGCCGACTTCAGCGACTTGCGCACCCGAGGCTTCTCGGAATCGGGTGGCGATGCCGCACTGAGCGGCCGCAGCAACAGCAACAAGGTAGGCACCACCACCCTGGGCCTGCATGCGCAGACCACGTTCGACCTGGGCCAGAACGCCGGCCGTCTGCGCGGCACGCTGGGATGGCGCCATGCCTACGGCGACGTCAATCCGGAAACCACGATGTCGTTCGACGGTAGCCAACCCTTCAACGTGGCAGGCACGCCCCTGGCGCGCGACGCGGCGGTGGCCGTGCTGGGCGTCGACCTGGCGATGAGCAAGAACGCCACCCTCGGCCTGGCCTACTCCGGCCAGTTCGGCGACGGCAACAAGCAGAACACGGGCACCGTGAACGTGAGCTGGCGCTTCTAAAGGCAGGATCGCTGGATATCCGCGTGCAAGCGCGGATATCGCTGGAGAGGGGCCTGGTGGGCCAACCGGGTCTCTTGGGGCGTACCAACGCGAGTTGGTACGCCTTTTTTTTCTCCAGCGGGGCGTAATCGCCGTCAGCGCACGCGTAACCGCTGGCCTGCTTGCCTCTGCTGTCCGTTACCATTGCCTCACCGCCGATTCCGCGCCTTTCCATGTCCGCCGCCGCCCCTGCCCGCCCCACCCCGCTGCAAGTCGATCTGGCCCGCCTGATCGCACAGGACATCATGGCCCGGCGCTACTCACCCGGCACCCATCTGTCCGAAGAAGCGCTTGCCGCCGGCTATGAAGTGTCGCGCACCCCGGTGCGCGGCGCGCTCAAGTTGCTGGCAACGCAGGGCCTGATCACGCATCGGCCCAACAGCGGCTACACCGTGGCCGACCATGCCACTCTGGACCTGCCGGCCATCACGGGCGCCGGTCCGACCCAGCAAGAGTTGTACCGCCGACTGATCGATGACCGCGCCACCCGCGTGCTGCCCGATCAGTTCACCGAGAGCGACCTGCTGCAGCGCTATCTCGCGCCGCGCAGCGTGCTGGTAAAGGCGCTGCTGCAATTGTCGGCAGAAGGCCTGATCGAAAAGCGCAAAGGCCACGGCTGGCAATTCGCGCCGTCACTGGAAAGCCGCACGGCCCTGGATGAAAGCTACCGTTTCCGCATGGCGATCGAATGTGCCGGCCTGCTGGAGCCGACCTTCAAGCTGGACCGCGCTGCCCTGGCCCGCATGCGCGCCGCCCACGAAGCCCTGGCGCAGCGCCAGGATACCGACATCTCGGCCACCGAATTCTTTGCCCTGAACGCGTCGTTCCACGAACTGCTGGCGCGCTTCTCGGGCAACCGCTACATCCTGCAGGCCGTACAGCAACAGAACCAGTTGCGCCGCCTGGAAGAGCACGCCGCGTTTCACCGCGACGCCCGGTATGTCGGATCCACCCAGGAGCATCTGCAGATCATCGATGCCCTGGAAGCGGGCGACCAGGAACGTGCCACGCAATTGATGCGGCGCCACCTGCAGGCTTCGCTGCGGGCCTCCTGACGTCGGGGCGATACGCCCCATTCTTCTCATGCATTTCCCTTGAGTCTGCCTGGCAGGTGCCGCGCCGCCATGCCTGGTCCGAGCCTGGCGACTGACCGTTGAGCCGGGCAGAATTGTATTTTTATCTGTATTAATACAAAATAGCCGAACCCTGAACTTCTAGAAAACAGGATTCCCATGTCGTCGCCCGCCCCCCACCCAACCGCTCTCAACGCCGAAGCCTATTGGATGCCTTTCACCGCCAACCGGCGGTACAAGCGCGACCCGGTGCTATTCAGCGCCGCCGAAGGCATGCACTACATCCGCCCGGACGGCCGCCGCGTGCTGGATGGCATCGCGGGCCTGTGGGGCGTGAATGCCGGCCATCGCCGCCCCGAGATCGTCGAGGCGATCGCCCGCACCGCCTACGAACTGGACTACGCGCCATCGTTCCAGATGAGCCACCCGCTGGCGTTCGAACTGGCCGAAAACCTGTGCCAGGAAGCCCCGGCCAGCTTTTCCAATGTGTTCTTTTCGAATTCCGGCTCCGAGGCCGTTGATACCGCGTTGAAGATTGCGCTGGGCTACCACCGCGCCTGCGGCCAGGGCCAGCGCGTGCGCCTGATCGGCCGCGAACGCGGGTATCACGGCGTGGGCTTCGGCGGCCTGTCGGTGTCGGGCATCGGCGGCCACCGCAAGCCCTTTGGCAACCTGCTGCCCTACGTTGACCACCTGCCACATACCTACGACCGCGAGCACATGGCCTACACCCGCGGGCAGCCCGATTGGGGCGCCCACCTGGCTGATACGCTGGAACGCATCGTGGCGCTGCATGACGCCTCCACCATCGCCGCCGTCATCGTGGAACCCGTGGCAGGCTCCACCGGCCTGCTGGTGCCGCCCAAGGGCTATCTGCAGAAGCTGCGGCAGATCTGCGACGCGCACGGCATTCTGCTGATCTTCGACGAAGTGATCTGTGCGTTCGGCCGCATCGATGGCGCTTTTGCCTCGACGTATTTCGGCGTTACGCCCGACATCATCACCAGCGCCAAGGGCCTGACCAACGGCGCCATTCCGATGGGCGCCACCCTGGTGCGCCAGCCTGTCTACGACGCCTTCATGCAAGGACCGGACAGCGCCATCGAACTGGCCCACGGCTACACGTATTCCGGCCACCCCGTGGCCTGCGCGGCCGGGCTGGCGACGCTGGAAATCTGCCGGCGCGAAGGCCTGTTCCAGCGCAGCCGCGAACTGTGGCGCTATTGGGAAGACGCGGCGCACAGCCTGAAGGGCCTGCCGCACGTGGTGGACATCCGCAATATCGGCCTTCTGGCCGCCATCGAACTGGCGCCGCTGGACGGCAAGCCGGGGCAACGCGGCTTTGCGGTGCACCAGGCCTGCCTGGAACGGGGCAGCCTGATCCGGTCGGCCGGCGACACGATGCTGTTGTCGCCCCCGCTCATCATCGAGCGGGCGCAGATCGACGAGTTGTTTTCCGTGCTGTCGGACGTGTTGCGCGCCACCGCCTGAGCGCACTGGCGCGGCCTATGACAGCGGCGTTGCCGGACGCCATACCCGGCACCCGTCAACGCCTGCCCGACCGGTCAGCCCAGGCGGTGCGCTACGGCCTGAACCACCCGACGCACGTCCTCGGCGGATACGTCCAGGTGAGTCACCAGCCGCGTCGGGCCGCCGTAGACCGCGCGCATCAGAATGCCGTCGGCGGCCAACCCTTCGGTCAGGGCATCACAACGTGCCGGCTCGAATTCCACGAACACCATATTGGTGTCCTGGCTCAGCACCCGCACACCGGCGATGCCGCGCAGGCCCTCGGCCAACTGGCGCGCATTCTCGTGGTCGTCGGCCAGCCGGTCGACGTTGTGTTCCAGCGCGTACAGGCAGGCCGCCGCCAGCACGCCCGCCTGGCGCAGACCGCCGCCCAGCATCTTGCGCCAGCGGCGCGCGCGGGCAATCAGCTCGGCGCTACCCACCAACACCGAACCCACGGGGGCGCCCAATCCCTTGGAAAAGCAGATCGAGACCGAGTCGAACGGTTCGCACAGGTCGACTAGCGGCTTGCCGCTGGCCACCGCGGCATTGAAGACGCGCGCGCCGTCCAGGTGCGTGCCCAGGCCCTGGCCACGCGCCCAATCGGTCGCCGCGCGGATGTAGTCGGCCGGAATCAGCTTGCCATGGAAGGTATTTTCCAGCGCCAGCAAGCGGGTGCGGGCGAAATGCGGATCGCCTTGGGGCTTGACCGCGGCGGCCAGCTTTTCCAGCGGCAGCGAACCGTCTGCGGCATGCTCGATGGGCTGCGGCTGGATGCTGCCCAGCACCGCGGCGCCGCCGCCTTCGTACTTATAGGTGTGCGCCTGCTGGCCCACAAGGTATTCGTCACCCCGTTCGCAATGGGCCATCAGGCCGGCGAGATTGCTTTGGGTGCCCGACGGGAAGAACAGGCCCGCCGCCTTGCCGGCGCGCTCGGCCACGGCTTGCTGCAGGCGGTTCACGGTGGGGTCGTCGCCCATCACGTCATCGCCCAGCGGGGCGCTGGTCATGGCCTGCAACATGGCCGGCGTCGGCCGGGTAACGGTATCGCTGCGCAAATCAATCATGAGGATTCCTCGGATAGGAAACGGAATTCGGAAAGCGGGTCGGCTCAGTCCGCGCGCGCCGCCGGCGCCGCGCGGCTGACCACGAAAATGCCGGCCAGGATCAGGGCCATGCCGCCCAGTTCGACCAGCGACGGACGTTCGGACAACACCGCCCAGGCCATCAGCATCGCCACCACCGGCACGCCCAGGCTGGACAGGCCGGCGATGGACGCCGGCACTCGCCGCACGACCTGCAGCCACAGCAGCCAGCCCGCGGCCGTGGCGATCAAAACGATATAGGTCATCCCGGTCCAGAGCTGCCAGCCCCACTGCGACGGATTCTGCGGCACCAGTAACGCCACCGGCGTCACCACCAGGCCGCCGAACAGCATCTGCCAGGCGGTGAAGGTCATTACATCGGGCGCATGACGGTCGAACATGCGCTTGGACAGCACCGTGCCCACGCCCCAGCACAGGCCGCTGCCCAGCCCCAGCAGCACTGGCTTCAGGTCGCCCACGCCATGCCACGGTTCAATGAACAGGACCAGGCCGATCGCGGCCACGCCGATGCCCACGCCGTGCCGCGCGGATGGCCGCTCGCCCAGCATGCCCCAGGCGAACAACACCACCCAGAACGGCATCGTGTAGGCCATCAGCGACACCTTGCCCACGCCGCCGGACACCAGCGCGGTCTGCACAAAGCCCTGGAACCCCGCGGTCTGCGTCAGGCCGATCAAGAGGGTCAGCTTCCAGGGCGGCATCGCCAGGGGCCGGCGCGTCGCGATCGCCAGCGCAAACAGCACCAGGCTGCCCACCACATAGCGCAACGCCACGAAATCGAAGGGGCCGATGTAAGGCACGATCAGTTTCATCGCGATCCAGCTGCCCGCCCACACGAGGATGGTGCTGAACATCAGGGCAAGCCCTGCACGATCGAAACTGCTGCGGCTCACGACGGCGTCTCCGGTAAGAAAATTGAAGGGGAACAAAACGACGATGCCCATACCGGCAAACCGGTATGGGCATCTCGCATTATGCTCCCGCCACGCGGGATCGGGGCGCGGCCGCGCCCCGGCGCGCCGCGCCGGCCCCCGACACACGCGGGGGGGACCAGTGACGCAGGGGCG
>JBEBOQ010000087.1:0-20846 GCA_040396375.1 Achromobacter xylosoxidans
CTATGCGGCAGCATAGCGGCCCGGTCACTCTTGCGGCCATCAGCCAGCGTCAGAACATTTCGCTTTCGTACCTGGAACAGTTGTTCGGGAAACTGCGGCGCCACGAACTCGTGGACAGCGTGCGCGGCCCGGGCGGCGGCTACTCGCTTGCCCGCTTGGCGCGCAACGTGACCGTGGCCGACATTATCTTCGCCGTCGACGAGCCGCTGGACGCCACCAGCTGCGGCGGCAAGCGGGACTGTACGAGCGGCAACGACGGCAAGCCGGGCAAGTGCATGACGCACGAACTCTGGGCTACGTTGAATCGCAAGATGGTGGATTACCTGGATTCGGTGTCCCTGCAAGATCTGGTTGATCAGCAGCGCGTGCGCCAACTGCAGGAAGCCAACAATCAAGCGCAGGCCTGCGCGGTGCGCGTGAATCGGGTAGGGGGCACCAATGCTGCCGCCAATTCCCCGACCACGACCGTCGCGGCCAATGCCACCGTATAAGCAGCATCAGGAGTTGTAGAAATGACCACCCGCCCGATTTATCTGGACTATTCGGCCACGACACCCGTCGACCCGCGCGTCGTCGACAAAATGGTGCCCTGGCTGTACGAGAACTTTGGCAACCCCGCCTCGCGTAGCCATGCCTTTGGCTGGGAATCCGAGGACGCCGTCGAGCGCGCCCGCGAAGAAGTCGCCAAGCTGGTGAACGCCGATCCGCGCGAAATCGTCTGGACCTCCGGCGCCACGGAATCGGACAACCTGGCGATCAAGGGCGCCGCCAACTTCTATGCGGAACGCGGCAAGCACATCATCACGGTCAAGACCGAGCACAAGGCCGTGCTGGACACCTGTCGTGAGCTGGAGCGCCAGGGCTTTGAAGTGACCTACCTGAACGTCAAGGACGACGGCCTGATCGACCTGGACGTCTTCAAGGCGGCGCTGCGTCCTGATACCGTTCTGGTGTCGGTGATGATGGTGAACAACGAAATCGGCGTCATCCAGGACATCGAAACCCTGGGCGAGATCTGCCGCGAGAAGGGCATCATCTTCCACGTCGACGCCGCGCAAGCCACCGGCAAGGTCGAGATCGACCTGCAGAAGCTGAAGGTCGACCTGATGTCGTTCTCGGCGCACAAGACCTACGGCCCCAAGGGCATCGGCGCGCTGTACGTGCGCCGCAAGCCGCGCGTGCGCATCGAGGCGCAGATGCACGGCGGCGGCCATGAACGTGGTTTCCGTTCGGGCACGCTGGCCACGCACCAGATTGTCGGCATGGGCGAAGCCTTCCGCCTGGCCCGCGAGGAAATGGGCACCGAGAACGAGCGCATCCGCATGCTGCGTGATCGCCTCTGGGCCGGCCTGTCGCAGATCGAAGAGGTCTACCTCAACGGCGACATGGACCAGCGCGTTCCGCACAACCTGAACGTGAGCTTCAACTACGTCGAAGGCGAGTCCCTGATCATGGCGATCAAGGAACTGGCCGTGTCCAGCGGTTCGGCCTGCACCTCGGCCAGCCTGGAGCCGTCCTACGTGCTGCGCGCCCTGGGCCGCAACGACGAACTGGCGCATAGCTCGATCCGTTTCACGCTGGGCCGCTTCACGACCGAAAAGGAAGTGGACTACGCCATCGAACTGCTCAAGAGCCGTGTCGGCAAGCTGCGCGATATGTCGCCGCTGTGGGAAATGGCCAAGGAAGGCATCGATCTGAATACCGTGCAGTGGGCCGCGCACTGAGCGCCCGCGCCAAAGAATACGTGGAGAACTAACATGTCTTACAGCACCAAAGTCCTGGATCACTACGAAAACCCGCGCAACGTCGGTTCGTTCGACAAGTCGGACGACTCGGTGGGCACCGGCATGGTCGGCGCCCCTGCCTGTGGCGACGTCATGAAGCTGCAGATCAAGGTGAACGAAGCCGGCGTCATCGAAGACGCGCGCTTCAAGACCTACGGCTGTGGCTCGGCCATCGCCTCCAGCTCGCTCGTGACCGAGTGGGTCAAGGGCAAGACGCTGGACGAAGCCATGAACATCCGCAATACGCAGATCGCCGAAGAACTGGCCCTGCCGCCCGTGAAGGTGCACTGCTCGATCCTGGCCGAAGACGCGATCAAGGCCGCCGTGCAGAACTACAAGGAAAAGCATTCGGTTCCGGCCGAAGCTGTTGCGAGCTGAACATGTCCGTTACCCTGACCCAACAGGCTGCCACCCACATCGGCCGCTACTTGCAAAAGCGCGGCAAGGGGATCGGCTTGCGCCTCGGCGTTAGGACGACGGGTTGTTCCGGCATGGCCTACAAGCTGGAGTACGTGGACGACGCGGCGCCCGAGGACCAGGTGTTCGAGAGCTTCGGCGTGAAGGTGTTCGTCGATCCCAAGAGCCTGGCCTACCTGGACGGCACCGAGCTGGACTACGCCCGCGAAGGCCTGAACGAAGGTTTCAAGTTCCGCAACCCCAACGAAAAGGCGACCTGCGGCTGCGGCGAGTCGTTCACGGTGTAAGTCTTGGCTGGAGACGACCACTTCAGCCTTTTTGGCTTGCCGGCACGCTTCGACCTGGACGCGCAAGCGCTGGAATCCGCATGGCGCGCCGTTGCCGCGCAGGTGCACCCCGATCGCTATGCCACTGCCAGCCCCGCGGAACGCCGCGTGGCCATGCAGTGGGCGGCGCGTGCCAACGAGGCTTACCGCCAGTTGCGCGATCCGTTGCTGCGGGCTCGCTACCTGTGCGAGCAGGCCGGGGTGGATTTGCAGACCGAGAGCAACACGTCCATGGACAGGGCCTTCCTGATGCAGCAGATGACCTGGCATGAAATGCTGGACGACGCGCGCGAAGACGCCGACGCCCTGGCGACGCTGCAGGCTGAGTTGCAAGAGGCGCGCGTGCAGATGCGCGCCACGCTGACGCGCCTGTTGGACGAGCAGCGCGATTACGCCGCTGCGGGCCTCAAGGTGCGGGAATGGATGTTCGTGGAGAAGCTGGCGCAAGAGCTGGCGCACGCCCACCCGTAGTTCGAGCGGCCTGAGACGGCCTGGCCGCTGCGCGTCCAGGCTTCGCCGCCTACTGAGCAGAAAAATAGAATCATGGCCTTATTGCAGATATCCGAGCCCGGTGAATCGCCCGCGCCTCACCAGCGCAAGCTGGCGGTGGGCATCGATTTGGGCACTACCAATTCCCTGGTCGCCGCCGTGCGCAGCAGCGTTGCCGAGGTCCTGCCCGATGCGCAGGGTCACGTGCTGCTGCCCTCGGCGGTGCGCTATTACCCGGGTGGCCGCGTCACCACGGGCCGCGAGCCCCTGGCGCAGCAAGCCGAAGACCCGCTGAACACGGTGGTGTCGGTCAAGCGCTTCATGGGCCGTTCGCTGGAAGAGGCCCGCGCCACGCGCGCGCCTTACGAATTCGTCGACGCGCCCGGCATGGTGCGAATTCGCACGGCGCAGGGTGACCTGAGCCCGGTCGAAGTCTCGGCGCAGATCCTGGCCGTGCTGCGCCAACGCGCCGAAGACGTGCTGGGCGATGACCTGGTGGGCGCGGTGATTACGGTGCCCGCTTATTTCGACGATGCGCAGCGCCAGGCGACCCGAGATGCGGCGCGACTGGCTGGGCTGAATGTGCTGCGCCTGCTGAACGAACCGACCGCCGCGGCGATCGCCTATGGCCTGGATAACGCGGCCGAAGGCGTGTACGCGGTGTACGACCTGGGTGGCGGGACGTTCGATATTTCGATCTTGCGGCTGACGCAGGGCGTTTTCGAAGTGATTTCGACCGGTGGCGATACCGCGCTGGGCGGAGATGACTTCGATTCCCTGATCGTCGACCATGTGGTTAATGCCGCTGGCGCGGGCGAGCTGACGCACGCCGACCGGCGCGGTCTGCTGATGGCGGCGCGTGCGGCACGCGAGGCGTTGTCCGGCGCCCAGGAAGCGCGCCTGCAATTGACGCTGTCCAACGGCCAGGTAATTGACCGGGTACTGACTCGTACGGAATTCGAAACGCTGGCGCAGCCTCTGGTGCAGCGTACGCTGGACTGCGCGCAGCGCGCGCTGCGCGACGCCGAGCTCAAGCCGGCGCAAGTGCGCGGCGTGGTGATGGTGGGCGGTGCGACCCGCATGCCGGTGGTGCGTGCCGCGGTGGGCGAGATGTTCGGCACCGCGCCGCTGACCGACCTGGACCCGGACCAAGTAGTGGCGCTGGGCGCGGCCTTGCAGGCGAACCTGCTGGCCGGCAACCGTGCCCCGGGTGAGGACTGGCTGCTGCTGGATGTGATTCCGCTGTCGCTGGGCCTGGAAACCATGGGTGGCCTGGTCGAGCGCGTGATTCCTCGCAACAGCACCATTCCGGTGGCGCGGGCGCAGGAGTTCACGACCTTCAAGGATGGCCAGACGGCCATGAGCATTCATGTGCTGCAGGGCGAACGCGACCTGGTGTCGGATTGCCGCTCGCTGGCGCGTTTTGAACTGCGCGGCATTCCGCCGATGGTGGCTGGGGCCGCGCGCATCCGGGTGACCTTCCAGGTGGACGCGGACGGTTTGCTGAGCGTCACCGCGCGCGAGCAGAGCAAGGGCGTCGAGGCCGCGGTGTCGGTCAAGCCGTCTTATGGCCTGTCGGATGACGAGATTGCGCAGATGCTGGCCGACAGCGTGGCGCAAGCCGATACCGATGCCCGCGCCCGCATGCTGCGCGAGCAGCAGGTGGATGCGCGCCAGTTGGTGGAGTCGGTGCAGGCCGCGTTGGCGGCCGACGGCGATCTGCTGGATGCTGAAGAGCGCAAGCGGGTGGACGAGTGCCTGCAGGCGGCGATCAGTGTGCAGGAAGCGCAGGACGTGGATACGGTGAAGGCCGCGGTCGAAGCCTTGTCGGCCGCGACCGACGACTTTGCCGCCCGTCGTATGGACCGCAGCATCCGCGCCGCGCTGGCCGGTCGCAAACTTGACGAAATTGCCTGATAAAAAGCTATGCCGAAACTGACCGTACTGCCTCATCCCGATTACTGCCCCGAGGGCGCTGTGATCGACGACGCGCCCAAGGGTGTGTCGATTTGCCGCGTTTTGCTGGACAACCATATCGACATCGAGCATGCCTGCGAACTGTCGTGCGCCTGCACGACCTGTCACGTGGTGGTCAAGCAGGGGTATGCGTCGCTGGAAGACGCGACCGACGACGAAGAGGATCTGCTGGACAAGGCCTGGGGCTTGACGCCGACGTCGCGCCTGTCGTGCCAGGCGCTGGTGGAAGACGCCGACCTGACGGTCGAGATTCCCAAGTACACCATCAACCACGCGAAAGAGGGCCATTGATGAAGTGGACCGATACCTACCAGATCGCCGAAGCGCTGGTGGACGCCCATCCGGACGTCGACCCCAAGACGCTGCGTTTTACGCAACTGCGCGAATGGGTGCTGGCGCTGCCCGGGTTCAGCGATGATCCCGACCGCAGCGGCGAGAAGATCCTTGAGGCCATCCAGATGGCCTGGATCGACGAAGCGGACTGAACCGTCCGGCAGACGCTCCCCACGGGGAGCGTTTTTTCATTGGCGCGCCGGCCGCGGGGTATCATCAAGGCTCTCTTTGTTGTTCTTACCGCCGAGTCTACCGATGCCCGCTGCCCCCCTGCGCTTTGGCCTGGCCGCCAACCGACTGCACCATGAAACGCCCGATGCTGCCTTGTTCACGTGGCTGCGGGCCTGTTCGTCCACGATCCGGGAACTGGGCGTGCAGCTGCACACCGTGGGCCGCACGCACGACGCGATCGTGCGCGAAGGCATGCTGCAGGGCTACAGCGGCCTGATTCGCTACCCCTATGGCCGCGAAGGCGGCCTGATGAAACTGGTGGCACGCGTGACCGAGGGCCGCGACGGGCAGGCGCCGTTTGATGGCGCGATCTACTTGATCGATCCGGTCGATCCATCGTCGATCTTTCCCGAGGCGCTGGCGCTCAAGCGCCAGTGCATCACGCATGGCAGGCCGTTCATTTCGACGCTGGCCGGCGCTATCGAATGGATGGAGGTCGAGCGTATCCACGCGGGGCTTGCTCCCGACGTGTCGGCGTCGCGGCTATTCAATTTCACTGGCCAGACCTTGGCGATGATCGCCCACGATGCGCTCAAGGAAGAGATGGTGGCGTTTGCCAGCGAGCACTTCGACGTGCTGTCGCGCTTTGCGCGGCGTGTCGCCACCGGCACGACCGGCGGTCGCTTGAACGATCTGGCCTGGTCTCGCGGCTGGCCCAAGGATACGCCTTGGGTGCACCGCTATCTGAGCGGCCCGCTGGGTGGCGACGCGCAGATCGCCGAGCTGGTGCTGGAACACCAATGCCAGCGCGTGATCTTCTTCGAGGATCCGCATGTGGCCCGTCAGCACGAAGCCGACATCCAACTGCTGGAGCGCGCCGTGCGGGTGGTGACGGAATCCGCGACCTGCGCAACGTCGCCATCGGTGGCGCGGCGTTGGGCTCAGGCGGTGGAACGGCGTGTGGTGTAGGTGTGTGATGTAAATGAGGGCGCGGCCTTGGCCGCGCTTTTTTTTGGCTGAGCTTATTATCTGCCACTGAATTGTGGGGGGCGTTTCTCGCGGAAGGCCCGCACGCCTTCGGCAAAATCCTCGCGCTGAGCCGATGCCAGGAAGTTGGCGGTTTCTTCCGCCAGTTGCGTTTCGAGCGGCGCCTGCGCGGCGCTGCGCAGCAAGCGTTTGGCGCCGGCGATGCCGTGCGGCGCATGGGCCGCGATGCCTTGGGCGTAAGCCAGCGCTTGCGCGTCGAGTTCGCCGGCAGCGGCCGTGCGGGTCAGCAGGCCCCAGGCCAGCGCGTCTGCGGCGGTGAAGGCGGCGTGGCGCAGCAGCAGGTCCAGCGCGCGCTTGGGACCCACGACGCGCATCAGGCCGTGGGTCATGCCGGCATCGGGCGTGGCGCCCAGTTTCAGATAGGCGGTCATGAAGCGCGTATCGGCGTCGGCGATGGCCAGGTCGCACGCCAACACCAGCGACAGGCCGGCGCCTGCGGCGACGCCATGGACCTGGGCCAGCCAGATCTTGTCCATGCGCGCGATGCGTGAGATGAAATCGTTCAGGGGCGTAAACAGGTCCAGCAGCTTGCCGCGCACCGCGTCGGCGCCGCCTTCGAACAGCGAGATATCGCCGCCGGCACAAAAGGCCTTGCCCGCGCCGCGCAACACCACCGCTCGTATGTCGTTGCGCGTTTCGAGCCATTGGGCAGCGCGTTGCAGGTCTTGCGCCATCGAGACGCTGATGGCGTTGAGCGCGGCGGGTTGGTTGAGGGTGAGCGTGGCGATGCCGTCGCCGGCGTCCAGAAGCAGGGTGGGAAAGACCGGAAGGGAAGGGTTCATGGCTTGTCTCTGTTATCGGGTAAATACCAACTTTCGATCCAAAAACCGCGATGCTATGGTCAGAACCGAGCGCTTGCTTGGTTAGTCCTCTGCCACACAAGCGTAACGCATAGAACGATTTTCCGGCGCTGTACCAGCGTAGGTAAAGACAGGTTCGCTGCATCACCTGCCTCGGGGCTACGCTGATTCACCGCCACTAAAAAAACAGCTTCGCGACACAGCGAGGAGACAAAGGTGGATCAATCCGACAACCCTCCCTTGCTGGAGGTGGATGGGGTCACGTTGGCGTTCGGCGGGGTCAAGGCGCTAAGCGGCGTGGGCTTTCGCGTGGCGCCGGGGTCCATCACCACGGTCATCGGCCCCAACGGCGCGGGCAAGACGTCTCTCTTTAACACCATCTCCGGGTTCTACCGGCCGGCCGCGGGCGCCATCCGCTTCCTGGGTCGCGACATCACGCGCGTGGCTGCGCCCGAGCGGGCCAAGCTGGGGCTGGCGCGCAGTTTCCAGAACATTGCGCTGTTTCGCGGCATGACGGTGCTGGACAACATCAAGCTGGGGCGCCATGCGCACCTGCGCAGCACGGTGCTGGACGCGTTGTTCTACCTGGGCCGGGCGCGGCGCGAGGAAATGGCGCTGCGCGCCGACATCGAAGAACGCATCATCGATTTCCTGGAGATCGACCACATCCGCCACGCGCCGGTGGCGGCGTTGTCGTACGGGCTGCAAAAGCGCGTGGAGCTGGCACGCGCGCTGGCCATGAACCCCAAGGTGCTGATGCTGGACGAGCCGGTGGCGGGCATGAACCGCGAGGAAACGGACGACATGGCGCGCTTCATTCTGGATGTGCGCGCCGAATGGGGCGTGACGGTGCTGATGGTGGAGCACGACATGGGCATGGTGATGGACCTGTCGGACCACGTGGTGGTGCTGAATTTCGGCCAGGTCATCGCCGACGGCGCGCCGGCGCAGGTGCAGGCCGATCCCGAGGTCATCAAGGCCTACCTGGGCGCTGGCGACGTGGGGGACTTGCGCCGCCGCCTGCGGGAGGCGGCCTGATGGATGGGCTTTTCTTCCTGGAGGTGACGCTGGCCGGCCTGGGCAGTGGGGGCCTGTACGCGCTGGCGGCGTTGGCGTTCGTGATCGTCTACAAGGCGACGCGGGTGGTCAACATCGCCATCGGCGAATTCCTGATGATGGGCGCTTATGTGTTCTACGCCTTCGCCGCTGGCATGGCCTGGCCAATCTGGCTGGCGATCGCCGGGGCGGTGGGCGTGTCGGCGGCGCTGGGCGCGCTGGTCGAACGCCTGACGATTCGCCCGATGCTGGGCGAATCGCCGATCTCCGTGTTCATGATCACGGTGGGCCTGGCATCGATTCTGGTGGGCGTGGTGGAACTGATCTGGACGGCGGACCAGCGCCGGTTGCCGGAGTTCATGCCGCGGGCGCCGGTGATGGTGGGCGAGGCCTTTGTGGCGCCCAAGGTGTTCTACGGCTTCTGGGTCGCCGTGGCGCTGGTGTTGCTGGTGCTGGTGGTGTTCCGCTACTGGCGCGGCGGGGTCGCCCTGCGCGCGACCGCGTCGGATCAGGGCGCGGCCTACGCCATGGGCATCAACGTGCCGCGCGTGTTTTCGTTGTCATGGGCGGCGGCGGGCGCGATCGCCGCGGTGTCCGGCGTGATCGTGGGCGCGATCGGCGGCATCTCGTCGTCGATGGGCGTGTTTGGCCTGTCGGTGCTGGTGGTGGTGATCGTGGGCGGCCTGGACAGCGTGGTGGGCGCGCTGGTGGGCGGCATCTTCATCGGTTTGCTGGAGGCTTGGGCCGGCGCCTATCTGGGCGGCGAATACAAATTGCTGGCGACCTTCGTGGTGCTGGTGGCGGTGCTGATGGTCAGGCCTTACGGCCTGTTCGGCACCCGCGAAATCGAGAGGCTCTGATGCGTATCGCGACCGCGAAAGAGACGTACCTGGCCGACGAGGGGCTTTTCGATACCCGCACCCAACGGCTGTGGCTGGCGCTGCTGGCGGCGTCGCTGGCGCTGTTCCCGTTCGTGGCGGATGCCTATTGGCTGTACCTGGCCTGCCTGGTCGCCATCAATGTGGCCAGCGCGACCGGACTGAACATCCTGACCGGCTACACGGGCCTGGTCAGCTTGGGGCAGGCCGCGTTCATGGGGTTGGGCGCCTACACCGTGGCGGTGATGGAGCTGCGCCTGGGCACGCCGGTGCTGGTGAATCTGCTGGGCGGGGGCGTGGTGGCGATGTTGGGCGGCCTGCTGGTGGGGATTCCATCGCTGCGGGTCAAGGGTCTGTACCTGGCGATCTCGACGATTGCGGCGTCTTTTATCGCGCATTTCATTTTCGCCAATTGGCAATTCACTGGCGGCACCGGCGGCCTGCAGGTGCCGCCCGCTCGCATCCTGGGCATGGACCTGGATACGTCGTTCAAGATCTATTGGCTGATCGTGCCGCTGACCGTAGCCATGGTGCTGGGCGCGGCCAATCTGTTTCGCACCCGCATCGGGCGTGCGTTCATCGCGATCCGCGACCGGGATATTTCGGCGGAGGTGCTGGGCATCCACCTGCTGCGCTACAAGCTGCTGTCGTTCGGCCTGTCGTCGTTCTACGCGGGCGTGGCCGGCGGGCTGTGGGCGTACTTCTTCCGCGTGGTCACGCCGGAGAGTTTCCCGCTGATCATGTCGATCTTCTTCCTGGCCGCGATCATCGTGGGCGGCATGGGGTCGATCCTGGGTTCCATCCTGGGCGCCGTGTTCATGACCATGGTGCCCGAACTGCTCAAGCTGGTGGTGGGCTGGCTGCCGGTGGGGGGCGATGCCCTGCGGCTGATATCGCCGGTGCGCACGATTGTGTTCGGCCTGCTGATCGTGGGCTTTCTGATCTTCGAGCCGCACGGGCTCGCGGAAATCTGGCGCCGCGTGCGCCGCTACTTCCATCTGTGGCCATTCCGCACCTAGACGGCGGCCGCGTATTCCCAAGAGAACCAGGAGACGAAACCATGAAGCGCATCCGGATAGGCAGCGGTTTATCGAAGTTGCTGGCGCCCTTGGGCATGGCGATGGCCTTGGCGGCCGCGCCGGCCGCACAAGCGGAAGACGACCTGGTCCTGGGCGGCTCGATCCCGATGAGTGGGGTGTTCGCCTTCGCCGGGCAGGGCATCCACGCGGGCATTACCGATTACGTGAAGATCATCAACGAGCAGGGCGGCGTGAAGGGCCGCAAGCTGCGCTATGTGCCGGAAGACACGGCCTATAAGGTGGATGCGTCGGTGGCGGCGTTCAAGAAGATCACCAGCCAGAACAAGGTGAATTTCTACTACGGCGATTCGACCGGATTTTCCAAGACGATCAACGCCGAGCTGAACCGCACGGGCAGCATCCTGATGACGGGCGCGTCGTTCGCTACCGAATTGAACGATCCGGCCAAGTATCCGGCGCAGTTCATGCTGGGACCGGACTACACCGAGATGTTCGGCATTCTGCTGCGGTATATCGCCAAGGAGAAGCCGGGCGCGAAGGTGGCATTCGTGTATTCGGACACCGAGTTCGGTCGTGACCCGATTGCCAGTTCGCGTGCCGTGGCGCAAAAGCTGGGGCTGACGGTGGCGACCGAGATCATGACGCCGCCGGGCAGCGTGGACGTGTCCACCGAGGTGATCAAGCTGCGCCGCGCCGATCCGGATTTCACGATTTTCCACGGCTACGTGCTGGCGCCCATTCCCGAATTCGTGGGGCAGGGCAAGCGCATGGGCCTGAAGACCCGCTACATGGGCACGTTCTGGACCATGGACAACTCCACCGTGATGCAGATGGGCGAGGACGCCGAGGGCTTCATGGGCGTGATGCCGTACCGCTATTACTACGACGAGACGGCGGACGCGCCGATGCTCAAGAAGATCCGCGAGATGCGGCCGCAATACCAGAGCACCGGCTACATGCAGGGCTTCCTTGCGGCGATGCTGTTCACCGAGGTGGCCAAGCGCACGCTGGAGGCGGGCAAGGAGCTGACCAGCGCCAACATGAAGGCGGCGCTGGAGGGCATCAAGGACTTCGACACCGGCGGGCTGATCGGCGTGCCGATCAGCATCAAGGGCAATTCGATTCCGGTGGGCCGTATCTATCGCGCCGATACCAAGCAGAAGCAGATGGTGCCGGCTTCCGACTGGATCGTGCTGCAGTGAGGCGCCCGTGAACCCCGGACACGCTGCGTCGCCGGCCACGGTGCTGGACATCAACAACATCGAGGTGGTCTACAACAAGGCGGTGCAGGTGCTGCGCGGCCTGTCGCTGTCGGTGCCGGCCGGCGCCATCGTGGCCCTGCTGGGCAGCAACGGCGCCGGCAAGTCGACCACGTTGAAGGCGGTGTCGCGCCTGCTCGACCTGGAGGACGGCGAGCTGGCGCGCGGGCGCATCCTGTTCGACGGCGGCGACACCGCGGGGGCGCGGCCGCAGAACCTGGTGCGCGCCGGGCTGGCGCATGTGATGGAAGGACGGCGCGTGTTCGAGGACCTGTCGGTCGAGGAGAACCTGGTGGCCGCGACCTACGCGCTCAGCGGCAGGTCCGGCGCCAAGGCCGATTTCGACCTGGTGTACGGATATTTTCCGCGGCTGTACGAACGCCGCCGCGGCCTGGCGGGCTATCTTTCCGGCGGTGAGCAGCAGATGCTGGCGATCGGGCGGGCGCTGATCGCGCAGCCCAAGCTGATGCTGCTGGACGAGCCGTCGCTGGGCTTGTCGCCGATGCTGGTGGAAACCATTTTTTCCATCATCGCCCGCATCAATCGCGAACAGGGGGTGTCGATGTTGCTGGTCGAGCAGAACGCGTCGGTGGCGCTGGCGGTGGCGCACTACGGCTACATCATGGAAACGGGCAAGGTGGTGATCGACGGCACGGCGGACAAGCTGGCGGCCGACCCGGATGTGCGCGAGTTCTACCTGGGCGTGGGCGGCTCGGGCGAAGCCCGCGGCTTTCGCGATATCAAGCACTACAAGCGCCGCAAGCGCTGGCTGTCATGACGGCGCCGCGCGCATCGACGCCCGCGGCACACGCGGACGGGGCGTGGCCGGCGCTGACCTTGCCGCAGATGCTGCGCGAGCAGGCCCGCCGGCAGCCGGCCGCGGTCGCCGTGCGGCAAAAGGACTTTGGCATCTGGAAGCCGGTGTCGTGGGCCGAGTACTGGCGGCGCGCCTGCCGCGTGGGGCTGGGCCTGCAGGCGGCCGGTTTGTCGCGCGGCGGACGGGTGGCCATCGTGTCGGAAAACCGGCTGGAATGGCTGTTGGTGCAGTTGGGCGCCGGCGCGGTGGGCGGCGTGGCGGTGGGGGTATACGCCACCAGTCCGGCCGAGGAAATGGGCTACGTGCTGGAGCATGCCGACGTTGAACTGGTGGTGTGCGAAGACCAGGAGCAGACCGACAAGGTGCTGCAGGTGGCGCACCGCCTGCCGCTGCTGCGCCGCATCGTGGTGATGGAAACGAAGGGGCTGCGTTCATATCCGCCGGCCGAGCGCGATCGCATCGTGTCGTTCGCTGAGCTGGAAGCCGACGGCCAACGGCACGAGACGACGGGTCTGGACGCCCTGAACGCCTGGCTGGACGCGCAGCAACTGGACGATCTGGGGCTGATGATCTACACGTCCGGCTCCACCGGCAAGCCGAAGGGCGCGATGCTGAGCTACCGCAACATGCGTGGCGTGGCGCCGGGCATTGCAGACCGGCTGGCGATGGATGCGTCCAGCGTGCACCTGTCGTATCTGCCGCTGTGCCATGTGGCCGAGCAAATGCTGTCGACCTTCGTGCCGCTCTATCTGGGGTCGCAGGTCAATTTCGGCGAATCGATCCGCACGGTGCAAGAGGATCTGCGCGAGGTGGCGCCCACGGTATTCCTGGGCGTGCCGCGCATCTGGGAAAAGCTGCATGCGTCGATCTCGATCAAGATGCAGGAGGCCGGCCGATTGCCGCAGTGGCTGTACCACCGGGCATTGGCGGCGTGCGCCCCGTTCCTGGAAAAGTCCGCGCGGCAGCGCGACTGGGGCGAAAAGCTGACCTATGCGTTGTGGTACTGGCTGGTGCTGCGGGCGTTGCAGAACTTCATCGGCCTGCGACGCGTGCGGGTGGCGATGACGGGCGCCGCGCCGATCGCGCCCGACGTGGTGCGCTACTTCCGCAATCTGGGCGTGCCGCTGGTCGAGGTCTACGGCCTGACCGAATCTTCCGGCATGATCTTTGGCCAGCATCCGGACCGTGTGAAAGTGGGCACGGTGGGCGAGGCCATTCTGGGCGTGGATTGGCGCCTGGGCGAAGCGGACGAGCTGCAGGTGCGTGGCGAGATGGTGTTCACGGGGTACTACAAGAACGAGGCGGCCACGGCCGATACGGTGCGCGACGGCTGGCTGCATACCGGCGACGTGGCGGCGGTGCAGGACGGGCGGCTGCGTATCGTCGACCGTCTGAAAGACATCATGATCACGGCGGGTGGCAAGAACCTGACGCCGTCGGAGATCGAGAACGCGGTAAAGAGCAGTCCGTATGTGAAGGAGTGCGTGATCGTCGCGGATGGCCGGCGGTATGTGGCCGCGCTGATCCAGTTGGAATTCGAGACGGTGGGCAAATGGGCGGAATCGCGCCGCATCGCCTTTACCCATTTCCGTTCGCTGGCCGAAAGCGCACAGGTGCGCGACCTGGTCGCGGGCGAGGTGGCCCGCGCCAATGCGGGGCTTGCGCCGGTGGCGCAGATCAAGCGCTTCCATTTGCTGATCAAGGAACTGGACCATGATGACGGCGAAGTGACCGCCACCATGAAGGTGCGGCGCGCCAGCATTTATCGTAGCTATGCGGACGAGATCGAGCGGCTGTACGCCGAGGAGACACTGGCATGAACGAAGCGGTGATCGTGGAGGCGGTGCGCACGCCGTTCGGGCGGCGCGGCGGCTGGTGGGCGGACAGGCGTCCGGACGACTTGATGGCCGACGTCATTCAGGGCGTGCTTGGGCGAGCGGGCTTACCGGCGGGCCAGGTCGAGGACGTGGTGGTCGGCTGCGTCAGCCAGGCGGGCGAGCAGGGGGCCAATATCGGCCGCCTGGCGGCGCTGCTGGCCGGGCTGCCCGAGTCGGTGCCGGGCGTGGCGTTGAACCGCATGTGCGGGTCCAGCCAGCAGGCCGTGCATATGGGCGCCCAGGCCATCGCGGCAGGCGATATGCGCTATGTGGTGGCGGGCGGCGTCGAAAACATGAGCCGGGTGCCCATGTTCCTGGACGTGACGCTGGGGCAGCGCGAGTTCACGGGTTTCGAGTCCTTGAACCCCGGGCTGCTGCAGCGCTACCCGCTGGTGCACCAGATCGAGAGCGCGGAGCGCATTGCCGAGCGGTGGGGGCTGACGCGCGCCGAGTTGGACGCCTGGTCGATGCAAAGCCATGCGCGCGCCTGGGCCGCGGCCGCCGCGGGCCGGCACAGCGAATTGCTGCCCGGCCCGGCAGGGACGCCGGCGCGCGACGAAGGCATACGCGAGCGCGCGGATCCGGCCAAGGTGGCGGCGCTGGCGCCTGCACTGCGCGCGCCGGGGCAGGGCAACGTGACGGCGGCCCAGGCCAGCCAAATCGCCGATGGCGCTGCCGCCGTGCTGCTGGCGGACCGAGCCGCCGCCGTGGCCGACGGTCTGCGGCCACAGGCGCGGTTCCTGGCCCGCGTAGCGATCGGGTCCGACCCGGTGTTGCAATTGACTGGCGTGATCCCGGCGACCGAACGCGCTTTGGCCCGTGCCGGTCTGCGCCTGCAGGACATGGATTGGATCGAGATCAACGAGGCGTTCGCCAGCGTGGTGCTGGCCTGGCAGCACGCGTTGGATGCGGACCCGGCGCGTGTGAATCCTTGGGGCGGCGCCATTGCCCACGGCCATCCGTTGGGGGCCACGGGCGCGGGGCTGATGGCCAAGATGCTGGCCGGCCTGCGGGCGACGGGCGGCCAGTTCGGGCTACAAGTCATGTGCATCGGGCACGGCATGGCGACCGCGACCATTATCGAGCGCTTATGAACAGGGCCGGCAAGGGAGGTGCGTCGCCGGCTGACCATCCGGACGGCGCGGAGTCGCAACGCCGCAGCGAGGTGGTCCTGACCGCCGGGCGGCTGTTTCGCCAGCACGGCTACGAACGCACTACGGTGCGTGAACTGGCACGCGCCGTGGGCTTGCAGTCGGGCAGCCTGTTCCACCATTTCCGCAGCAAAGAGGAAATCCTGGTGGCGGTGATGAACAACGGCATTCAGGAGGTGCTGGATGGCGGCCACGAGGCGCTGGCGCACTACCGCGCGCCGGCGGATCGGCTGGCGGCGCTGTTCCGTGTGCATATGTGGAGCATGCTGCACGGCGCTGGCGGCGATGCGATGAACGCCCTGGTGTACGAATGGCGCAGCCTGTCCGCGCCCAGCCAGGCCAGCGTCAAGGCGTTGAGCGACCGCTACGAGGCGATGTGGCAGCAGGTGGTGGCGGCGGCCGTCGACGCCGGGCTGCTGCGGGGCGACGCCCGGGTGATCAAGCGCTGTGTACTGGGTGCCATGAACCTGACGGTGCAGTGGTACAAGCCCGGCGGGCGGCTGGCGCCTGCTGCATTCATTGATGAGATGTTGCTGGCCAGCCTGCCCGGGCTGCCGCCGGATGCCGGCCGTTGGCCGTTGGGCTAGGGGGCGAGGGTTCGGCTACGTTTCCGTCGGCCAGTAATAGCTGTCCGGCAGGGCGCGGGCGCCGAAGATGGCCTGGCCCACCCGCACCACGGTGGCGCCTTCTTCGATGGCGATTTCGAAGTCGCCGGACATGCCCATGGACAATTCATCCAGGTCGATGCCTGCGGGGGCAGCCTGGCGCAGTTGGTCGCGCAGGCCGCGCAGCAATACAAAACACTGGCGCACCCGATTGGCTTCGCTGGAGAACAGCGCCAGCGTCATCAGCCCGCGTACCCGTAACGCGGTGAACGCGGGCATCGCCTGGATGAAGGCGGCCGCCTCGTCGGGCGGCAGGCCGTACTTGCTGGGTTCGCCCGAGGTGTTGACCTGCACGAATACGTCCAGCGAGCGGCCCTCGACCTGTAGCCGGCGGTCCAGCGCCTCGGCCACGCGCAGGCTGTCCAGCGCCTGGAATTCGGCCGCGAAGCGCGCCACCAGCTTGGCCTTGTTGGTCTGCAAGTGGCCGATGACCGACCAGCGCAGGTCAGTCAGGTCGGTCGTGCCTTCCCATTTGCGCAGCGCCTCCTGCACCTTGTTTTCGCCCAGCAAGCGGCAGCCCGCCGCATAAGCCAGCCGGATACGCGACTCGTCCATGGTCTTGCTGACCGGCAGCAGGCGCACGTGCCCAGGGTCTCGGCCAGCGCGTTGGCAGGCGGCATCGATGCGGGCCTGGACTGCCGCCAGGTTGCGCTGGAAGTCCTCGACGGTCAGGGCCTGCGGATAGCGGCCGTGCTGGGCGTGACGGGTTTGCGTGTCGTCGTCGGCGGGCGGTGTTTCGGGAGCTAGGGATTGCATCACTTCACCATTTCCTTGGGCGTAGCGGGGGCGGCGATCGATGCGCCAGTGTAGCGGGGCCGCCGCGGCAAGCGGCCGTTGAGCAGCGCATGGGCCGCCAGGCCGATCACCAGGCCCCAGAAGGCGCCGCCAATGCCGAACAGCTTGATGTTGGCGGCGGCCGCGAGGAAGGTGATCAGCGAGGCTTCGCGGGTTTTCGGGTCGGCCAGGGCGCTGGCCAGGCTGGCGCCGATAGTGCCCAGCAGTGCCAGGCCCGCCAGCGTGGTGATGAAGGCGCCCGGTAACGCCATGAAGACGGCGGCCAGCGTCACGCCGAATACACCGACCAGAATGTAGAAGATGCCCGCGGCGATACCGGCAATCCAGCGCTTGGACGGATCTTCGTGCGATTCCTTGCCGGTGCAGATGGCGGCCGTGATCGCGGCGATGTTGAACGCGTGCGAGCCGAAGGGCGCCATGAGCAGCGAGCCCAGGCCGGTCAGGGTGACGATGGGGTTGGCGCTGGTCTTGAAGCCGTCGTTGCGCAACACCAGCATGCCGGGCATGTACTGCCCGGTCAGCGTGATCAGGAACAGCGGCAGTGCCACGCTGAGCGCGGCGTTGACAGAGAACTCGGGCGATGTGAATACCGGAGCAGCCAGGGTGAGCGTCAGGCCGGACAGGTCGACGCGGTTTTGCAGCAGCAACAGGGCCAGCCCCGACACCAGGATGCCGACCACGGCGTAGCGCGCGGTATAGCGTTTGAGCACGACGTAGGCCAGGATCAGCCAGCCTGTCAGCAGCGGGTCCAGGGTCATGCCGCCAAAGGCGCCGATGCCAAAGGGCAGCAGGATGCCGGCCAAGAGACCGGCCGCGACGCCGGGCGGGATCAGGCGGATGACCTTCTCGAAGCAGCCCGACAGCCCCAGCACGACGAAGGCGGCGGCGGAGATCAGGTAGGCGCCCACCGCCTCTGGATAGGGCGTGGTCGCCAGGGCCGTGACCAGGAACGCGGCCGCGGGCGTGGACCAGGCGGTGATGATCGGCTCGCGGGACGCCCAGCTCAGGATGATGCCGGTGACGCCGACGCCGATGGAGATCGACCAGACCCATGAGGCGGTCAGGGCGGGATCCAGACCGGCCACCTTGGCGGCCTGGAAGACCAGGATGAAGGTGCCGCCGTAGTTGACGATGACCGAGATGAGGCCGGCGACGACGGGGTGGATGAGGTCGTGGGGGCGCAGGGAGGGGGCGGGAGAGGACATGGTGTCGAGGGCGTTTACAGCGAGGGCGGGTAAGGCTGGACAGGAAGTCAGCGGGAACCGGTTTTATAGTCCCGTATTGGACTATCTGGCCCCTACACTTTTTGGTATTGCACCAGACCACTTTTTTCGATGACGGCGTGGCCGGAAGCGAGGTGGCACGACTAGAATGGCCTGCCGTAGGGCTTTCTTCCGTAGCATTGGGGCAGACCGCATGAGCAAGGCATTCGAGCTGGAAACCCTGAAGATCCGCATGAGCGATGCGGATTTTCAGCCGCTGGATCTGCACCAGCGCATTCAACGTGCGCTGGGCGCATTGATTCTGGACGGCGCGCTCGATCCGGGAGTGAAGCTGCCTGCGACACGCCTGCTTGCGCAGTCGTTGGGCGTGGCCCGCGACACGGTCGAGAACGCCTATGTGCAGTTGCATCGTGACGGCTTCATCAGTCGGCGCAAAGGCTCGGGCAGCTATGTTTCCGAGATGATCGGCACGTCATTGCGCGGAGCCGCACGCCGCCGGATCGACGCCCAGACGCGCAGGGCGGTGGTGGCGGAGCCGGGGGCCGGTCTCAGCCGCCGTGGCCGATCGATCTTCGACAGTGGCGGCGTGGCCGACCAGCAATCGATCCAGGCGTTCGCCACGGGCCTGCCCGAGACGCGGACATTTCCCACGGAAATCTGGGAGCGCTTGCAGCGCCAGGTCCTGAAGGAACATCGCGGCAATGTGCTGCTGCATGGCGACCCCCAGGGGGCCGAGCCACTACGCAAGGCAATCGCGACCTACCTGAACCTGGAGCGGGGCGCCAAGGTCGCGGCCGAGCAGATCGTGGTGCTGAGCAGCACGCGGCAGGCGCTGTTCCTGTGTGCGCAGTTGCTGGTGGATGCCGGCAAGCCGATCCTGCTGGAGAACCCCGGCTACTTCGGCGCCCGCAAAGCGTTTGAATTCGCCGAGGCCCGTATTGTGCCCATCGATGTGGACGCACAAGGTATCCGCACCGATCTGTTGCGGGCCGACCGCAGCGGCGCCGCGTGCGTGTACGTGACGCCGTCGCACCAGTACCCCACCGGGGCGACCCTGTCGCTGGAGCGCAGGCTGGACCTGACGCGCTGGGCCGGCGAGACCGGCAAGTGGATCATCGAAGACGACTACGACAGCGAGTTCCACTACGACGGCCTGCCGACCGCCTGCGTGCAGGGCCTGGACAAGCAGGGTCGCACGATCTATCTCGGCACGTTCAGCAAGACGCTTTTTCCGGGCCTGCGGATGGGGTACATGGCGCTGCCGCACGAGCTGGTCGGCGCCTTCAGCCGCGCGCGTAGCATCATCGACGGGCACACGCCGCAGATACTGCAGTTGACCTTGGCCCGGTTCATGGCGGACGGGCATTACAACTCGCATGTGCGGGCCATGCGCAAGCTGTACGCGGCGCGCAGGGAGGTCATGCTGGACGCGGTGGCCCGGCATTTGAAGGGGGTGGCCGTTGCCGTGCGGCCCGAAGGCGGGCTGCAGATACCGTGCCTGCTGGAGCCGGGCTGGTCAGAGGCGGACACGATCCGCCGGGCAGCAACGGCCGGCGTGGCATTGCCGGGGCTGAGCCGGTTGTATGCGGGGCAGGAAAAGCGGCAGGGGTGGCTGTTGGGCTACGCATCGCTGAGCGCCCATGAAATCGAGGCCGCGATGCGGCGCCTGGCGGGTGCCTTGAAAAAGGCGCAGCCAGAGACTTAGCCGCGGCGCTTGAAGAAGGCGCCGACGCCGCAGGCGATGGCGATCGCCAGCAACGCGCCCGCGATGGTGAGGAGGAAGTCGGCTTCGCCCTGGTAGCCGCCGCCGGTGACGCCACCGGCGACGCTGCCCATCCAGATCACCGCGGTGATCAGCGCACCCGACAGGGCCAGCGCGGTGGCCACGCACAGGGCGATGAACAGCGGCGACCGGCGTACGGGCGCCGGGCCGGCCGTAAAGCCGGCGCGGCCACGGCGCGGCTGCATCACCATGTAGAACAGCCCGGCCACCACCGCGGCCAGCATCAGGATCTTGAAGATCATGACGCGGCGCGCGGCTTAGTCTTCACGGCGCAGGTGCGGGAAGAGGATGACGTCGCGGATGCTGGGGCTGTCGGTCAGCAGCATGACCAGGCGGTCGATGCCGATGCCGCAGCCGCCCGTCGGGGGCATGCCGTATTCCAGGGCGCGGATGTAGTCCGCGTCGTAGTACATGGCTTCCTCGTCGCCCGCGTCCTTGGCCTCGACCTGCGAGCGGAAACGCTCGGCCTGGTCTTCGGGATCGTTCAGCTCGGAGAAGCCGTTGGCGATCTCGCGGCCCGTCATGAACAGCTCGAAGCGCTCGGTGATGCCCTCGCGGGTGTCGGAGGCGCGCGCCAGCGGCGAGACTTCCACCGGGTAGTCGATGATGTAGGTGGGATTCCAGAGCTTGGCTTCGGCGGTTTCCTCGAACAGCGCCAGTTGCAATGCGCCCAGGCCGGCGCGCGACAGCACGGGGCCGTCGGCATCGACGCCAAACTTCTTGAGTTCGGTGCGCACGAAGGCCACGTCGTCCAGTTGCGCCTGGGTGTAGCCGGGCGCGTACTTGAGGATGGCTTCGCAGATAGTCAGGCGGTCGAACGGCTTGGAGAGATCCAGTTCACGTTCCTGGTAGGTCAGCACGGCGCTGCCCGTGGCCGAGATGGCCGCCTGGCGGATCAGTTCTTCGGTGAAGTCCATCAGCCAGCGGTAGTCCGCGAAGGCCGCGTAGAACTCCATCA
>JBEBOQ010000088.1:0-20785 GCA_040396375.1 Achromobacter xylosoxidans
CCAAGGACATCCGCCTGAATCTGGACGCCGTGATCGCCCGCTCGACGCTGGCCCCGGAAGACGCCGTGGGCGCCGCCTTGTCGGCCGCCTATGCCGCGCGCAGCCCGGTGCTGGTCGAGGCCTTCAAGAGCGGCCTGTCGGAAGCCGACGCCAATGCCGCGCTGACCGCCTCCGCGCTCATGGGCATGAACAACACCTGGTACCCCTACGTGGAAATGACCGGCGACGCTCAACTGAAGAGCCTGCCGGCCCAGTTGCGCATGAATGCCTACGCCACCCATGGCGGCGTCGACAAGAAGCGCTTCGAGCTGTTCGCGCTGGTGGCTTCCATCATCGGCAAGTGCCACTTCTGCGTGGCCTCGCACTACGAAAACCTGAAGAAGGACGGCCTGTCGACGGAACAGCTGCGCGACGCCGGCCGTATCGCCTCCGTGGTCAACGCCGCCGCCCTGGCGCTGGCCGCCCAAGGCAAGTAATCCGCCTCACGGCAATAAAAAAGCCCGCCTGTGCGAACAGGCGGGCTTTTTGCTTCGTGGCGTGCTTGCAAGCAGCCGCCCCAGGCGGATCTCTGATCAGTTGCCCTGGGCCGCCTTGACCTGGACGGTCGGCAAGCCGTTGGCAACCCACGCCTCGATGCCACCGCGGTACCAGTAGGCAGGCCAGCCCAGCGTGCCGGCGCGCAGCGCGGCGTTGTAGGACGAACGGTCGTTCATGCCGCCACCAATGAACACCAGCGGCACGTTGTGCTCTTTCTCGGTGCCGGTCTTCTTGTGCAGCCAGCCGTCGAAGGCGTTCTGCATCTGATCCGCAACGCTACCGTCCTGGCCCGCGTCGCTTAGCGGATAGGCATCGGGCAACGTTTCGCGCAGCCCGCTCGTGTCGATCATCAAGAGGTTCTTTTCGTTCTTGAGCAGATAGACCAGGTCCTTGGTGGTAATCACCTTGGCGCGGGGATGGATGTTGGGCGTCGGACCCTTGTACGGCGCCGAGAACAGCAGGTTCGTCGGCGGCACGCCGCTGTCCTGCAGTTCATCGAAGCCGCCGGCGGGCGCGCGTTGCGGCTGACCGCCGGACGGTTGCTGTTGGCGAGGTTGCTGCTGAGGCGATTGCTGGGGCGCTTGCTGAGGTGCCCCACCGCCCTGCTTGATCTCACCACCGACCGTGCCCATTTCGATGTCGGAAATCATCACCGCGATGTTCTCGATCAGCTCGTAGCACATCGTGATGGTGCCTTCGCGCGGGCTGTACCAGGCGTTCAGCTTGCCGCAGTCCTTGAAGGTGACGTTCACCGGCCGCGGCAGGACGTAGGTCTTGCCCAGCAGCTTGATGTTGTCGCCGATGGCCTGCGACAGGTTGTTCGCGAACAGATTGCCGATGCGGCGCGACGACGGCTCGAAGGTCACGTTGACCGGCGCGCCGGGCGCATTCGCCGGCTGCTGGCCATCGGGCGTCCAGGCGCCCACGCGGGTGTAGGGAGCCAGGATCTTGCGCCAGGCGCGGTTCTGCTTGGTGAATTCGTCGCCGCAACGCGCCTTGGTGCGGTCTTCGAAGCCGACCTCCTCGACCAGCGACTCGAACACCCCCGGGTTGCCGCCGTACATGATGCAAAGCATGTTGCGGAAACGCTTGAGGTCGCCCGTGTGCTCGTCCTGCCAGGGTGAATTGCCCGCGCCCTTGGCTTCGGCCAGCTTGCCGTTGTAGTACCACTGCAGGGCCGCGTACTTGGCAGCGCCCTGGACCATGGCGTTGGTGTCCTTGTCGCTGGACGGGTACATGGTCGGTTCGACAACGTGCAGCGCCGAGTAGATATCGACCGCATCCTCTTCGGCGCCGGTTGACGGCAGTTCCAGTTCGCCGATGAGGGCATGGCCGAACTCGTGCAGGAAAATGCTGCGCATGATCCCGACATAGACCGCCACGATGCGGGTGGAGTCGCCGCCAAAGCGCGGATAGGGGCCAGTGCCCGGCAAGCCGCTGTTGTCGCTGGACGCAGGCGTGCGGGACGGCGCCGTCTGCTGGCCACCCGAACCGCCGCCACCGCCGCCGCTACGCGCCGGCAGCCCGCCCGACTGGGTGTTGCCGCCGCCGGATTGGGCCGGCGCCAGGTTTGAATTGACGGTGAAATCGGCGATGCCGAACGTGCCCACGTCGTAGGCCATGATGCCGACTTCGGAACCCAGTCCGGCGGCATCTTCGACGTCGCCGATCTTCTGGCCGTTCACGATGAAGCGCGCGGCGCCCGGCACTTCGACCACTTTGATGCGGTCGGAGCCGTCCAGCTTGGCGATGTTGGGGACCGAGGCGATATCGCGGCGGTTCTGGCCTTCCAGACAGAACAGCTGCGTATTCTTGTCGGCCGTGATTTCGATCAGGCACAGGCCTTTGCGCGCGCGATTGCTCAGCGCGACACCGATAGAGGCCTTGGGTTTCTGCGAATTCAGAACGACATTGACGTCGATGATCCGGCCCGTTTCGGGCGCCGGTCCGAGATTCAGGTACAGCGTCTGTTCGCTGCCGCTCGTCTCTTTGTTGCGCAAGGTGAACCAGCCGTCCTGGACCCCTGCGGTCCAGCCTTGCAGCATTTGCTGCCTTACCGCGCCGGCCAGCGGGCCGAGTTGCTGCTCGTATTCAGCATGTGCTGGCGAACCAAATGCGACGAGGGCCAAAAGCAGGGCAACGCCACGTACATGCATCCTAGTGTCCCTAATATTCAGGCGAGAATAGCGGAGAATATTCCAGTTCAAACCGACCCGCAATATGAAAACAAGCGGTGTTTTCGGCTATCTCGCCCAAAGTAAGCGGCACCTGCGCCCGCCCCCAATAGGGACGCCATTTGCGCCCATATTTTCCGATTGTTAATTAGTTATAGACATGTATCAGCGCGTATAAAAAACAACGCTTATGCGCGCGCCAGCAGGGCCACGACGGTGGCCGAAATGCCTTCCTTGCGCCCCAGGTAGCCCAAGCCTTCGTTGGTCTTGGCCTTGATGTTGACCTCGGTGTCGGCCAAGCCGGTATCCGCCGCGATGTTGCGCACCATGGCCGGCGCATGCGGGCCGATCTTGGGGGCCTGCGCGTGTACGGTCGCGTCGATATTGACCGGCACCCAGCCTGCGGTGCGCACCCGGGCCATGGCTTCGCGCAGCAGCACCCGGCTGTCGGCGCCCTTGAAGGCCGGATCCGTGTCCGGGAAGTGGCGGCCGATGTCGCCCAGGCCGGCAGCGCCCAGCAGCGCATCCGTGATGGCGTGCAGCAGCACGTCCGCATCGGAATGGCCCAGCAGGCCGTGCGTGTGGGGGATGGTCACCCCGCCGATGATCAGCGGGCGGCCCTCGACCAGCGCGTGTACGTCAAAACCTTGTCCGACGCGGAAGGGAATACTCATAGCCATTTTTCCATCAGTTCGAAATCGTCCGGCCAGGTCACTTTGAAATTGCGCATGGCGCCCGGCACCAGAAGGGGGGCATAGCCCGCCGCCTCGATGGCCGAGGCCTCGTCGGTCACGGCCACGCCGTTCACGGCGGCCGCCGTCAGGGCGTCGCGCAGGGCGCCGGCCCGGAACATCTGCGGGGTCTGGGCCAGCCACAGTCCATTGCGGTCCAGCGTGCGCTCGACCCGTTCGTGGCCGCCTTTGACGGTATCGGCCACCGGCAGCGCCAGCAGGCCGCCCACCGGGTCATGCAGGCACGCGTCGATCAGGCGCCCCAGGGCGGCGGCCGGCAGCCCGGGACGGGCCGCGTCGTGGACCAGCACCCAGGTATCGTCGGGCACGCCGCTGTCGGCCAGGGCCCCGGCCACGGTATCGGCCCGGGTGGCGCCGCCGCAGGCGCGCCAGACGGTGCGGGGCAGGCCGGCCAGGGCGGCATCCACCCAGCCGTCGCCGGGCGTCACCGCCACGCGCACCTGGGACACGCGTTCGTCGGCCAGCAACGCGCAGACCGCGTGGCGCAGCATGGGCTGTCCGGCCAGCGGACGGTATTGTTTGGGCACGGTCTCCGCCCCGGGCCGGCTGGCACGGGCGCCGACACCGGCGGCGGGAACGATCGCAATGATTGAGTCAGACATGGTTTGGTGATTTTATAATCTTCCGCTTGATGCCTGCTCCCAGCCTGATGCCCACCCCCACTTCCTCCGCCACGGCAGCGCCGCCCGTCCCCGCGACCGCCCCCACTCTTGCCGCATTGAAAGCCGGCGCGCGCTACGCTCAGCCCCGCCCGCCAGGGTCCGGCGACGCCTGGCTGCTGGCCGACCTGGCCCGGCAGGCGGCGGCGCCTCTGGTGGTGCTGACCGCCGAGCCCCTCGAAGCGCAGCGCCTGGCCGAGGAAATCGCCCTGTTCGCCCCCGGGCTGCGGGTGCGCCAACTGCCCGACTGGGAAACGCTGCCCTACGACGCCTTTTCGCCTCACCAGGACCTGATCTCTGAACGTTTGCATACCCTGCATTCGCTGATGACCAAGTCGGTGGACGTGCTGACGGTGCCCGTGACCACGGCGCTGTACCGGCTGGCTCCCCCTGCGTTCCTGGCGGCCTACACCTTTTCTTTCAAGCAGAAAGACAAACTCAACGAAGCGGCGCTGCGCGCGCAACTGACGCTGGCCAACTACAACCACGTCACCCAGGTCACCGCGCCGGGCGAATTCTGCCTGCGCGGCGGACTGATCGATCTGTTCCCGATGGGCTCGGCGCTGCCCTACCGGATCGACCTGTTCGACGACGAAATCGAGACCATCCGCAGCTTCGACGTGGACACCCAGCGCAGCCTGTACCCCGTGCGCGAGGTGCAACTGCTGCCCGGCCGCGAATTCCCCATGGACGAGGAATCGCGCACCCGCTTCCGCGCGCGCTTTCGCGAAGTCTTCGAAGGCGACCCCTCGCGCGCCCTGCCCTACAAGGACATCGGCAACGGCATCCCGTTCGCCGGGGTCGAGTACTACCTGCCGCTGTTCTTCGAAGAGACCGCCACGCTGTTCGACTACCTGACCGAAGGCACCATCACCGTCACCGTCGGCGACATCGACGACGCGATGATGCGCTTCAGCCAGGACACCGGCAGCCGCTACGCCTTCCTGAAAAGCGACCGCGAACGCCCGGTGCTGCCGCCGTCCGCCTTGTTCCTGGACGAACAGGCGCTGTACAGCCACCTGAAGGCCTTCCGCCGCTTGTCGCTGGCTGCCGGCCAGCCCCACCCCGATTTCCGCGCCGCGCCCGACGTCAGCGTGGCGCGCCGGTCCGACGACCCGATCGCCAAGCTGCGTACGCTGGTGGGCAAGCATCAAGGCCGCGTGCTGCTGTGCGCCGACTCGGCCGGCCGCCGCGAAACGCTGGTGCAGATGCTCAACGAGTTCGGCGTCACCCCGGACGCGCAGCCGGAAACGGTCGAGGCATTCCTGGCGTCCGACGCGCACTTCGGCATCGTCGCGGCGCCCTTGGGTACCGGCTTCGAACTGCCGCAGGCCAACCTGGCCTTCCTGACCGAAAACGACCTGTATCCGGGGTTGGCCAACACCGGCCGGCGCGGCAAGCGCGACCAGGAACGCACCAGTAACGTCGAAGCGATGGTGCGCGACCTGTCCGAACTGCGCCCCGGCGACCCGGTGGTCCACGCGCAGCACGGCATCGGGCGCTACCACGGCCTGGTCAACATGGACATGGGCGAAGGCGAGATGGAATTCCTGCATCTCGAGTACGCCAACGGCAGCACGCTCTATGTGCCCGTGTCGCAATTGCACGTGATCGCCCGCTACAGCGGCGCCGACCCGGAAGCCGCGCCGCTGCACCAGTTGGGCTCCGGCCAATGGGACAAGGCCCGCCGCAAGGCGGCCAAGCAGGTGCGCGACACCGCCGCCGAACTATTGGCGCTGTACGCCCAGCGCGCCGCGCGCGAGGGCTTTGCGTTCAACCTGCCGCTCAACGATTACCAGGCCTTCGCCGAAGGCTTCGGCTTCGAGGAAACCGCCGACCAGGCCGCCGCCATCGAAGCCGTCCTGGCCGACATGACCTCGGGCCGGCCGATGGACCGCCTGGTCTGCGGCGACGTGGGCTTCGGCAAGACCGAGGTGGCGCTGCGCGCCGCTTTCCTGGCCGTGGCCAACGGCAAGCAGGTCGCCCTGCTCTGCCCCACCACGCTGCTGGCCGAACAGCATGCGCAGACCTTCTCCGACCGCTTCGCCGACTGGCCCGTGCGGGTGGTGGAGCTGTCGCGCTTCCGCTCGCCCAAGGAAGTGGCGGCCGCCATTGAAGGCATCAACGACGGCCGCGTCGACATCGTCATCGGTACGCACAAGATCCTGTCCAAGGACGTCAAGTTCAAGCGTCTCGGCCTGGTCATCATCGACGAAGAGCACCGCTTCGGCGTGCGCCAGAAAGAGGCGCTGAAGGCGCTGCGCGCCGAGGTCGACGTGCTGACGCTGACCGCCACGCCGATTCCGCGCACGCTGGGCATGTCGCTGGAAGGCATCCGCGATTTCTCCGTCATCGCCACCGCGCCGCAAAAGCGCCTGGCCATCAAGACCTTCGTGCGGCGCGAAGACGGCAGCACGCTGCGCGAGGCGCTGCTGCGCGAGCTCAAGCGCGGCGGCCAGTGCTACTTCCTGCACAACGAGGTCGAGACCATCCACAACCGCCGCGCCCGCCTCGAAGAGCTGGTGCCCGAGGCCCGCATCGCGGTGGCCCACGGCCAGATGCCCGAGCGCGAGCTGGAACAGGTGATGAAGGGCTTCTACCAGCAGCGCTACAACGTGCTGTTGTGCACCACCATCATCGAAACCGGCATCGACGTGCCCAGCGCCAACACCATCGTGATCCACCGCGCCGACCGCTTCGGCCTGGCGCAGCTGCACCAGCTGCGCGGCCGCGTCGGCCGCTCGCACCACCAGGCCTACGCCTACCTGCTGACGCCGGGCGAGGACGCCATCACCAGCAACGCCAAGAAGCGGCTGGAAGCGATCCAGGCCATGGAGGAACTGGGTTCGGGCTTCTACCTGGCCATGCACGACCTGGAGATCCGCGGCACCGGCGAAGTGCTGGGCGATTCGCAGTCCGGCAACATCCAGGAAGTCGGCTTCTCGATGTACAACGAGATGCTCAACGAAGCGGTGCGCGCCCTGCGCGCCGGCGAAGAGCCGGACCTGGACGCGCCCTTCAACCTGGCCTGCGAGGTCAACCTGCATGCGCCGGCGCTGCTGCCGTCCGACTACTGCGCCGACGTGCATGCGCGCCTGAGCGTCTACAAGCGCCTGGCCCACGCCGCCGACGAGGACGACCTGATCCAGATCCAGGAAGAACTGATCGACCGCTTCGGCAAGCTGCCCGAGGCGGCGCAGACGCTGCTGACCACGCACCGCCTGCGCCTGGCCGCGCAACCGCTGGGCATCGTCAAGATCGACGCCAGCGAAACCCAGGCGCTGCTGCAGTTCGGCCCCAAGACCAGCGTCGATCCCGGCAAAATCATCGAGCTGGTGCAGCGGCAACGCCACATCAAACTCGCTGGACAGGATAAATTGCGGGTTGAGATCAAGGCCGCGCAGATACCGGCCCGCGCCGACGCCGTGCGCGCCGTGCTGCGTGCCTTGAAGTAACCCGCCCCGACATTCGCATCTTTATGACTATCCACCACCTTGTCGTTCAATCCCCCGGCCTGACCGTCGAACACGCCGAGCAGATCGCCGCCCTGGCCCAAGCCCAAGGCGTGGCACGCATCAGCGCCACGGCGGCCCGCCTGCTCGACGTCCAGCACGACGACGCCACCCGCGCCGAGGTCACCGCCTGGGCCGAGCGCCACGGCATCGACACCGCTTTCCTGCCGGCCGGCCTGAAGCTGTCGCACTGCAAGGTGCTGGCCATGGACATGGATTCCACGCTGATCAACATCGAGTGCATCGACGAGATCGCGGGCGTGGCCGGCGTCAAGGACAAGGTCTCCGAAATCACCGAAGCCGCGATGCGCGGCGAGATCAAGGACTTCTCCGAAAGCCTGCGGCGCCGGGTCGCCCTGCTCAAGGACGTGCCCGCCGAAGCGCTGGAGCAGGTCTACACCGAGAAGCTGCGCCTGAATCCCGGCGCCGAGCGCCTGATCACCACTGCACAAGCGGCCGGCATCAAGGTGCTGCTGGTGTCGGGCGGCTTCACCTTCTTCACCGACCGCCTGCGTGAGCGCCTGAAACTGGACAGCGCGCACGCCAATACGCTGGAAATCGATAACGGCGTGCTGACCGGTCGTGTGCTGGGCGACATCCTGGACGCCGACGCCAAGGCCGTGTACCTGCGTGAATTCGCCCGTACTCATGACGCCACCAAAGAGCAGATCATCGCGATGGGTGACGGCGCCAACGACCTGAAGATGCTGGGCGCCGCGGGCTTTCCGGTGGCCTATCATGCCAAACCACTGGTGCGCCAGCAGACGCGCTACGCACTGAATGTGTCGGGCCTTGACGGCGTGCTGAACTGGTTCGAAAGCTGATTCGGCCTGCCGCAAGGCGTAAAAAAGCCACCTTCATTGAAGGTGGCTTTTTCTTTGATGGCCGCAAACCGCGCCGGCCTTCCGCCCGGCTATGTGTACGCAGCCGGGACAAGCACGGATCAGTAACGCATATTCACGCTGAGGATCGCCGAGCGGCCCGGTGCGATGTTGGCGTAGTGAGCCGGGTAGGCCTTGTCGTAGTACGTCTTGTCGAACAGGTTGAAGACGTTCAACTGCACGTTCCAGTTCTTGTTGAAGCGATAGCCGGCCATCGCATCAAAGCGCCAGTACGACGGGATATACGCGGTGTTGGCCGTGTTGCCGTACTGCTTGCCCACATAGTAGGCGCCGCCACCGACCGTGACATCCTGCGTCACGGCGTAGGTCGACCACAGGCTGAAGCTGTTCTCGGGCGTATTGGGGAAGTCGTTACCCTCGTCCGCGCCTGCGCCGTCCTTCAACTTGCTCTTCATGAAGGTGTAGCCGCCGAATACCTGCCAGGCGGGCGTGATGGCGCCAGAGAAGCCCAGCTCCAGGCCGTTCACTTCTTTCTTGCCAGCCATGGCGTAATCGCCGGACGGCAAGGTGACCCGCGCATTGGTCGTTTCAGTACGGAACAACGCGGCCGTCAAGGTCATGCGGCGGTCCAGCACGTCCCACTTGGTACCGACCTCATAGGTCTTGTTCTTTTCAGGCGCAAGGTCGGCGGCGTTCAGACCCACGTTGCCGCGTCCAGGCGTCAGCGCCAGGCTTTCGCTGCCTTCGCCCAGCGTCCCGTTGGACGGGGTGGACGAGGTGGCATAGGACACGTAAATGCTGCCGTTGTCCGTCGGCTTGAACACCAGGCCCAACTGGTAGTTCAGCAGCGTGTCGTCGCGTTTGATGACCTGGAAATTGTTGGCCGGCGTATTGGTGAACTTGGTTTCGTAGCGATCCAGGCGCAGGCCGCCGTTGATCAACCACTGCGGCGTCAGCTCGATCGTATCGAACGCGTAGATCGACTTGGTGATCGTGCGCGACTTGGTCGGTTGGCCGACGCGGTCGCCGTCCAGCGTATTGACCCACGGATCATGCGGATCCGGATCGTAGAGACTGGTGCAGTTGTAGCCCGAGGCTGCACCCAGGAAATTGCAGGCATTCGTCTTGCCGGGCGTACCCGAGCCGCGGTTGACCGCCAGCGAGTCCTTCTTGCCCTCTTCCTTGGACAATTCGATGCCCACGTTGAAGCTGTGCTTGAGCGAGCCGGTGTCGAACTTGCCCACCAGTTCGGTCTGGTTGGCCAGGCTGTCGACGCTGCTGCTGCGGGTATTGGCGCGGCGCCAGACGCGGCCGTTCAGCACGTTGCCCTGGCTGTCGTCGGGCTGGGTCCAGACGTAGTCCTGGGTCGAATAGGTGTAGCGCGTCATGTTGCGCAACGTCAGGCGGTCCGAGAAGTCGTGCTCGATGCCGATCGTGCCCATGTCGGACGTGGTCTTACGGTAGTCGCTGTCCAGACCGTAGAAATTGTTGCGATTGACGTTTGCCGGGCCAGTTTCCGTGATGCCCATGTAGCTGCCATTGCGCTGCACCTTGGTGCTCGGGTAGGCGTACGGAATGCCGCTATCGGGCAAGTCATCCGACTGCATGTGGTAGTAGCTCAGGGTCACGCGGGTCGGCGAATTGACGCCGAACGTGATGGTGGGCGCCACGCCCCAGCGGCTGTTGTTGACCATGTCACGGCCGGCAACATCGGCGTCGTGGTACATGGCGTTCAAGCGGAACGCCGTCTTTTCGCCCAGCAGCCAATTGCTGTCGATGGTGCCGCGGTAATAGTTGTCGGTACCGATTCCCAGGCTTGCAGCCGTGAAGTTCTCGGCCTTGGCCGTTTTGCTGATCAGGTTGATGCTACCGCCCGCGCCGCCCCGGCCGCCATAGGCGCCATCCGAGCCCTTGATGACCTCGATCTGCTCCAGGTTGAACACTTCACGCGAGGTTGCGCCGATGTCGCGCATGCCGTCCACGTAGGTGCTGGCCTGGGCATCGTAGCCACGAATGATCGGGCGATCGCCCAACGGGTTGCCCCCCTCGCCCGCACCGAACGTAATGCCGGGCGAGTTGCGCAGCGCTTCGGTCAGGGTCGAAGCGGCCTGGTTCTGCATCACTTCCTGCGGAATCACCTGAACCGACTTCGGCGTATCGAGCAGCGGCGCGGTGAATTTCTTGGAGGCTGAATCCTTGACATCGTACGGCGTGTACGAATCGCCCTGCACTTGCACGGGCGACAACTGCGTTACGCCCTGACCGCCCGACTGCGCGTGCGCAGTCGGGGCCAGGAACAGCGCCGGGGTAGCCAGCACAGCGGCCAGCGATCCGCTGAGCGAGGTGACGGCGAAGGTGTCTTCGGCTTTCAATGCTTTCTCCAGAATATGAATGACAACGATTCTTGTTTTTTGACAGGTTGCGATTCTGGACTTGGAAGCTGAAAGATTCCTGAAAGCCTCTTGAAATAAGACCAAAAGACGAAAAAACAACACGAGTTAAGGAAATTTCCTCAATGTACCCAGACTCATAACGAGGGTTTTTACTGACAGATAGGGATGCACTCCAAAGCCTTGCGGACCTTTCTTCCACCGGTCGGTACAGGCCCCTCAGACGCGCTGCGGCGGCACGTCACCCCGCGCAATGACTACCCCCAATGAAAAACGCCCCTGACGGGGCGTTTGGCGGCTTCTGGGCCTATCGGTAGCCTGCGGCTCAAGTCCGCAAGCGCGGATGCCGCTTGAAGAGATAACGGTACACGAACCCCGGATAAGCCAGCACCAGGTACAGGCTCAGGGTAATGGCGTAGAACTCCCAGGTCTGTGCGAAGCGGTTGCCCAGCACGGACTCGAACGTGAAGCCCAGGGCGCCCACGATCAGGTAGAACACCAGCACTTCGACCAGGCGCATCCAGAACGGCTTGACGGCCTCGGCCCCGCCCTGCTTCCACGGCAGCACGGCGAACACGCGCTCCGTCAGGAAAGGCAGGTTCGCGCTGACCAGGGCCAGCGCGATCAGGAGCCATACCGCCAGGGTCTGGTTCATCGCCCGTTCCGCTTACAGGCTGAGCGAGCTGCGGATGGCCTGCACGCACAGGGCCATCAGGCCGCCGGGCAACAGGCCCAGCACCAGGATCAGCAAGCCGTTGACCGACAGCACGCCGCGTTGGCCGCAGGTGGCCGACATCGGGGCGGCATCGGCCGCCGGCTCGTCGAAGTACACGACCTTGACCACGCGCAGGTAATAGAACGCGCCGATCAGCGAGAACATCACCGCGATCACGGCCAGCGTGACGTGGCCAGCGCTGATCAGAGCCTGCAGCACAGCCAGCTTGGCGTAGAAGCCCACCAGCGGCGGAATGCCGGCCAGGGAGAACATCAGCAGCAACACGATGGCGGCATGCCACGGGCTGCGACGGTTCAGGCCCTTCAGGTCGTCGATGTGCTCGCACTCGAAACCCTGGCGCGACAGCAGCAGCACGATGCCGAAGCTGGCCAGCGTGGTCAGCACGTAGGTCAGCATGTAGAACAGCGACGCGCCGTAGGCGGCGGACGCCAGTTCCGGCTTGCCGGCCACCGAGCCCGACATCAGGCCCAGCAGCACGAAGCCCATGTGCGAGATGGTCGAGTAGGCCAGCATGCGCTTGAAGTTGGTCTGCGCGATGGCGGTCAGGTTACCGATGGCCAGCGACAGCACCGCCAGGATCATCAGCATCGGCTGCCAGTCGGCGGCCAGGCCATGCAGGCCGTCCACCAGCAGGCGCAGCGTGATGGCAAAGGCAGCCAGCTTGGGCGCGCCGCCCAGGATCAGCGTGACGGCGGTGGGCGAACCTTGATAGACGTCCGGCACCCACATGTGGAACGGCACGGCGCCCAGCTTGAACGCCAGGCCCGACACCAGGAACACGATGCCGAACACCAGGGCCAGCTTCTCGGCCTTGCCGGCGGCGATGACCTTGGAGACTTCGGCCAGGTCCAGGTGACCGGTGGCGCCGTAGACCATCGACATGCCGTACAGCAGGAAGCCCGAGGCCAGCGCGCCCAGCACGAAGTACTTCATGGCGGCTTCGGTGGCCACGACGTCGTCGCGGCGCAGGGCGATCAGCGCGTACAGCGCCAGGGACATCAGTTCCAGGCCCAGGTAGATCGAGATCAGGTTCCCGGAGGAGATCATGACCATCTGGCCCAACAGGGCGAACAGCGTCAGGACGTAGAGTTCGCCGCCCTTGAGCATGTCGCGCAGTTGCGCGTAGACCCGGCCGTACACCAGCGTGACGGCAACGGCGATGTAGGACGCGATCTTGAGCAGATGCGACAGTTCGTCGGTGACGTACAGGCCGTTGAAGGTCGAGCCGGCAACGCCGTTCTTCCATTGGACGACCGACACGACGGTCAGCACGCCCAAGGCGAGCAGGGTCAGCAGGAACGTCGGCTTGCGCTCGGGGTGATTGCTGACCGCGTCGACGAGCAGGATAGCCAGGCCGAAAACCAGCAGGAGGATTTCCGGTGTCGCCAGGGCGAAATCGATTTGGGATTGCATCATTGTCTTGTCTTACAGTTTCGAGACGGCAACGTGTTGCAGCAGGGCCTCCACCGACACGTGCATCACGTCGGTGAAGGGCTTGGGATAGATCCCCATGTACAACACGGCGATCGCCATCACGCCAAGAATCACAAATTCGCGGCGGTTGATATCGGTCAGCTCGCGCACGTGGTCGTTGGCGACGTCGCCCAGGACCACGCGCTTGACCATCCACAGCGAATACGAAGCGCCCAGGATCAGCGCGGTGGCCGCCAGCAGGCCGATCCAGAAGTTGTGCTCGACCGCGCCCATGATCACCATGAACTCGCCGACGAAACCGCTGGTGGCCGGCAGGCCGCTGTTGGCCATCGAGAACAGGATGAAGAACGTGGCGAAGCGCGGCATCACGTTGACCACGCCGCCGTAGTCGGCGATGCGGCGCGAGTGCATGCGGTCATAGAGCACGCCGATACACATGAACATGGCGCCCGAGACGAAGCCGTGGGAGATCATCTGCACGATGGCGCCTTCGACGCCGGCCGTGTTGAAGATGAAGAAACCCAGCGTCACGAAACCCATGTGGGCGACCGACGAATAGGCCACCAGCTTCTTCATGTCGTCCTGGACGATCGCGACCAGGCCGATGTAGATCACGGCGATCAGCGACAGCGTGATCATCAGGCCGGCCAGGCTGTGCGAGGCGTCGGGCGCGATCGGCAGCGAGAAGCGCAGGAAACCGTAGGCGCCCAGCTTCAGCATGATCGCGGCCAGCACGATGGAGCCGCCCGTGGGCGCCTCGACGTGGGCGTCCGGCAGCCAGGTGTGCACCGGCCACATCGGCACCTTGACCGCGAAGGCCGCCAGCAGCGCCACGAAGATCAGGATCTGCGGGGTGTAGCCCAGCTTGGTCTGCTGCCAGGTCAGGATGTCGAACGAACCGCCCGAGGCATTCCACAGGTAGACGAACGCCACCAGCGTCAGCAGCGAGCCCATCAGGGTGTAGAGGAAGAACTTGAAGGCCGCGTACACCCGGTTCGGTCCGCCCCAGACGCCGATGATGATGTACATCGGGATCAGCGTGGCTTCGAAGAACACGTAGAACAGCATGCCGTCCAGCGCGCAGAACACGCCCACCATCAGACCCGACAGGATCAGGAAGGCGGCCATGTACTGCGACACGCGGCTGGTGATGACTTCCCAGCCGGCCAGCACCACGATGATGGTGATGAACGCGGTCAGGAGCACGAACCACAGCGAAATGCCGTCCACGCCCAGGTGGTAGTTGACGTTGAAGGCTTCGATCCAGGAGGTCTTCTCGACGAACTGCATGGCAGCCGTCTTGGAGTCGAACCCGGTGTACAGCGGGATCGTGACGAGGAAGCCGGCGATCGAGCCGATCAGCGACAGGCCGCGCGTCAGGCCGGGACGGTCGTCACGGCCCACCGCCAGCACCAGCAGGCCGAATACGATCGGGACAAAGATCGCAAGCGTGAGCCAGGGGAAAGTGTTGGATGCCATCTCGCTTGCCATCATTGGGGAATCAGCACAAAGAAAGTCACCAGCGCCATGATGCCGATGATCATCGCGAACGCGTAGTGATAGATGAAGCCGGACTGCAGGTGGCGGCTGATCGCTGCCACCCAGCCCACCACACGGGCGCTGCCGTTGATCAGCAGGCCGTCGATGATGCCGCGGTCGCCGGTCTGCCACAGGCCACGGCCCAGGCAGCGCAGGCCGCGGGCGATGATCTGCTCGTTGACCCAGTCGACGTAGTACTTGTTCTCAAGCACCTTGTTGACGCCCGACAGGCTCGACTTGATCGCGGCCGGAACCTTCGGGTTGATCAGGTAGCAGTACCAGGCGATGACCGCGCCGGCCACGACCAGCCAGAACGGCAGGGTCTGGAAGGCGTGCAGGCCGAAGGCGACCCAGCCGTGCCATTCTTCGTGCAGTTCGTGCATGGCGGGATGCTGCGGCAGCACCGTGATCACGCCGTTGAAGAACTTGCCGAACAGCATCGGATCCACCGCCCAGGCGCCGATCAGCACCGACGGGATCGCCAGCAGGATCAGCGGCAGGGTCACGACCCAGGGCGACTCGTGCGGCTTGCCGCCGTGGTGGCCATGGTCGTCGTGGCCGTGGTCGTCATGGCCGTGCGCGTCGTGGCCGTGGCCATGACCGTGGTCGCTGGTGTCGAAGCGTTCCTTGCCGTGGAAGACCAGGAAGTACACGCGGAACGAGTACAGCGAGGTCACGAACACGCCGATCAGGGTGGCGTAGTACGCGAAGGTCGCGCCCCAGACGTTTGCGGCGCCGGCGGCCTCGATGATGTGTTCCTTCGAGTAGAAGCCCGAGAAGAACGGCGTGCCGACCAGCGCCAGCGTGCCCAGCAGGAAGGTGATCCAGGTGATGGGCATGTACTTGCGCAGGCCGCCCATGTTGCGGATGTCCTGGTCGTGGTGCATGCCGATGATGACCGAGCCCGCGCCCAGGAACAGCAGCGCCTTGAAGAACGCGTGCGTCATCAGGTGGAAGATCGCCACCGAGTAGGCCGAGGCGCCCAGCGCGACGGTCATGTAGCCCAGCTGCGACAGCGTCGAATACGCCACCACGCGCTTGATGTCGTTCTGGATGATGCCCAGGATGCCCAGGAACAGCGCGCCGATGGCGCCGATCACGATGATGAACGACAGCGCGGTGTCCGACAGCTCGAACAGCGGCGAGAAGCGCGCGACCATGAAGATGCCGGCCGTCACCATGGTGGCGGCGTGGATCAGCGCGGAGATCGGGGTCGGGCCTTCCATCGAGTCAGGCAGCCAGGCGTGCAGGGGAACCTGCGCCGACTTGCCCATGGCGCCGATGAACAGGCAGATACATGCCACGGTCAGCAGCATCCAGTCCGAACCGGGCAGCGTCAGCGTGGCCAGCTTGTCGGCCTGGGCGAAGACTTCACCGTAGTGCATGGTGCCGGCGTAGGCGAACAACAGGCCGATGCCCAGCACGAAGCCGAAGTCGCCGACGCGGTTGATCAGGAACGCCTTCATGTTGGCGAAGATCGCGGTCGGGCGGGTGTACCAGAAACCGATCAGCAGGTACGACACCAGGCCCACCGCTTCCCAGCCGAAGAACAGCTGCACCATGTTGTTCGACATCACCAGCATCAGCATGGAGAACGTGAACAGCGAGATGTACGAGAAGAAGCGCTGGTAGCCGGGATCATCCGCCATGTAGCCGATGGTGTAGATGTGCACCATCAGCGACACCGAGGTCACCACGACCATCATCATGGCCGACAGCGGATCGATCAGGAAGCCGATTTCCAGCTTGGTCTGGCCGATCAGGCTCCAGGTGTAGACCGCGCCGTCGAAGCGCAGGCCGTTGAGCACGTCGCCCAGCACCACCACCGAACCGATGGCGGAGATGAGCACGCCCAGGATGGTGATGACGTGCGAGGCGCGGCGGCCGATCGGACGGCCCAGGAACCCGGTGCCGAAAAGGCCCGCGAGGATTGCTCCGGCCAGCGGCGCCAGCGCGATGAGCAGGTAGAGATTGGGTGAGCTAGACATTTTCTTCCAATACCCCGTCAGCCCTTCAGGCGATCGAGTTCGTCAACGTTGATCGTGTTCAGGTTGCGGAACAGCAGCACCAAAATGGCCAGGCCGATCGCCGCTTCGGCGGCGGCCACGGTCAGGATGAAGAACACGAACACCTGGCCGGCGGTGTCGCCGAACCAGCTGGAGAACGCCACGAAGTTCATGTTGACGGCCAGGAGCACCAGCTCGATGGACATCAGGAGAATGATCAGGTTGCGGCGGTTCAGGAAGATGCCGAAGATCCCGATGGCGAACAGGATCGCCCCCAGGATCAGGTAATGGGCCAGCGTCAGCGTCATTGTTTTTCTCCTTGGGGCGCGGCGGGCGCGGCGGTGCCGTTCTGGGCCTGGGCGCGCTCGCTCTGGGCGGGCATGCTCACCATGCGGAAGCGGTCCTTCGAGCGCACGCGGACGGCGGCGACCGGGTCGTTGTACTTGACGTCGCGGCGGCGGCGCAGGGTCAGCGCGATGGCGGCAACCATGCCGACCAGCAGCAGCGCGGCGCCGACTTCGATGGCGTAGATGTAGTGCGTGTACATCGCTTCACCGAGGGCGCGGGCGTTGTTGTAGTCGCCGGCGACCGGGGCCTGCGGGCCCGCGCCGTACCAGGTCGAACCCAGCACGAAGGCCATTTCCAGCACCATCACCAGGCCGATCACCAGGCCCAGCGGCAGGTAGGTCTTCATGCCCTGGCGCAGCGCATCCATGCGGATGTCGAGCATCATGACGACGAACAGGAACAGCACCATCACGGCGCCCACGTACACCAGCACCAGCAGCAGCGCGAGGAACTCGGCGCCCAGCAGCATCCACAGCATGGCCGCGTTGGCGAACGCCAGGATCAGGTGCAGGACGGCGGTGACCGGGCTGCGCGCGGTGATCACGCGGAACGCCGCGATCACCAGCACGGCGGCCAGTATGTAAAACAGGACAGTGGTAAAAGTCATGGATCAGGTCCTGGGCTTCAACGGTAGGGAGCGTCTTCGGCCCGGCGGCGGGCGATTTCGGCTTCGTAGCGGTCGCCCACGGCGAGCAGCATGTCTTTGGTGAAATACAGGTCGCCGCGCTTTTCGCCGTGGTATTCGTGGATGTGCGTTTCCACGATCGAGTCCACGGGGCAGCTTTCCTCACAGAAGCCGCAGAAAATGCACTTGGTCAGGTCGATGTCGTAGCGCGTGGTGCGGCGGGTGCCGTCGTCACGCTGGTCCGACTCGATGGTGATGGCCAGCGCGGGGCACACGGCTTCACACAGTTTGCACGCGATGCAGCGCTCTTCCCCATTGGGGTAGCGGCGCAGCGCGTGCAGGCCGCGGAAACGCGCCGAGGTCGGCGTCTTTTCCTGCGGGTAGCGCAAGGTGACCTTGCGCTTGAAGAAATACTTGCCCGTCAGGCGCATGCCCTTGAGCAACTCGGTCAGCATCAAGCTGCCGAAGAAATCTTTGATCGCTTCCATATCCTGCCTCTGCCTGGCGGCTTAGCGCCAAATGTTCCAGGGCGTCTGCATCCAGATCGCCACCACGACCAGCCAAACGCCGGTCAGCGGGATGAAGATTTTCCAACCCAAACGCATGATCTGGTCGTAGCGGTAACGCGGGAACGACGCGCGGAACCACACGAACAACGAGACCACGAAGAACGTCTTGAGACCCAGCCAGATCCAACCCGGAATCCAGGTCAGAGGCACGATATCGATCGGCGAAGCCCAGCCGCCCAGGAACATGATCGAGGCCATGCACGACAGCAGGATCATGTTGGCGTATTCGCCCAGGAAGAACAGCGCGAAGGCCATGCCCGAGTATTCGACCATGTGGCCGGCCACGATTTCCGATTCGCCTTCCACCACGTCGAACGGGTGGCGGTTGGTTTCGGCCACGGCCGAGATCACGTAGATCACGAACAGCGGCAGCAGCGGCAGCCAGTTCCAGGACAGGAACGTCAGGCCCTTGTCGGCGAACCAGCCGCGGTTCTGCACATGCACGATCTCGGACATGTTCAGGCTGCCGGATACCAGCAGCACCGTCACCAGCACGAAGCCGATGGCCAGTTCGTACGACAGCATCTGCGCCGAGGCGCGCAGCGCGCCCAGGAAGGCGTACTTGGAGTTGGACGCCCAGCCGGCGACGATCACGCCGTACACGCCGATCGACGTGATGGCCATGATGTACAGCAGGCCGGCGTTGACGTTGGCCAGGACCACGTCGGGGCCGAACGGCACCACCGCCCAGGCGGCCAGGGCCGGCATCAGCGTGACCACGGGGGCCACGACGAACAGCACCTTGTTGGCCTGGCTGGGGACCACGACTTCCTTGGTCAGCAGCTTGAACACGTCGGCGAACGGCTGCAGCAGCCCCTTGAAGCCGACGCGGTTCGGGCCCATGCGCACGTGCATGGCGCCGATCATCTTGCGTTCCCAGTACGTCAGGTAGGCGACGCACAGGATGATCGGCACGGCGATGACCACAATCTTGATGAGGGTCCAGACCACCGTCCAGACCGTCGGGCCCAGCAATGCCGTTCCCTGGCTTTCAAGAACATTGAGCCATTCCATCAGGCACGCTCCACGCTGAGTTGACCAAATGCGCCACCCAGGGCTGCGGTATTTTCAAAGGCTGCGGCGATGCGCACGGCGCGATCGGCCACGGCGTCGTCCTGCACGGTCTCGAGCTCGACAGCGCCCTGCCCGCCCGTCACGCGCACCTTGACGCCGGCGGTCAGGCCGAGGCTGGTGAGCGTGTTGCCGTTCATGCGCGCGGCGGGCTGCTTCGAAGCCGGCGCGGCCTGCAGCGGTTCCGAGCGGCGCACCATGGCGTCGCTGCGGTAGATCGGCACGTCGGCGACGCGTTCCAGCCCGGTCAGGGGCTGGCCCAGGCCCAGCGGCGCCTTGATGTCGTTGGACAGGCGGCCTTCGACGCCACCGGCCAGCGCGGCATCGCGCACGGACTCGGAGGTTTCGTCATCGAAGCCGGCCAGGTGCAGGACGTTGCCCAGCACGCGCAGGACCTTCCAGGCCGGACGGGTCTGGCCGAACGGCGCGACCGTGCCCTTGAAGCTCTGGGCCAGGCCCTGGGCGTTGACGAACGTGCCCGAGGTTTCGGTGAACGGCGCCACCGGCAGCATGACGTCGGCCCATTCGGCGGCGGCCGAACGGTAAGGCGTCAGGGCCACGGCGAATTGCGCGCCGCGCAGCGCGGCGATGGCCTGCTGGCCGTTGTCGGCATCCAGCAGCGGCTCGGCGTGCAGCACCACGTAGGCCTTGAGCGGCTCGGCCAGCATGGCGGCGGCGTTCTTGCCGCCCTTGCCCGGGATGGCGCCGGCCAGGTAACCGCCGACGGTGTTGCCGCCGGAGGTCAGGAAGCCGAACTTGCCGCCGGCCAGGTCGGCCACGGCGCGGCCGTTGGCGGCCAGGGTCGAGGCCTGGGCGCTGGCCACGGCCAGGTTGCCCATCAGCACGGCGGTGTTGGCGCCGGAAGCCAGGCTGGCGGCGATGATCTTGGCGTTTTCGCCCGGCGTGACCGAGGCGAATTCGGCCGGCACGGCCTGCTCCTTGGCTTGCGCCAGGGCTACAGCCACTTCGGCCAGCGCGCGCGCCAGCTCGGACGGAGCCACCGTGATGCGGGCGGCCACGGGCATCAGGGGATCGTCGGCGGCGCTGTCGACCATCAGGATCTGCGTGCCGCGCTTGGCGGCCTGGCGCAGGCGCTGGGCCATCAGCGGGTGGTCCTTGCGCAGGAACGAGCCGACCACCAGGACGCGGTCCAGGTTGTCGAGTTCGGCGATGGGCATGCCCAGCCACGGCGCGCCGGTCAGCGCGGCGTCGAACGCCGGGTCGGTCTGGCGCAGGCGGAAGTCGATGTTCTCGGAACCCAGCGCGCGGACCAGGCGGCCCAGCAGCGCGTATTCCTCGGTGGTGGCGTATTCCGACGCCAGGGCGCCGATCTGGCCGGCGCCGAAGCTGTCACGCACGCGCGACAGGCCCTGGGCCACGGCGGCCAGGGCGTCGGCCCAGGAGGCTTCCTGCCACTTGCCGTCGGCGCCCTTGATCATCGGGGCGGACAGGCGGTCTTCGCTGTTCAGGCCTTCGTACGAGAAGCGGTCGCGGTCGCTGATCCAGCATTCGTTGACGGCGTCGTCTTCGAACGGGACCACGCGCATCACGCGGTCGCCCTTGACCTGGACCACCAGGTTGGCGCCCAGGC
>JBEBOQ010000089.1:0-20722 GCA_040396375.1 Achromobacter xylosoxidans
CCACGCGCACCGGCTTGAGGAACACGTCCTCGGCCAGTTCGATCATGCCGGGCAACTGCGCCGAGCCGCCGGTCAGTACCACCCCGGACGCCAGCAGGTCTTCGTAGCCGGAATCGCGCACCACTTGCTGCACCAGGGTGAACAGCTCTTCCACGCGCGGCTCAATGACAGCGCCCAGTGCCTGGCGCTTGACCTGGCGCGGACCACGGTCGCCCAGCCCCGGCACTTCCACGGATTCGTCCGGGCTGGCCAGCACTTGCTTGGCCACGCCGTAGCGCAGCTTGATTTCTTCGGCATCGGGCGTCGGCGTGCGCAACATGGCCGCGATGTCGTTGGTGATCTGGTCGCCGGCGATCGGCAGCACGGCGGTGTGGCGGATCGCGCCGCCGGTGAAGATCGCCACGTCGGTGGTGCCGCCGCCGATATCGACCAGCACGACGCCCAGTTCTTTTTCGTCGGCGGTGAGCACGGCCAGGCTGGAGGCCAGCGGCTGCAGGATCAGGTCCTGCACTTCCAGGCCGCAGCGGCGCACGCACTTCACGATGTTCTGGGCAGCGCTGACCGCGCCCGTCACGATGTGCACGCGCACTTCCAGGCGCAGGCCGCTCATGCCGATGGGCTCGCGGATGTCTTCCTGGCCGTCGACGATGAATTCCTGCGTCAGCACGTGCAGCACCTGCTGATCGGTGGGGATGTTCACGGCCTTGGCGGTCTCGATGACGCGGGCGACATCGGTGGCGGTGACTTCCTTGTCTTTGACGGCGACCATGCCGCTGGAGTTGAAGCTGCGGATATGGCTGCCGGCGATGCCGGTGTAGACGTCGCGGATCTTGCAATCCGCCATCAGCTCGGCTTCTTCAAGCGCGCGCTGAATCGAATTCACGGTGGTCTCGATATTGACGACCACGCCCTTGCGCATGCCGCGCGATTCATGCTGGCCGAGGCCCAGCACTTCGAATCGCCCTTCAGGCAAAATTTCAGCCACCACAGCCACCACCTTGCTGGTGCCGATATCGAGGGCGACGATAAGGTCCTTGATGTCACGGGTCATGGCGTTAGCGTTTCTTGGGAGGTTTCGGTGTGGATTTGGATTTGGTTTCCGACGGCGGCAACGGGGCCAGCGCCAGGGCGAAACCATTGGGATAGCGCAGGTCGGCCTGCGTGATGGTGCGCCCTTCCAGGCGCCCCGACACGGCGGGCCAGGCCTGCACAAAACGTTGAATGCGCGCCGCGAAAGGCAGCGCGCCGGGCAGGCCGTGCGGGTCCGGCGCATCGGCGCCCGGATCGCGGCCCAGGTCCAGCAGCATGCCGTTGGACAGCACCACGCGCCAGGCGTAGCGCGGACTCAGCTCCAGCTGCTTGACGTGCATATCGAGCGGCGCGAACCAGCGCGCCAGCTCGGCGTAGCGTTGCACCACCAGCGACTCGGTGCCCTCGGGCCCGGAGAACTGCGGCAGCACCGTCTCGTCGTCCACCTCGCCCGTGTTGGCCGTGAACGCCTCGCCCCAGGTGTTGATCATCTGGTTCTCGTTCCACAGCGCCAGCGGCTGCTGCTCCTCGATGCGCACGCGCAGCACATTGGGCCAGATCCGCCGCACCGTGGCGTGGCGCACCCATGGCACCGACTCGAAGATCTCGCGCGCGTCGTCCAGGTCCACCGTGAAGAAGTTGCCCTTGAAGCGCCCCGCGATCGCCGCGCGCACCGCGCCCGGCGAGACATAGTGCAGCTCGGTGTCCGGCGTGGACTCCAGCTCGATGGCCGACAGCGTGAAGTACGGACGCTGCGCCACCCACACCACGCCCGCCAGGAGCATGGCGCAGACCGCCAGCACGGCAAGCGTGTTGGCGATCAGGTTGGTAGTGCGAGCGTCGTTCCACACAGAATGTCCGGGTCAAGTATTGCGAGCGGCGCTGTGCAACTTGCACGAGGCGTCGGCCAGGATCGTCACGCACAGCTCGGCATAGCTCATGCCGGTGGCGCGGGCCGCCATCGGCACCAGCGAATGGCTGGTCATGCCGGGCGAGGTATTCATTTCAAGCAGCCAGGGGCGGTTGTCGGCATCCAGCATGAAGTCGGCGCGGCCCCAGCCTTCGCAGCCCAGCGCGCGATAGGCGCGCACCGCGATGTCGGCCACTTCCTCGGCCACCGCTGGCGGCAGCGTCGCCGGGCAGAAGTACTGCGTGTCGTCGGAAAAATACTTGTGTTCGTAGTCGTAGTTGCCACCAGGCGCGGCGATCTCGATCACCGGCAGCGCGCGAGCGGTCTTGCCGCCGCCCAGCACCGCCACGGTCAGCTCGCGGCCTTGGATGAACTGTTCGGCCAGCACCTCGGCGTCGAACTTCGCGGCCAGGGCATAGGCTTCCTTCATGTCGGAATAACCCACTACCTTGGTGATGCCCACGGTCGAGCCTTCGTGCGGCGGCTTGATGATCAGCGGCAGGCTCAGGCGGTCAGGCACCAGGCGCAGCTCGGTATCGGCATTCAGCAATTCGAATTCCGGCGTCGGCAGGCCTTGCTGCAACCAGACTCGCTTGGTCATGGTCTTGTCCATCGCCAGCGCGGACGCCAGCGGGCCGCTGCCGGTGTAGGGGATGCCGAGCAATTCCAGGGCGCCCTGGATCGAGCCGTCTTCGCCATAGCGGCCATGCAGCGCGATGAACACGCGGTCAAAGCCTTGGTCGGCCAGTTCAGCCAGGCTGCGCTCGCCCGTGTCGAACAGGTGCGCGTCAACGCCGGCGCTGAGCAGCGCCTGGTGTACGCCGGTCCCGGACATCAAGGACACCTCGCGTTCGGCGGAACGGCCGCCGTACAACACGCCTACCTTGCCGAATGTCGCGCTCATGCCAATTCTCCAACTTTGGCGGGGACCTTGCTGATCGAACCCGCTCCCATAACAATCACCACGTCGCCATCGCGCACGAAATCCACCACGGCTTGCGGCAGTTCAGTGACGTCTTCGACGAATACCGGTTCAACTTTGCCAGCCACGCGCAGGGCGCGCGACAGGGCGCGGCCGTCGGCGGCCACCAGCGGCGGTTCGCCGGCGGAATAGACTTCGGTCAGCAGCACCGCGTCGGCGGTACCCAGCACTCGCACGAAGTCTTCGAAGCAGTCGCGGGTGCGCGTGTAGCGGTGGGGCTGGAACGCCAGCACGATGCGGCGGTCGGGCCAGGCGCCGCGCGCCGCAGCCAGCGTGGCCGCCATTTCGACCGGATGATGGCCGTAGTCGTCGATCACCGTAAACGTGCCGCCGCCGTGCGAAGCCGGCACCGGGAAGTCGCCGGTCTGCGTGAAACGCCGGCCCACGCCCTTGAACGAGGCCAGCGCGTCGCAGATCGCGTCGTCGGAAACACCCAGTTCGGTCGCCACGGCAATCGCCGCCAGCGCATTGCGCACGTTGTGCAAGCCCGGCAGATTCAACACCACCTGCAACGGCGGCAGCAGCGTGTCGCGGTGACTGCGTTGCACGTTGAAGCGCATGCGCGTGCCTTCCGGCTGCACTTCGTAGCCGCGCACCATCGCGTCTTCATTCAGCCCGTACGAGGTGATGGGACGCGACACGAACGGCATGATCTCGCGCACATTGGCGTCGTCGGTGCACAGCACGGCGCTGCCGTAGAACGGCAGGCGCTGCGTGAACTCGATGAACGCGCTCTTCAAGCGCGCCACATCATGGCCATAGGTGTCCATGTGATCGGCGTCGATGTTGGTCACGATGGCCATCACCGGCAGCAGATTCAGGAACGAGGCGTCGGATTCATCGGCTTCCACCACGATGTAGTCGCCCTGCCCCAGCCGCGCATTGGCGCCAGCGGAATTGAGCCGGCCGCCGATCACGAAGGTCGGGTCCAGATCGCCCGCAGCCAGGATGCTGGCCACCAGGCTGGTCGTCGTGGTCTTGCCGTGCGTGCCGGCCACCGCGATGCCGCGCTTCAGGCGCATCAGCTCGGCCAGCATGATGGCGCGCGGCACCACCGGGATGCGCGCGGCGCGTGCCGCGATGACCTCGGGGTTATCACCCGCCACAGCCGTGGAGGTCACGATCGCGCCCGCGCCGGTCACGTTGCTGGCGACGTGGCCGATCGCGATGTTCACGCCCAGGCCTGCCAGGCGGCGCGTCACGGGCGACTCGTTCAGGTCGGAACCGCTGATGGTGTAGCCCAGGTTGAGCAACACCTCGGCAATGCCGCTCATGCCGGAGCCGCCGATGCCTACGAAATGGATATGTTGGATTCTGTGTTTCATGATGAACGCCCCGCTGCTTGTTCACAGACGTCGGCGATATGCGCCGCCGCTTGCGGGTGCGCATGCGCGCGGGCCCGTTCTGCGACGGCTTGCAGTTCTTGTCGATTGCGCTGGCCCAGCCAGTCCGCCAGCCACTCGGGGCTCAAGGCGTTCTGCGGCTGCAGCCAGGCGGCCTGCGCGTCGCTCAGGAAGCGCGCGTTGGCGGTCTGGTGATCGTCGATGGCATGGGGGAACGGCACGAACAGCGCCGCCACGCCCGCCGCGGCCACTTCGGACACCGTCATGGCGCCCGCGCGGCAGATCAGCAGGTCGGCGTCGCCCATGGCGCCGGCCATGTCGTCGATGAAGGCGCGGCAGTCGGCTGCCACGCCCGCCTGGGCGTAGGCCTGCTGCAGCGCCGGCAAATGCTGTTCGCCTGCCTGATGCACGACCGCCGGCCGGCTGCTTTCCGGCAGACGAGCCAGCGCCCGGGGCACGGCGGTATTGAGTGCCTGGGCGCCCAGGCTGCCACCCACCACCAGCACCCGCAGCGGGCCGCTGCGGTCGTTGTAGCGCTGGGCCGGGTCGGGCAAGGCACACAGGTCGGCGCGCACCGGATTACCCATTGCTTCGCCCTTGGGCAGCACGCCGGGGAATCCGCTGAGCACGCGGCGGGCCATGCGGGCCAGCCACTTGTTGGCGGTGCCAGCCACGGCGTTTTGTTCGTGCACCACCAGCGGCGTGCCGCGCAGCGCTGCGATGACGCCGCCGGGGAAAGCGACGTAGCCGCCCATGCCCAGCACCACGTCAGGTCGCACCGAAGACAGCCTGGCCCAGGCCTGGCCGAATGCGCGCACCAGCAGGAACGGCAACTTGAGCAGCGCCGCGGCGCCTTTGCCGCGCACACCGGCAAAACGCAACGGCACCAGTTCGATGCCGCGAGGCGGCACCAGCTTGCCTTCCATCTTGTCGGGATTACCCAGCCACAGCACACGCCAGCCGCGCTGGCGCAGGACGTCGGCCACGGCCAGGCCGGGCATGATGTGCCCGCCGGTGCCACCGGCCATGATCAGGATGGTACGGGGCGTCGTGCTCATGTCCGCCCCCCGCGCATCATGATGCGGTTTTCCACGTCGACCCGGATCAGCATGGCCAACGCGCACAGGTTCATCACCACGCCCGAACCGCCGTAGCTCATCAGCGGCAGGGTCAGGCCCTTGGTGGGCAACAGCCCCAGGCATACGCCCATGTTGATGAACGCCTGCACGCCAAACCACATTGCCACGCCGTGCGCCACCAGGCCCGCGAAGGTGCGTTCCATGGCGATGGCTTGGCGGCCGATGTCGAAACCGCGATAGACGATGACGGCGAACAGCGTGATCACCAGCATCACGCCGGCGAAACCCAGTTCCTCGCCCACCACCGCCATCAGGAAGTCGGTATGCGCTTCGGGCAAGTAGTGCAATTTTTCGACGCTGGCGCCCAGGCCCACGCCCAGCCATTCACCGCGACCCAGCGCGATCAGCGAATGCGACAACTGATAGGCGCTGCCGTAGGCGTTGTCTTCGTTCCAGGGGTCCAGATAGGCGAACAGACGAGCACGGCGCCACGGCGACAGCCAGATCAGCATCAGGAAGGTGCTGACCAGCACCGCCAAGAGGCTGCTGAAATATTTACCGTTGATGCCGCCCAGGAACAAGATGCCGATGGCGATCGCGACGATCACCATGAAAGCCCCCAGGTCGGGCTCGAGCAGCAGCAGCATGCCCACGCCGGCCAGCGCGAACGCCATCGGCAAAAAGCCGCGGGCGAAGGCCTGCATGTGTTCCTGCTTTCGCACCGTGTAATCGGCGGCGTACAGCAGCGCGGCCAACTTCATCAATTCAGAGGGCTGGAAATTGAGCGGACCCAGCGGAATCCAGCGGTGCGCGCCGTTGACCTCGCGGCCGATGCCCGGCACCAGTACCGCCACCAGCAGCACCATCGCCACCACGAACATCGGCACGGCCAACCGCTGCCAGACCCGGATCGGGATTGCCAGCACGATGGCGGCGGCCAGCAGACCGGCGCTGACGAACAGGCCGTGACGGATCACGAAATAATAGCGACCATAAGACGCATAGCGCGGGCCGTCGGCCAGCGCGATCGATGCCGAATACACCATCAGCAAGCCGAGCAGCAGCAACGTCGACGCCGCGATGACCAGCGGCAGATCGAAGTTGCGCATGCGAGTACGGCCGGGCCGTACGGCGTTGACGCTGGCGGTGAGATCGGCAATCAGGCTCATGCCACCTCTCCACGGTCGCGGGCCAGGTCTTCGACCTCTTCCACGAACACCTGCCCGCGGTGCGGGTAGTTGCGGAACATGTCCATGCTGGCGCAAGCGGGCGACAGCAGCACCGCGTCGCCGGCTTGCGCCAGTTCAGCAGCGCGGCGCACGGCTTCGCGCAGGGATTCGGCGCGGATGCAGTCGACACCGGTTTCAGCCAGCACCCGGCCAATCTCGGGGCCGTCCTGGCCAATCAGCAGCACGGCGCGCGCATGGCGCGACACGACCGGGATCAGGGGCGAGAAGTCCTGCCCCTTACCAAGGCCACCGGCGATCAGGACCACGGGCTGACCCAGGCCTTCCAGCGCGGCCACGGTGGCGCCCACGTTGGTGCCCTTGCTGTCGTTGATGTAGTCGACGCCACCGATATTGCGCACGAAGGCGGCGCGATGCGGCTCGCCCGTGTACTCGCGCAAGGTGCGCAGCATGGCGCCCCAACCCAGATCGAGGCAGCGCGCCAGTTGCAGTGCGGCCAGTGCGTTCAGCGCATTGTGGATGCCGCGGATGCGCAAGGCATCCACGGGCATCAGGCGGCTCATGCGGCCTTTGGCTCGCACGGGTTCTGGCGCGTCTTTCTTGCGGCGCACCGGCGCGACGGGTTCGTCGAAATCGATCGGTTCGGCCGCCACCAGCCACGCCACGCCCTGGCCCAGATCCAGGCCCATGTCGCCCACACGCTCCGGAATGTCACGGCCGAAGCTGCGCACGTTCAGGGCGTCCAGCGACGACACCATGGCCAAGGTATACGGATCTTCGCCGTTGACGATAGCGATGCGCGCCATCTTCAGCAGGCGCGCTTTTGCCTGCGCGTAGGCGTCCATGCCGCCATGCCAATCCAGATGATCCTGGGTGACGTTGAGCACGACGGCCGCGTCGGCCATCAGCGTATGCGTGGTTTCCAGTTGGAAGCTTGACAGTTCCAGCACCCACACCTGCGGCAAATCGTCGGCGTCCAGCGCCCCCATCAGCGCGGTCAGCGCGGCGGGGCTGATGTTGCCCGCGGCCAGCACGGACAGGCCGCTGGCCTGCACGACGTCGCGCGTCAGCGCGGTGACGGTGGTCTTGCCGTTGGTGCCGGTCACGGCCAGCACGCGCGGACGGTATTCGCGGGTTTCGGCAAGTTCGGCCAGGGCACGCGCGAACAACTCAACTTCGCCGATTACTTCGATGCCGCGGGCTTGGGCCTCGCGCAGCAGGTCTTCGGCCGGCGCGCCAGTGGGCGCCAAGCCGGGGCTGACGACGACCTGGTCCACGCCATCCAGCAACGCAGTGTCGAACGACGCGTCGCAACCCAAGCGGTACTCGACCTCGGCCTGTGCCAGCGCATCGCGCAGCGCCGCCAAGCCACCCGGCTCCGTGCGCGTGTCGGCCACGCGCAGGCGGGCGCCCTGTCGGGCGCTCCAGCGAGCGGCGGCGACACCCGACTCGCCCAATCCGAGGATCAGGACGAGCGGCGCATCGGCGCGGGAGGTTTCCATCGTGTTCATCGCAACTTCAGGGTAGAGAGGCCAATCAGCACCAGCATCATGCTGATGATCCAGAAACGCACGACCACCTGGGTTTCTTTCCAGCCGCCCACTTCAAAGTGATGATGCAGCGGAGCCATGCGGAATATGCGTCTACCTGTTCCATAACGTCGCTTGGTGTACTTGAACCACGTCACCTGGATCATCACCGACAGGGTCTCGACCACGAACACGCCGCCCATGATGAACAGCACGATTTCCTGGCGCACGATGACCGCGATGGTGCCCAACGCGCCGCCCAATGCCAGTGCGCCGACGTCGCCCATGAAGACCTGCGCCGGATACGCGTTGAACCACAAAAACGCCAAGCCGGCGCCACCGATCGCGGCGCACAGCACCATCAATTCAGAAGCCCCGGGGATATACGGGAACAGCAAGTACTTCGAATAGTCGACGCGGCCAACCACGTAGGCGAAGATGCCCAGCGCGCTACCGACCATCACGGTGGGCATGATCGCCAGGCCGTCCAGGCCGTCGGTCAGGTTGACGGCGTTGCTGGTACCCACGATCACGGCCCAGGTCAGCGCCACGAAGCCCAGCACGCCCAGCGGATAGCTGACGGTCTTGAAGAACGGGACGATCAAGTCGGCGCGCGTCGGCAAGGCCATCGTGAAGCCGCTGCCCACCCAGGCCTTGAAGAGCGGCCACAGTTCGGTATTGGCGGGCGCCGACACGGCGAACGCCAGGTACACCGCGGCGATCAGACCGATGGTGGCCTGCCAGAAGAACTTTTGACGGGCCGGCATGCCTTCCGGATCGCGGTAGACCACCTTGCGGTAATCGTCCATCCAGCCGATCCAGCCGAAGCCAAACGTCACCAGCAGCACCACCCACACGAAGCGGTTGGTCCAGTCCGCCCACAGCAGCGTGCTGATGGCGATGGAAATCAGGATCAGCACACCGCCCATGGTGGGGGTGCCGGTCTTGACCAGATGCGTTTCGGGGCCGTAAGCGCGCACGGCCTGGCCGATCTTCATTTCGGTCAGCTTGCGGATCACGCGCGGACCGGCCACCAGGCCGATCAGCAGCGCCGTGGCGCATGCCAGCACCGCGCGCAGCGTGATGTATTCGAACACGCCCAAGGCGCGCACATCATCGGAAAGCAGACGGGCGATCTCAAGCAGCATGGTGGTCTCCCTGCCCCTTGGACACTTGTCCGTCAATCGAAGTAAAAGCCGTCACTACCCGCTCCATGCGCATAAAGCGCGATCCCTTTATCAATACGCAGGACGCGCGCAAGCCGCGCAACGCGGCAACGACTTCGTCTACCGATGCGCAGGCGTGTGCGCCCGAACCGAATGCGGCGGCTGCCGCCCGGCTGGCTTCGCCTAGCGTGATGAGCGCGTCGAGCCCATGCTCGCGCGCATAATTGCCCACCTCTACATGCATGGCGGGGCCGTTGTCCCCGACCTCACCCATGTCGCCCAGTACCAGGACGCGGGTGCCACCGATGCGCGCCAGCACGTCAATGGCCACGCGAACCGAATCGGGATTGGCATTGTAGGTGTCATCAATGAGCAACGTTCCGTCACTCAATTTCTTGTATTGCATGCGGCCCGCCACCGGGCTGAAGCCCGCCAGCGCGCGCACCGCGACGTCCAGCGGCGCCCCCGCGGCGATGGCGCTGGCGATGGCGGCCAGCGCATTGCGCAGGTTGTGCAAGCCGGGCACCGGCAACGTCAGGTCGGCCGCACCCACCGGCGTCACCACACGGCAGCGCGTCGAACCGACATCCGCCAGGATCTGTTCCGCATAGACGTCCAGGCCGGGCTGCAAACCAAAGCGCAGCACGCGGCGCGGCGCGGCCAGCTTGTCCCAGATCGCCGCATAAGGCTCGTCGCCCGGATAGACGGCGATGCCGTCGTCGGGCAAGGCCGCGATGGCGGCGCCGTTCTCGTGCGCCACCGCTTCCACGGTGTGCATGAATTCCTGGTGCTCGCGCTGCGCATTGGTCACCAATGCCACGCTGGGCGCCGCGATGGCGGCCAGCTGCGCGATTTCGCCGGGATGGTTCATGCCCAGCTCAAACACGGCGGCCCGGTGCTCGGGGCGCAAACGCAGCAAGGTCAACGGCACGCCGATATCGTTGTTCAGGTTGCCGGCGGTGGCCAAACGGCCGGCTTCGCCCTTCCAACCGGCCAACATGGCCGAAATCATTTCCTTGGTGGTCGTCTTGCCATTGCTGCCCGTCACGGCCACCACCGGCAGCGTGTAGCGAGCGCGCCAGGCGGCGCCGATCCGCATCAACGCCAGACGGGTATCGCCCAACACCAACTGCGCCAGCTTCGAATCCGGCACCGGGTGCGCGACCACGGCGGCACAAGCGCCCCGCTCGGCGGCCTGGTCCAGGTAGTTATGGGCATCGAAACTCTCGCCCACCAGCGCCACGAACAATTCGCCGGCGACGATGCGCCGAGTGTCCGTGGACACGCCCTTGACCAGCGGCAACAACAGCGCCAGCCGCGCCCACTCGCGGTCATCGAAGGGCAGCTTTTCGCCGCCGATGTCCTGGTAGGTTTCGTGCCCCTTGCCGGCCAGTAGCACCACGTCTTCGGGCGCGCTGGCCCAGACGGTTTGCATGATGGCGCGGGCGCGGTCGACCTGCACGTCGGCGCCGGCCGACGCGGGAATGCCGGCCAGGATCTGCGCCACGATGGCTTCGGGAGATTCAGAGCGGGGGTTGTCGCTGGACACCACCACGTGATCGGCCAGTTCAGCGGCAATGCGGCCCATTTCGGGACGTTTGCCAGGATCGCGCTCGCCGCCGCAGCCAAACACGCAGACCAGACGGCCGGCGCGTGCCTGTGCCACCGGACGCAAAGCGGTCAGCGCACGGGCCAAGGCGTCGGGCGTATGGGCGTAGTCCACCACCACCAGCGTGCCGCGGCCGCCGTTGGCCTGGGTACCGGAGGCGACGGGTTCCACGGTCTGCAGACGGCCATCGACGGGATCGGTCGCCGCCAACTCGCGAGCGATCTGTGCGAACGGCAGCCCCAGCTTGTACAGCACGCCGGCAACCAGCAGCAGGTTGGAAACGTTGTGCGCGCCCAAAAGACGCGTCACGATCTGCGCTTCGCCGTGCGGCGAAACGAGCGTAAAAATCTGCCCTTGCGCGGTGGCCTGAAGATCGCGCGCGCGCATCGCGGCGGGAACGGCGGGGTCTGCGCTCAGGCTGTAGCCCATGACGGACACGTCCGTCGGCAGCGAGGCGATCAGGCGGCGTCCGGCTTCATCGTCCGCGTTCACCACTGCGGCGGACAGGCCCGGCCAACGGAACAGGCGCGCCTTGGCCGCCTCGTAGCGTTCCATCGTGCCGTGGTAATCCAGGTGATCGCGGGTCAGGTTGGTATAGGCGGCCAACGCCACCCGCACGCCGTCCATGCGTCCTTGTTCGATGCCGATGGAAGACGCTTCCATGGCCACCGCCTTGGCGCCGGCGTCGCGCATGGCGGCCAGCAGGCGATGCACGGTCAGCACGTCGGGGGTCGTGAGGCTGCCGCCCAGCGTACGGCCATCGGGCAGCACGGCGCCCAAGGTGCCGATGGTGCCGCAAGGCTTGTCGTTACGGCCCAGCGCATGGGCGATCCATTGGACTGACGAGGTCTTGCCGTTGGTGCCGGTCACGGCCACCACAGCCAGCGCCGACGAGGGGCGGCCGTACCAGGTGTCGCCCAGTTCGCCCAACAGCGCGCGCAGACCCGTGACCGGCAGCATCGGCGTTTCGCCGGTGGCGGTCTCGATGGCCTCGGTGGCGGGCGCCTCGAACAGCACCGCGCTGGCGCCCAGCGCCAACGCCTTCTCGATATAGAGGCGGCCGTCGCTGGACAGGCCCGGGCAGGCGACGAACACGTCGCCCGGCTCGATCTCGCGGGAGTCCAGCTTCAGGTGCGCGGTCAACGACACGCGCGAATGCAACCACGCCACGGCTTGTTCGACCGTGGCGGCGGGGGATGAGAGGAAGCCCTTGGCGCTCATCTGCCTGGCTCCTTGATACCAGCAACAATTGTCGATTCGAAGGGCGCGTCCGGCCGCACCCCCATCAACCGCAGACTCCCACCGACGATATGGGAGAACACGGGCGCGGCGATCGCGCCGCCGTAATAACCGCCGACCGTGGGCTCGTCGATCGAGACGGCCACCACGATCTTGGGGTCGGACACCGGCGCAAAGCCGACGTACGAGCTGCGATAGCGCTGCATGCTGTACTTGCCGTCGACGATCTTGCGCGCGGTGCCGCTCTTGCCGGCCACGCGGTAGCCCTGGACCTGGGCGGCCTTGGTGCCTTCCGGGCCGGCAGCCGCTTCCAGCATGCCGCGCACCAGCGCGGTGGTCTTGGGCGTGTAGATCTTGACGCTGGTCGGATCGCTGTCGCGCTTGACCAGGGTCAGCGACACCATGTCGCCGTTGCGGGCGAACACCGTGTAGGCGCGCGCCACCTGCAGCAGCGACACCGACAGGCCGTAGCCGTAGGCCATGGTGGCCTTCTCGATCAGGCGCCAGCGATCCCACGGACGCAGGCGGCCGGGCGCCGCGCCGGGGAATCCCACCTGGGGCGCCTGGCCCAGGCCCAGTTCTGTGAAGCGATCCCACATTTCACGGGATTCCAGCTTCTCGGAGATCATCGTCATGCCGATGTTGCTGGACTTGCGCAGCACGCCGGCCACGTCCAGCGTGCCGTTGCGGCTGACGTCGCTGATCGTGCTGCCTTGATACGTGAAGCGGCCGTTGCCGGTCTCGAACAGGGTCGAGGTGGTGATGCGGCCCAGGTCCAGCGCCAGCGCGGCGGTGAACGGCTTCATGATCGAGCCGGGCTCGAACGTGTCGGTGATGGCCTGGTTGCGCAGGTTGGCGCCGTGAAAGGTCTCGCGCTTGTTCGGATCGAAGGTCGGCACGTTGGCCAGCGCCAGGATCTCGCCGGTATGCACGTCGACGACCACGGCGGTGGCGCCCTTGGCCTGGTGCTTGTCCATGGCGTCCTTCAGTTCCTTGAACACCAGGTACTGAAGACGCGTATCGATCGACAGGCGCAGGTCGCGGCCGTCCACCGGCAGCGTCACGGCCTGCACGTCCTCGATGACGCGGCCCAACCGGTCCTTGATGACGCGGCGGCTGCCCGGCCGGCCCGACAGCTGCTGGTTGAAGGTCAGCTCGACGCCTTCCTGTCCCTGGTCCTCGACGCTGTTGAAACCCACCACGTGGGCCATCACGTCGCCGTCCGGGTAATAGCGGCGGGTCTCGGGCTGCTGGTGCACGCCCGGCAGGCCGAGCTGCTTGATCTTGTCGGCCACGTCCATCGCCACCTGACGCTTCAGGTAGACGAAATTCTTGTCTTCTTCCACTCGGCGGCGCAGGTCGGCCACCGGGGTTTCCAGCAGTTTGGCCAACGTATCCAGCTGGGCGGGCGTGGCCTGCTTGAGGTCTTCCGGGATCGCCCAGATGGCTCGCGCCGGCACGCTGGAAGCCAGCACGGCGCCGTTGCGATCCATGATCTTGCCGCGCGTCGCGGCCAGCGTCAGCGTGCGCTCGTAGCGGCGCTCGCCCTGCTGCTGCAGGAATTCCGTGGACAGCCCTTGCAGGAACAGCGCGCGGCCGGCCAGCACGGTGAATCCGCCGAACAGCAGGATCAGCACCAGGCGCGCGCGCCAGGTGGGCAGTTGCCCGCGCAGCACCGGGTTGTCGAAGAAAGGGACGCGTTTCATTGCGCGCCTCCGGAGGTGGAGGCGGAAGGCTGATTCAGATACAGCGTGCGGTCCGGAACGATGGAGATCATCTTCAGGCCGTCACGCGCAATCGCGTCCACCCGCGCGTTGCGGGCCAGTTCGGCGCGGTCCAGCTGCAGGCGGCGCCAGCTGGTTTCGAGGTCGCGTGCGTGCGCCTGATCACGGCCCAGCTCGATGAAGAGCTGGCGCGACTGATACCGGCTGGTGACCAGGGAAATGGCCGACAGCATCAGCAAAGCCGCAACGATCAGGTTGACGCGACCCATCAGCGGCGCCCTCCCTTGCCGCCGCGGCGCGGCGGCGGAGCCAGGTCGCTGCCGGGCAGCGAACCGATTTTCACGAAGGCCATGCCGCCCTCGGCGGACAAGGGCGTGGCGGTGCGTTCGGCAACGCGCAGCACCGCCGAGCGGGCGCGCGCATTGGCCGCGACCTCTTCGTCCTCGGCCAGCACGCGTCCCAGGGAACGCAATACGGGTTGGGGCATTTCGCTTTCGCGCAGGGGCAGGCGCGCATGCGCGGCAGCCGGACGAGCCGCCGCCGCGATGCACTGCTTGACCATGCGGTCTTCAAGCGAATGAAAGCTGATCACCGCCAACCTCCCCCCCGGGGCGAGCAGGTCTAGAGCTGACGCGAGGGTGCGCGCGAGCTCTTCGAGTTCCCGATTGATGTAAATCCGTAGAGCTTGAAAGGTGCGTGTGGCCGGATGCTGCCCCTTTTCGCGCGTGCGGACGGCGCTGGCGACGCACTCGGCAAGTTCGAGCGTGGTGCGCAGCGGCCTTGTTGCGCGGCGAGCAGCAATCGCCTTTGCAACCTGAAAAGCAAACCGTTCTTCGCCATAATCCGCTATGACCTCCCGCATCTCATCCACACTGGCTTGCGCCAGCCAATCCGCCACCGTGGGACCACGAGTGGTGTCCATCCGCATGTCGAGCGGGCCGTCTCGCATGAACGAGAAACCGCGCTCGGCATCGTCGATCTGAGGCGACGACACGCCCAGATCCAGCATCACGCCATCGACCTTGTCGATGCCGAGCTGCCGCAACTCTTCGGCCATGGTGGCAAAGCCGCCATGCACCACCGTCACCCGGGAATCCGCCGCCGCCAACGCATTGGCCACCGCGATCGCCTCGGGATCCTTGTCGAACACCACCAGGCGGGCCGTCGGTCCCAGGCGGCCGAGCAGCTCGCGGCTGTGGCCGCCGCGACCGAAGGTGCCGTCGACGAAGACACCCCGTTCCGCTCGCGTAGCCGCAGCCGGCTCGTCGCCGGGCTGCGACCGTGCCGCGCCCTTGCCGCCGAAATCGGCCAGCAACAGCGCGTCCACCGTCGGCTCCAGCAGGACGGGCCGATGTTCGAATTCCATAACTTTTTCAGAACGAAAACTGATTCAACACATCCGGCATACCCTTGGCCAGGTCCTCAGCCTCGCGGCTGGCCAGGGTAGCGGCGTCCCACAGCTCGAAGTGCGCGCCCAGACCGAGCAGCATCACATCGCGCGTCATACCGGAAGCGTTGCGCAGTTCAGGCGCGATCAGGACGCGGCCGGAGCCGTCCAGTTCCACGTCCTGAGCGTTGCCCAGCAACAGCCGCTGCAACGCGCGCGCCGTCATGGGAAAGGCGGCAATCTGCTCGCGCTTCTTTTCCCACTCGGGCCGCGGGTACACCAGCAGGCAGCCGTCTGGGTGGCGGGTCAGGGTCAGGCGGCCGTCCGCCTGCGACATCAGCGCGTCACGATGCCGGGTCGGAATCGAGATCCGTCCCTTGGCATCCAGCGTGAGCGCGCTGCTTCCCTGAAACACCACTTTTACCCCACTTAATTGCACAATTTCCTACTATTTCCCACTCTACGGTATGGCAATGGGGCGGTCAAGCGCGCGGTTGCAATTTTTTCAATCACAACAAGGACTTAGAGCAACTTGTAAATACGCAAAAAGAAAAACCTCCCAATAAATCAGGAGGTTGCGTCACTATCTAAAAGTGCTTCTTAAGAAGTGGCGGCTAACAATGCCTTTGCATTGTTTTACCCAGCCCGCTTGCCGAAGACTGGCGGGCGTTGCGCGCCAGGTGGCGGATGTCGGGGCGAAAAAAAAGCCCCGTGGCGCCGCGCGCCGGTTGAAATCCAATGCAGGACGGATCTATAGGCCGGATTCTGTACACCAGGTTTCCCTGGCGGACGATCATTCCTCTGCGCGGATCATTGCTGAGCCGCTGTAGCCACCTACCCGCATGCTCGGACGGAGCCGCCCTTCGCGGCCCGAAAGCCGCACGCATGCCTATTTGATGTTGCTCCGGGTAGAGGTTGCCGCGTTTCACCCTGCGATGCCGCCGACCGTTGCCGGCCGGCGCGATACGGAGATGGCCGTATCTGTGCGCGACTGGCGCGCCCGCCCCGCAGACTCGTCTCTGTGGCCCTATTCCTCGCCCGCGCCCGAAGACGCGACCGGACGGCCGTTAGCCGTTACCCTGCCCTATGGAGTCCGGACCTTCCTCGATGGATTTGCATCCACCGCGATCGCCCGACCCGCCTTGCGGTGCGTATTCTAGTACAGGTCGCGGCCCTGTCCCCCGAAGCGAGCCAAACGACCCGGCGGGGTTCCTGCGACAATACGGCTTGATTCGCTTAGACGCAGCAGACACTACCACTACATGGCCCTCGCTACTCTCATCACTCTTACCGACATCCAGCTGGCCTACGGCCACCATCCGCTGCTAGATCACGCCGATTTCGCCATCCAGGCCGGCGAGCGAATCGGCCTTATCGGCCGCAACGGCGCGGGCAAGTCTTCGCTCTTGCGATTGCTGGACGGCAGAACCCAACCCGACGACGGCGATATCGCCCGCAGCTCGGGCCTGCGCGTGGCCACCGTCGAACAAGAGCCCGATCTGGACGAGAACGCCACCGTCTTTGACGTGGTCTGCAACGTGGAAGACGACCACGAGGACTGGCAGCGTCCGTCGCGCGTGCGGTCGGTGCTGGAAAAGCTCGGCCTGCCGGCCGATGTCCAGATTGCCGGCCTGTCCGGCGGCACCCGCAAGCGTGTCGCCCTGGCCCGAGCCTTGGTCGACGAGCCCGATCTGCTGCTGCTGGACGAACCCACCAACCACCTCGACTTCGAAGGCATCGCCTGGCTGGAAGAGATGCTGCGCACCTGGAAGGGCGCCGCGGTCATCATCACCCATGATCGCCGCTTCCTGGATTCGGTGGCGACCCGCATCGTCGAACTGGACCGCGGACGCCTGCTCAGCTTCCCTGGCAATTTCTCGCAATGGCAAGAGCGCAAGGCCCAGTGGCTCGAATCCGAGCGCCTGGAGCAAGCGCGCTTCGACAAACTGCTGGCCCAGGAAGAAGTCTGGATCCGCAAGGGCGTGGAAGCTCGCCGCACCCGCAACGAAGGCCGCGTCCGTCGCCTGGAACAACTGCGGGTCGAGCGCGCCGATCGCCGCGAACGCGTCGGCGACGTGTCCCTGGCCCTGGCCGAGGGCCAACGCTCGGGCAAACTGGTTGCCGAACTGGACCACGTCAGCAAGCGCTTCGGCGACAAGGTCGTGGTCGACGACTACTCCACCACGCTCCTGCGCGGTGACCGCATCGGCATTGTCGGCCCCAATGGCGCCGGCAAGACCACGCTCCTCAAGCTGATCCTGGGTGAAATGCAGCCCGACAGCGGCACGACCCGCCTGGGCACCAATGTGTCGGTCGCCTATTTCGACCAGATGCGTGCCCAACTCGACGAGAACGCCACGCTGGTCGACATCATCAGCCCGGGCAGCGAATGGGTGGAAATCGGCGGCACCCGTAAACACGTCATGAGCTACCTGGGCGACTTCCTGTTCTCGCCCGCCCGCGCCGGCTCACCCGTGCGCAGCCTGTCCGGCGGCGAACGCGCCCGCCTGCTGCTGGCTCGCCTGTTCGCCCGCCCCGCCAACGTGCTGGTGCTGGACGAACCCACGAACGACCTGGACATCGAAACGCTGGAACTGCTTGAAGAATTGCTGCAGGAATACTCCGGCACCGTGCTGCTGGTCAGCCACGATCGCGCCTTCCTGAACAACGTCGTCACGCAGACCATCGCCTACGAAGGCCATGGCCGTTGGCGCGACTACGTCGGCGGCTACGACGAGTGGGTCGCCCAGCGCCCCGGCTCGGCGAACGGCGAAGACGCCGAAAAGGCGATCAAGGCCGCTGACGAAGCGGCCGCGCGCGCCAAGGCGGCCAAGCCCAAGCCGGCCAAGACCGTCAAGATGAACTCGTGGGAACTGCGCGAACTGGAAGGTCTGCCCGAGGCCATCGCCGCGCTCGAAGCACAGCAGGCCGAACTGGCAGGCAAGCTTGCGGACGGCAGCTTGTACCGCGACGCCCCGGCCGAAGTCGACCGCATCAATGGCGAACTGTCCAAGCTGGAAAGCGAGCTCGAAGAAAAGTTCGCCCGCTGGGAACTGCTCGAGGCGCGCCGCGAAGGCGCTCTCTGAATAACCTGCCGCTATCTATATATATAGATAGCGGCAGTTGCAGCGCTTAAACCGCCGCGCGCCAGGCCAGGGTTTCGCCCGCGGCCAACGGCACCAAGGCCGTATTGCCGAAAGGCACTTCCTCCGGAATCTGATAGCTTTCGCGCACCAGCGTCAGCGTGCCCGTGTTGCGCGGCAGGCCGTAGAAGTCCGGGCCATGCAGGCTCGCGAACCCTTCCAACTTATCCAAGCGGCCAACGGCATCGAACGCCGTGGCGTACAGCTCCATCGCGTGCAGCGCGGTGTAGCAACCCGCACAGCCGCAAGCATGTTCCTTCAGGCCGCGGGCGTGCGGCGCGCTGTCGGTACCCAGGAAGAACCGCGGGCTGCCGCTGGTCGCGGCTTCCACCAGCGCCAGCCGATGGGTTTCGCGTTTGAGGATCGGCAGGCAATACCAATGCGGACGCACGCCGCCCTGGAAAATCGCGTTGCGGTTGTACAGCATGTGCTGCGGCGTGATCGTGGCCGCGATCGGGCCTTCGGCATCACGCACGTACTCGGCGCCTTCCTTGGTGGTGATGTGTTCGAACACCACCTTCAGGGCCGGGAACGCACGGCGCAGCGGCTTCATCACGCGCTCGACGAAGATCGCTTCGCGGTCGAACACATCGATCGACGGGTCGGTCACCTCGCCATGGACCAGCAGCGGCATGCCGCATTTTTCCAGCGCTTCCAGGGCCTTGGCGCACTTGCCCAGCAGGTCGGTCACGCCGGCGTCGGAGTTGGTGGTGGCGCCGGCCGGATACAGCTTGACCGCATAGACCTGGCCCGATTCGTGCGCACGAAAGATTTCTTCGGCCGAGGTATTGTCCGTCAGGTACAGCGTCATCAGCGGCGTGAAGGCGTCGACCTTGCCACCGGCCTTGGCCAGCGCCGCCAGGATGCGGCCGCGGTAGGCCAGCGCCTGCTCGGTGGTGGTCACCGGCGGCTTCAGGTTGGGCATGATGATGGCGCGCGCGAATTGCCGCGCCGTATCCGCCACCACCGCTTCCAGCGCCGCGCCGTCGCGCAGGTGCAGGTGCCAGTCGTCGGGGCGGGTAATCGTCAGTTGGGTCGTGTTTTGCGTAGACATATGGAAGCTTCTTAATCTGCCAGCGGCATGCCCCGTTCGGCCAGCGCGCAGAACATCGCGCTGCCCAGGGGAATGACGGCATCGTTGAAATCGAAATGCGAGTTGTGCAGCACGCAGCCGGACTCGGCTCCGCCCTGCCCCAGCCGGAAATACGCACCGGGCTTGCTCTGCAACATAAAGGAAAAATCTTCCGAACCCATCGACGGCACGAGATCACGCACGACGTTCTCTTTGCCGATCATCTCGGTGGCGATGTCCGCAACCAGGTTAGCGTGTTGCGGCGTGTTCAGGGTCGCGGGGTAGATGCGCTCGTAGATCAGTTCGGCCGTGCCACCAAAGGCGCTGGCGATCGCGGTGACCAACTCACGCATGCGCGTCTCGACCATCTCCTGCACCGACTTGCGGAACGTACGCACCGTGCCCACCAGCTTGGCCTCGCGCGGAATCACGCTCATGGCGCCGGGGTGCCCTGCCTGCATCGAACCGATGGACACCACGGCGGAATCCAACGGGTTGACGTTGCGCGACACGATGGTCTGCAGCGCCGTGATGATATGGCCGGCGATCGTCACAGGGTCGATTGTTTGATAGGGATGCGCGCCGTGGCCACCACGGCCGGTGATCTGAATTTCGAAGCGGTCAGCGGCGGCCATCATCGGCCCCGGGTTGATGCCGATGGTGCCGGGCCTCAAGCCGGGCCAGTTATGCAGCGCGTAGATCGCATCGCAAGGGAACGTATCGAATAACCCGTCTTCGAGCATGGCTTTGGCGCCGCCGCGCCCTTCTTCGGCCGGTTGAAAAATCAACACCGCTGTGCCGTCGAAATTGCGCGTTTGCGCCAAGTACTTGGCCGCGCCGATCAGCACAGCCGTGTGGCCGTCATGCCCGCAACCGTGCATCAAGCCGGCCTTGGTGGACTTGTGGCCGAAGTCGTTGTCCTCGGTCATGGGCAAGGCGTCCATGTCGGCGCGCAAGCCGATCATGCGGCCGCTGTCGCAGCGTTTGCCGCGGATGACGCCCACCACGCCGGTCTTGCCAATGCCTCGGTGCACCTCGATTCCCAGCGCCTCCAGCGCACCCGCGACGATCCCGGAGGTTCGGACTTCTTCAAAGCCCAACTCAGGATGGGCATGCAAATCGCGCCGCAGCGCCGTCAATTCGTCATGAAATAGCCGAATTGATTCCAAAGGAGAACGTGCGTACATAGGAGGTTACAGAATGACGTGAGGTGGGGGACGGTCAGGACATTTTAGTTGCTACAGAGGATAAATGCCTTTGTCTTTACCGGAGAGACACGTTATGCTCCGGCCGCAGGACAATTTTTCCAACAGCCAGAGAAGG
>JBEBOQ010000090.1:0-20704 GCA_040396375.1 Achromobacter xylosoxidans
GGGTGTAGTCGGTGTCGCGCGCGTTCTCGGCGCCGTAGTAGGTGGACGGGTCCACTTCGACGGGACGGCCGTGGTAGGCCGGGATGCCGAAGTCGGTCAGGCGGCGGTCTTCCAGGAATTCAGTCTGGATCAGGTAGGTGGTGTTCTCGCCCAGCTTGAACTGGGCGGACGGCGCGATGGCCTTGCGGTCGATGAATTGCTTGTCGCGGTAGCTGTCGCCCTTTTCCACGGCCCCGGTCAGGCGCCACGACATGCTGCCGCTTTCGTTGGAGCGGCCCAGGTCCACGTCCAGCCGGCGGTCGTTCCACGAGCCGTAGCTCAAGCCCACCTGAGAAATGTCTTCGCCCGGTTTCTTGGTGACGCGGTTGATCAGGCCACCGGACGAGCCGCGACCGTACAGCACCGCCGCCGGGCCTTTGATTACGTCGATGCGTTCAACGTTGGACAGGTCGCGGTAGTACAGCGCATCGTCGCGGAAGCCGTCGACGAATTGGTCGGCGATGGCCGTGAAACCGCGAATGGAGACCTGGTCGCGCTGGCCGTCGCCAGTGGAAAAGCTGACGCCCGGCACGTTCTTCAACGCATCCTGCACCGACATCGCATGCTGGTCACGCAGCACCTGCGCCGGCACCACGTTGACCGTCTGGGGAATGTCACGCAGCGGCGCGTCGATCTTGGTGGCGCTGGTGGATGCCGGTGGGTTGTAGCTTTGTTCGCTGTCATCACGGCCGATGACGCTGACGGCAGGCAAGGTGGCGGTGGGGGTGGCGGGCGCGGCGGCTTGGCCGTGGGCGGGGGCCGAGACGGTCAGGGGCGCCAGGGCGAGCAAGGCGGCAGAGAGGGAGCGAGGGGCGTGCATGGCCAGCGAGGTCTTTCTGAAGTCGTTTGAAATGAAAGGATTCGCCATTCTCTTGACAATGAGAATCGGTCGCAATCGTTTTATCATTCCGTTGTCAGCAGGCCACGATAAATAAGACGCCTGTCTAATTCAGACATTTTTCAGCTTGTGCATGGCACGCGGGCGCGATGCTGTCGCGACACTGAATGTCATGCCCGGGTCATACCCCGTCCCCAGAATTTTGCTTCTCCCGACACAAAAGGAACGACGGTGAAGCACCCCCTCCGAAGGATCATTGCCCTGTCCGCCAGCGCCGCGCTACTGGCCGGTCTGGCCGCCTGTGGCGGCAGCGACGACGATGACGACGACAGCGCGCCGTCGACGGCCGTGCCCCAAGGCGCGACGCTGGACGTGGCCATTCTGGGCACCACCGACCTGCACGCCAACGTGCTGGGCTATGACTATTACAAGCTGGCCGAAGACAAGAGCTATGGCGTGGACCGCACGGCGACGCTGATCGCCAACGCGCGCAAGCAAAATCCGAACACCCTGTTGTTCGACAACGGCGACACCATCCAGGGCACTGCCCTGTCCGACTACCAGGCGCTGGTCGCGCCCGTGCAGTGCTCGGACATGCTCGCCATCTACAAGCAGATGAAGCTTCTGGCCTATGACGCGGCCACCATGGGCAACCACGAATTCAACTACGGCCTGCCCTTCCTGTCGCAGGTAACCAACGTCGACTTCGGCCTGGCGGGCATCGCCAAGGGCACTGCCCAGACCAATCCGGCCGGCGCCAAGGAATGCGCCGCCCCGGGCTTTCCCTTCGTCTCGGCCAACGTGGTGTCCGCCGCCACGCAGCAACCCATCTTCAAGCCCTGGACCTTGCTGACCAAGAGCGTCAAGGCAACCGATGCGACCGGCAAGACCATCGACGTGTCCCTGAAGGTGGGCGTGATCGGCTTCGCGCCGCCGCCCATCATGCAGTGGGACAAGGCCAACCTGGAAGGCCACGTCACCGTGGCTGGCTGGAAAGAGACCGCGGCGCGCTACGTGCCCGAAATGCGGGCCGCGGGTGCCGACCTGATCGTGGCGTTGGCCCACGGCGGCATCGATATGACCACGCCCTACAGCCCGGCCATGGAAAACGGCGCGGGCTACCTGAGCCAGGTGCCCGGCATCGACGCGCTGATCACCGGCCACCAGCACCTGCTGTTTCCCGATACCAATCCCAAGTCGCAATTCGCCGGACAGCCGGGCATCGACCTGGAAAAGGGCCTGATCAACGGCGTGCCCGCCGTGCAGGCCGGCCAATGGGGCAACAACCTGGGGCAGATCAAGCTGAAGCTGGCCTATGACAAGGGCTGGAAGGTGCAGAAAGACGCCACCCAGGTGCAGCGCATTTCCACCCGCCTGACGGCGCAAAGCGGTAATACGCCGGCCACCTATGTCGCGCCCGACAGCGCCGTGCAGCAACTGGTGCAGGCGGAACACGCGGCCACTATCGCCTACGTCAAGACGCCGATCGGCCAAAGCCAGTTCGACATGGCGACCTACTACGCATTGGCGGGGGACGTGTCGGCGCTACAGGTGGTGAACATGGCGCAGATCGAATATCTGAAGGACTACATCACCCGCAACAACCCCTCGTACGCCGCCCTGCCGATCCTGTCGGCGGCAGCGCCGTTCAAGGGCGGGCGCAATGGGCCCGGTGACTTCACGTTCGTTCGGCAAGGCAACATCGCCATCAACAACGCAGCCGATCTGTACCTGTATCCCAACACCTTGCAGGTCGTGCGGGTCAGCGGAGACATCGTGCGCCAGTGGCTGGAGAAGACCGCCGAACAGTTCAAGCAGGTCGACCCAGCCCAGGTCGCCCCGCAAGACCTGGTCGACACCAGTTTCCCGACCTTCAACTTCGATGTGCTGTACGCACAAGGCAATGCGCTGCGCTACCAGATCGACGTGACGCAGCCCAAGGGATCGCGCATCACGGCCCTGACCTACCAGGGCGCGGCGCTGGATCCCGCAGCGCAGTTCCTGGTGGTCACCAACAACTACCGCGCCAGCGGTGGCGGCGACTTCCCGGGGCTGGCCGGCGGCAAGGGCGACATCGTGCTGCAAGCGCCCGATGCCAGCCGCGACGTGCTGATCAGCTACATCAAGAAGCATCCCGTCCTGGACCTGGCCACCTATGGCCTGGACCGTAGTTGGGGCTTCAAGCCGGTGGCGGCGCTGGCCGGCCCCGTGGTGTTCTCTTCGGTGCCCGGTACGCTGGCGCTCGCCAACGCGCACGGCGTCACGAACGTGTCCGTCTACGACGCCACGCCCGACCCCGTCACGCAGCTCTCGCGCTACGCCGTGGACCTGACCCGGTAAACACGGACCGCGGCTTCGTTGCGGCGGCGAATCGCGCCGCCGCAACGACAGCCGGTCAGCGGTAGTACACGCAAATCCGCTTGCCGCCGATCTCATGCACGTCGATGGGCAGTTCATACAACGCCCCCAATACTTCGGGCCGGATCAGCTCGGCCGGCGTGCCGTAGTGCGCCACCCGGCCCATCTTCATGGCCACGATGCGGTCCGAGTAGGCCGAGGCGAAATTGATGTCGTGCAGCACCAGCACCACCGTCTTGCCCAGCTCGTCGGCCGCGCGTCGCAGCGTGCCCATCATGGCCACGGCATGCTTCATGTCCAGGCTGTTCAGCGGTTCGTCCAGCAGCACGTAGCGCGTGTCCTGGCACAGCACCATTGCCACAAAGGCGCGCTGGCGCTGGCCGCCGGACATCTCGTCCAGGTAGCGGTCCGCCAATGGTTCCAGGTCCAGGTAAGCGATGGCGCGGTCGATGTGAACCTTGTCGTCCAGCGTCAGCCGCCCGCCGGTGTGCGGATAACGGCCGAACGCGACCAGGTCCCTGACCGTCAAGCGCAACGGCAGATGGTTGTCCTGCCGCAGGATGGACAGGCGCCGCGCCAGTTCGCGGCTGTCGGTCTTGGTGACGTCCAGGCCGTCGACCTGGATCTGGCCGGCCGACATCGGCAACAGGCGGCTGATCATCGACAGCAGGGTCGATTTGCCGGCGCCATTGGGGCCGATGATGGCGGTCACGCCGCCTGCGGGCAGCGCCAGCGACACCTGGTCGACCACCACGTTGTCGTCGTATTGCTTGCTGACTTGCTGGATATCGATCATTGGCGTCCCCTGCGCAAGATCAGGGCCAGGAACATCACTCCGCCCACGAATTCAATTACCACGCTGACCGTCGTGTTCAGCCCCAACACCCGTTCCAGCAGCGTCTGGCCGCCCACCAGGAAGATCACGCTCAGCAGCACCGCGGCCGGCACCGTGTAGCGATGCTTGTCCGACCCCATCGCCTGGTACGCCAGGTTGCTGACCAACAGGCCGAAGAATGTCACCGGCCCGACCAGCGCGGTGGACACCGACACCAGCACCGCAATCGCGGCCAACGTCAGCAGCAGCGTGCGGCGGTAGTCCACGCCCAGGTTCAGCGATATCTCGCGGCCCAGCGCCAGCACGTCGTAGCGCCGGCGCATACGCCAGATCAACAGGGTGGCCGCGGCCACCGCCGCCAGTGCGATCGGCAACAGGCCCGTGCGCACGGTATTGAAGTTGGCGAACATGCGGTCCTGCAGCACCAGGAATTCATTGGGGTCGATCAGCCGCACCACAAAGCTGGACAGGCTGCGAAACAACAGGCCGAAGATGATGCCCACCAGCATCATCAGGTGCAGGCTGCGCACCGCGTCGGTGAACAGCCACCGAAACAGCAGGCAGGCGAACGCCGTCATGGCGCACACCTCCAGCGCAAAGGCCGCCACCGGGTTGTTCACCGCGCCGGCCATCTGGCCAAAGCCGAACACCACCACCGACTGGATCAGCAGGTACAGCGAATCAAAGCCCATGATGGCGGGCGTCAGGATGCGGTTGTGCGTGATGGTCTGGAACAGCACCGACGACACCGCCACGGCATAGGCCACCAACACCATCGCCGCCAGCTTGCCGCCGCGAAACGGAAGCACGAATGACCACTGGCCGTTGGCGCCCAGCGTCATGAAGCCGGCGATGCAGACCAGCGCGGCCACGGCCAACAGGACCAGGCGCCACGCTTGGGGCGAACGCGGCGCGAAGGCGCGCAAGACGTCGTCAGCCACGGCGGCTCCTGCGGCTGCGCAGCAAGCACAGGAACAGGATGCTGCCCACCACGCCCACCACGGTACCCAACGGAATCTCGTAGGGGTGGATCACCAGCCGGCCGATGATGTCGCAGGCCAGCACGAAGACGCCGCCCAGCACCGCGACCCAGGGAATCGACCGTCGCATGTTGTCGCCCAGCATCAGGCTGACGGCGTTGGGCACGATCAGGCCCAGGAAGGGAATGCCGCCCGCCGTCACCACCACCACGGCGGAAATCGCCGAGACGATCAATAGCCCCATCAGCGTCAAGCGCGCGTGGTTCAGGCCCAGGTTGGCGGCGAATTCGCGGCCCATGCCGGCCACCGTGTACCGGTCCGCCGCCAGATACGCCGCCGCGGCCAGGCCAAAGCCGATCCACAGCAGTTCATAGCGGCCACGCAGCACGCCGGAGAAATCGCCGGTGGTCCAGGCATGCAGCGATTGCAGCAGGTCGTAGCGGTAGGCCACGAAGGTGGTCACGGCGTGGATCACGCCGCCCAGGATCAGGCCGATCAGCGGCACGATGAAAGGCGTGCGCAACGGCACGCGCCGCAACAACGCCAGGAACAGCAGCGTGCCTGCCAACGCGAACGCCGTGGCCGTCAGCATCTTGCCGATCACCGGCGTGTCCGGCGCCAGCAAGGTCACGGCCAGGATGCCCAGCGTGGCTGACTCCACCGTGCCGGCCGTGGTCGGCTCTACATAGCGGTTGCGCACCAGCATCTGCATGATCAGCCCGGCCACCGCCAACGACATGCCGGCCAGCAGCAAGGCCAGCGTGCGCGGCACGCGGCTGACCAGCAGCAGGCGCCAGGCGCGCTCGGCGTCCGGGCCGCCAGTCAGCGCGGCGAACGAGAACGACCCGGCGCCCAGGCTGATGCTGGCCACGCACAGCCCCAGCAGCAGCAACAGCAGCGCTGCCAGCCCCGCCCAACCCTTGATCGCCCCGCCCGCTTTCACCTGCCCGACCCCGGCTCCGTGTTACGTACCATGCGTTTACTTGGCCGCCGACAGCGCGCGGGCGATGTCGTCCACGTTCTGCTGCATGGCGGTCAAACCGGCGCTGCCCAGCAGGTACCAGTTGTAGCCGTTCAGATAGACCACGCGCTGGTTCTTCCAGGCCTTGGTCGGCCGGATCAGGTCGTTGTCCAGCATGCGTTGGGCCGACGTGCCTTCGCGGCCGATGGCCGCATCGCGGTCAATCACGAACAGCCAGTCCGGATCGGTCTGGGCGATGAATTCAAACGAGATCGCCTGGCCGTGGTTGGACACGTTCAGGTCCGTGGCGGCCGGCGCAATGCCAAAGGCGTCGTGGATCACGCCAAAGCGCGAGCCCGGGCCGTAGGCACTCATCTTGCCGCCGGTCGTCAGCACGATCAGGCCCGTGCCCGCCGTGGCCGCCTTGCCATGCAGGGCCGAGATCGACGCGCGCAGCGCGTCCAGTTTTTCCTTGGCCTGCGCCTGCTTGCCGTAGATGGCGGCCAGGGTCTCGGTGCTGCGCACAACGCTGCCCACCAGGTCCTTGGCGTCGGCCGTCAGGTCCACCGTGGGCGCCAGCTTGGCCAGCTCGTCGTACTTGGGCGCCGAGCGCCCGGCCACGAAGATGACCTGCGGCTGGGCCGCGTGGATCACTTCGTAGTTGGGCTCGAACATGCTGCCGACCTTCAGGTAGCGCTTGTCGGCATACTGCGCCAGCTGCGGCGGCAGCTTGGCGGCGCTGGGCACGCCGGTCACGTCGACACCCAGCGCATGCAGCGTGTCGAGCACCGCCAGGTCCAGCACCACGGTCTTGGCCGGGTTGGACGGCACGGCGGTCTCCCCGCGCGCATGCTTGACCGGCATGGTCTGGGCCACGCTCAAAGCGCTGGCCGCGCCCAGGGCCAGGACCGCGGTGGCGCGCGCCAGCCAGCGGCCGGCGCGTCCTGCTTGTGCTTGATTCATCGTCATGCTTGCCTCTTTATGTAGCGGGAAAGCCGCCTGGCGGCGGCGGTTCCCTGGTGTTGCGCGCGGGCTCAGAACTTCACGCCCACGCCCAGCCAATAGCGGCGGCCGTCCTCGACGTAGCCGTAGTCGTCGTAGCCGACCTGCTTGTCGAACAGGTTGTAGATGCCGGCGTAGACCGACACCTTCTTGTTCACGGCGTACGAGCCGCCCAGGTCGACGAAGGTGTACGACGGCGCCACCAGCGACGACGAGGACGGGCCGGTGATCGGCTGGCTTTCCTTGCCGCGGTAGTTCACGCGGGCCCAGGCTTCCAACGCATCGGACGCCTGCCAGTTCACGGTGGTGGTGAACAGGTGCTTGGGCAGCTGGTTCAGCGGCTGGCCCTTGTATTGGCCGGACTTCTGCTCCGACTTGGTGAAGGTGTAGCTGCTGGTCAGGGACCAGTCGCGCGACAGCGGCAGCTTCAAGTTGGCTTCCACGCCACGCGAATTGGCCTTGTCCACGTTCATGTACGTGGTCGGGTCCGAGCCAAACTGGTTTGGGCCGTCCGTGCACTGGGTCGCCGGGCACGCGACCCGTGTGATCTTGTCCTTGAAATCATTGTTGAAGACGGTCAGGCCCGCGTTGAAGCCTTCACCGTTGTCATACAGGATGCCGATTTCCTCGGTCACCGACTTTTCCGGGGTGAGGTCCGGGTTGCCGTACATGTTGCCGCCGCGGCTGACCTGGCCCCAGCCGGCCACCGTCTGGCGCAGGTCTGGCGCCCGAAAGCCCGTGGACACGCCGCCCTTCAGGGTCCAGCGCTCGGCCATGTGCCACACGCCGTACAGACGCGGGCTGAAGTGGCTGCCGAAGTTCTCGTCTTCGTCCATGCGCAGGCCGGCGGTCAGCGCAAAGCTGTCGGTCAGGCGCCATTCGTCTTCGGCGAACACGGCCCATTGGTAGCGGTCCACCTTGCTGGGGCCGCCGGCGAGCTGATTGCCGGTCTGGTCGGTCAGGCGCTGCGACAGGTAGCTGCCGCCCAGCGTCAGCATGTGCGAACCCAGCGGCAGCGACCAGCTGGTCTGCAGATCCAGGTTCTTGATCTTCATCTGGCGCGAGCGGTTATCGAACTCTTCCTGCTGCACGTAGCTGTCCGACACGGCCCAGCCCCAGCGTCCGGTGTGCGACAGCGCCCACTTGTTGCTGCGGTAATCGGTTTCAGACGACGCGGGGCAGCCGGTGCGCGGGCAAGCCACGCCGGCCGGCTGCGGCGCCACCGTCTTGCCCAGCGTGTTCTCGTATTTCTGGCGGCTGGAGGTCGCCTCCAGCACGATGTCGTGGTCGCGATTCGGCGTCAGCGCCAGCTTGGCGGTGATGTTGGTGGCGTTGCGCTTACGGTAGCCGTCAATGATGTTGTCTTCGTCACGCTGGGTCGCCTGGCCGTAGATCTGCAGGCCCAAGAGGTCGTTCTTGATCGGGCCGGCCAGGTAGAAGTTGCCCTGGTAGATATCGCCCGACTTGCTGCTTTCCTGGATGGTGGTGTCCATCCGGATCTCGCCGCCCCACTCGTTGGGCACCTTGCGGGTAATGATGTTGATCACCCCGCCCATGGCGTCCGACCCGTACAGCGACGACATCGGCCCGCGCACTACTTCAATGCGCTCAATCGCCGAGATCGGCGGCGTCCAGCCGCCTTCGACGCCGCTCGAATCCGAGTTGGTGCGCGTTTCGCGCGAATTTTGGCGCTTGCCGTCGATCAGGATCAGCGTGTACTTCGGGCCCATGCCGCGCAGGCTGATGTCCTGGCGGTCACCACCGCCCGTGACCACCACCCCGGGCACCTCGACCAGCGCATCGGTCACATCACGGTAGAACTTCTTTTCCAGGTCCTGGCGCGTGATCACGCTGATGGATGCGGGGGCATCCTGGATCTGCTGTTCGTAACCGCTGGCCGTCACCACCACGGTGTCCATGACCTTGGGCGTGGCCGGTGCGGCCGATTGCGCCCAGGCCGATTGGCCCATGCCCAGGCCTGCCGCGCACAAGGCGGCGGCCAGGCGGGTACGCGGGCCAAATGCGCGGCGCGCGGCCAGTTCGATGCTGCTCATGTTTCAGGCTCTCCCGTCCCAGACAGCTGCCGCGCCCCGTGCGCAACGTCGCCATCTGCTTCGTATTTTTAATGAAAACTATTCTCATATTAGAATTGAGGGGTTCAGGAGCCTGCAACACGCTTTCCTCAACTTTTATCTTCTTCGCACTTCTTGACACTTCGGCAGTGGGCGACCCGCTATGCTGCCGACGGCAACAGAACCCAAGCGCATGTCCCTTCCTACCCAATTGGTGACGCGCCGCATCCTGTTGATCGACGACGACGTCGACCTGGCACTGATGCTGCGTGAATATCTCGAACCCAGTCACGTCGAACTGACGCTGGCCCACAGCAGCGCCCAGGGCTTGCCCCTGGCTGTGCAGGGCAGCTACGACCTGATCCTGCTGGACCTGATGCTGCCCGACGGCAATGGTCTGGACCTGCTCAAGCGCCTGCGCCAGACCTCGCGCCGCCCGGTCATCATGTTCACGGCCCACGGCGGCGAAACCGACCGGGTGCTGGGGCTGGAGCTGGGCGCCGACGATTACCTGGCCAAGCCCTTCAGCCCGCGCGAGCTCAAGGCGCGCATTTGCGCGGTGCTGCGCCGCTTCGAAGAAAAGCCCGAAGCGCCCGCGCCCGAACTGAGCGTGGGCGCCCTGTCGCTGGACGCCGCCAGCGGCCGCGCGCGGTTGGGTGCACAAGAGGTGCTGCTGACCGGCGCCGAACAACGCATCCTGGAAATCCTGATGCGAGCGCCCGGCCAGGTCGTGGCGCGCGAACAGATCAGCCTGTATGCGCTGGGCCGCGCGGCCGACCGCTATGACCGCAGCATCGACACCCACATCAGCAGCCTGCGCAAGAAGCTGCGCCTGGATCACGCCGACGACGCGCCCGCCATCCGCAACCTGCGCGGCCTGGGCTATGTGCTGGCGGGCACGGCCTGAATGGCCTGGCTGCCCATCCGTTCGCTGTTCTGGCGCGCCTTCCTGACCTTCTGGGGCGCTATGGCCGTCATCATGGTCTGCGGCATGATGCTGACCGCGGCGGTGGCCTGGTACCGCGTCGACTCGCTGGATGGCCTGAACCCCGGCAACCTGACGCGCGACGCAACCCAGATCGCACGGGCCGAGGGTGCGGACGGCCTGCGCCGCTGGCTCGAAGCGATGGACAACCGCTACTCGGCGCTCAAGATCTATGTCGTCAACGGGCAAGACCGGGACATCCTGGGACGGCATCTACCCACCCGCCTGCACGATTGGCTGACCGCCTTCCGCGCCTCGCACGAGGCCAGCCTGATTACCGCCCTGGAGATGCCCGCCGACCCGTCCGCGCTGCGCGTGTCGTGGTGGGATCCGCAATTGCTGGTGCTGCCGGACCACACCGAACTGCTGATGCTGTTCCTGCCGTACGACTCGTCACACTGGGAAGTCCTGGGCCTGACCCCCGTGACGCTGGCGCTGCTGCTGTTCGCCCTGGCCGTGACGGCGCCGTTCTGCTGGGCGCTGACCCGCCACGTCGCCGCGCCGCTCAGCCAACTGCGCCAGGCCGCGCGCACGCTGTCGGCCGGCCGGCTGGATACCCGTACCCCCGCCAAGCTGTCGCAACGCAAAGATGAACTGGGCCTGTTGGCGCGCGATTTCGACGCCATGGCCGGCCGCCTGCAAGCGCTGGTCGATACCCGCGAACAGTTGCTGCGAAATATCGCGCACGAGCTGCGTTCGCCCTTGGCGCGCATGCGCCTGGGCGTGGAACTGGCGCGCCGCAAGGACGAACGCCAGGACCTGCAGCTGGATCGTATCGAACGCGAATGCGAACGGCTGGACGCGTTGGTGGGCAACACGCTGAGGCTGGCCCGCATGGGCGCGCTGCCCTCGCCCACCGACACGCTGGACTTGACCGAGGTGGTGGACGAAGTCGTGCAGGACGCCCGCTTCGAGGCCGGCGACCGCAAGCTGCGTATCGCCTGGACGCGCCCGGCGCCGCTGCGCGTGGTCGCCGACCGCGACAGCCTGGCCAGCGCCATCGAAAACGTGCTGCGCAACGCCTTGCGCTTTACGCCGTCGGGCGGCGCCATTCATGTCCGTCTGTTGGCAGACGCCGGCGAGGCCTGCCTGGAAATCGATGACAGCGGCCCCGGCGTGCCCGAAAAAGAACTGGCCTACCTGTTCGAGCCGTTCTACCAGAGCGCGTCAGTCAGCACCTCCCCGGAAGGCGGCGCCGGCTTGGGGCTCAGCATCGCCCGGGCCGCGGTGACGGCACACAAGGGCCGGATATCGGCGCGCAACGCCTCGCCGCAGGGATTAAGCGTACGCATTGAACTGCCGCGCGCGATGGGCTGAGGCGGGCCGGGGGGGGAGGAAGCTGCCGCGTGCGGCTGGCTGGCGCTGACGACCGGGTCAGTCGTCGTCAGACAGAATGGCCGCCGACAATCGGGGCAGCACCCGTAGGGCGTTCGCGGTGGTGGCATGCGCCACCTGCCCCGCGGAAATACCGCGCAGATCCGCCAGCACCTGGGCAATGCGGGGCAATTCGCCCGGCCGATTGCGCCGCTGCGGCGGGTGCAGCCAGGCCGGCGGAATGTCCGGCGCGTCGGTTTCCAGCACCAGGTGCTGCAGCCCGACATCGGTAGCGTGACGGCGGATTTGCAACGCCCGTTCATAGGTCATCGCGCCCCCCAGTCCCAGCGCAAAGCCCTGGTCGATAAAGGCCTGGGCCTGCTGCGCGCTGCCATTGAAGGCGTGCGCGATGCCGCCGATGCGCTCATGGCGGCGCAGGTATTTCAGCAGGATGTCCTGGGATTTGCGCACGTGCAGCAGCACGGGCAGTTTGAACTCGGCGGCCAGCGCCAGTTGGACGGCATAGAAGTGTTCTTGCCGTGCCCGCGGCTCGCCGGACGCGATCTCAGGCACGAAGAAGTCCAGGCCGATCTCACCGATGGCCACGAAGCGCGGATCACCCAGGGCTTGTTTGACGGCGTCGCGCAACGCGTCCAGGTCGGCGTCGGACGCGCGCTGCACATACAGCGGGTGGATGCCCAGCGCGTAGGCGCCGCCGGCGACCTGCGCGGCAAGTTCGCGCACCACGGTGAAATTGGCGCGTTCAACGGCGGGGATGACGATGGCCTGGACGCCGGATTCGCGGGCGTCGTCCGCGACCTGCTGCCGGTCGGCATCGAACTCGGCGGCATCCAGGTGGCAGTGGGTGTCGATCAGCATGGGCGCGGTCTCCTCGCCCTGATTATCCACCCGCCAGGGGGCAAGTGGATATAAGCATGTCGACCCGGGCAAGCTTCACACCAGCCGGCCGTTTTCCATCAGCAGTTGGCGGTCGGCTCGCGCGGCCAGTTCGGGATCATGGGTAACAATGGCAAAGGCCGTGCCCGATTCCTTGTTGACCCGGGTTAGCAGTTCGAACATGTTGTGCGCAGTGTGACGGTCGAGGTTGCCGGTGGGCTCGTCAGCGAGCACGCACACCGGGCGCGTCACCAGCGCGCGCGCCAGCGCCACGCGTTGGCGTTCGCCGCCCGACAGCTGGCCCGGGTAGTGGCCTTCGCGCGCGGCCAGGCCAACCAGGCCCAGCACCTCGCGCGCCGCCTCGCGCGCCTTGTCGCGGTTTTCGCGGCGCACGATCAGGGGCATGGCCACGTTGTCCAGCGCCGAGAATTCCGGCAGCAGGTGGTGGAACTGGTACACAAAGCCCAGGCTGCGATTGCGCACCGCGCTCTTGCGCGCTTCGGACAGGCCGATGGCCAACTGGCCGTCTACCGACACCGAACCGCTGGTGGGCATGTCGAGCAGGCCCAGGATGTGCAGCAAGGTGCTCTTGCCGGAACCGGATGCGCCCACGATGGCGACCATCTCGCCGCGCGCCACCGTCAGGGTGACGTTGCTCAGCACTTCGATGCGGGCGGGGCCTTCGTCGTAGACCTTGACGATGTTGTCGGCCTGCAGCGCCGGGGTCAGGGTATCAATCATGGCGCAGCACCTGTGCAGGTTGCAGGCGCGATGCACGCCAGCTGGGGTACAAGGTCGCCAACAGCGACAGCACCAGGGAAGTCAGGCCGATGATGACGATGTCGCCCATCTGCGGGTCCGACGGCAAGGCGCTGATGAAATAGACCTCGCGCGGCAGGAAGTGCACGCCCAACAGGCGTTCGATGAACGGCACGATCACGTCGACGTTGTAGGCGATGATGATGCCGCCCACCACGCCCAGCAACGTGCCGATCACGCCAATCAGCGCGCCCTGCACCAGAAAGATGCGAGCCACTTCGCCCGGCCCGGCACCCAGGGTGCGCAGGATGGCGATATCGGATTGCTTGTCCTTGACGGCCATGACCAGCGACGACAGCAAGTTGAACGCCGCCACCGCGACGATCAGCGCCAGGATCAGGAACATCATGCGTTTTTCGGTCTGCACGGCCGCGAACCAGGTGCGGTTATTGCGTGACCAGTCGCTGGCCATGACATAGGGCGGCAGCACCTTGCGCAGCTCGGCGGCCACTTCGGGCGCCTTCTGCATGTCGGCGATGCGCAGGCGCACCCCGGCGGTGCCGCTGTCGCGGAAGACCTTGGCGGCGTCGTCGTTGTCCACGAAGGCCAGCGACGAATCGTATTCATAGTGGCCCGACGAGAACACGCCCACCACGGTGAACTGGCGCATGCGCGGCGCAAAGCCGGCGGGGCTGATGGAACCCTGCGGCGCCATCATCAGCAGCGTATCGCCCAGCTTCACGCCCAGGCCGTCGGCCAGTTCGTTGCCCAGCACCACGCCAAAGCCGCCCGGCTTCAGGTCGGTCAGCTTGCCCGACACCATCTGGCGCGGCAGGTCCGACACATTGCCTTCCGTACCCGGATCGATGCCACGCACCTGGACCCCGCGCAAGGCCTGCCCGCGCACCAGCATGCCCTGCGCCGCCACGAAGGGCGCGCCGGCCTGGACCTCGGGGTTGCGCTTGGCGGCATCCGAGAACTGCTGCCATTGCTCCAGCACGCGCTCGGGCGCCGCGCCGGGAATGTAGAGTTCGATATGCGGCAGCACCGACAGCATGCGGTCGCGGACCTCTTTCTGGAAGCCGTTCATGACCGACAGCACCACGATCAGGGCGGCTACGCCCAGCGCGATGCCGGCCATGGAACTGGCGGCGATGAAAGAGATGAAGCGATCGCGGCGTCCGCGTCGCTGGCGGATTCGGGCCAACCCGGCATAGCGGGCGCCGATCCAGAGTTCGTAGGGTATTTTCAGCACGAGCGCATTATGGCATTAACCGGCCGTAAAACCGTCCCCGGAATGCGGGAAGGCAAGACAAGCCGTGACAAGCTATGGCAGTCGGAGCCGGGCTTAGTTCCCATGCCGGCCTGCGTCTACAATCCTGCCCATGCTGATCGTCATCCCGGGCGCCTTGCCCGCCCTTCCCGTCGCCGCGGAACTGGCCAAACTGCTGCCCCAGCGCGCGCCCACCCTGCACCGCTGGCTGCAGGCCGGCAGCGCCCGGGTCCAGGCCCACGATATCCGTACCCAGGGCTGCACCGCGTTCGAAGCCTGGCAACTGCGCCGGGCGGGCTACACGCCCGAGGCCGGCCTGCTGCCGGGCGCCGGACTGGGCCCGCTGCTGGCCGCCGGCCAGCCCGCGGACGGCCCTGTCTGGCTGGCCGAACTGGTCCACCTGGCCCTGGGCACCGACCAGGCCACCCTGCTCGATCCCGCCCTGATGGAACTGCGCGACGACGAAACCGCCGCGCTGCTGGACACCGCCCGCCCCCTGTTCGAAGACACCGGCTTCGCGGTCCAGGCGCTGTCGGCCTCCCGCTGGCGCCTGCGCCTGCCGGACGGCCTGCGGCCGCAGACCGCCAGCCCCCTGGCGGTGGCCGGCCAGCGCCTGAACGACTGGTGGCGCCAGGATGCCGAAACCCGGCCATGGCGCCGTCTGCTCAATGAGATCCAGATGTCGTGGCACGAGCACCCGGCCAACGAAGCCCGCGCCGCGCGCGGCCTGCCGCCGGTCAACGCCCTCTGGCTGTATGGCGGCGGCACGCCCTGGACCATGCGCCCGGCCGGCCCGGAACAGGTCATGACCGAGCTGGACGCTGCGCAGCGCGCCGGCGACTGGGCCGCCTGGCTCGACGCCCTGGCCGCGCTCGACCGGCGCCTGCAAGCGCTGGCCGGTCCCAAGGGCCTGCCGGACGCGCCCGCCGAACTGCTGCTGCTGGGCGACGATCGCAGCGCCACCCTCACCCTGAAACCGCGCGGGGGCCTGCTCGGCTTGCTGCCCGCGCCCAAGAAAAACTGGAGCGCCTGGTGGTCTCACCCCGCTTAACCGTCCGCCGCGCCGACCTCGCCGCCTGCCATGTCCTGGAAGCCTCGGGCATCCATCCCCTGCTGGCGCGCCTGTGGGCCGCGCGCGGCGTCGTCCATCCCGACCAGACCAGGCTGGCCTGGCCCTCGTTGCTGCCGCCGGCCGGCCTGACCCATTCGACCCACGCCGCCGGCGTGCTGGCCGACGCCATCCAGGCCGGCAAGAAGCTGCTGATCGTGGCCGACTATGACTGCGACGGCGCCACCGCCTGCGCCGTCGGCCTGCGCGCCCTGTCGGCCATGGGCGCCGACGTCGACTTCCTGGTGCCCAACCGCTTCGAGACCGGCTACGGCCTGTCGCCCGCCGTGGTCGAACTGGCCTGCCGCCACCGCAGCGGCAAGCCCGACATCATCATCACGGTCGATAACGGCATCGCCAGCGTGGACGGCGTGGCCGCCGCCAACGACGCTGGCATCGGCGTGGTCATCACCGACCACCACTTGCCCGGCGACACGCTGCCCGACGCCCTGGCCATCGTCAATCCGAACCAGCCGGGCTGCGGCTTTCCGTCCAAGAACCTGGCCGGCGTGGGCGTCATCTTCTATATGATGCTGGCGCTGCGCGCCGAACTACGCCGTCGCGGCGTCTATGCGGCCGACGGCGGCCCGCGGCTCGATGCCCTGTCCGACCTGGTCGCGCTGGGCACCGTGGCCGACGTGGTCAAGCTGGACGCCAACAACCGCCTGCTGGTCACGCAAGGCCTGAAACGCATGCGCAGCGGACAGCTGCAGCCCGGCCTGCGCGCGCTGTTCGCCGTGGCCGGCCGCGAGCCTCGCTCGGCCAATGGCTTTGACCTGGGCTTTGCCTTGGGCCCGCGCATCAACGCCGCCGGCCGCCTGGCCGACATGAGCCTGGGCATCGCCTGCCTGACCACCGACGACGAGGCCCAGGCGCTGGAAATGGCGCGCGAACTGGACAACATCAACCGCGAGCGCCGCAGCATCGAGGCCGAGATGCGCGAACAGGCGCTGGCCGCCATGGAGGCGCCCGACGCCGCGCCCGGCGCCACGGTCTGCGTGTTCGACCCGGGCTGGCACCAGGGCGTGGTGGGCCTGGTGGCCTCGCGCCTGAAAGAGAAATTCTGGCGCCCCACCCTGGCCTTCGCCCCGGCCGGCGACGACGAAATCCGCGGCTCGGGCCGTTCGATTCCCGACGTGCACCTGCGCGACGTGCTCGACCTGGTGTCCAAGCGCCACCCCAACCTGATCCGCAAGTTCGGCGGCCACGCCATGGCGGCCGGCCTGACGCTGGGCAAGGACGACTTCCCCGCCTTCGCCCCCGCCTTCGATGCCGCCGTGCGCGAACTGACCGGCCGCGATACCTTCGAGCCCGTCATCGAAACTGATGGCTCGCTGGAATCGGGCTATGCCAACGCCGAAGTGGCCGGCATGCTGCAGCAGCAGGTCTGGGGCGCCGGCTTTGCGGCGCCGCTGTTTCTGGACGAATTCGTGGTCCGCAACCAGCGCCTGGTCGGCGAAAAGCACCTGAAGCTGTCGCTCGAACGCGGCCACCAGCGCTTTGACGCCATCTGGTTCGGCCACGATCAGTCGCTGCCGGAGCATATCCAGGCGGCGTACCGGCTGGAGCAGAACGTGTGGAACGGGATGGTGTCGGTGCAGCTAGTCATAGAACACGCCGGCTGAAAAGCCAAGACATCCCGCGCGCGCCTGCCGCCCCGGTCAAAGGCAGCGCTTTCGCCTGCCGCTAAAACAACAAGGGCGCTTCCACCAGGAAGCGCCCTTGTTGCTTCAAGCCGCCCGCCTTACTTGTTGACCAGCTTGGCCGGTTGCGCCAGCGCCACCAGCGCGCCGACCACCAGGCATCCGGACAGCATGTACAGACCGGTGTTGGTGGTGCCGGTCATGTCCTTGAGCCAGCCCACCAGGTAGGGGCTGACGAACCCGGCCAGGTTGCCCACCGAGTTGATCAGCGCGATCCCGGCCGCGGCGGCGGTGCCGCCCAGCAAGGCGGTCGGCAGGCTCCAGAACAGCGGCAACACCGTGCAGATACCGATGTTGGCCACCGTCAGCGCCAAAATGGCCAAGACCGTGTTGCCGCTCCAGATGGCCGAAAACAGCAAGCCCACCGCGCCGCACAGCGCCGGAATCGCGACGTGCCAGCGGCGTTCGCGGTTGCGGTCGGAGTTGCGCGCGATCAGGATCATGCCGATCACCGCGAACAGGTTGGGCACCGCCGTCAGCAGGCCGATCGCCAGCGGGCTTTGCACGCCGGTGCTCTTGATCAGCGTCGGCATCCAGAACCCCACCCCGTACAGCCCCATCACGAACGAGAAGTAGATCAGCGCCATCGCCCACACGCGCGGATGCGCCAGCGCGGCGCGGATCGGCGGGTCTTCCTTGTGCTGCTCCTCGGCCGCGATATTGCGGATCAGCACCGCCTTTTCATTGGCGGTCAGCCACTTGGCCTTGTTGATGCGGTCATCCAGGTACATCAGCACCAGCACGCCGATGATCACCGAAGGGATGCCTTCCAGCAGGAACAGCCATTGCCAGCCCGACAGGCCATGGTCGCCGTGGAAGGTATTCATGATCCAGCCGGAGATCGGGCCGCCGATCAGCCCGGACATGGGCACCGCGGTCATGAAGAAGGTGGTGATGCGTCCGCGCCGCGCCGCCGGATACCAGTAGGTCAGGTACAGGATGATGCCCGGGAAGAACCCGGCCTCGGCCGCGCCCAGCAGGAAGCGCAGGAAATAGAACATGTGCACGCTGGTCACGAACATCATGCAGGCCGAGATGATGCCCCAGGTGATCATGATGCGCGCGATCCAGACCCGCGCGCCGACCTTGTGCAGGATGATGTTGCTGGGGATCTCGAACAGGAAATAGCCGATGAAGAATATCCCCGCGCCCAAGCCGTACACCGTCTCGCTGAACTGGAGTTCCTGCAGCATCTGCAGCTTGGCGAAGCCCACGTTGACGCGGTCCAGGTAGGCCACGACGTAGCAGACGACCAACAGCGGCACCAGCCGCCACCCCACTTTGCGATAGATCCGGTCCTCCTCAGCCGCCGGGATCGCCGGCGAGACCCCGGGGGCCATAGTGTGTTCCATCAACGTCTCCTCCTCTAACGGGATAGGCCGGCTGGTTGCCGGCATCTTGCGCGGTCCCGCGCCCCTGGATGGGGACATATGGGCCGGCCATCAAGCCTAGAATCGGGCCGTTGACAAAAAACTGAACAACTCACCCCTCTGCGCGCAAACCCCTAGAAGGGATTTCCTGGCAATCCGTCCCCTTTCTTGGCGCCCAAGCCCGCAGGCCGGCCCCATCCACGGTAAAATGCCAGGTTTCGCACAAAAGTCATCAGACAGGATCATCATGGAAGCCGAACGTCAGAACCAGCTCGCAGCCCGCCTCGCCGACTACGCGGAGCGCGAACAGGCTCTACGGAGGTATCTTTGACTACGATGCCAAAGCCGAACGCCTGCAAGTCGTAAACGCCGAGCTCGAAGACCCGGCGGTCTGGAACGACCCCAAGCACGCCCAGGACCTGGGCCGTGAAAAGAAAGCCCTCGAAGACGTGGTGGAAACGCTCACCGGCCTGGGCACGGGCCTGGCCGACTCCAACGAGCTGTTCGAGCTGGCCGCCGCCGACAACGACGACGCCACCCTCGAATCCATCGAGCTGGACGCCAACGGCTTCCAGGAAAAGCTGGAAAGCCTCGAATTCCGCCGCATGTTCTCCAACCCGGCCGATCCGCTGAACTGCTTCCTGGACATCCAGGCCGGCGCGGGCGGCACGGAAGCGCAGGACTGGGCCTCGATGCTGCTGCGCCAGTACCTCAAGTACGCCGAACGCAAGGGCTTCAAGGCCGAGATCCTTGAAGAATCCGATGGCGAAGTCGCGGGCATCAAGTCCGCCACGATCAAGATCGAAGGCGAATACGCCTTTGGCTACCTGCGCACCGAAACCGGCGTACACCGCCTGGTCCGCAAGAGCCCGTTCGACTCGTCCGGCGGTCGCCACACGTCGTTTGCCAGCGTGTTCGTCTACCCCGAAGTCGACGATTCCTTCGAAGTCGAAGTGAACCCCGCCGACCTGCGCGTGGACACCTACCGCGCGTCCGGCGCGGGCGGCCAGCACATCAACAAGACCGATTCGGCCGTGCGCCTGACCCACATGCCCACCGGCATCGTGGTGCAGTGCCAGAACGACCGTTCGCAGCACCGCAACCGCGCCGAAGCCATGCAGATGCTGAAGTCCAAGCTCTACGAGCTGGAAATGCGCAACCGCATGGCCGAGCAGCAGAAGCTGGAAGACTCCAAGACCGACGTGGGCTGGGGCCACCAGATCCGTTCCTACGTGCTGGACCAGAGCCGCATCAAGGACCTGCGCACCAACGTCGAAATCTCCAACACGCAGAAAGTGCTGGACGGCGACCTGGATCCCTTCATCCAGGCCAGCCTCAAGCAAGGCGTGTAAGTTCCGCGATACTTCCGTCCACCGTCCCCCGAGGGTCCACGCATGTCCGACACCATCGCAATTCTCACCGGCGCCTCGCGCGGCATCGGCGCCGCCATGGCGCGCGGCCTGGCCAAACCGGGCACCCGCCTGATCACCCTGGCGCGCCGCGAAGACCCCGAGCTGGCCGCCTACGCCCGCTCGCAGGACGCGCAGCTTGAACAGTTGTCCGTGGACCTGTCGGACCTGGCCGCGGCGGAAGCGGCCGCGCGCCGCATCTGCGACGCGCTGCCGCGCGACGCCCGCCGCTACCTGCTGATCAACAACGCCGGCACCGTGCATCCCGTGTCCGGCACCGACGCGCTGATCGACGGCCCGGCGATTGCCGCCGCCTTCAACCTGAACGTGACGGCCGTGATGCTGCTGACCGCGCGCTTCCTGGCCGCGGTCGAAGATCTCAAGGCCGACCGCCGCGTGCTCAACATCTCGTCCGGCGCCGGCCGCAATCCCAATGCCGGCTGGGGCGTGTACTGCGCCACCAAGGCCGCGCTCGACATGTACTCGCGCGTGGTCAAGCAGGAACAGGGCGAAAACGGCGCGCGCGTCGTCTCGCTGGCCCCCGGCATCGTCGATACCGACATGCAGGCCGCCATCCGCTCCAGCGATCCCAAGAGCTTCCCGGCGCTGGCCAAGTTCCAGGACTTCCACGCCACCGGCAAGCTGTCCTCGCCCGCCAACGTGGCCTCCCGCATCCTCGCCTACCTGGATCGCGAAGATTTCGGCACCACCGAAATCGACGACATCCGCAATTACGACTGATCCCCACCATGACCGACCACACGACCGCTCCGGCACCCGCCCAGGATGAAAACCGCTTGA
>JBEBOQ010000091.1:0-20543 GCA_040396375.1 Achromobacter xylosoxidans
GCAAATTCAGGCTTGGCTTGGCCGCCGGTCAGGCGGGCAATCTCTTCCTGTTCCAGGATAGCGATAAGGTTCATGAGAACTCCTAGATCATCATGTCTTTGCGGACTAAAACGCTTTGCCGTGTTTTGCCGTTCTATGTTGGTTAGGCCATGACTACTGGGTTTACCCATGACTACGGGGTTTACCCCATAGCACGCTGGGTTTTATCCCTTGGCCGTGTACCGCAAGCAGAGGATGAGATTTGGCAAACCAATGATTCTACACCAAAATTTGCCCGGTGCCTCAGGTAACATGACGCCCTGCCCGCGGGTTTGCGGTACCCTAGCGGTTTATGTAACAAACACGTCATAAGACGCTGTTCCCCCCATGTCGTACTCGTCCCTGTTATTGGTCGTCCTGGCGGCGATGGCCCACGCAACGTGGAATCTGCTCGCCAAGCGCGCGGCCATGGTGGGCGCTCCATTCGTCTTCGCCTACGGGCTGTGCGCCTCGGTGCTGTATGCGCCATGGGTGGTATGGGTACTGTTGCATGACGGCATGACGTGGACCTGGCCGGTAGTCGGCGCGATCCTGACCTCCAGCCTGTTGCATCTGGGCTACAGCCTGTGCCTGCAGCGCGGTTATCAGGTGGCGGATCTATCGGTGGTCTATCCCATTGCGCGCGGCACCGGCCCCCTGCTTTCGACCACCGGCGCCTTCCTGCTCCTGCGCGAGCCCGCCACCGGCACCGGCATTGCCGGCATGCTGTGCGTGGTGATCGGGGTGTTGCTGATCGCCACCCAGGGACGGCTGTCGATCTTCCGCAACCCACAGGCCTGGGTCGGCGTGCGCTGGGGCATGGTGATCGGCCTGTTCATCGCCGCCTATACCGTGGTGGATGCCTATGGCGTGAAGGTGCTGCTGATCAGCCCGGTGCTGTTCGACTGGTTCACCTGTGTCACCCGCACCGCCATGATGACGCCGCACATGCTGAACCGCCGCGCCCAGGCCTGGGAATCGATGCGTGGGCATTGGCACCTGGCCCTGGCGGTGGGCTTGCTGTCGCCGCTGGGGTACATCCTGGTGCTCTACGCGCTGCGCAACGGCGCACCGCTGAGCCTGGTGGCGCCCGCCCGCGAAATGTCGATGATGCTGGGCACCTTGGCCGGAATGTTCCTGCTGCGGGAAAAGGTCGGCCCCGGCAGGCTGGCAGGCTGTCTGTCGATCCTGGCGGGCGTGATACTGCTTGGCTCGACCTGAGCCTTCGCCGGCCCCGTGGCGGGCCGGCGGCGAAGGCGCCGCCCTGCGCCCGGGTGCCGGCCCGGGCGGCGGCGAGTCCTTCAGAAGCCGCCGGCCACGCCCAGCCACATGAGGGCGGGAATCATCGCGCCCCAGGCCAACACCAGCACCACGTCCAGCACCATGCTTTTCACGCTGACCTGATCCGACACCGGCTCGACCGTGGCATTGCCCAGGCTGCGCTCGCGCGGGCCACGGACGACGGACGCGCCAGCTTCGGCGGCCGGGGGGAACGGCCATTTGCCAGGCAGGGCGCGCTCACGCTTGCGTGGCTCGGTCTCGACGGGCGCCGTCGGGGCAGCGCCGACAGGCAACGCCAGGTCCACCGTCGCCGCGCCAGCCGCCGCCCGGCCCGTCGCCGCGCCGGACCAAGGCGTGGCCAGCCCCGAAAAACGGGCGCCAAGGGCCCTGACGCGTTGAGCGGCACGGCGCAGCGGCGTGAGGGAAACGGCGGCGAGATCATCCGGCAGGACGGAAAGTTGAGCGGTGTTCATGGGGAACTCCTTTAACGCGATCAAGAACCGCGGCACGACGCCACGGCGGCAACCCGGGCAAGCCGCGGGTCAGTCGAACAACGACAGCTGGCCGGCGACCATGGCGCGCAACTGGCGCGCACCGCGCCCGTAGGCGCCGGCCGCCGGCGCGGCACTGGCAAAAGGGACCCCTGAAGACGCTTTCGCGCCAGCCGGGGATGGAAAAACGGGGATATCAGCCATATTGGCGCCCGGGCCGAACAAGGCGGCGGATGCGCCAACCGGCGCAGGCGGCTGGAAGCGGTCGCAGTCGAGCGCCAGGCGATGGCGGTTCAGGCCCAGCTTGCGGGTGGCCACGGCAAAGCGCTGGCGCAGCAGGTCGGCCCAGATGCCGGTGCCGCGCATACGCGACCCGAAGTTGGGATCATTGCGGCGGCCGTTGCGCAGGTCTTCGATACGGTGCAGCACGCGCTGGGCGCGGTCCGGGTAATGGGCGTTGAGCCAGTCCTCGAACAGGGTTTTGACTTCCCAGGGCAATCGGATGACGGTGTAGCTGGCGTAGTGCGCGCCGGCGGCCTTGGATTCCTGAAGGATATGTTCCATGGCGTCGTCGTTGATGAACGGGATCACGGGCGCCACCAATACCCCCACCGGCACACCGGCTGCGGTCAGGTTGCGCACGGCTTCCAGGCGGCGCCAGGGGGCGGCTGCACGCGGTTCCAGCGTGCGGGCCATGCCGGCATCCAGCGTGGTGATGCTCATGTAGACCACGACCAGTTTTTGCTCTGCCAGCGCGGCCAGCAGGTCCAGGTCGCGGGCGACCAGCGCATTCTTGGTGACGATGGTGACGGGATGCCGGGTTTCGAGCATCAATTCGAGCATGCCGCGGGTCAGGCGCCAGTCGCGCTCGATGGGTTGGTAGGCATCGGTGGCCGAGCCGATATTGATGGGTGACGGCTTGTACCCGGGCCGGCTGATTTCGGCGCGCAACGCTTCGACCGCATTGGCCTTGGCCACCAGGCGGGTTTCGAAGTCCAGCCCGGGGGAATAGCCCAGGTAGGAATGGGTGGGCCGGGCGTAGCAGTAGACGCAGCCGTGCTCGCAGCCGCGGTACGGATTGACGGCCACATCGAAGGGGATGTCGGGCGAATCGTTGCGCGACAGGATCTTGCGGGCCTGTTCGGCCGTGACGGTGGTCTTGGGAGCCGCCGGCGCCACACGGGCGTCGGGCAGGATCGGAATGACTTTGGGGGAAATATCGGGGACAGCATCGACAAAATCGGCCGGAAGACCCGAAGAGGACCAACCGTCGTCGACCTGCACGCGGTCATCGCGCTGAAAGCGATGCCGAACATTAGTAACCGCACCCCGACCGCGCAAGGCGGCGGGGGCGGCAGCCGGGGACCCAGAACCGGCGGGAAAAGAATGATCGGTGCGTGCCATGAAAACTACTGTACAAAAACACAGTGGTTTTGACAAGCACCAAAAGCCTTTTCGTAAGACAGCCCCACTTTACCGCAAGACGAAGACGGCGTCCGGAGAATTCGATTTCATCTTGCGATATGGGCTGCAAACCCGCACCAGCATTAGCTTTGGAATAAAAACAACACTAAAAATCGCCCCCGAGGGGCGTTGTTTTTCGGCCCATTTGCGGCTTACCGAAGCATCCCCGCCGCCGCGGTCTGATGCGTGGCCTCGTCGATCAAAATAAAGGCTCCGGTCGACGGCACATCGGCATAGCGATCGACCGCCAACGCCTCGCGCGTGGTGAACGTGACGCGACCAATGTCGTTCATGCGCAGCGTGCCTTCCGTGTTCTCCACTTCCTGCAGTTCGTGGATGTCGCGATGCGACAGCACCGCGCGAATCTTCGCCGACGTCAGGCGCGTGCCGTGCTTGAGCAGATACTTGCGCGCCGGATTCAGCGGCTGCGTATCGAGCCAGCACAGTTCGGCTTCGAACTCGCGCGCGACCTGCGCCAGCGCGGACGCGTGCACGATCACATCGCCGCGCGACACATCGACATCGCGGTCCAGCACCAGCGTGACCGAATCGCCCGCCACCGCTTCATCCAGCACGCGATCAAACACACGCACCTCGCGCACCCGCGCCGTCACACCCGACGGCTGCACCGCGATCTCGTCGCCCGGGCGCAGCACACCGCTGGCGATGCGGCCGGCGTAGCCGCGGAAATCTTCCTTGCGATCGCCGTCGTGACGCGCCACCCACTGCACCGGAAAGCGCAAAGGGCCGGCGCGGCCGTCACCCGACAGGTCCAGCGATTCGAGCAACGTCAGCAACGGCTGCCCCGCGTACCAGGGCGTCTTGTCCGACAGTGTCACCACGTTGTCGCCATTCAGCGCCGACAACGGCAACACGTCGAAATGGGCGAAGCCCAGCTTTTGCGCCAGGTCGGCGTAGGCGTCGCGGATGCGCTCGAACACGGCGCGGTCCCACTCCACCAGGTCCATCTTGTTGACCGCCACCACGATGTGGCGGATGCCCAGCAACTTGGCGATGGTGCTGTGCCGCTTGGTCTGCGCCAGCAACTTGCCATCGGCGGCGCGCGTGGCGTCGATCAGGATCACCGCCACGTCCGCCGTGGACGCGCCGGTGACCATGTTGCGCGTGTACTGCTCGTGGCCGGGTGCGTCGGCGATGATGAACTTGCGCGCCGGCGTCGAGAAATAGCGATAGGCCACGTCGATCGTGATGCCCTGCTCGCGCTCGGCTTCCAGGCCGTCGGTCAGCAGCGAGAAGTCGATGCCGCCTTCCGCCACGCGCTTGTATTTGGCCCGCGAGATCGCGTCCAACTGGTCGGCAAACACGCCCTTGCTGTCATACAGCAGGCGGCCGATCAGCGTCGACTTGCCGTCGTCGACCGAACCCGCGGTGATCAGGCGCAGCACACCCGTGCCTGCGCCCGAAAGAAAAGAATCGTTTACTGCGTTCATGCGTGTCCCCTGTGGCCGGCTCGGCGCCAACCGCTCGTGCAATCAGAAATAGCCTTCTTTCTTGCGGCGCTCCATCGAGGCCTCGGAAGTCTGGTCGTCCATGCGCGTGGCGCCGCGCTCGGTGATGTCCGTCACCGCCGTCTCGGCGATGATGGCGGCGGTGTCGGCAGCGTCCGAGGCCACCGGGCAGGTGCAGGAAATATCGCCCACCGTGCGGAAGCGCACCAGCAGGCGTTCCACCTTTTCGCCGTCCTGCGGTGGGGTCAGGCGCGTCACCGGCACCAACAGCCCCTTGCGCCGAACCACCTCGCGCTCGTGACTGAAATAGATCGGCGGCAGGGCCAGTTGCTCGCGCTGGATGTACTGCCAAACGTCCAGCTCGGTCCAGTTCGAGATCGGGAACACCCGCATGTTCTCGCCGCGGTGCACCCGGGTGTTGAACAGGCTCCACAGCTCGGGGCGTTGGGCCTTGGGATCCCATTGGCCGAACTCGTCGCGGAACGAGAAAATGCGCTCTTTGGCACGCGCCTTTTCCTCGTCGCGCCGCGCGCCGCCAATGCAGGCGTCAAAGCCGAACTCCTCGATCGCCTCCAGCAGCGTCACCGCTTGGGCCGCGTTGCGCGAATCGGTCTCGCGGCGCAGCACCACGCTGCCGCGCTTGATCGAATCTTCCACACTGCGCACGATCAGCGTCTCGCCCAGTTCGGCGGCGCGGGCGTCGCGAAAGGCGATGACCTCGTCGAAGTTGTGGCCGGTATCGATGTGCATCAACGGGAACGGAAAGCGCCCAGGGCGAAAGGCCTTCTCGGCCAGGCGCAACAGCACCACCGAATCCTTGCCACCCGAGAACAGCAGCACGGGCTTCTCGCTTTCCGCGGCCACCTCGCGCATGATGAATATGGCTTCCGATTCCAGCCAGTCCAGATGGCTGCGTTGGATCACTGCGGACATAAGTATTCCCCTAAAACAAAATTCTGATGGGCGGTGGGCGTTACGCGCGTTCCGGCACGACGCTGATGACCCGGTTGCCTGCGTGCAGGCCGCATTCCTTGGAATCCGACGATTCCCACCACCACCGCCCCGCCCTCAGGTCTTCGCCCGGACGGATCGCGCGGGTACAGGGCTCGCAGCCGATGGACGGGTAGCCCTGGTCGTGCAGCGGGTTGTAGGGAATGCCCAGCGCGCGGATGGCGTTCCAGACATCCGCTTCGCTCCAATCCGCCAGCGGGTTGAACTTGTAGAGACCGAACGTCTTGTCGTCTTCTTCCAGATGCAACTCGCCGCGCGTAGCCGACTGCGCGCGCCGCTGGCCGGTGATCCAGGCGCCCCGCCCGGCCAGCGCGCGCTTGAGCGGCTCGACCTTGCGGATCTGGCAACAGGCCTTGCGCAACTCCACGCTTTCATAGAAGGCATACGCGCCATGCTCGGTCACGTGCTGCTCGACGGCGGCGGCCAGCGGCCGGTACACGGTGACTTCACGCCCGTAGCGTTCGCGCACCGCGTCCAGCACGCCCAGGGTCTCGGCATGCAGCCGGCCCGTATCCAGCGTGAAGACTTCCAGATCCAGCGCCGACCCATAGATGGCGTGCGTCAGCACCATGTCCTCGGCGGCCAGGGACGAGGCCAGCGCGGCATCGGGATAGCGCTGGCGGATATCGGCCAGGCGTTCGACCAGTTCAGCCCAACGCGCCGCCAGGCCGGGGTCGGATTCCAGGCCGGGCGCCACGCCCGCCGGCAGTTCAGTAACCGTCATGATTGCACCGCGAAAATGCGCGCCCGGCGGGGGCGTGCCAACAGGGTTTCGCCGTCCTTCAGGCCCAGCTCCCGGTACAGGTGCTCGGGCACCTCGGCCTCGATAATGGTGTCCGAATCCTGCCGCGTCAGCTCCAGGTAGGCGCTCGGACCAGCCAGATAGGCATGGGCCAGGCGCACCGGAATGCCTGCGCCGCCGGCCTGGTAGCGTTCGATGTCCAGTTCGTGCGGCCGCACATAGGCGGTGGCACGCAGCCCTTCGGCCTGCGCCAGTTCGGGCGCTGGCAACGACAGACCGGCGCCTTCCCACACGCCGCGATTGGCGACGCCTTGCAACTGATTCACGTCGCCCAGGAAGCCGTAGACGAACGGCGTGGCCGGTTCTTCCCAGACTTCGCGCGGGGTACCGACCTGCTCGATCTTGCCGGCGTTCATCAACACCACCCGGTCGGCCACTTCCAGCGCCTCTTCCTGGTCGTGCGTGACGAAGACGCTGGCCACGTTCAGTTCGTCGTGCAGCCGGCGCAGCCAGCGGCGCAATTCCTTGCGCACCTTGGCATCCAACGCCCCGAACGGCTCGTCCAGCAGCAACACACGCGGCTCGACCGCCAGCGCACGCGCCAGGGCGATGCGCTGGCGTTGGCCGCCCGACAACTGGGCCGGATAGCGATCCGCCAGCCAATCCAGTTGCACCAGGCTCAGCAGGTCATGCACCTTGCGCTGGATCTGGTCTTCCGACGGCCGCTGCGACCGGTGCTTGACCCGCAGCCCGAAGGCGACGTTCTCGAACACGGTCATGTGCTTGAACAGCGCGTAGTGCTGAAACACGAACCCCACTTGGCGTTGACGCACGTCCACCGAGGTCGCGTCCTCGCCGGCGAACAGTACGCTGCCGTTGTCGGCCGACTCCAGCCCGGCGATGATGCGCAGCAGCGTGGTCTTGCCGCAGCCCGAGGGCCCCAGCAGCGCCACCAGCTCGCCCGTCTCGATGTGCAGGGATACGTCGTTCAGCGCGCGGAACTGGCCGAAACGCTTGGATAGGTTGCGAACTTCGATGCTCATGCTTGTCTCCGTCTGGCCCGCCGCGTCAGGCGGCGGCCGGCTTGATGGCCACTGCGGGCCCGGGGTATTCGACCGGCAGTTCCGCCGCCCGCAGATAGCGCGCATTGCGCCACTCGACCACGTTCTTGGCCACCAGCGTCACCAGCGCCAGGAGCGCCAGGAGCGAAGCCACCGCGAACGCCGCCGAGTACTGGTATTCGTTGTAGAGAATCTCCACATGCAGGGTCATGGTGTTGGTCAGGCCGCGGATCTGGCCAGATACGACCGACACCGCGCCGAATTCGCCCATGGCGCGCGCATTACAGAGAATGGCGCCGTACAAGAGGCCCCACTTGATGTTGGGCAGCGTCACCCGCCAGAAGATCTGCCAGCCGCTGGCGCCCAGCGTCAGCGCGGCCTGCTCTTCTTCGCTGCCTTGCGCCTGCATCAGCGGAATCAGCTCGCGCGCCACGAACGGAAAGGTCACGAACAGCGTGGCCAGGATGATGCCCGGCACCGCGTAGACGATCTTCAGGTCGTGATCCTGCAACCAACCGCCGAACCAGCCTTGTGTACCGAACAGCAGCACGAACACCAGGCCGGCCACCACCGGCGACACCGAGAACGGCAGGTCGATCAGCGTGATCAGGAACTGCTTGCCGCGGAACTGGAACTTGGTGATGGCCCAGGCGGCGGCCACGCCGAACACCAGGTTGACCGGCAGCGCGATCGCCGCCACCACCAGCGTCAGGCGGATCGCGGCCAGCGCATCGGGCTCGACAATGGCCTCCAGGTACAGCTGCCAGCCCTTGCGGAAAGCCTCGTAGAACACCGCGGCCAGCGGCACCAGCAGGAACAGTGCCAGAAAACCCAGCGCCAGGAACAGCAGGATGCCGCGCACCCAGCGCGGCTCGGTCAGGTGGGCGGGACGGTCAACAAAGCTCATGCCTGTCTCCCGAGGCCACGACGGGCCTGCCAGCCCTGCAGCAGATTGATGACGAAAAGCAGCACGAACGACAGCACCAGCATCACGGTGGCGATGGCGGCGGCGCCGGCATAGTCGAACTGCTCCAGCTTGGCGATGATCAGCAGCGGCGTGATCTCGGACACCATCGGCATGTTGCCGGCGATGAACACCACCGAACCGTACTCGCCCACCGCGCGGGCGAACGCCAGCGCGAAGCCGGTCATCAGCGCCGGCACCAGGCTCGGCAGCAGCACGCGGCGGATCGTCTGCCAGCGGTCCGCGCCCAGGCTGGCGGCGGCCTCCTCAATCTCGCGCTCGATGTCTTCCAGCACCGGCTGCACCGTGCGCACCACGAACGGCACGCCGATGAAAATCAGCGCGATCACGATGCCCAGCGGCGTGAACGCGACCTTCAGGCCGAACCAGTTGGCCAGCGGCGCGCCCAGCCAACCCTTTTCCGCGTACAGCGCGGTCAGGGCGATGCCGGCCACGGCGGTGGGCAGCGCGAACGGCAGGTCCACCAGCGCGTCCAGGATCTTCTTGCCCGGAAAGCGGTAGCGCACCAGCACCCAGGCCACGATGGTGCCGAACACCAGGTTCACCAACGCCGCCAGCAGCGAGGCGCCGAAGGTGAGTTGATACGACGCCAGCACCCGTGGCGCCGTCACCGCGTCCCAGAAGCCCTGCCAGCCCAGCGAGGCGCTCTTGATCGGCAGCGCCGCCAGGGGAATCAGCACGAGCACGCTCAGGTACAGCACCGCGTAGCCCATGGAAATGCCGAAACCGGGCAGCACGCCCGGGCTGTTGCGCCGAACGGCAAAAGGCGCCTGCGCGCCCTTTGCCGTCGGAATCGAGGCTGTAGTCATGGCCGTCGTCCGCTGGTTGTCCGCTTACTTCTTCTGCGGCTGGTAGATCTGGTCGAAGGTGCCGCCGTCGCTGAAGTGGTCCTTCTGCGCCTTGCGCCAGCCGCCGAAGATCTTGTCGTCGATGGTCACGAGCTTGACCTTGGGGAACTTGCTTTCGTACTTGGCGGCCACGGTCTTGTCGATCGGCCGGTAGTAGTTCTTGGCGATGATTTCCTGGGCCGCCGGGGTGTAGAGGAATTCCAGGTAGGCCTGGGCCGCGGCGCGGGTGCCCTTCTTGTCGACGATCTTGTCGACGATGGCCACGGGCGGCTCGGCCAGGATCGACAGCGACGGCACCACGATGTCGAACTTGTCCGGACCCAGTTCCTCCAGCGCCAGGAAGGCTTCGTTTTCCCAGGCCAACAGCACGTCGCCCACGCCGCGCTCGACGAAGGTGGTGGTGGCGCCGCGGGCGCCGGTATCCAGCACCGGCACGTGCTTGAGCAGGTCGCCGACGTAGGCGCGCGCCTTGTCTTCGCTGCCGCCGTTCTTTTCCAGCGCGTAGGCCCAGGCGGCCAGGTAGTTCCAGCGCGCGCCGCCGGAGGTCTTGGGGTTGGGCGTGATCACCTGCACGCCGTCCTTGATCAGGTCGTCCCAGTCCTTGATCTGCTTGGGGTTGCCCTTGCGCACCAGGAACACGATGGTCGAGGTGTAGGGCGAGCTGTTCTGCGGCAGGCGCGCCTGCCAGTTTTCGGGCAGGAGGCCGCGGTCGGCGATGGCGTCGATGTCGTAGGCCAGCGCCAGCGTCACCACGTCGGCTTCCAGGCCGTCGATGACCGAGCGCGCCTGGCGGCCGGAACCACCGTGCGACTGGCGGATGGTCAGGTCGACGTTGGCCTTTTCCTTGTATTGCTTGATGAAGGCGTCGTCGATGGCGCGGTACAGCTCGCGCGTCGGATCATAGGACACGTTCAACAGCGTCTGCTTCTGCTGCGCCTGCGCCGGCGCAATCGCGGCAAGAGACATCGTCACTGCGGCCAAGGCGGCCAACCATCCGGCTTTCCTGAAAGACATTCCTTGCTCCCTTCGCGTGTTTGGCAATGTGAAAGCAAGTGTGCCGGCGGCCTGTTCTGAACGGAACGAATCATTCTTTGATTGCTCATCGCTTCCAGGCATATAGCAGCTCGGCCGATGGCAAGCGAAAAACGAAAAAAAGCCGCGCTTTCCCAGGGAAAGTGCGGCCTTGCGGGCAATGCCCGGCGAATTCCGGCAAGGCGGCACGAGCCGCCTTGCGCACGAATTCCTTATTTACTTATTCGGTTGGGGCGTAATGCGCAGGTAGGGGCGCACGGCCTTGTAGCCTTTCGGGAATTTCTGCTTGATCACGGCTTCGTCTTGCAGGGACGGAACGATGATCACGTCGTCGCCGTCTTCCCAGTTGACCGGCGTGGCCACGCTGTGGCTGTCGGTCAGCTGCAGCGAATCGATGACGCGCAGGATCTCGTTGAAGTTACGGCCAGTGCTGGCCGGATACGTGATGGTCAGGCGAACCTTTTTGTTCGGGTCGATGATGAATACCGAGCGCACCGTCAGGGTGGCGTTGGCGTTCGGGTGGATCATGTCGTACAGCTCCGACACCTTGCGGTCCTTGTCGGCCAGGATCGGGAAATTGACCTTGGTGGACTGCGTATCGTTGATGTCTTCGATCCACTTGCTGTGCGAATCGGCGCCGTCCACGGACAGGGCCAGCACCTTCACATTGCGCTTGGCGAACTCATCGGCCAGCTTGGCGGTATAGCCCAGCTCGGTCGTGCAAACGGGCGTGAAATCAGCCGGATGCGAAAAAAGGACACCCCAGCTATTGCCCAGATACTCGTGAAAACGGATCGGGCCGGCCGAGGAATCCTGTTCGAAATCGGGGGCGATATCGCCCAGACGTAGATGACTCATGGTGTCTCCTCTCGTGCGCATTCAGGTTTACGGAATCGGCGGGCCGACAGGCCCGGGACCAGACGGGAAATCGTTCCGGTGGCGGCATGGGCCGCCCCTCTCAGAACGATTCTTCCATCAAACCTGTTGCAGGGGAAATACGCAAGGCATATAACCTTATGCAATATTCGCGGCAGCCCCGCAGGCGTCCGCGACCACCCCGGCGCGCACCGCCGCGGACAGTGCCAAGGCGCGCGGCAGGATGTGCGCCGCATAGAACAATCCGGTCGCCATCTTCTCGCGGTGGAACGGGTCCGTCGAACCGCCCGCCAGGCGCCGACGGCATACCAGCACCGCACGCGCCATCTGCCAGCCGCCATGCACCACGCCGGCCAGCATCAGATACGGCACGCTGCTGGAATAGACCGCGCGGATGTTCGCCGCCGATTGCTCAAGGATGAATTCCACCCCCGCCTCGTAGGCCTGGATTGCGCTGTCCAGGTTGTCGCGCAACAGGCGCAGGCCGTCGCGCTCGGGCGCCGCAGCACGCGAGGATTCGGCCTCCACGGCTCTAAGCGTTTCGCGCATGGCCGCGATGGCGGCGAAGGCAGTGGCGCCGGCGTCGCGCTGCGTCTTGCGACTGACCAGATCGTTGGCCTGGATCGCGGTGGTGCCTTCGTAAATCGGCAGGATGCGGGCGTCCCGGTAATACTGCGCCGCCCCGGTCTCTTCGATGTAGCCCATGCCACCGTGCACCTGGATGCCCAGCGACGCGACTTCCACCGCCGATTCGGTGGAGAAGCCCTTCACGATGGGCACCATGTATTCGTAGAACGCGCGATTGCGCGAGCGCTGCTCGGGATCGGGATGATGCGTACCCTTGTCGTGCGCCGCCGCTGTCACGTAGGACACCGCGCGCGCTGCCTCGGTCAGCGCCTTCATGGTCAGCAACATGCGCTGCACGTCAGGGTGCCGCGCAATCGCGACCGGCGCGGCGGAGCCTTCCACCGCGCGCCCCTGCACGCGGTCGCGCGCATAGGCCAGCGCATGCTGATAGGCGCGCTCGGATACGCCGATGCCCTGCTGCCCCACCGAAAAGCGAGCCGCGTTCATCATGATGAACATGTATTCCAGCCCGCGATTCAATTCGCCGACCAGGTAACCCACCGCGCCCTCGCCAGCGTCGCCCTTGCCCGTGCCGTACAGCAGCACGGCCGTGGGGCTGCCGTGGATACCCAGCTTGTGTTCCAGCGATGCGCACCAGACGTCGTTGCGCGCCCCCAGGCTGCCGTCGGCGCCCACCAGGAACTTGGGCACGATGAACAGCGAAATGCCCTTCACCCCAGGTGGTGCGTCCGGCGTGCGCGCCAGCACCAGGTGGATGATGTTCTCGGCCAGGTCGTGTTCGCCGTAGGTGATGAAGATCTTCTGGCCGGACAGGCGATAGGTGCCGTCGTCCTGGCGCACGGCGCGCGTGGCCACCTGCGCCAGGTCCGAACCGGCCTGCGGCTCGGTCAGGTTCATGGTGCCCGTCCACTTGCCGCCGATCAAATTGGGGACGAACTTTTTGCGCTGCTCGTCAGACCCGACCGTCAGAATGGCCTCGATCACGCCGTCGGTCAGCATCGGACACAACGAGAATGCCAGGCTGGCCGCCTGGATGTTCTCGCCGGGCGCCGCCGCAACCAGTTTGGGCAGCCCCTGTCCGCCCCAGGCTTGCGGATGCTGCAGGCCCTGCCACCCCCCGGCCGCGTATTCCTTGAAACCCTGCGCATAGCCCGGCGTCGCCGTCACGTGCCCGTCTTTCCAGACGGGTGGATGCGTATCGCCCGGCACATTCAGCGGTGCGATCGCCTGTTCGACGAACCTGCCGTTTTCTTCCAGGATGGCGTCCACCAGGTCGGGCGTCACCTCGTCAAAACCCGGCAGCTTCAGGACATCGTCCAGGCCAGCGAGTTCATTCAGCGCAAAGCGGAAATCCTGCAAAGGGGTAAGGTAGGGCATCGTGTCTCCATGAGCCAGCGCTGCGTGACGGCGGGCGCGGCGTTGTGCGGGGGGCGCCGCCTCATGTGACACGCGTGGCGCGGATCGATTGGCGGTCTCGGTAGTTTCCCTAGCCAATGTTAAACCCTTGCTCCGCATCGCGGGCAAACGACGTACCCGCCCGTCGCAGCGCCGTCAGCTCAAGTGATACGCCAGCGACACGATGATCGGCCCCAGCACCGGCAACAGCACATTGGCGATGGCATAGGTGACGGTATAGCCCAGCAGCGGCACCGCGCTGCCGCTGGCGCCCAGGATCGCGCTGATGGCCGGTGTGCTGACGTGCTGCCCGGCAATGGCGCCGACCAGCAGCGGTCCTTCGATCTTGAGCAGCTTGTGCCCCACCCACAGCGACAGGCAGGCCGGCCCCAGCGACACCAGCAGGCCGATCACAGGCAGCACCGCGCCATGTTCGCGGATCAGCTTGACTGCCTCCGGGCCGGCCGACAGGCCAACGCAGGCGACAAACACCGCCAACCCCAGGTCCTTGAGCAACTGCACTGCATGGTCGGGCATATGGCCCAGCGCGGGCCGCTTGGCGTTGATCCAGCCGCAGACCAGGCCGCTGACCAGGGCGCCACCGCCGCTGCCCAGTGAGATAGGAATGTCCCAGACGCGGGCGCTCAGGCTGCCCACCAGCAGCCCGGCCAGAATGCCGAAGGCCAGGAACACCAGGTCGGTGACGCCGCTGCGCCGCAATTCGTTGCCCAGCGCCGCCCCCGCCTCGGACAGTTCGGGTTCGGCCCCCACCAGCGTCACCAGGTCGCCGTACTGCACCACGGTGGCGGGCGTGACCGGCAGCATGTGCCCCGACCGCTGGATCGATTGCAGGAACACGCCTCGCGCCCGCTTGGCGCCCGGGCGCTGAGCCAGTTGGCCCACCGTATGGCCGTTGACCGCCTTCTTGTTGACGATGACCACCAACTCGCTCAGTTGCAGATCGTCGGCGTGCGCCTCGGGTAGCTGGATCTCCGGCCCGATCACCGAGCCGGCCCGCAGGGCGAACCGCCGCAGACCCAGCACCACCACGATGTCGCCGGTGGCCAGCGTGTCCTCGGGCGCGGGCTCGACCGTCTCGCCGTTGCGCAGGATGCGGCTGATCGCCGTGCGTCCACCCAGCGCCGACTCGACCTCGGCCACGGTCTTGCCGTCGGCGTCCTTGACCACGTGCGACCGGCCCACCAGCCGCGGCAGCGTCGGCAGGTTGCTGTCCTCGCCCTCGCCCGAGGCCACGCCCAGCTTTTCCTCCAGCGCCTTGGAGGCCTCGCGCAAGTTGATGCGCAACAAGGCTGGCGCCACCTGGCTGGTGAAGAAAACGATGCTGATCAGACCCACCAGGTACGTCAGCGTGTAGGCCGTGGCGATGTTGGCCTCCATGCGCTGCACCTCGGCGTCAGGCAGGCCCAGGTGCTTGAGCGCTTCGGCGGCGGTGCCCACTACCGCGGATTCAGTGGCCGCGCCCGCCGCCAGGCCGGCCGCGGTGCCTGCGTCCAGCCCGAATAGCGGCACTGCCGCCAACACAATGGTCAGCACCAGCATCGCCTCGATCACCGGCAGCACGATATAGCGCAAGCTGGACCGGTTCAGGTTGGCGAAGAACTGTGGGCCACCCGAATAGCCCATGGCGAAGATGAACAGGGCGAACGCGACCTCCTTCAGGTCGCCGCGCATCTGGCAGCCGGTCTGGCCGATCAAGAGGGCGACGATGAGCGTGCCGCACACCCCACCCAGTTGGATCGGCCCGACTTTGAGCTTGCCGATCAGGTATCCCAACCCCACCGTCAAAAACAGCACTGCGATGGGAACGCTATTGAAAAACCCGACTGAGCACGTCATAAGGTCATGTCGCCCTGTTGGTTACTACTGCTGTGGCTGCTTCTATTGCTGCTGTCGGCCCGCGGCGGCCGACGTGGGCAGCGGCCTGGCGGCCGCTGCGTCACCGTCGCTACTTGCCCGCGCGCGACTTGTTGGCGGAGCGCTCGGCCTTGGCGGCCTGCTTCACTGCCTTCTTTACCGCCTTCTTGGCCACGCCCTTGCCGGCCGCCTTGCGTTTTGCGGCCGATGCCTTGACGGTCTGGCCCTTGCCCGCGGTCGGGCCCGAACGCACCAACTGGCCGGCCTTCCACGCCTCGACGTACTCGGTGGCGGCGTCGACCATGTGCTTGCCGATCTTCGAATAGTCGCCGTCGTCCAGGTTGGCCAACGAAATGCGGATCGACCACGGCGGTCCGCCAAAGCCGCCGCCGTCCATCAGCACCACGCCGGACTTCTCGGCCAGGCGGAACAGGAAGTCCACCGGCTCGTAGTTCGACGTCATGTACTTGCAGAAGGCGTCGCCGTAGGTGTTCTTGGCCCACACCATGAAGTCCAGCTCGACGTAATACCAGCCGCGCATCGGATCTTCCGGCGGCAGCGGCGCACCCAGCCCGCGCCACAGCGCATCGCGGCGGGCCCGCACGATCTGCATGGTCAGATGCTTGTACGCGTCCTTCAGATCCAGCAGGTGCGACAACGCGAAAAAGCCCATCTGCACCTGTTGCGGCAGCGACAGGCCAGCCGTGTGGTTCAGCGCCACATTGCGGCTGTCAGCAACCAGCCGGTCGATGAACTTGAGCTTTTCCGGCTCCATGGTCATGGCGCCGTAACGCTTGTTCAGGCGTTGCTTCCACGATGCGGGCAGCTCGGCGATGCGGCGATCCATGGTGTTCTTCTCATGGGTCGCGATCACGCCCAGGCGCCAGCCGGTGCAGCCGAAGTTCTTCGAGAAGGAATACACGCAGATGGTGTTGTGCGGCACTTCGGCCATCAACGAACGGAAGTTCGGCACGAAGGTGCCGTACACGTCGTCCGTCACCAGCACCAGGTCCGGATTCTTGCGGATCAGTCCCACGATCTGCTTCATCTCGACCGGGCTGAAGGCCACCGACGGCGGATTGCTGGGGTTGACGGTCACCGCCAGCTTGATCTTCGGATTCTCGAGCTTGGCGATTTCCGAGGCCGGATAGTGCCAGTCGTGGGTGCCGTCGGCGCGCACGCTACTGGCGTTGATGGCGACGATCTTGAACTGGAAGCGCTCCAGGTGCGCGATCTCGATGTAGGGCGTGAAGGTCGGCAGGAACAGCGCAATGGTGTCGCCCTGCTTCAACAGGCCGTTCTGCATCAGCGAATCGAAGATGTAGCACATGGCCGCCGTGCCGCCTTCGACCGGGAACAGGTCGAACTTGCCCTTGGGCGGACGGCCGTCGCACATTTCCTTGATCAGGTAGTCATGCACCACCTGTTCCAGATGCACCAGCGCGCGCGGCGGCACCGGGTAGTTGTCGCCGATGATGCTGTCGGTCAGTTCATGGATCCATTCGTCGGGCACGAAGCTCTTGATCTTGACGCCGTACTCCAGGACGCCTGCCAGGAAATCCGCGCCCGCGGCCCCCTTGTTCTTGGACAGGAATTTGCGCAACCGGTCGGCGCAGCCCTTCTTGGGCGGCATGCCGGCCAGGATGCCGTCATCGCGCACACGGCGCGCTTCCTTCATGGCGAACTGCCCCAACAGGAAAAACGCGTCACGCGGCTCGGTGGCGATCCAGTTGGGATTGCCGCGGCCAGCGTTCAGCATGGTCAGCGCGGCGGTCTGCTGGTTGTCCTTGGCCAGCGTGATCAGGTAATCCTTCAGTTCGAACGGCGACAGTTGCTCCAGGTCACGCTGGCGGGAACGGGTGGTTTTCAGGGCCGAGGCCAGACTGACGGTAAGAGGCGCGGTGGAAGCCATTATTCAGTACTCCTGGTTTGCGATTGACAGACACTTGCCGGGGAAGATCCCCCCCGTATCCGCTGACCCGTCCGCCTGGCGGCGGACGGGAGATCCCGCTAGGTCATGAGCATGACGATGACAATGCCCCAGATGATGAGCAGGGTATTGCCGATGGCGTAGGGCACGGTGTAGCCCAGGGCGGGCACCTGGCTCTTCGCGGTTTCGGTGATCTGTCCGATCGCCGCCGTGGTGGTGCGGGCGCCTGCGCACACGCCCAGCACAATGGCGGGATGGAACTTGAACACGTAGCGGGCGATATACACCCCAAGCACCATCGGCACACTGGTGGCGATGATGCCGGCGATGAACAGCTTGGCGCCCAGTTGCTGGAAGCCTTGCACGAAGCCTGGCCCTGAACTGATGCCAACCACCGCCACGAAGGCTGTCAGGCCGACGGAGGTCAGGAACCAGTGCACCGGCTCCGGTACCCGTCCAAAGGTGGGATGCACCGAGCGCAGGTAGCCGAAGATCAGGCCGGAGATCAGGGATCCGCCCGAGGTCGACAACGTGATGGGAATGCCGCTCACGGTCAGCACCAAGGTGCCGAACAGGCCGCCCAGCAAGATACCGAAGCCCACGAACACCATGTCGGTCTGCTCGGTGGCGCGGTCCACGTAGCCCACCTTGGTGACCACCCGCTCCACGTCGCGCTTGGCGCCCAGGAGGAACAGGCGATCGCCGCGATCCAGCTTCAGGCCCCAGTTGACCGGCATTTCGTGGCCGCCGCGTACCACCTTGCGCAGGAACACGCCGCGGCCCAATTGGCGCACCGACTCCAGCTCGGAGATTTCCTTGACCGTCTTGCCGGCCAGGTTCTTGTTGGTCAGCACCACCTCGATGACTTCGGCGGGCAGGTTGAGCAGGTCGCGGTCTTCGACTTCGGCGCCGATGATTCCCGCCGCCTGCAGCACCAGCGCGTCATGCCGGCCCGTCACGCCCAGCACGTCGCCGGCCTGCAGCACCGTGGTGGAATCGTTGTCGATGATCTGGTCGCCACGGCGGATCCGTTCGACGAACACGCGCGCCTCGACGAAGCGCGCTTCCAGTTCGGCGACGGTCTTGCCGGCGAATTCCGAATGTTCGAGCTTGTAGGCCCGGGCGGTGAACTTGCGGTAGCCGGACAGTTCCATCGAGTCGGAGGCGCCGGACATCTTGGCCTCGTACTCCTTGCACTCCTTGACGATGTCCACCCGCATCAGCTTGGGGCCCAGCGACGCCAGCAGCCAGGCGCTGCCGACCGTGCCGAAGATGTAGCAGACCGCGTACGCCACCGGAATGCTGTCGATCCATTTCTTCTTGGTGGCCGCGTCGACCCCCAAGCCATTGATCGTGTCGGTGGCCACGCCCATCACGGCCGAAATGGTTTGCGCGCCGGCCAAAAGGCCCGCGCCAGTCCCGGCATCGAAGCCGAAGCCCACGGCGGTGCCCCAGGTGACCAAAAGGCAGATGACGCAAATGATGACCGCGAAGATGACCTGTGGCAGGCCATCGCTTTTCATGCCGCGGAAGAATTGCGGCCCGACGCCATAGCCCAGGCCGAACAGGAACAACAGGAAGAAAACCTGTTTGACGATCGGGGCGATCGTGATATTGAGCTGGCCGACCAGCACACCGACCAGCAAGGTGCCGGTCACCGCCCCCAGGTTGAATCCGAATATCTTCTTGGCGCCTATCCAATACCCCAGCCCGAGGGTAAGGAATATTGCCAGTTCAGGGTATTTCCGCAGAGTGTCAAATAACCATTCCATCCCGAATCTCCTTCGTTATGTACAGGCCAAGCACTTGCGCGAATATAGCTGCGCGCGGAACACATTATCAGAATCCTTCCAAAGGTCAAAAGATTTGGCCGGTCAATATCAAATCGTTGCGATTGTCAGGCGCCATGAAAAAGCCCGCGGACATCAAGTCTGCGGGCTCGCGTACGGCAGTAAAACAGCGGTTTACAGCGCGCTGGTCAGTTCGGGAACGACCTGGAACAAATCACCCACCAGGCCATAATCGGCCACGCCGAAAATCGGCGCTTCGGGGTCTTTGTTGATGGCGACGATGACCTTGGAGTCCTTCATGCCGGCCAGATGCTGGATGGCGCCGGAGATGCCCACGGCCACGTACAGCTGCGGCGCGACAATCTTGCCGGTCTGGCCAACCTGCCAGTCGTTGGGCGCGTAGCCTGCGTCCACGGCGGCGCGTGAAGCGCCCAGTGCGGCGCCCAGTTTGTCGGCCAGGGGATCCAGGATCTTGAAGTTCTCGGCGCTGCCCAGGCCACGGCCGCCGGAAACGACGACGCGGGCGCCGGCCAGTTCCGGACGGTCGCTCTTGGCGACTTCGCGGCCGACGAAGCTCGACAGGCCCGAATCGGCCACGGCGGCAATCTCTTCCACGGCGGCCGAGCCACCCTGCGCGGCCAAGGCATCAAAGCCGGTGGTGCGCACGGTGATGACCTTGACCGGGTCGGCCGATTGCACAGTGGCAATGGCGTTGCCGGCGTAGATCGGGCGTTGGAAGGTATCGGCGGATTCCACGCCGATGATGTCGGAGATCTGGGCCACGTCGAGCTTGGCAGCCACGCGCGGGGCCACGTTCTTGCCCGAGGCGGTGGCCGGGAACAGGATGTGGCTGTAGCCGGAGGCCACGGCCAGCACCTGGGCCGCCACATTTTCGGCCAGGCCGTCGGCCAATTGCGGCGCGTCGGCCAGCAACACCTTGGCCACGCCGACCGCTTGCGCGGCCTGGTCGGCCACGGCGCGGGCATTGGCGCCGGCGACCAGTACGTGCACGTCGCCTCCGATCTTGGCGGCGGCGGCGACGGCGTTCAGGGTTGCGCCCTTGAGCTGGGCGTTATCGTGTTCGGCAATAACCAGCGTCGTCATCTCAAACCACCTTCGCTTCGTTCTTGAGTTTGTCCACCAGGGCCGCGACATCGGCCACCTTGATGCCGGCCTTGCGGGCGGGCGGCTCGCTGACCTTCAGCGTCTTCAGGCGGGGAGCCGGATCGACGCCCAGCTCTTCAGGCGTGACGGTGTCCAGCTGCTTCTTCTTGGCCTTCATGATGTTGGGCAGCGTGACGTAGCGCGGCTCGTTCAGGCGCAGGTCGGTGGTGACGATGGCGGGCAGCTTGAGCGTCAGCGTTTCCAGGCCGCCGTCCACTTCGCGCGTGACGGTGGCCTTGCCGTCGGCCAGCTCGACCTTGCTGGCGAACGTGGCTTGCGGCCAGTCCAGCAGCGCGGCCAGCATCTGGCCGGTCTGGTTGGCGTCGTCGTCGATGGCCTGCTTGCCCAGGATCACCAGCTGCGGCTGTTCCTTGTCGACCAGCGCCTTGAGCAGCTTGGCCACGGCCAGCGGTTGCAGTTCGGCGTCGGTCTGGACCAGCACGCCGCGATCGGCGCCGATGGCCATGGCGGTGCGCAGGGTTTCCTGGCATTGCGCAACGCCGCAAGAAACCGCCACGACTTC
>JBEBOQ010000092.1:0-20409 GCA_040396375.1 Achromobacter xylosoxidans
AATCGTGGGCGCCCGCTGCCACGAAGCCCTGCACGACGGGCGACCTACGAAGAGAACAGACAGACGCAAAGAACTAAGCAATCACCCCGCGCTGCTCCCCCGCCGCATGCTCCAAAGGCAACCGACTGCGCCCCGCCCCAAACAGCTTCTCCCGAAGCGTCCCTTCAGCATAAGAAGTCTTATAAACCCCCCGCTCCTGCAACTCAGGCACCACCAGATCAATGAAATCCGAATAGCACTCAGGCGTCACCGTACGCGCCAGATTGAAGCCATCTATGTCTGTCTCTTCCACCCAAGACACCAACTCCTCTGCCACCTGCTGCGCGCTGCCCACCAAAGCCGGATAGCGCCCGCCCAACGCCATATCCGCCAGCAGATCATTCACCGTTCGATCCGTGCGTGCCACCGTCAGATTTTTCACTGCCGATTCAATCGCATTGTTCTTCACATAGCGAATAGGTTCGTCCTTCGCGTAGCGCGAAAAGTCGATGCCCGTCGAACTGGCATAGTGTGCCAAACCTGCTTCCGGGCTTGCATAACGCAAATACTCTGCGTGCTTCTCCCGGGCCTCGGCTTCCGTCTTGCCCACCACCGCCGTCACGCCCATGAAGAACTTGATATCGCGTGGGTCGCGGCCTTCCTTGGCGACCGACTCGCGTACGCCTGCCACCAGCTTGCGCAGGCCTTCCTTCGTCTGGCTCGACACGAACACGCATTCCGCGTGGCGCGCCGCGAATGCCTGGCCGCGGCCTGACGAGCCGGCCTGGTACAGCACCGGCGTGCGTTGGCGCGAGGGTTCCGACAGGTGGTAGCCCTGCACCTTGTAATACTTGCCCTCGTGGTCCACCCGGCGTACCCCCGCCGGATCCGCATAGATTCTGGCCGCGCGATCCGCGCGCACCGCCTTGTCGTCCCAGCTGCCTTCCCACAGCTTGTAGGCTACCTCCAGGAACTCGTCCGCGCGGTCGTAGCGTTCATCGTGCGCGATCTGCTCTGACAGCCCCATCGCCCGCGCCGCGCTTTCCAGATAGCCTGTCACGATATTCCAGCCGATGCGGCCGTCCGTCAGGTGGTCCAGCGTTGAAAAGCGCCGCGCCAGCAGATACGGCGCCTCGTACGTCAGGTTCACCGTCACCCCGAAACCCAGGTGGCGCGTTGCCGCGGCCATTGCCGATACCGTCAGCAGCGGGTCATTGACCGGCAGCTGGATCGACTCGCGCAGCGTCAGGTCCGCCGAGTCCTGGTACACGTCGTACACCCCCACGATATCGGCCAGGAACAGGCCATCGAACAGGCCGCGCTCCAGCAGGCGCGCCAGGTCCGTCCAATAATCCAGCGTCTTGTACTGCGTCGACGTATCGCGCGGATGGGTCCACAGGCCGTGGTTGATATGGCCCACGCAATTCATGTTGAACGCATTCAGGAGGATTTGCTTCTTCGCCATGGCGTGCCGCTTTCCAGAGATTCAGGTGGTGCCGACGCGGCCGGGCGCGGCGTCGTTCAGGTAGTAATTGCCCACCGCGTGGCGCTTCCAGCGCACCGGGTCGTGCAGCGTGTGGGTGCGGGCGTTGCGCCAGTGGCGGTCCAGGTTCAGGTGGTCCAGCGTGGCTTGCGTGCCGGCCAGCTCGAACAGCTTGGTGCCGGCGGCCAGCGCCGACTCCGTCGTCAGCGCGCGGGCTTCGGCCACCGCGATCGCGGCGGCGGCCACGAAGTGCGGCTGCGGGTCGGCGGTCGCCACGTCCAGGATTCGGCCGGCGCGTGCCACCAGCGCGCGGGCGGCGTCCAGGCGGATCGACAGGCGGCCGAACTCGCTGACCGTCAGCGGGTCGTCGGCCGCGCGCTCCACGCCCGCGTCCACCCAGGGCCGTGAGCGGTTGCGCACGAAATCCAGTGCATCGGCCAGCGCCGCCTGGCCGATGCCCAGGTCGATCGCGGCGTGGATGATCTGGGCCAGCGGCTTGATAGTGTTCGGCGGCGCGGTCGGATCTGCCAGCACCATCACGTCTTCGTCGGGCACCGCCACGTCCTTGAACAGCACGGTGCCGCTGCCCGTGACGCGTTGGCCAAAGCCCGACCAATCGTCGATCACCTCCACGCCCGGGCTGTCGCGGCGTACGAAGGCCAGCCGCTGGATCGCGTCCTCGCCCACCGTCGCCGTGGGAATCCACTGCGCATAGAGCGCGCCCGTGCAATAGAACTTGCTGCCGTTGATGCGCCAGCCGCCCTGCCCATCTGGCGACAGGCGGGTGCGGCGCTCGGCGGCGGTGCGGGTGCCGATCTCGGCCAGCGCGTTGCCAAAGCGTTCGCCGGCCAGCGCGCGGGCGTAGAAGCGGCGCTTCTGGTCGGCGTTGCCGTTCACGCGCAGCACCTCCAGCGCGTAGTAGTGGTTCTGCGGAATCTGGCCCAGCGAGCCGTCGGCGCCCGAGATGATCGCCGTCACCTTGGCCAGCGTCACCCGCGACACGCCGGCGCCGCCGTACTCACGCGGCACAGTGATGCCCCACAGGCCAGATTGCGAATAGCGTTCCAGCTCCGGCAGCGGCAGGCGCCGTTCGCGGTCGCGCTGCGCGGCTTCAAGCGCGAAGCTGGCCGCCAGCTCGCGAGCCACGTCCAGCGCCTCGGCGTCGCTGCCGATGATGGAGGCGCGTTGCGGCGCCAGGGTGGAAATAGGCGTGTCGCTCATGGCTCAGATCCAGGAATGGCGGTTGGGACGGCGGCCGTTCAGCAGGTAATTTCCCACCGCGTGGTACTTCCAGCGCACCGGGTCGTGCAGCGTGTGGGTGCGGGCGTTGCGCCAGTGGCGGTCCAGATTGAATTCCGCCAGTGACGATCGCGCGCCGGACAGTTCAAACAGCGTCTCGCTGGCGGCCAGCGCGATCTCGGTGGTCAGCGCCTTGGCGCGCGCCACCGCGATGGACGCGGCAGCCACGTCGTCGGCGTCCAGCGTGCGCGGGGTGGCTTCGTCCAGGTGCGCGGCCGCCTCCAGCAGCACCGCCTGCGCCGCATGCAGGTCGATGAACAGCCGGCCCACGTCTCCGATCACATAAGGGTCTTGCGTCGCCCGCTCGACGCCGGCCTCGGCCCAGGGCCGGGCGCGCTCGCGCAGGAACTTCACCGTGTCGTTCAACGCCGCCTCGGCGATGCCGGCGTCGATCGCCGCCTGCAGCAGCTGCGCGAACGGGCCTTGTAGTGCGGGCTTTTCCTGCACCGTCCAGGCCGGCAGCACCGTGTCGGCCTCGACCCGCACGTTGTCCAGCAGCACGGTGCCGCTGGCGGTGGTGCGCTGGCCAAAGCTGGACCAGTCGTCCACCACCGTCAGGCCGGTGGCCCCGCGATCCAGCAGCACGGTCACCAGGCGGCCCTCGGTATCCAGCGCCTTGGTGGGAATCCAGTGCGCGTACAGCGCCCCGGTCGAATAGAACTTGCGCCCCGACAAGCGGAAGCCGTCGCCATCGGCCACCAACTGCGCCTGCACGTCGCGGGCATGGCGCGTGTGGCGCTCGGGGCCGGCATTGCCCAGCCGCCGGCCGGCCAGCACGCCCTCGTAGTAGCGCTGTTTCTGCTGCGGCGTCCCCACCTGGCGCAGCAGGTTGAGCGAACCGAAGTGGTTCTGCGGAATCTGGCCCAGCGACGGATCGGCCGCACTGATGATGCGGAACACCTCGGCCAGCGTCACGTGCGAGACCTGGGCGCCGCCGAATTCGCGCGGCACGGTGATGCCGCCCAGGCCACTGGCGGAATAGCGCTCGATCTCGCGCCACGGCAGGCTGCGCTCCAGGTCGCGCTGCGCCGCGCCCTGCGCGAAATCGATGGCCAGCGCGTGGGCCGCATCGATGGCCTGGGCGTCGCTATGGATCCGCGCGGCCGGCACCACGCGGGGCGCCTCGTCGTTTTCCTGCGGAAAAGTGGAATGTGCGGCTTGCGGCATGGGATGGTGCGGCGGGGAGAGGAAACATGCAGCCTATCGGCGCGGCGCGGCGCGCGGAAGGACGGATTTCTCATGCGGATATTTGAAATCGGTATATGGCGCAGCCTGAGCCCGCCCTACCTGTTAGCGTCCACCCGCGCGGCATATCGAAATCACCAAAGAGTGTTTGCGGCGGGCTTTCGCGCTTGCTTAGAGTCGAGCTTTTCTTCGATCCGCGCCTTGTCGCCCGCCGCTTTCATGCCCGAACTGGATTTACCCCTGGCCCTGGACTACGACGGCGCGTTGGAAGCGCGGCTGTTCGACGAGATCCGCGTGGTGGTCGCGCCCACGATTCCCGCTGCGCGCATCGAGCCGCCGCGCGACCTGGCCCGCGCCGAGGAACGCCACGCCGCCGGCGAGTACGCCATCTGGAACACGGTGCACGACCTGTTCATCACGCAGGTCGCGGCGCATGCGATTTCCGACCTGTTCCGCGACGACACCGAATTCCAGTTCGCGCTGGCGCGCCAGTTGGGTGACGACGCCGCGCACGCGGAATTCTCACGCGGACGCGCCGCGGTGCTGCTGGGGCGCGATCCCTTGCCCGAGGTGGAACAGGGGGTGCGCGATGCCTGGGACCTGATCGGCGGCTTCGCGTTGCGCAACTGGCAGAACTTCCTGGCCTGGCAATTCCACTACGAACACTACATTCTGGCCCGCCTGTTCGTGAACCGCCGCACCGCCCGCGTGCTGGATTTCGGCCACCGCGAGTTCGGCGAAAACCGCATCCTGCCCGACGAAGAAGCGCACCGCATCCGCATTACCCAGTGGTGGCTGCGCAAGCTGGCCGGCGCCAGCGACGCCGAGCGCCACGACTGGACCGAGAGCCTGATCCAGGCCGACGAAGACGTGCAGCGCATCCTGGGCCCCTACCTGCGCGATTCCTGGCAACTGAACCTGCGCGCCACCGGCCTGGACACCCGCGGCCATGTGGCGTTGTACGACACCTGGCGGCGTGAGCTGCTGGCTACGCTGTTGCGCGTGGCCCCCGATGACCTGCCCCCCTTGACCAGCCTGGCCGCCTGACCCGGCGACGCCCATTACGACCGAAGGAATCCGCATGACCCAGCCCTTGCCCCCGGCGTCCCCCACCGACACGCCGCAGGACGCCGTCAATCCCCTGCGCCGCTGGCTGCTGAGCGCCGGAGCGCTGATGGGCACCGGCGCGCTGTTTCCCAACGTGATCTTCGCGCCGGCCCACGCCGACACGCAAAGCCTGCCGAACACGCTGCAAGGCGCCACCCGGGGCGGTGTGCTGAACGCGGTGGTGCACCCCGAACCGCCCACGCTGGCCTTCTACCTGAATTCATCCACGCCCACCGGGGCCGTGGCGAGCAAGATCTTCGACGGCCTGGTGGAATACGGCCCCGACCTGAAGCCGCGGCCGGTCCTGGCGGAAAGCTGGAGCGTGTCGGAAGACGGCAAGACCCTCACCTTCAAGCTGCGCCAGGGCGTGCTATGGCACGACGGCAAGCCCTTCACCGCCGCCGACGTGAAATGGTCGGCCGAAGAGGTCTGGCTCAAGCACGCGCCCAGCGCGCGCCGCGTGTTCCAGTACCTGCAGCGGATCGAGACGCCCGACGACCACACCGTGGTGCTGCACCTGTCGCAGCCCACGCCAGTGGCGCTGAACGCCATCGACTCGCTGGGCGCGCCGATCCTGCCGCGCCACCTGTTCGAAGGCACCGACATCCAGAACAATCCGTACAACAACAAACCGGTGGGAACCGGGCCGTTCGTCTTCAAGGAATGGAACCGCGGCAACTACATCGTGCTCGAACGCAATGAGCACTACTGGCAGCCCGAGCGCCCGTTCCTGGACCGCATCGTCTGGAAGATCGTGCCCGACGTCTCCGGTCGCGCCACCGCGCTGGAGACGGGCGCGGTCTCGTATGGCGAGCGCAATCCGGTCGCCTTCACCGACGCCACCCGGCTCGCCAAACTGCCCAAGCTGGCGGTGGACACCGCCGGCTACAACGGCTTTGCCGCCTGGCTATGGCTGGAAACCAACCTGCGCGACCCGATCCTGTCGAACCTGAAGGTACGCCAGGCCATTGCGCACGCCGTCAACAAGCAGGCGCTGGTCAAGACCGTGTGGAACGGCTATGCCGAGCCCTTCGTCAGCCCGGTGCCGTCGCTGGTCAAGCCCTATCACAACCCCAAGGTGCAGCAGTATCCCTACGACCCGGCGCTGGCCGAGAAACTGCTGGACGAGGCCGGCTACCCGCGCGGCGCCGGCGGCTGGCGCTTCGCGCTGACGCACGACTACATTCCGTTCGGCGACGACTACCGCCGCACCGGCGAGTTCGTGCGGCAGGCGCTGCGCAAGATCGGCATCGACGTGACGCTGCGCGGCCTGGACCTGGCCACCTGGACGCGCAACGTCTTCACCGACTACAACTTCCAGCTCATCAGTTCGTGGGGCACGGTGCTGATCGACCCGCAGCTGGGCGTGGAGACGCGCTACTGGAGCAAGGCGGAAGCGCGTGGCACGCCCTGGTACAACGTGTCCGGCTACAACAATCCTGAAATGGACCGCGTCATCGAGGCGGCCCAGGTCGAGACCGATCCGCAAAAACGCATCGAGCAGTACAACGAGCTGCAGCGGCTGGCGCAGCGCGACCTGCCGCTGATCGGCCTGTTCGAGTTCCGCTGGTTCGGCGTGTGGGACAAGCAGTTGCGCAACGTGACCGACGCTTCGTCGCACTCGCGCAACAACTTCGCCCACGTCTGGCTCGGCAAGGCCTGAGGGGCCGGCGATATGCTTGCGCGCCTGCCCCGTCCCGTCCGCTACCTGCTGCAGATCCTGTTCGTGGTGGCCGCCACCGGAGTGGCCAACTTCTTCCTGCTCAAGCTGGTGCCGGGCGACCTGGTGGACGTGATCGCCGCCGAAAACAGCGGCATCACTCCCGCCCACGTGGCCGAGCTGCGCCAGGCCTACGGGCTGGACCGGGGCCTGCTGGCGCAGCTCGGCTATTACCTCAAGAGCCTGGCTTCACTGGACCTGGGCTATTCGTTCCGCTATGGCGAACCGGTGGCCGACCTGATCTTCGGCCGCCTGCCGGCCACCCTGGCGCTGATCGGCACCGGCCTGGCCTTGTCGGTGGCATTGGGCGTGCTGCTGGGCGTGCTGGCGGCGCGGCGGCCGCACGGGCTGCTGGACACGCTGCTGTCGGGCCTGGCCACGGCGGGCTATTCGGCGCCGATGTTCTGGACCGCGTTGATGCTGATCGTCGGCTTTGGCGTGCACCTGGACTGGCTGCCGGTCGGCGGCATCCGCGACGTCGGCGCCGCCCATACCGGCGGCGCGCTGTGGCTGGACTACGCGCGGCACCTGGTGCTGCCGGTGGCCACGGTGGCGATCTATTACGTCGCCATCTACGCGCGGCTGTCGCGCGCGTCCATGATCGAGACGCTGCAGGAAGACTACATCCGCACCGCCCGCGCCCGCGGCAACAGGGAGGGCCGGGTGGTCTGGCGCCACGCGCTGCGCAACGCCATCCTGCCGGTGGTCACCATGCTCGGCCTGCAGAGCAGCGCGCTGCTGGGCGGCAGCATCGTGGTCGAGACCGTGTTCGCCTGGCCCGGCCTGGGCCAGCTGTCGTTCGAGGCCATCGCCAGCCGCGACGTCAACCTGCTGCTGGGCATCCTGCTGATGAGCGCGGCGCTGGTGGCGGTGATGAACATCGCCGTGGATGCCTGCTATGGCCTGCTCGACCCGCGCGTGAGGAAAGCATGAAGCACGCCTTGAAGTTCCTGGCGCGCCTGTTGCGGGCGCCTTCCGCCGCCATCGGCGCGGCTGTGCTGGTGTTGCTGGTGGCCGCCGCCGCCACGGCCGGCTGGCTGTATCCGGGCGACCCGCTGGAAATGGTCGGCGCGCCCTTCACCTGGCCCGGCACCGACGCGGAATTTCCGGCCGGCACCGACCTGATGGGCCGCGACATCCTGGCCGGCCTGTTCCACGGCGCCCGAGTCTCGCTGCTGGTGGGCGGCGCCTCCGCCGCCATCGCGCTGGCGCTGGGGCTGCTGGTGGGCGCCATTGCCGGCTACGCCGGGCCGCGCGTGGACGCGGTGCTGATGCGCCTGACCGAACTGTTCCAGACGGTGCCGTCTTTCCTGCTGGCGATCGTGCTGGTGGCGATCCTGGGGCCGTCGCTGTCGACCATCATCTTCGCGCTGGGCGTGACCTCCTGGACCGGCATCGCGCGCCTGACCCGCGGCGAGTTCATCACCCTGCGCCAACGCGAATTCGTGCGCGCCGCGCAGGCGCTGGGCGCCGGCCACGCCCGCATCATCTTCCGCGAGATCCTGCCCAACGCGCTGCCGCCCATCATCGTCACCACCGCCGTGCTGGTGGCCAACGCCATCCTGTCGGAAGCGGGCCTGTCGTTCCTGGGGCTGGGCGACCCCAACGTGGTCAGTTGGGGCAGCATGGTGGGCGCCGGGCGCGAGGCCCTGCGCACCGCCTGGTACATGACCGCCCTGCCCGGCCTGACCATCATGGCCGCCGTGCTGGCGCTGAACTTGCTTAGCGATGCCATCAACGACGCGCTCAACCCCAAGCTGCGGCGCCGCGTGGCCACCGCGCCCGCCCCCGCGCGCTGACCCTACTTGCTACCCGCCCCTATGAGCACGCTGATCGACATCCAAGGGCTGAACGTGTCCTTCCCCGGCCACCAGGCCGTCAGCAACCTGGACCTGCAGATCCGCGCCGGCGAGACGCTGGCGCTGGTGGGGGAATCGGGCTGCGGCAAGTCCACCACCGCCCTGGCGCTGCTGGGCCTGTTGCCCCGCCACGCCCGCGCCAGCGGCCGCATCCTGTTCGAAGGCCGCGACCTGCTGGCCCTGCCCGAACGCCAGCGCTGCGCCGTGCGCGGCGACCGCATCGCCATGATCTTCCAGGAGCCCATGACCAGTCTGAACCCGGTGCTGACGCTGGGCGAGCAGATCGGCGAGGCCCTGCGGCTGCATCGCGGCGCCACGGCTCGCGCCGCGCGCCAACGCGCCATCGAACTGCTGGACCTGGTGCGAATGCCGGAACCGCAGCGCCGCGTCGACGACTACCCGCATCTGCTGTCGGGCGGCCAGCGCCAGCGCGCCATGATCGCCGCGGCCATCGCCTGCGAACCGGCCCTGCTGGTAGCCGACGAACCCACCACCGCGCTGGACGTCACGGTACAGGCCCAGATCCTGCGCCTCTTGGACGACCTGCGCGCCGACCTGGGCATGGGCCTGCTGCTCATCACCCATGACCTGGCCGTGGTGGGCGACTGGGCCGACCGCGTCGCCGTGATGGTGGCGGGCGAAAAGGTCGAAGAAGGCCTGGCATCGACGCTGCTGTCCCAGCCGCGCCATCCGTATACCCGTGGCCTGCTGGGCGCGTCGCTGCGGCTGGACGACGCCACCCACTACCGCCAGCGACGGCTGCCGGAAATCCGCACCCGGCTGAACCCGGCGTCCGGGCGGCCCGTCTTCGGGCTGGTCACGCCGCCGCGTGTCGCGGCCGCCAACGACCCCGCCCTGCCGGATGCCCCCCCCCTGTTGCAGGTGCGCGACCTGCGCGTGGACTATTCGACCCGCCAGGGCGTCAAGACCGCGGTGGACGGCGTGTCGTTCCAGATAGAGCGCGGCGAGACGCTGGGCCTGGTGGGGGAATCCGGTTGCGGCAAATCCACCTTGTCCCGCACCCTGGTGCGCCTGCTGGCGCCGTCGTCGGGCAGCATCCTGCTGCGGGGCGCCGATACCGCGCAACTGGGCAGACACGCTCTGGCGGCCTATCGCCAGAGCGTGCAGATGATCTTCCAGGACCCCTACGCATCGCTCAACCCGCGTCATTCGGTGAACGACATCCTGGAGGCCGCGCTGCGCATCCACCGCGTGGCCGACCGCCACGAGCGCCGCCGCCGCATCGCCCACATGCTGGACGCCGTCGGCCTGCCCCAGACCGCGCTGGCGCGCTACCCCAGCGAATTCTCCGGCGGGCAGCGCCAGCGCATCGGCATCGCCCGCGCGCTGGTGCTGCGACCGGCGCTGGTCATCTGCGACGAACCGGTGTCGGCGCTGGACGTGTCCGTGCAGGCCCAGATCCTGAACCTGCTGGTGGACCTGAAGGCCGAGTTCAGGCTGTCGTACCTGTTCATTTCGCACGATTTGTCCGTCGTGCATTACCTGGCGGACCGGGTGCTGGTGATGAATGCGGGCCGCATCGTCGAAGAAGGTCCCAATGCCACGCTGTGGCGCGACGCTCGCCACCCGTACACCCGCAGCCTGATCGAAGCCCTGCCGCGCGGGTTGGCCGGGGACGGAGAGACGCTGCGCCGGATCGCGTAGCGGGCTGCGGACCAGTTGGGTGGACCCGGCCAGGCGCGCCGGCTAGGCGCCCCGGCTAGGCGCCCCGGCTAGGCGCCCCCCCTCATCCCAACGCAGTACTGGATTGCGGCCAGACGCAGGCCTATACTGGATTCGCCGTTGCTGGACATTCCTTTTCTCAAAGGAGAAGCAACATGTACAGGCACCTGCTCATCGCCGTGGACGGCTCCCTGCCGTCCGAGTCGGCGTTCAAGCAAGCGCTCATTTTCGCCAAGGAAATGGGCGCTTCGATCACGATCCTGCGCGCCATTCCCGAAGACCACCTGCTGGTCTACCAGGCGGAAATGCTGGGCGCGCACCAAGCCCCACCCACCGACCAGGCGCGTAAGAATGCCACGGCCTATCTGGACGGCCTGGAAATGGAGGCGCGGCACGCCCTGGTGCCCTGCAGCACGGCCGTCGCCGTCAATGACCATCCGCACGAAGCCATTGTGGAAGCCTCGCAAGCACACAACTGCGACCTGATCGTGATGGGTTCGCACGGGCGCCACGGCATGACAGGCTTCCTGCTGGGCAGCGAGACCCAACGGGTGTTGGCACGCACCCGTTTACCCGTGTTGGTGTTTCGGCAAGACCGGCCGAAAGCGGCTTGACGCGCAAGTCCGGCCGCCGTCAGCCCTGGCCCGCCGCCACCGGCGCGTGCTGGAACGTGAAGCTGTCGGCGTACACGTGATCCAGGCTGGCCCCGCGCGCGGCCAGCAGCGTCGTGGCCTCGCTGACCATGCCCGGCGCGCCGCACAGGTAGATGGCGTGTTCCGACAGGTCATCGTGATCTTGCAGCACCGCCTGCTGCACGTGGCCGCGGCGTCCCTGCCAACCGGCGTCGGCGCGCGACAGTACCGGCACGAAATTGAATTCGTACAGACGCCCGGCCCAGTTGTCGATAACGTCGCGCAAGTACAGATCGGCTTCGGTGCGCATGCCCCAGTACAGCGTCACGGGGGGGCAGTCGTCGTTGTCCAATAGTGATTCCAGGATGGCCTTGATCGGCGCGATGCCGGTGCCGGTCGCCAGCATGATCATGGGGCGCCAGTCTTCCTCGTGGTAGCTGAACACGCCCAGCGGCGCCTCGATTTCCAGCGCGGCGCCGGGCTGCGCCTGTCCCAGCCAACGGTCGGTGTAGCGGCCACCGGGAATGCGGCGCACATGGAAATCGACCAGATTTCCGGCGGGCGCCGAGGCCATCGAGAAGCTGCGTGTTTCGCCGTCGGGCAGCACCACGTTCATGTACTGGCCGGGCGCGTAGTCCAGCGGCGCATCCGGCGGCAACGCCAGCGTCAGGTGGATCACGTCGTCGCACAGCGCGGCGATGCGATGCACGCGCGCCGCCAGGCGCTGCGGCTCGGCGAACGCGCGCCGGTTGGGCACGCTCAGGCTCAGGTCGCTGCAGGGCCGCGCCTGGCAGGCCAGCGCGTAGCCCTGCTCCGCCTCTTCGGGCGTCAGCGCCATGGGAAATTCTTCGTAGGCCACCGTGCCCGCCGCCAGCTTGACGCGGCAGGTGCCGCAGCCGCCAAAGGTGCACTCGTGCGGCAGCTTCACTGCGGCGCGGGTGGCGGCGTCCAGGATGGATTCGCCCTCCTCGGCCAGGAAGGTCTGTTCGGTTTCAAGGAGATGCACGCGGTATGCCATGACGCTTCCTGCCGGCTGTCGCCTATTTCTTGATGTCCGCCTGCACCAGCACCTTCAGGCCGTGCGGCTCCAGCAGTTCGGCCAGCGCCCCTAGCGCGGCCAGGCCCGCCTGGGTGTCCTGTTCGCCGTTGCCGCCGCTCAGGCCCACGCCGCCGATCACCTCGTCGTTGACGACGATGGGAAAGCCCCCCACGAACGCGGCGAACTTGCCTTCGAAGCTCCATTGGATGCCGAAGGCCTCGTTGCCCGGCAGCGCGGGGCCGTTGGGCGGGGTGGTGAACAGGTGCGTCGAGCGCTTGTGCCCGGCTGCGGTAAAGGCCTTGTTCCAGGCGATCTGCGGGCCGGTGATGCGGGCGCCGTCCATGCGCTCCAGCGCGATCGGATAGCCGCCGTCGTCGACGATGCACACCGATTCCAGCACGCCGATCTGCTCCGAGCGGGCGATGGCCGCGCGCACCATGGCGCGGGCTTCTTCCAGTTCCAGGCGATAAATCTGCTTCATGTCTGTTCTCCGAAGGCGCCGTCAGCCGGCGCGGTAGACGGTCTTGATCTGCGTGTAGAACTCCAGCCCGACCCGGCCCGATTCACGGAACGTCGACGTGCTGGAGCTTTTCAGGCCGCCGAACGGCGCGTTGATGAGATTGCCCGTGGTGGTGCGGTTGATCTTGACGGTGCCGGCCTGGATGTCGCGGGCGAAGCGGTGGGCGTAGCGCGCGTCGCTGGTGGCGATGGCCGCGGACAGGCCGTATTCGGTGTCGTTGGCGCAAGCGATGGCCTCGTCGTAGCCGTCCACCGCGATCAGCGCCAGCACGGGGCCGAAGATTTCCTCGCGCGCGATCCGCATCTGCTGCGTCACGTCCGTGAACAGGGCCGGCGTCACGTAATAGCCGCGCTCGAAGCCCGGACCGTCCAGGCGCTCGCCGCCGATCAGGTGGGTGGCTTCCTGCTTGCCCACCGCGATGTAGCTCAGCACCGTGTCGAGTTGTTTACGCGTGGCCAGCGGTCCCAGGTCGAAATTGCCCTCCAGGCCGTTGCCGATGGTCAGCTTGCGCATGCGCGCCAGCAGCTTGTCGGTGAACGCCGCCAGCACCTTGCGATCGACCAGCAGCCGGCTGGTGCCGGTGCAGGCCTGGCCGCTGAGCGAGAACCCGCCCTTGACGGCCAGGTCCACCGCGCGCTCCAGGTCGGCGTCGGCCAGCACGATCAGCGGGTTCTTGCCACCCAGCTCCATCTGGGTCCGCGTGGTCAGGCCGGCGCCGCGGTGAATCTGCTCGCCAGCGGCGGTTGACCCGGTGAACGAAATCGCCCGTACGGCCGGCGCGGCGGTGATGGCCTGGCCCACCTTGGAGGCCGGCCCGATCACCAGATTCAGCACGCCGGGCGGCAGGCCCGCCTGCACGAACGCTTCGGTCAGGCGATAGCCGGACAGCGGCGCGTCCGAAGACGGTTTGAAGACCACGGTGTTGCCGCTGATCAGCGCCGGCGCGATCTTTCGTGCCGGGATCGAGATCGGGAAATTCCAAGGCGAAATAACGGTGACCACGCCCAACGGCTCGCGCTGGCTGTACACCACCATGTCCGGATCATCGTTGACGAAGGTCTCGCCGGTGAACGATTGCCCTTCCACGGCATAGAAGCGGATCGTCTGCGCCGACCGCAGCACCTCGTCGCGGGCCAGCGCCAGGCCCTTGCCCTCTTCGCGGGTCAGTTCCCGCGCCACGCCGTCGGCGTGGTCTTCCAGGTATTGGGCGGCGCGGAACAAGATGGCCGCGCGCTTGGAGATCGGCATATCGCGCCAGGCGGCAAAAGCGGCCTGCGCCGCATCCACCGCCCGCGTGCCGTCGACCGCGTCGGACAGCGGAAACCGCCCCACCACGTCCGAGGTATCAGCGGGATTGACGTTGGGCGCCGTGGCGCCCGAGGCGCAGGCCACCCACTCGCCGCCGATGTAGTTCCGAAATTCCTGCTGCGAAAGATCGTCCACGGAAGTCCTTCCTTTGCCGGGTTGGCCGGAAATCGGCCGTCTGAGGTAATTTCTGAACATTGTATACTTTAATCCGTAGTGTTCGATCCACGTAAACCCCAGTCCCGCATCGTCAGGTCCAGATCAACACCGCGCAGATGGTGGAAACGAATAGCGCCAGCAGCACCGGCAACAGCAGGGCCCGCACCAGCGACAGCACGTGGACCCGCGCAAATCCCGCCACGGCGATCAGCGACGACCAGGCGATCAGCGTGCCGCCCCCGGTCCAGACCGCGCCCATCTGGCCCACCGCCGCCAGCGTGGCCGGGTCCACCCCTACCACCGGGCCCAGCGCGCCGGACAACGTGCCCGTCAGCGGCAGGCCCGCGAAACCCGAGCCGTCGATACCAGTGATCATTCCCACCAGCAACACGCCGAACGCGACGAAGAAATGGTTCTCGGGTATCAGGTGTTGGGTCGCCGAAATCACCTCGAACAGCAGGCCCGGCGCCTGGGCTTGGGGCATGCCCAGGATCTGGGCCGCAGTCTCGTTGGCGCCCACGAAAAAGAAGCCCGCGATGGGTAGCACCGACCCCATGGCCTTGAAGGCAAACACGAAGCCGTCGGTGACGTGCTCGGGGCATACGTCCAGCATCTTGCGCGGCCCCTCTGCCGCCAGCGTCACGAACATCATCACCACGAATGCCACGCCGCCCACCAGCGCCGCTGCGTCGCCGCCGCGCAGGGCGGGCAGGCTGGGGAACACCCGCGGCACCACCATCACGGCGATCACCCCCAGGAAGGCCAGCGGCGTCACCACCGCGAACACGCGCGACCAGCGCACGCGGCGCCGCTCGGTCTCGTCCAGGCCGGGACCCCGCGGCAGCGTGGGGTTGGCGCCCATCGTGCCGCGCGCCAGCTCGGCCTTGTCGAACGAACCCGACTGCTCGATCTTGGCCAGGCTGCCGTCCTGCGCCCGCGCCTGCCAGGCCGACAGCAGTGCCGGATCGGCTGCCACGATGTGCTTGCGGATCAGCAGGTAGGCGGCGGTCAGCGCCACCGCACCAGTGATCAGCGACAGCACCAGCGCGCGGTCGGCCACCACCGCCGCGCTGACGGCCGCGCCCGCCGCCTTGGCGCTGATGCCCGGCGCGACCCCGATGACGTAATCCGACGACAGCGCCATGCCCTGGCCGGCGATGGCGATGGCCATGGCGCCTGCCAGCGGCGGCAGGCCGGCCGCGATGGCGGCGGGCAGCAGAATCGCCGACACCAGCGGCACCGCCGGTGTGGGCCAGAAGAACAGCGAGATCACATAGGTACAGACTGCCAGGATGATGAACGACGAATGCCCACCCCGCATCACCCGCCGAAATGGCTGCACCATGCGCACGTCCGCCTGCAGCGTCTTGAGCGCATTGAGCAACGCCGTCATGAAGGTAATGACCAGGAAGATGTTGAAAAGCTCTTTGGCCGCCACGAAGCTGGCCGAAAAGATGCCGATCAGCGCGCTGATCGGGTTGCCCGTGATGGCCAGCACCACCAGGAAGGTGCCGATCACCGACGGCACCACCACGTTGGCCCGCAGGATCATCGTCAAGATGATGGCGGCCACACTGGCCAGGTACACCCAGTGAGCGGCGTTGAGCACGACGTCCGATTGCATGCGCGATTCCCCTTGTCGACGTGGCTGTTGAGTCGCCACGTTGGTATACTATATTTCGTTTTGGTCCATACCAATCGAAATATGCGACGCCTAGGGAAAGCGATAATTCTGAAAATTTCTTGAATAATCGTTGAAAATCAGGGGATTAAACGGTGCATGATGCCCAGTTCTGGTGCATCGCTGAATTTTCAATAGACTACCGTATACATAAAAGAAGGGTAGGCGGCACGATGACCAGGCCGAGCGCTTTCCGGCACTGCGCGGACACATGACGCGCACAGGTCGCCGCGCACCCGTCTTGCCGTACTACCCGCGACGCCACGACACGACCGGACGCCGCCCACCCCGGTAATACAATGAAGACTGTATCCATTCCACCAGACCTGCCCGCCATGACAACCACGCCCGTCAGCTCGCAAGCCGTAGACACGCAGCACTCTGCCCCGCTGAAGATCGGCGAGCAGCATCCGCAGTTGTTCGCGGTCATTCGCGACAAGCTGCGCGAGCGCATCCTCAGCGGCGAATTCACCCCCGGCGACCGGCTGGTCGAAGGGCGGCTGTCGGAAGAAATGGGCGTGTCGCGCATTCCGGTGCGCGAGGCGCTGCGCGCGCTGGCAGCCGAAGGCCTGGTCACCATCGAACCACGACGCGGCGCGTCGGTGTCGGTGCTGTCCGACGCGGTGGCCTACGACATGGTCGAAGTGCGCGCCACGCTGGAAGGTCTGAACGCCAAACTGGCGGCCCAGCGCCGCGACGAGAAAACCGTGGAACGCCTGCAGGCCTTCCTGCGCGAAGGCACCGAGGCCGCGCGCAGCGAACAGCTGGACAAGTTCCTGGCCTTGAATTCGCAGTTCCACGAAATGCTGGCCACCATCGGCGGCAACGTGGTGCTGACCGACCTGATGCGCTCGCTGCGCGACCGCACGGCGCTGCTGTTCGCGCCCAGCAACATGCACCGCGCCAAGCAGAACTGGGACGAGCACTCGCAGATCCTGAACGCCGTCATCGCCGGCAACGGCGACCTGGCCGCGCTGCTGGCCAGCCAGCACGTGCACAACGCCGCCAAGGCCTACACCGAGACGCGCCAGGCGCACTCGTCGGCCGCCTGAGCGCCCAGGGCTTTCCCCGCAGCAATCACGGGGCCGCCGGCGCCGCCTGGCTGGCCGCGTCCACCACCACGCCCTTGCCGTTTTGCACCACCCACGACACTGCCACATCGCCCAGCACGAAGGTCTGGCAGGCCATGCGGTAGCCTGCCTCGAAATCCTCGGGCCGCAGATGCTTGCGTTCCTTGGGTTTGATGGCGTCGGTGTTTTCCAGCCCCTGTTCGATTCGGCACTTGCAAGTGCCGCACAGGCCGCCGCCGCACTTGAACGGAATGCCGCCCTGTTCCTTGAGCGACACGCGCAGCAGGTTGCTGTTTTCCGGCGCGTTGGCGACCTTGCCGCCGTTGGATAGGAATGTGATCTTGACCATGCTGCTCATTGCTCCGCGGCGACGGGGCCGGCCCGCCGCGTCAGGGTGGTGTCGGCGCTGCCGGCCAGGGTCAGGTGATCCAGTTCGCGGCGCGCGGCCTCGATCGAGGCGAATTGGTCCAGGAACTTGGACGGCACGCGGTTCACGACATACGGCGGCGTGTCTTCGGTGACGATCAGCCGGGTCGGCCCACGCAGCCGCGCAATACTGAACACGGCGCGCGTCTTGCCGCCGCAGGCGTAGTCGTAGGTTTCGATGATCTCGGCTTCCACACCCACCTCGGTGCGAAATACCCCGGGCTTGGAGGTCAAAATCACGTACACGACGTCCGTCTTGGCAGGGCTCATGCCAGGCTCCCTTTCGTGTCCACGGGCCTCTAGCCTTCGGCGTCCTGCGCCAGTTCAATATCGCTGCCGATCCACAGCTGGCAGACCAATCGGTAGCCATCGGCAACGCGATCGCCCAACTGCTTCTTTTCTTTCCAGTTCACGGGCGGCAGGTGCTCCGCCCCCGCCAGCACACGGCAGGCGCACTTGGCGCACTTGCCCATGCCGCATTCGTAGCGCAGGTGCGGATAGGGAAACTGCCGGATGCCGGCGCGCACGACCAGATTGGTGTTGTCCTGCACCACGCCGGTGTAGGTCTGGCCGCCTTTGTGGAATACAACGTTGGGCATGGATGCGTATCCGGATGCGCGCCGCGGCCGCTTTCCGCGCAATGCGCGCGGAAAGCGCCGGACGCAGGGGGGATCAGGCGGCCAGGCCCAGCTCGGGCAGCGCGATTTCCTGCTGCACGTAGTCGGTGTAGAGCGCGGTGGTGTAGAGCAAACGCATCTGCGCGCCGATCTCGCAGATCTTCAGGCAGCGCTGTTGCAGGTCCACCGTGTTGGCGTGCTCCAGCACGATCTGATAGCCGCGTTCGCCATGGATCTCGTCGGACACGATATGCAGGTCGAAGAATTCCACCTCTTCGTCGGTAAAGCCGTATTTGTCGCGCAGGGTCGGCGTCTGCTTGCGGTAGATGGACGGCACCTGTGATTCCAGCCCCACCACCAGGCCAGCCACCGCCACGATCGGATCTTCGCGCATCGCCACGGCGTAACACCAGCTTTGCAGCGCCCGCGTGGTGGGCGACATGTTGTCCGGATTGACCACCCGCTCGCGCGTGGTGCCGCAGGCTTCGGCAAAACGAATCAAGAGGTCCGTGTGGCGGTCGCCGCCGATTTCCTCTTCGTACATGTTCGCCAAGAGGAAATCCTTGGCCTCCGTGTACGCGTCCGGCGTACGGGCGTACAGGTAGCCCAGGTAGTCGGCAAAGGGGCCGACGTAGTGATAGTGATTTTCCGCCCAGCGCTGCAGGTGCTGGCGGCTGAGCTTGCCTTCAGCCCAGGCGATGGAAAAAGGCGAAGCATTGGCGCTCTTGCCCTTGATCGCGTTTTCCAACGCGGTACGGAATTCATCTCGGTTCATCAGTTCTGCCATGACGCGCTCCAGGTCCAGTGGGGAGGGGCCGGCCGGATGCTGCTCTAGGCCGATGATGAACATTGTATACCGTCTACCGTTTTAGTCGCCTAGGGTATTCCCACCCAAGACTGGGATAACAGGGACGGTTCTTCAGATATCAATGACTTGCACGACACCCCGGGGTTTGATCAACATTTGCGCAATCTGGTACAATGAATACACTTTCAATGCAATACGGAAATACCATGACCACCCGCCATCCCCTCGGAGACGCTCCCATCGGCCAGCAGCTCTTGGCCCATTACGCCGGCCGCGATGCCGTGCGCCATGCCACGCCCTTGTTCCCCAAGTCCTGGTCGGAGTGCTTCGCGCCCTTTCGCCAGGCGCGGCTGCAACCGCCGACCGCGTCCGCGGGTCAGGCAGTGCAGGGGCGCAATGGCGCCCCGGTCGGACAGGCCGGTTAAATCGGCAACGGACGGGCGGCGATACGCCGCCGGCTGCCCGCTAGCTGAACAGGGTTGCGCGCCAGGCGCCCCCGTTCACGCCTCCCGCGTGCCGCGTCGCGGGCCCCACCACCGCGCCTTCAGCCCGGCCAGCAAGAGCACCAGGAAAAAGCCCAGGGTGTAGGCCAGCATGTCCCACCAATCGGGCACGCTGCCCAGAACGATGCGCAGCACAGGCTGCTCGATGCGCCAGCCGAAATGCCGGGCCAGGTACTGGCCGAATTCCACCGCGTAGCCCGTCAGTAACGCCGCCACCGCCAGCGGCAGCACGTCCGCGCGGATGAACGTGCGATACACCAGGTACGCCCAGCCCACGGCCACCACGTCGCCCACGAAACCGCGCAACAGCGGGTAGGGCTTGCCCAGGGTGGCGATCAGCGCCTCCAGGACCGTGACGGCGAGGAGGGCGGCAAAGGCGGATCGATTGAAGGTCAGTCTCATCGGGAAGCTAGGCGCGGATTGTGCGGAAAACGCGGTTATTGAAACGGCCGCCGCAACGATTAATGCCGCAGTCAGCCCGCCGGGCGTAGCCTGATCCGACCGCGCCGCGAGGGGCAGGGTACTAGAAAACAACGAGGAGACAAGCATGAGCACATTCGATCCGAATGGGCGTCGGCGCTTCCTGCGCCAAGCCTGTACCGTGGGCGCGGCCGGCACGCTGGCCGGGCATGCCCTGACCAGCCTGGCCGCCCCGGCCACCGTCACACTGCCTTTCGCCAATGGCGAGCGCGACCTGATCGCCTACCCCCAGAAACGCCCCCTGATCCGCCAGACCTCGCGGCCGCCGCAGCTGGAAACGCCGTTCGCGGTATTCAACGACGGCGTCATCACGCCCAACGACGCGTTCTTCGTGCGCTACCACCTGGGCAACATCCCCACCCAGATCGACCCCGCCACCTATCGGCTACGCGTGGGCGGGCAGGTCGGCACGCCCCTGGAGCTGTCGCTGGCCGACCTGAAGCAACAATTCGGCGTGCCCGTCGAACTGGTGGCCGTCACTCAATGTTCCGGCAACAGCCGCGGGTTTTTCGAGCCGCGCGTGGGCGGTGGCCAACTGGGCAACGGCGCCATGGGCAACGCCCGCTGGGTGGGCATCCCGCTCAAGCGCATCCTGGAAAAGGCCGGCATCCAGGCCGGCGCCCGCCAGGTCACGTTCGAAGGGCTGGACCGGCCCGTGCTGCCCGGCACCCCCGAATTCGTCAAAGCGCTGGACGCGGCCCACGCCCTGGACGGCGAAGTCATGCTGGCCTACGCCATGAACGGCGCCGACCTGCCCATGCTCAACGGCTACCCCGTGCGCCTGGTGGTGCCGGGCTATTACGGCACCTACTGGGTCAAGCACCTGGCCGACATCAAGGTGCTGGACAAGGAAT
>JBEBOQ010000093.1:0-19988 GCA_040396375.1 Achromobacter xylosoxidans
TGGGCGTGACCCTGTTCGGCCTGTTCCTGACGCCGGTGTTCTACGTGCTGCTGCGTTCGCTGGGCGCCAAGACGCTGCATTCGGCCGCGCAGCATGAAGCGCCGGTGTGCGTGCCGCACATCGACCCGAACGCACCGCCCGCCACGCAGCACAACGCCTGAGCCGGCCTAGAAAAATAGCCAGCGCGCCCCGTCCCGAACGGCGGGGCGCGCGCCCAAGAGAATCGTCATGAAGACCAAAAGACTGATCCGAGGTTCCGCCCTGCTTGCCGTCCTGCTTGTGCTGGCCGGCTGCGCGGTGGGCCCGACCTACGAACGGCCCGCGGCCGCCGCGCCGGCGGCCTACAAGGAAGCCGCCCTGCCCGCGTCGGAAGCGGGCACCTGGAAGGCCGCCGAGCCGTCGGAAGACGCACTGCGCGGCGCCTGGTGGAAGGTGTTCGGCGACGAAGGCCTGAACCAATTGCAGGAAGAGGCCCAGAAGGCCAACCAGAACCTGCAAGCCGCCGCGGCCCGCCTGACGCAGGCCCGCGCGTTGCAACGCGAGGCCCGCGCCGGGTTCTTCCCGAGCCTGGACGCCGGCTTCGGCCCCAGCCGCCAACGCCCGTCGGCGGTATCGCAAGGCCTGCCGGACGGCACGCCGACGAGCCCGACGACAACCTGGCGCGCCCAGGGCACGGTGTCGTACGAGGCCGACCTGTTCGGCCGCGTGGCTTCGACCGCGGACGCCGCGACGGCGGACGCGCAACAAAGCGAAGCCCTGTACCGCTCGGTGCTGCTGGCGTTGCAGGCTGACGTGGCAAGCACGTATTTCCTGGTGCGCGAGCAAGACGCAGAATCGGCCTTGTACAACCAGACGGTGAAGCTGCGCACCGATACGCTGCAACTGATCCAGCGCCGCTACGATGCGGGCGACATCAGCGAGCTGGACCTGGCCCGCGCCAAGGCCGAGCTGGCGTCGGCGCAATCGGAAGCGCTGGGCATCGACCGCCGCCGCGCGGCCGGCGAGCACGCACTGGCCGTGCTGCTGGGCCGGGCGCCGTCGGAATTCACGATGCCGCCGCAACCGATCGCAAAAGTCGCGCTGTCGATCCCGGCCGGCCTGCCCTCCACCCTGCTGGAACGCCGTCCTGACATCGCCGCCGCCGAACGTGCGATGGCTGCCGCCAACGCCCGCGTGGGCGCGGCAAAGTCGGCGTTCTTCCCCCGCCTGGATATCACGGGCGCGTTTGGCTACGAATCCTCGGACCTGGGCAACCTGTTCCAATGGTCGAGCCGCACGTTCCTGTTGGGCCCGCTGGTGGGCGCGGCGCTGTCAATGCCAATCTTTGACGGCGGCCGCCGCCAGGCCGGCCTGGACCGCGCCCGCGCGGTCTACGAGGAAGACGTGGCCGTGTACCGCCAAACGGTGCTGAACGCGTTCCGCGAGGTGGAAGACAATCTGGCGAATCTGCGGATCCTGGCGGACCAGACGCGTGCGCAGGATGCGGCGGTGGAAGCGTCGGCGCGGGCGGCAAAACTGTCGCATACGCAGTACCGTGAAGGGTCGATCAGCTACCTGGACGTGATCGAAGCGGACCGCAGCGTGCTGCTGCAACAGCGCGTATCGGTGCAGTTGAGCGGCGAGCAGGCGCGGTCGGCCGTGGACCTGATCCGCGCCATCGGCGGTGGCTGGGGCAATCCGGTGCCCAGCGCCGACAGCGTGGCCAGCAATCCTTAAGTCGGCCTATCGACTGAGATCGAGCCCTGCGGGTGTCATGCCCGCAGGGCTTTTTTATGCCCGTCGCGTGGCGTTGCGTACGGCCAGCGCCTGTTCAAAAAAAGAGGACAGCAAGCGACTGTCACGGCGTTCGGCCAGGCAATAAAGATAGGTTTCCGTGCGCACCGGATCCCCTTGAATGCGGATTGGGCGAAACCGGGCGTCCGGGATGAACTCCGCTTCGGACACCGTTCCCAACCCCAACCCCCGCGCCACCGCTTCGCGCAGCGCCTCGCGGCTGCCGATTTCCATGACAGACCTGGGGGTCACGCCGGCCTGCTCCAACACGGCTTGCAGCGCCGCCCGCGTGGTCGAACCGGCTTCTCGTTGCAACAAGGGCGCGTCATGCAAGGCAGACAGGGGCACGCTGTCGAATCGTGCCAGCGGGTGGGACACCGGCGCGAACAGAATGACGGCGTGGCTGGCGTAGTGCTCTGAACTCAAGCCCGGTTCGTCGCGTCCGCCCGCCAACACCGCGATGTCGGTCACGTAGTTCTCCAGATCGGCCAGAACCTCGGCGGAATTGCCCACCCGTATCGACAGATCGACGCCCGGAAACAGGCGGTGATAGGCATCGACCATTTCAATCACATGAAACGGGCCGACCGCACCGATACGCAATTTGCCCGTATTCAATTTGCCGGCGTCATGCAGCAGATTGAAGGCCTCCAGCTCCACCGCGCCCAATTGCTGGGCGACAGGCAGCAGCGCCAACCCGACCTGCGTGAGCTGCGCGCCGCGTCCGCGGCGATGGAACAGCTCCACATCATGCTGCTTTTCCAATGCCTGGACCTGCGTGGTCACGGTGGGTTGGGCCAGGCCCAGCGCGCGGGCGCCCGCGCTGAAGCTGCCATGGCGCGCGACCGCCAGAAATGCGCGAAGACGGGCAACCGACATATAGGTTTGATCTATGGATGACTGATGAAACGCATGCTAAATCGATAATATGAAGGACATGTGACATCCCTAAGCTTCCTGGCATTCCTCCTCCACTACACCAGGAAGCCCGCCATGAAGCCCCCCGTCCGTCGTTCTACCCGCCGTTCGTTCGTCGCTGCCGCCGCCGCGGTCATTACGCTTTCGGTCTTGGGCGCCACCGCCGCCCAGGCCGCGCAAGACACGCTCACCATCGGCCTGATCCCTGCCGAGGATTCGCAGGCGATGATCGAATCCAGCAAACAAGTGATCGAGCAGTTGCAGCAGCAGACCGGCATGAAAGTGAAGCCGTTCGTCGCAACGGACTACAACGGCATCATCGAAGCGCTGCGAGCCAAAAAGCTGGACGTGGCGTATCTGGGGCCCTTCTCGTACGTGCTGGCGGCCTCGGTGGCGGACGTCGAGGCGTTCTCGGTCGCCGTGACCAAGAAGTCCGGCAAGAGCGCCTACAAGAGCCTGATCGTCGTACGCAAGGACAGCGGCATCGACAGCGTGCAAGCCCTGAAGGGCCGCACGTTTGCGTTCGTCGATCCCAGCTCGGCCTCGGGCCACCTGTTCCCCAGGGCGGGCCTGGAACAAGCGGGCTACTCCCCCGACAAGCTGTTCTCCCGCGTGGTGTTCTCGGGTTCGCATGATGCCAGCCTGCTGGCCGTGGCCAACAAGAAGGTCGATGCCGCCGCGGTGGCCGACCGCATCTACGCCAGCGCCATCGCCAAGGGCCAGCTGCGCCCGGACGAGCTGAGCGTCGTGTGGACCTCCAGCGACATCCCGGAATCGCCGATGGTCTGGCGCAAGGATCTGGACCCCGCGGTCAAAGAGAAGGTTGCGCGTGCCCTGGCCAATATCAAGGACGTGCCGTGGGGTGACCAAGGCATGCTCAACGGCTTCCAGCCCACTACCGACGCGGCCTACGACGTGGTCCGCGACACGGCCAAGGTGCTCAAGCTGGACCTGCGGAGCATGAAATGATCCAGCTGCGCGGCCTGACCAAGCGCTACGGCGCCAATGAAGTGCTGCGCGGCGTGGATCTGCAGGCGGGCGCCGGCGAATTCCTGGTGATACTTGGCCAGTCCGGCGCCGGCAAGTCCACGCTGTTGCGGTGCATGAACCGCCTGGCGCGCGCCGACGCGGGCGACATGACCGTGGCCGGCATCGATGCCATGGCCGATCACGACACCCGGGCGCTGCGGCGCCAGGTGGCCATGATTTTCCAGCATCACGATGTCGTGCCGCGCCTGTCCGTGCTGCGCAACGTCCTGACCGGCCGGCTGGGCGCCGTGCCGGTACTGACCTCGATCTTTCAGTTTTTCAGCCGGGCCGATGTCGCGCTGGCACAGGAATGCCTGGCGCGCGTGGATCTGGCGCATAAGGCCCAGGCCCGCACGGATTCGCTGTCGGGCGGCCAGCGCCAGCGCGTGGGCATCGCCCGCGCCCTGGCCCAGCGGCCGCGCGTCATCCTGGCCGACGAACCCGTCGCCAGCCTGGACCCCAAGACCGCCCGCCTGGTCATGCGCTATCTGCACGATGCCACGCGCGAACTGGGCATCACGGTGGTGTGCAACCTGCATCAGGTCGACTACGCGCGGGAGTTTGCCGATCGCATCGTGGGCCTGGCCCACGGCCGGGTGGTGTACGACGGGTTGCCAGACGCCATGCAGGACGCGGACCTGGCCCGGATCTATCCGGGTGCGGATCCGGCGGCCGACGCCGCCGATAGGGCGGACGGCGCGCTGTTCCATGCAGAACCGCTGCAAGCCGCGCATAAAGGAGCCTGAGATGGACGACAAGAAATACCTGTGGGTCGCGCCCCTGCCGACCAGCCTGAAAGGCTGGGCCTGGGTCGCCGCCGCGTTGGCCGCCACGATGGCGGCGCTGCAATGGAGCGCGCAAGGCGCCCAGCTGAGCGCCTCTGAACTCGCCGCGGGCATCCCGCAAATTGCCGACTTCCTCAGCCGGACCTTCCCCCCGGACTGGCGCATTCTGCATTCGCTGGTGGCGCCGGCAATCGAAACGGTGCAAATCGCGGTGTGGGGCACCCTGCTGGGGGTGCTGGGCGCGCTTCCCGTGTCGTTCCTGGCGGCGCGCAACCTGCACGTCAACCGCTGGCTGTATCGCGCCACGCGCCAGATGCTGAACGTGATCCGCAGCATCAACGAACTGATCCTGGCACTCGTCTTCGTCGCGGCCGTTGGCCTGGGGCCCTTCCCTGGCGTGCTGGCGTTGGCGGTGCACGGCGTGGGCATGCTGGGCAAGTTCTTCGCCGAGAGCATCGAGGAAATCGACGAAGGCCCCTTGGAAGCGCTGCGTGCAACCGGCGCCCGGCCGTTGCAGGTCATCGTGTTTGGCGTGCTGCCGCAAGTCATCACGGCGTGGATTGCCGTGATCCTGTACCGCTTCGAGGTGAACCTGCGCTCGGCCACCGTACTGGGCATGGTGGGCGCGGGCGGACTGGGCTTCGAACTGGTCAGCAGCCTGAAGCTGTTCAAGTACCAGGAAACGGCGACCTGCATCGTCGTCATCACCTTCATGGTGATCGTGGCCGACCTGATTTCCAACCGCCTGCGGGTTGCCATCCGCGAGAACGGACGCGGCTGAGCCTGTCTTTTTAATCTTCAGAGAATCACATGTGGCACTTTCATAATCCCGTCGCCATCGATGCGGGCGAAGGCGCGCTCGACCGCCTGCCGGCGCGGCTGGGCAACCGGCGCGCCATCCTGATTGCCTTTCCGGAGGCCCGGTCGCTGGGCTTGTGCGACCGGATCCAGGCAATGCTGGGCGAGCAGTTGGTGGCAATAGAAACCGACGTGCATCCCAATCCCGACGTGGCGTGGCTGGCGCCGATGTACGAACGCCTTTGGCGCGAACACCCCGAGATCGAGTGCATCATCGCGCTGGGCGGCGGCAGCGTCATCGATTGCGCCAAGGCCATGCTGACCCGCACGCCGTCGGGCACGTTCAATGAACTCTTGGCCTGCCTGTCGGGGGACGCAACGATGTCGACGCCAGACCGCTGCCGCGCCCTGATCGCCCTGCCGACCACCGCGGGCACCGGCAGCGAAGTCACCCCCTGGGCGACGCTGTGGGACCAGCAGCAAGGCCGGAAACACTCGCTCCACCTGCCCTGGACCTGGCCCGAGGCCGCCCTGATCGACCCCATGCTGATGCTCAGCCTGCCGCACGGCGCCACGCTCGCCAGCGGCCTGGACGCGTTGTCCCATGCCCTGGAGTCGCTCTGGAACATCCATCGCAATCCCGTCTCGGCGAGCCTTGCCGTGTCGGCCGCGCGCGAAGTGCTGGCGGCGCTGCCGCTGCTGATGCGGGATCCGTCCAACAAGGCGTTGCGCTCGCGCGTCTCTGTGGCGGCGGCGCTGGCTGGCGTGGCCTTTTCCAATACCAAGACTGCACTGGCGCACTCGTTGTCCTATGGGCTGACGCTGGAACAGGGCATCGCGCATGGCATTGCATGTTCCTTCAGCCTGCCCCGCGTTATGCAGATGGCGTTTGGCGTGGATGCGGAGCTGGACTTGCTATTGTTGTCCGTGTTTGACGCAGAGGACATCGAACAGGCCGTGGCGACGTTGACCGCGTTTCTGGAAGACCTGGAAGTCAGTACCGATCCGGCGTCCTATGGCGTGACTGCGGATCAGTGGGACCAGCGCGTGGCCGACGCATTGCTCGGTCCGCGCGGACGCAATTTCGTCGGCGCGCCGTGATACGCGCCGCGGCAGGCTTTGCCGATTTCGGCAATACATCAACTCTCAGGCTGTTAAACATGAATCAAGCGACACGCTCTCCGGAAGAATCATTGCCCCAGATCGAAGCGGTGATCTTCGACTGGGCCGGCACACTGGTCGACTTCGGCTCCCTGGCGCCCACGCAGATTTTCGTCGATGCGTTCGCGACCTTTGGCGTGCACATCACGTTGGCGCAGGCCCGCGGCCCCATGGGCTTGTCCAAGCGCGACCACATCCGCACGCTGCTCGCGGACCCCGCCATCCAGGCCCAGTGGACCCAGGCCTTCGGCAGTGCCTCGTCGGACGCGGATATCGATGCGATCTATCAGCGCTTCATGCCGATGCAGATCGAGAAGGTTGCGGCGTACTCGCAGCCGATTCCGGGCGCGGTGCGCATCCTGCAAACTTTGCGCGAGCAGGGCATCAAGATCGGCTCTTGCTCGGGCTACCCGCGCCAGGTGCTGGACGTATTGCTGCCGCACGCGGCAGCCGACGGCATTGCGCCCGACTGCGTCATCGCGGGCGACGAGCTGCCGGCGGGCGGCCGACCGGGCCCCTACATGGCGTTGGCCAACGTGCTGGCCTTGGGTGCGGGCGATGTGCGCCGGTGCATCAAGGTCGACGACACCACGCCGGGCATACAGGAAGGGCGCAACGCCGGCATGTGGACCGTCGGCCTGACGCTGTCCGGCAATGAAGTGGGCTATTCGCAAGCCGAACTGGCGGCAGCCGATCCGGCCGAGGTGCAAGCCCGCGTCGCGCTGGCGGCCGACCGCTTGACGCAGGCGGGCGCGCACTACGTGATCGACAGCGTGGCCGACCTGCCGGCGGTCATTGAGCAGATCCAGCAGCGCCTGGCCAAGGGCGAAGCGCCTTGACCCACGGCGACAAGGCACGGCCGTGAAATGGCGCCGGCGCGCAATCGCGTGCTGGCGCCTTTTCTTTTCGTGAGGGCGACACGCCGCATCAGACAGCGTCGGGGCGCGCGCCGCCGCAGTGCTGAATTGCATCAAAGAACGACGCTATCAGCGGGCTGTCCCGGCGCTCGCGCAAGCAGCACACGTGGATATGCGTCGAAACCACATCACCTTCTATGCGCACGGCTCGCAGACGCGGATCGGGCACATATTCGGATTCGGACACCGTTCCCACCCCCAAGCCCCGCACCACGGCCTCGCGCAGCGCCTCGCGACTGCCGATTTCCATGGCAACCTGCACCGTCACATCGTGCTGGCGCAAGGCATCTTCCAGCGCCTTGCGCGTGGTGGAGCCGGGTTCGCGCATCAGCAAGGGCTCGTTCGACAGTTCCTGCAAGGCGATGGACCCGCGGCTGGCGAAGGGGTGGTCCACCCGCACGAACGCAATCACCGGATAGCGCGCATAGGGATGCATGTAGTAGCGGTCTTCCGGATCCCGGCTGGCCACCACGCCAACGTCGCAGACGTATTTTTCCAGGTCCTCCAGCACCACTTCCGAGTTTCCCAGGCTGATCGATAGCGAGATCCGCGGATAGACGGCGTGATAGGCCTCGATCATCTCCGTGACGTGGTAGGGGCCCACCGCCCCGACCCGCAATGCCCCGCGGCGCAGCTTGCCGCTGTCGTCGAGCATCAAACGCATGTCCCCTTCCAGCGACACCATGCGACGCGCGAGCGGCAGCATTTCCATCCCCAACGCGGACAGCTCCACCCGCCTGCCGCGGCGGTGGAACAGCTCGGTGCCGTATTCCCGCTCGATCATCTGGATCTGGGAGTTAAGCGTGGTGTGGCTCATGCCCAGCACACGGGCGGCAGCGGTAAAGCCGCCGTGCTGGGCCACCATGATGAAGGCGCGTATCTGATTAAGCGTCACGGCGAGTCTCGGCGGGCCATTTTGAAAGACAATGGCTGCAATGATGCCGCACGCACATGACGCTTACACGACCCCCATGACCGGATCACTGGTACTGTCCTGGCCCGTCTCCATCCGGCCCGCAAAACGGCGTTCGAAGTCGCTGCCCTGGGTCACGGTGAAGTCATACCAGTTGTTTGACGCCTGCACCGACCAGCGGGGTTCGATCTGCATGCCCGGATCGACGATATAGGTCCAGGGGCCGTCCGTGCGGTAGGCGTTGGCCGTTACGACCACCGTCGCGGCGGCCGACCCCATGTTCATGATGGTCAGCGACACAGCCCTGCCGCGCTCGTCATAGCAGACGCGCACTTCGGGATTCGGCCCGCTGCCCTGCGTGCTGATGTCGCCCTTGAAATGCCGATGGTAGCCATTGGGGCCCAGCACCCACAGGCTGTACCGTCCGGCGTTATCGGCGGTGGCTTGCCAGGCATCCGAGATCATCTTGCGGCCTTCGACGGTGTAGCGCCGCGGATAGCGCGACAGGTTCAGCTCGTCGTACACATGGAACACCGTGCCTTGCGCGCCGGTATTGCTGAACGTCAGCCAGACCTGGCCACTACTCGCGTCCACGTTGGCGCTGGTATGCAGGTGGTAGGGCAATGCACGAGAGGGGCGCACCAGCCGCGCCTGCGTGGGCAGCGGCACCGTGCCCACATCCGGCACCGGCACGCTGCCCGAACCGACTTGCTGGGCCAGCGTCGCATCGGCCTCGGCGCGGGTCGGCGCGGGAATCAGCAAGGGTTTGGCGGTATTGGGATCCTTGAAGTTGAAGCACGACATCAGGTCGCCAAAGACCGCGCGCCGCCATGGGCTGATGTTCGGCTCGGCCACGCCAAAGCGCTGTTCCAGGAAACGCAGCACGGACGTATGGTCGAACTGCTGCGAATTGACCCAACCGCCGACGCTCCACGGCGAAATCACCAGCGTCGGCAAGCGCGGGCCGGCCCCGAACGACTTGCCGTCCGGGGTGACTTTGCTGGTGTCTCCCGGCGGCGCCGGCATGGTGTAGTACTCGTTGGTGATATCCACCGTCGACTTTCCCGACTGCGTGCCGTCCGGGGCACGCCAGGGCGGCGCGGGCGGCGGCATGTGATCAAAGAAGCAATCGTTCTCGTCGTAGTTCAGGATCAGAACGGTCTTGCTCCAGATGTCGGGATTGGCGGTCAGCGTATCCAGCAGCTTCTGCACATACCAGGCGCCCTGCCCCGGCACCGACATGCTGGGATGTTCGCTGTAGGCGCCAGGCGCCACGATCCAGCTCACCTGCGGCAGCGTCCCCATGGCAATGTCGTCCGCAATCGCCTGCAGGTAGCCGCCGTCGGGCATCGTGTTGCCAAAGCCCTTATACAAGGGCGACAGGGCCTCCATGGCAGGGGTATACGGCGCAGACGGCGAGCCAACGGAGGCCAGCTGTTCGTTGACGGCGCGGTAGGCGGCAAACGCCACCAACTGATTGTTATTGCTGTTGTTGCCCGGCGTGTTGTAGACCTTCCAGCTGACGCCCGCGGCTTGCAGGCGTTCTGGGTAGGTCGTCCAGTCCAGCCCATCCTGCGACGGCCCCAGGCCGCCCCAGTTGGCGTTGGTCACGCAGGCGTGGCCGCGCACATTGGCGCCGTTGGAGCCGCTCCACAGGAACATGCGGTTCGTGAAGGTGCCGGTGTTGATGGCCGTGTGATAGGCATCGCAGATCGTAAACGCATTGGCCAGCGACCAGTGAAACGACAGGTCGGATTGCTGCAGGTGGCCCATGGCGACCTTGGTGTTCTTCGCCCGGGGCCAGGCCGCCATCCGGCCGCCATCCCAGGCCGCCTGCTGATCGGCCCAATTGTGGGCGCCGCCCACCCGCAGGGCGTTGCCCTTGGTGGCGTCCAGATAATAGGGTTGCACCGTTCCCGAGGCGCCCTGTTGGATCCAGACGGGCTGGCCCGATGCCATGGGGATAGTGAACCGGTCGCTGAATCCGCGCACCCCGGGCATGGTGCCGTAGTAATGATCGAACGATCGGTTTTCCTGCATCAGGATGATGACGTGCTCGACGTCGTTGATCGTGCCGGTGGCGTTGTTGGCGGGAATGGCCAGCGCGCGCTGGATGGCCGGCGGAAAGGGCCCGAGCGCGGCCGTCGCCGCGGCGGCGCGCAGGAAATTGCGGCGGTTCATGAGGGTCATGGTGATCGGTATCCGTGGATCGTCGAAAGGAGTGGGTAGCGGCGCGCAAGCGCCGCTACCATGCGCTCAGGGCGCGCAGTCCAGCGTGGAATTCAAGGGCGGAGGCTGCGTCGCATCGGTTCCGCCGTCCGGGCAGGAGCCACCCGAGGGCGGCGCCACGATGGGCACCTGCACCGCGGCTTCGCCATCGCCGGCTTGCGCCGCGTCCGACCCCTCATCGCCGCCGCAGCCCGCGATCAACGCGCATGCCACGGTGGCGGCAAGCGCGCTCTTTAGCGCCGGCGCACGCAACCATGCCTTCAGGAAAAGAGAGAGTGTCATCGCGCTTTCCTTCAGTTCGCGGGCAGCGTCGACAAGGGCTTGTTCGACAGGAAAATGGACTGCAACTCGCTGTCGGTCAGCACGCGATTCCACATCGCCAGGTCCCCGAACATGTGCTGGTAGGGCGGCGCGGTAGTGCATTGCCCGACCGTGTAGGGCGGCGTGGCGCCGCATTTGTTCATCAGGTAGGCGCCAGTGCCATCCTCGCCAATGCCCCACTGGGGAAACGGCGACAGTTTCGACATATCCACGGCGCCGGTCGATTTGCCCGTTGCCACCCGGTTCGTCGCGCCGGTCACGGAATCGAACACCACCATGTTCATGGTCTTGGCGACCCCGTCGACGGAGAACGCGATATAGATCCAGCGGCCGACTGTGACCTGCGTGTAGGGACTGGTCGGGCCGTCCGCGCGCACACCGGCCCCCGAGCCGATGTTGAAGGCGATGCCGCACTGGTTCCCTGAACTGGAGAACATGCCGATCGCCACGCCCGCGTTACCGCCGCTGACGTAGTTCTTGTTCGCCAGGATCGTGACATTGCTGCGCGACACGCATTCCGGCGCCTTGAACCAGAAGCCGATGGTGAACTGCGGCGCGGCCCCCTTGGACACATCAAAGCCGTTGGCGGGGGTCAGCCGATAGCCCTCCAAGCCGCTGGTCGCGACGAAGTTGGTATCCACCAGCAAGCCATTGGTGCCGGCAAACGGGCCGGGCACCACCAGGCCTGCCGACGCGGGCAAATCGGGAGAGGCCGGCGCCATCGTGCTGTTGCCCTGCGCATCCACGGGAGGCAACGTCGCGCTGAAGGGGTAGTAGGACACCAGGCCGTTGCGCAAGGTCGCCGCCAAGGGCACCGGCGGCACATACGACACCGGTGGACTGATGATGGCGCGCGACGCCGCGGCATCACCTTGGCCGGCCTGGACGGTGTACGAGAACTGATAGGTGCCTTTTGCGGTCAGGTCCGCCGTCAATTGATTGTCGGTGTAGGACGCGGTACCGGCCGGCAGTCGGGACGCGATGACGCGGCCATCGCGCAACACGTCGACGGTACGGTCGGGCAGCGCCGTCCACGTCAGCACCACATTGACCGACGATGAATTGTTATCGGCCACCGCGGCCGCCAGCCGGGACACCGGCTGCGGCCCCAGCAGCCTGCCGCCATCCAGCGCGTACTGGGCGGTATCGGGCAATGCATCCAGATAGCCCAGCACCGTCGGCGCGACGTCCGCGATGCTGGCGTATCCATACAGATCGGCCAACGTCGCGGGCACGGGCGCGCCGATGCCTTGCGCGCCGTTGTTGCTGGCCTGGCTCAATCCGATGAAGGTGGCGGACTCGGGAACCAGCGGCAGCCCGTCGTCCTGGCTATTGGCGCTCAAGCCATGGTTGCCCGTCACGACGATCAGCCATTGGCTGTTCGCGACTTTGGCCGTCTCATCCAGCATGGCCCCCACCGCCCGGTCCAGCTTGGACAGTGTCGCCGCGTAGTTCGGCGAGGCCACGCCGTAGTCCAGCGCGGCGTCCTTGGCGGAGCGGAACTGCGCGACCACGGTGCGGTATCCACCGCCGATCATCTGCACCGCCTGGCCGGACACACAGTCCATGGTGGACGCATTGAGCGAACAGTCAGCCATCGTGTCCAGATAGCCCGCGTCGTGGTCCGCCGCCAGCAATTGCGCCAGGTCGGCCGAGGCCACCGCCGCGCCGTTCTGGCCCGCGTTCTTGGCTTTCGACAGCTGGAACAACGTGGCGCCGCGCAGCACCTGCACGGGCGCGTTGGAGATCACGCCATGCCGGTGTGCCCACGTGCCGGTCAGCAGCGTCGCCCAGCCCGGCATGTCCAGGGTGGGCTGTTGGCTGGGCGTACCCGCGACCCCGCCGCTGTACGCCAGCTGCACCTCCAGCTTGGCCAGATTGGGCAGCGTGCCCGCGGCCATGCCGCTCTGCACGGCGCCGTAGAGCGCGCTGTCCATATCGATGATCAGCGCATGACGGCTCACGGGCCCGGCAGGCGTACCGGGCGCTCCGGCGCCAGGCGTGTCGCCGTCCGAGTCATCGCTGCCGCCGCAAGCGGCCAAGGCCAGCGACAACATGGCCACGGCAGCCATCCGCCCCCATGTGGCGTTGCGGCGGCCCCTGCGTATCGCCAGATCCGTTGACGTGCGCACCAAGACGGGCGTGGCTGGATGATCGACTCTCATTTTTCGACTGTCTCCGTTCAGGAAGGAATGGTCGAATTGGAGCCGAGCGGGGTTACCTGCCAGCGACGATTTCCTAGGAACTGATCGTCTTTGCTGCCGATTTTTTCGGCAGAACTACAATCCCCCCATGCCGACCACCCGCCTCTTCTACGCCCTCTGGCCAGACGCCCCATTGGCGACCCACCTCGCCACCTGGGCCGACCAGGCCCGTACACACGCCCACGGCCGCGCCATGCGCACGGAAACCCTCCATATGACCCTGGCCTTCCTGGGTGCCGTGGAGCAAGAAATTGCCGACGAACTGATCGATGCCACGCCGTTTCACCGCCTGATCCCGGGCACGGTCACGCTGGATCAATATGGCGTCTTCGCCCGCCAGCGCATCCTGTGGGCGGGTCCCAGCCAGGTGCCGGACCTGCTGCAGGCCACGCATGACGGGCTGTGGCTATGGCTGTCCGCGTTTGGGCTGATGCCCCCTGCGCAGCCGTTCCGGCCGCACGTTACGTTGCTGCGCAACATCGAACGTAATGATCCGCCGGCGACCGACGCGGCCCCGCTGACCTGGCGCTATGACCGCATGGTGTTGGTGGCGTCGGAATCTTCTACTGGCGGCAGCCGCTACCGAGTGGTTGCCCAATCGCGGCCACAACCGGTGTAGCGTTCGCCCACGCGTCGCTCTGGCACAATCGAGCGCGTCGCAATGACTTAGGATTTCCATGATCATCCTGCTCGACCAAGACGGCGTGCTGGCCGACTTTGAACACGCCTTCATCGATGCCTGGCGTGCGCGCCACCCGGATATCGCCCCGGTGGCGTTTGAAGACCGCAAGTCGTTCTATATCCGCGAAGACTACGCGCCCGAACTGCGCGGCATGGCCGAGGCGATCTACACCGCGCCGGGCTTCATCCGCAATCTACCGCCGGTGCCGGGCGCGCTGGATGCGGTGAAAGAGCTGTTGGCGCTGGGCATGGATGTGCGCATCTGCACCTCGCCGCTGTCGCAATTCGAGAACTGCGTGGCCGAGAAGTATCTGTGGGTGGAAAAGCACCTGGGACGCGAAGCCACCAATCGGTTGGTGCTGACCAAGGACAAGACGCTGGTCTACGGCAACCTGCTGATCGATGACAAGCCGTTGATCCAGGGTGCGGTCAAGCCGCGCTGGAAGCACATTCTGTTCGATGCGCCCTACAACCGCGGGGTTACCGACCGGCCGCGCATCACCTGGAGCAACTGGCGCAATGTCCTGGCCGGAGAGCTCTATACGGCGGATGAGTGACGTTCGGATGACGGCCGGATGATGCCCCGGCACACCCTTCGGATGAGGCCTGCCGGGGCAGCGGCCCGGCCCTGTTCAGCGGTCATGTTTTAGGACTATCCTGTGGTGCTGTATCCCCATTTCCTGGAGGAGCCTGCACCATGAATCTGCACCGTCTGCTCAAGCAGCGAGAAGCCGACCACAAGCCCTTGCGCGTAGCGCTGCTGGGCGCCGGAAAGTTCGGCGCGATGTTCATGAGCCAGGCCCCGCGCACGCCCGGCATGCGGCTGGTGGCCGTGGCCGACCTGACCCCGGATCGCGCCCGCGCCGCGCTCACCCGGGTCGGCTGGCCGGCCACGGCGCTCAACGCCGCCAGCACCGGCGACGCCCTCAAGCAAGGCAAGGTCTATTTCACCGACGATCCCCACGCGGTCATCGCCAGTCCGGACGTCGACATCGTCATCGACGCCACCGGCCAGGCGGCCGCCGGCATCGGCCACGTGCTGGCCTGCTGCGAGCACGGCAAGCACATCATCATGGTCAACGTCGAGGCCGACGCGCTGGCGGGACCCTTGCTGGCGCGGCGCGCGCGCGAAGCCGGCATCGTCTATTCGCTGGCCTATGGCGACCAGCCGGCGCTGATCTGCGAAATGGTGGACTGGGCCCGCGCCAGCGGCTTCGAGGTGATGGCGGCCGGCAAGGGCACCAAGTACCTGCCCGAATTCCATACTTCCACGCCCGACACCGTCTGGCCCTACTACGGCTTCACCGCCGAGATGGTGGCGGCCGGCGACTTCAACGCGCAGATGTTCAACAGCTTCCTGGACGGCACCAAGAGCGCCATCGAGATGGCCGCGGTCTCCAACGCCACCGGGCTGCTGCCCTCGCCCTCGGGCCTGCACTTTCCGCCCTGCGGCGTGGACGACCTGGCGCGCGTGCTGCGGCCGCGCGAGGATGGCGGCATCCTGCATCATCGCGGCCAGGTGGAAGTGATCTCGTCGCTCGAACGCGACGGCCGGCCGGTGTTCCGCGACCTGCGCTGGGGCGTGTACGTGACGCTGGCGGCCGACAGCGACTACGTGCGTCGCTGCTTCAAGGAATACGGCCTGGTCACCGACCCCAGCGGCAACTACACCGCCATGTACAAGCCGTATCACCTGATCGGGCTGGAACTGGGCATCAGCGTGGCCAGCGTCGGGCTGCGGCATGAACCCACCGGCGCGCCGGCCGGCTGGCATGGCGACGTGGTGGCCACGGCCAAGCGCGATCTGCAAGCGGGGCAGTTGCTGGACGGCGAAGGCGGCTATACGGTGTACGGCCGCCTGATGCCGGCGCGCGACTCCGTGGAAGAAGGCTACTTGCCGCTGGGGCTGTCGCATCAGGTGAAGCTCAAGCACGCGGTGCGGCAGTCGCAGTCGATTCGCTGGAGCGACGTCGAATACGACGATCGTTCCCAGGCCGTGCAGTTCCGTCGCGAAATGGAACAGACGTTCGCTTGATGGCCTACACCGGCGCCGGCCGCTCTGCCTGAAACAGGCGCAGCCGGTCGGCGGCGTTGCGCAGATGCTGTTCGGCCGCGCGGCCGGCGGCGTCGGGATCGCCGCCTTCGATAGCCGCGAAAATCGCCTGGTGTTCGCTTTGCACGGCCGCCATGCGCTCGGCATACATGCGCGCCGTGTTATTGCGCGCACTGCGAATGACGCGGCGCACATTGGCTTCCAGGTAGTCGTTCAGCGCCACCAGGTGCGGGTTGTGGGTGGCCTGCACGATTGACTGGTGGAATTGGTAGTCCTCTTCGTCGCCCAGCTTGTCGTTGATCAGCGCGTATTCCATGCCGACCAGCGCCTGGCGGATTTTCTTCAGGTCGGCATCGCTGCGGCGCTGCGCGGCGTAGCGCGCGGCGGTCACTTCGATGGACAGCATCAATTCCAGGATGTGCTCCAGGTCCTGGCTGTCGCCCGGGGACGGCGCGGCGATGCGAAAGGCGTTGCGCTGGAAATTCGGATCAACGAAGACGCCGCTGCCCTGTTGGGACGTGATCAGGCCTTCGGATTTCAGGCGCGCCAGCGCTTCGCGCACGACAGCGCGGCTGACGGAGTAGATCTCGGTCAGCTGCTTTTCGGTGGGCAGGCGGTCGCCGGGCGCGAGCGCACCCTGGCGGATCTGCTCGGCCAACGCGTCGGCCACACCGGCGGACAGCGAATGCTTGGGCGCGGCGCGTTGCGGGTCGGAATCCCGCTTGTCCTGTTCGGAAATGGGCTGCATGGGAATCATTACAACGTAAGGCGGCTCGCGGGGCGGCTACCTTGGGTTATAGGAGTTTTCGACGTTTCACCGCGGCGACGCCCTTGAGGATTTTAGGATTTTGCCGGATTCAAGGGCGCGGCCGTTTCAGACTTTACGCGATATAGATGCCGCCGTTGACCTGCATCACTTCACCGGTGACAAAGCCCGCCAACGGCGAACACAGGAAGGCGATGGCGCCGGCGATCTCGTCGGCCGTACCAAAGCGCCGCAGGGGCGTGCTTTCCAGCAACTGAGCGCCCTTCTGGCCGATCAGGTCGTGGGTCATGGACGTCGCGATGATGCCGGGCGCCACCGCATTCACGCGAATCAGCGGCGCCAGCTCCAGCGCCAGGCTGCGCGTGAAGCTCTGCACCGCGCCCTTGGACGCCGAATAGGCGGCGTGGGCGTAGCTGCCGCGTTGGGCGGCCAGCGAGGTCAACAGCACGATCGAGCCGTTCTGGCGCAAGTGGCGTTGGGCGGCGCGGCACACGTAGAAAGTGCCGTCCAGGTTCACGCCCATCAGCTTTTTCCAGGCCTCATCGCTGGTGTCCTTGACCAGCTGTTCGGGGTAGATGCCCGCGCAATGCACCAGGTGGTCAAGCCCGCCGAAATGCTGGGCCGCGCGTTCCAGCACCCGGTCGCAATCCGCCGACGCCGCCACGTCCAGCGCGTGGGTGTAGACCCGCTGGCCGGTGGCGTCCAGTTCCAGCGCCACCTCGTCCAGGCGCGCCTTGTCGATATCGGTCAGCACCAGCCGGGCGCCGTGGGCGGCCATCAGCCGCGCGGTCGCCAGACCGATGCCATTGCCCGCGCCGGTGATGGCCACTACCTGTCCTTCGAACGAAATCATGCTGTCTCCAAAGCGCTTTTTCGACGGCAAGCGCCCGCTCCCGGGGCGCCGCCGACGGTTCGATTGAACCGCCAAATGCATCGCTTGACACGGGAAAAACGCTTGCCCTATGATTTATCGGACAACTTAATAAAGTTGCCTGACAACTTGTGTTGAAAGCGTAAAGCAACTGGCGATTTCAGGCAAGCGGGTCGGAAAAACACGGCCAACGGCCGCATGACAGGCAGGGGACAACCAGGTGGAAATCACCGGCAGCACAACCGTATTCGCGATCGCGGCCGACCCGATCGCGCACGTCAAGACGCCCCAGCGGCTCAACGCCCTGCTGCGCGAGCGCGGCATCGACGCCGTCATGGTGCCGTTCCACGTGGCCGCCGCCGGCCTGCCCGGCCTGTTCGCGGGCCTGCGCGGCCTGGCCAACCTGGGCGGGCTGGTGGTCACCGTGCCCCACAAGGAACGCGCCGCCACGCTGTGCGACGCCCTCACCCCCGCCGCCGAACTGATCGGCGCCGTCAATGCGGTGCGGCTGCGCGACGGCTGCCTGACCGGCGGCAACTTCGACGGCCTGGGCTTCGTCGCCGGCCTGCGCGGCCAGGGCCATGAGCCCGCCGGCCGCCACGTCTACCTGGCGGGCCTGGGCGGCGCCGGCAAGGCCATCGCCTGCGCCATTGCCGAGGCCGGCCCGGCCAGCCTGCGCCTGTACAACCGTTCGCCCGGCAAGGCCGAGGCGTTCGCCACGCGCCTGGCGCGCCACTATCCCGGCCTGGCCATCAGTGTGGCCGGCCCGCGTCCCGAAGCCTGTGACATCGCCATCAACGCGACCACCCTCGGCCTGGACGACAACGATCCCCTGCCCTTCCAGCTGGATGCCCTGGCGCCCGGCGCCGTGGTGGCCGACGCCGTGATGAGCCGCGTCGACACGCCGCTGCTGCGCGCCGCCGCCGCGCGCGGCTGCCGCACCCATCCCGGCCTGTACATGCTAGAAGGCCAGATCACCGAAATTGCCCGCTTTCTGGGCATACAAGAGCGGCACTAAGCACGCTTGATTGATTCACGGACTCACCACTCCCGTCCCACGGAGGAGACACGCATGAAATTGGCTTTCACCACCGGCCTGCTGTGCCTGGCCGGCATCGCCGCATCGGCCCAGGCCGCGCCCGTCAAGATCGGCCTGATCGAAACGCTGTCCGGCCCGCAGGCCTCGACCGGCCTGATGTTCCGCGCCGCGGTCAAGTACCAGCTGGACCGCATCAACGCCGCCGGCGGCTGGAACGGCCAGCCGCTGGAACTGGTCGAGTTCGACAACCAGGGCGGCCCCGTGGGCGCCTCCGACCGTTTCCGCGCCGCCGCCGCCGAAGGCGTGCAGATCCTGGTGCAGGGTTCGTCGTCGGCCATCTCCGGCCAGCTCACCGAGGACGTGCGCAAGCACAACCTGCGCAACCCGGGCAAGGAAGTCGTGTTCCTGAACGTGGGCGGCGAAGCGCTGGAACTGACCGGCCAGAAGTGCCACTTCTACCACTTCCGCTTCACCACCAACGCCGACCTGCGCGTCAAGGCGCTGGCCTCGGTCATGTCGGCCGACGGCACGCTGGGCAAGCGCGTGTACGCCATCAACCAGAACTACTCCTGGGGCCAGGACATGGAAGGCGCCACCGAGCGCTTCGCCAAGCAGTACGGCTACGAGGTGGTCGGCAAGACGCTGCACGAAGTCAACAAGATCCAGGACTTCGCGCCCTACGTGGCCCGCATCCGCTCGGCCAATCCCGACACCGTCATCACCGGCAACTGGTCCAACGACCTGCTGTTGCTGATGAAGGCCACGCAGTCGGCCGGCCTGAAGGTGCGCTTTGCCACCGTGTTCCTGGACCAGGTCGGCAACCTCGCCAACGCCGGCGACGTCGCGCTGGGCCACTACATCGCCCACCCCTACAACATCGAGGCCGCGGGCGAGGAAGGCGCCAAGTTCGCCGAGGACTACAAGGCCAAGACCGGCCACTACCCCAGCTACACCGAACCGCAGACCGTCATCGGCATCACCTTCCTGGGCGAGGCGCTGAAACAGGTCAAGCCGCAGGACGGCAAGCTGTCGGTGCCGGACCTGGCGCGCGCGCTGGAGAAGGTCACCTACACCTCGCCGCTGGGCACCTACACCATGCGCGCCGAAGACCACCAGGTGCAGCTGCCGATGGTGGTGTCCAAGGTCGGCAAGAACGCCAAGTACAAGGCCGACGGCACCGACATGGGCTTCGAGCCGGTCAAGGTGCTGTCCGCCGCGGACGTGTCCGCGCCGGTGCAGGCCACTTGCAAAATGGTTCGCCCGGACTGATGACGCGATGGCCGCGGACGGCATGCCGTCCGCGGCCACTCGCCGATAAAGCGCTCGCCGGCGCGGGGCCGGGACACAACAGAGCGTGATGGATCGCCAGGCGCCCGGCGCCTGCGCGCAAGGATTTTGGAGCGGACATGGAATACTTTACCGTCTCGCTGTTGAACGGCGTGATTTACGGCCTGCTGCTATTCATGGTGTCGGCAGGCCTGACACTGATCTTCGGAATGATGGGCGTGCTCAACTTCGCGCACGCCTCGT
>JBEBOQ010000094.1:0-19943 GCA_040396375.1 Achromobacter xylosoxidans
CCTTGGCCTTGGCGTTGGGGCCGTAGAGCAGGAACAGGAAGTTCTCGGCGTCGGGGTAGTCGGCGTTCCAGCCCCACAGGAAGATCTGCGCCGACCCGCGCCGCATCTTGTCCTGGAAGCGGTTGTAGTCGGTCGAGCGCACGTCCATCTGCACGCCGATCTTGGCCATCTGCCGCCGCATCCAGTCGAACTGCGGGTTGGAGCCGCCGCCCGTCATGGAGTCGTAGTACAGCACCAGCGGCGCGCCGGTGACGGCGTTGCGGCCGTCGGGGTAGCCGGCCTCGGCCAGCAGCCTGCGCGCGGTCTCGATGGATTTGCGCACCGGCTTGCCGTCGACCAGGTCGTAGACCACCGGGTTCACGCCCTCGGGCGGTTCCCGGTAGCCCAGCACGCCGGGCGGCACCGGGCCGTAGGCCACCGAGGCCTGGCTGTTCTCGAACACCGCCACGTATTCTTCCCAGTCGAAGGCGATGCTGATGGCCTGGCGCAGCTTGCGGTTCTTCTCGGCCTGCTCGGGCGTGTCGCCCTTGCCCACCACCGGGTCGAGCCAGTTGAAGCCCATGTACCAGTTGGCGGTCTCGACCGTGGTGGGCAGGCGGATGCCGTGCTCGGCGTACTTGCGCGCCTTGTCCTGGCTGTCGCCAGCGGCCACCAGCATGGCCACGCCGTACTCGCCGCGCTCGATCTGCGGCACGTCGTAGTAGCCCTGCATGAACTTGCCGGTCAGCGGAATGGCTTCCTTCTCGACGCTGAACACGGCGCGGTCGATGAAGGGCGTGGGCTTGCCGCAATCGGCCAGCAGGCCGGCGGCGCGATCGCCCGGCTCGCCTTCGCAGGGATAGGGTTCGCCGTGGAAGTTGGGGTTGCGCGCCAGCACGTGGCGGCGGTTCTGCAGCGACTCGGCCAGCATGTAGGGGCCGGTGCCGACCGGCCAGGTGTTGAGCGACAGGTCGTGCTCGGCCATGCCGGGCTGGTTGTAGAAGCGGTCGGCCTCCCAGGGCACGGGCGCCGTGAAGGTCATGGCCAGCCAGTACTTGAACTGCGGGTACTTGCCGTTGACGCGGATGCGCAGCGTGTGCGGGTCGAGCGCCTGCACGCCGGTGAAGCCGTCCGGCTCGCGCAGGTCCAGCCACGACGCGCCACCGCCGCCGGGAAGGTCGCGGCGCAGCGCCTTGTCACGCTCGCGCAGGCGGTCGCCATATTCCTTCAGGCCGCTCACGTATTCGGCCATCAGCGAATAGATCGGCGACACCACGCGCGGGCTGGCCAGGCGGCGGAAGGCGTAGACGTAGTCGTCGGCGGTGAGTTCGCGGGTGCCGGTGCGCGGAAAGTCGGGAATGGCGAACTTGTCGGCCAGGTCCTCGGGCGCGATCGGGAAGTAGTCGTAGCTGCCGTCGGTCTTGCGGGCGAAGGCCGGGTGCGGCGCGAAACGCATGCCGGGCTTGATCCTGATGTCGTAGATGCTCTGGGCGATCTGCTCGCCCGGCGCGTCGGCCGGCAGCACCTTGCCCTGCGCGTCCAGGTAGACCGGCGGGTCGATCGAGGCCGCGGCGCGCGGGATCAGTTCGTAGGGCCGCTTGAGGTAGTGGTAGCCGTACAGCGTCTCATAGATGCTGTAGGTATAAGGGGTTTCATCGCCGGAATAAGAGCTGGCCGGGTCCAGGTACTTGGGCGAGCGCTTGACGAAGGCGGAATACAGGGTGTTCCGGCCTTCGGCGCCGGACGGATAGGGGCTGTTGATGGGACTGCCGTCCCGGGAGCAGCCCGCCAACGCCAGCAACAGCATCATGGCCGCCGCCCAGAGCCGCATCAAAGCACGCATGGAAACCTTTCCTTCTATTCAGTGCGACAGAGGATAGCAAAGGTATATCCGCCCCAGTACCCTGGCATCCCCCTAGGGAACTTGCGCAGGCGGCTCTCCACACACACCAGGACGGATTACCCCCGCCGGCCAGCGCCAATCAGCCGCACTGGCGCTGGCGCCAGCAGTCGTAGCGCCACTTCCAGGGCTGCATCGGATCCTTGCCGGCCCACAGGCCGCGGCCGGCCGCCTTGGCCTGGCGCTGCAACTCGGGCATGGCCTTGTCGTTGAGGTAGTCGCCCTGGCGCGCGGTGTAGGCCCAGGCGTAGCCGGCCTCGACCTGCAGCCGGTTGGCCGAGCGGCCGTCGTCCAGGATCAGCGCGCAGACGTCGCGGCCGTACTGGTCCTTCTGGTAGCACTGGGCGGTCAGGGTCTTGCCGGCCACCAGGCCGGCCAGGTGCTGGCGCGCGGCCTCGGCGTAGGGCTGGCCGGGCTGGTCGTTGCCATGGCCCTCTTCCGGCGCGTCGATGCTGTCCATGCGGATGCGGCGCTGGCCGTCGGGCGCGCGCAGCGTCACGGTGTCGCCGTCGGCGACGTTGACGATCATGCCGGTCAGGGTATAGCTGCCGGCGGGAACGTCGCCGGCCAGGGCCGCGCCGGGCTTGCCGCGCGGCGCGGGCGCGCTGGCGGCGGGTCGTTCGGCCGGCCGCTCGCCCCCCTGCCGGGCAGGCTGCAGCCAGTTGACGAGGGCGCCGGCCGCGGCCAGGATCAGGGCGACGACGAGGGCGGTCAGCTTGCTGCCGCCGAAGGGGGATTTGCCGCGCACGAGCCGGGCTCCGGAATCAGAAACGCAGGCAGTTTGCCACAGCCGGGCCGGCGCCGCGCGCGCCAGTGTGTCGCCGCCGGCACGGCGCCGCCGTCCGCCGCGCTACAGCCAGCCCGACTTGCGAAAGCGCCAGTACAGCAGCGAACAGACCGACACGATCACGCCCAGCGTGACCGGATAGCCGAACGGCGAATCCAGTTCGGGCATGAACTTGAAGTTCATGCCATAGATGCCGGCGATGGCGGTGGGCACGGCCAGGATGGCGGCCCATGACGCCAGCTTGCGGGTGGTGTCGTTCTGCGCGGCCTGGCCGATCATCAGGCTGGCTTCGAAGGCGAAGGCCAGCGACTCGCGCAGCGAATTGAACAGTTCATCGACCCGCAGCACGCGGTCGGCCACCTCGCCGAAATACGGCCGGGCGTGCTCGTCCACGGCCGACATCTCGACCCGCGCCAGGCGGCGGCAGATCTCGGCCAGCGGCGACACCACGGTGTGGATGCGCAAGAGGTCGCGGCGCTGGCGGTACAGCCTGCGGATGTCGGAGTCCTTGGCGCCGCGGATCAGCAGCTTCTGCTCGGCGCCCTCGACCACCGACTCGATCTTGCCAGCCGCCGCCACGTAGCGGTCCACCAGCCAGTCCAGCAGTTCGGAGGCGACGTAGTCGCTGCCGCGCTTGAGCAGGTCGGGCGAGGCCTCCAGCCGTTCGCGCAAGGGACTGTGGCCGGCGGTGGCGCCGCGCCGCACGGTGACCAGGAAGCCTTCGCCGATCAGGAACTGGGTTTCACCGAAGATGGGTCGCTCGGCCTCGACTTCGACGGTGATGGCGACGATCAGCACCATGTTGCCGTAGTCGATGATTTTGGGCCGGCGGTGCGGCTCCAGCATTTCTTCCTGGTTCTTGTCGCAGGCGCCCAGCTCGCGGGCCACCTGGGCCAGCAGTTCGGGGCTGGGATTGCGCAGGCCAACCCACAGCATGCTGCGGTCCTGGTTGACGTACTGGCCCACCTCTTCGATGGGCACCTCGCGGTCGCGCCTGCCGTTCACATAGGCAATGGACGCCACGACCTCGCCTTTATGGGGATCAGTGGCGACATTTTCTTCAGTAGACATAGGCATCCTCCGGCTATGCGAGCCCTTGCGGAAACAGCGTATCAGTATGGGCCGATGATAGCCCACGGCGCCTGACGGCAGGCTGCCGCGGCAAGCCCCCACCGGCTAGCGGCGCGGACGGCTAGGCGAACAGGTTGCGGACCCGCTTGGTGACGTCTATTTGCGGCGCCTGGGGCGCCTTGGGTTCGCGCGGCCCGCCGGGCAGATCCGGCAGTTTGGGCAGGTGGTCGAACAGCGGCAGCATGGCGTTGGTGATGTAGCGCGTGCGCGAACCATAGACATGGCGGTCGCCCATGCCGGTCTGCTGGTGCACGTAGAAGCGCTGCGGCACGATGAGCTGCAGGCGTTCCTTGGCGCGCGTCATGGCCACATACAGCAGGCGCCGCTCTTCTTCGATTTCCTCGGCCGTGCCGGTGCTCATGTCGGACGGGATGCAACCGTCGACCACGTTCAACACGTATACCGCCTTCCATTCCTGGCCTTTGGCCGAGTGGATGGTGGACAGGATCATGTAGTCCTCGTCGCGCGACGGCGCGCCGGACTCGTCGCTGGTGGCGTCGGGCGGATCCAGCGTCAGTTCGGTCAGGAAACGCTCGCGCGATGGATAGCCGGCGGCGATGCGCACCAGCTGGTCCAGGTCAGTCTTGCGCACGCGGGCGTCGTCGTACAGGCGCTCGAGCTGGCCGGCGTACCAGTGCAGGGCCAGGTCCACGTCGGCCGGCCAGCGCAGGCCCGGAGCGGTCAGCGCGGCATAGGTGTCGGCAAAGGCGCCCCATTCGGCCTGCGCCGCCGCGCCCGGCTTGAACTCGCGCAAGGCGCGCAGCGGTTCGGCGGACTGCGCCATGGCGTCCATCAGCTTGCCGGCGGTGGCCGGGCCGATGCCCGGCAGCAGCTGCGCCACGCGGAAGCCCGCCATGCGCCCGCGCGGATTTTCCGCCCAGCGCAGCAGCGACAGCAGGTCCTTCACGTGCGCGGCTTCCAGGAAGCGCAGGCCGCCGAACTTGACGAAGGGGATGTTGCGGCGGGTCAGCTCCAGTTCGAGCGCGGCGCTGTGGCTGGAGGTGCGGAACAGCGCCGCCTGCGACTTGAGCGTGGCGCCGCCCTCGCGCTGCGCCAGCACCTGGTCGGCCACCCAGCGGGCCTGGCCGGCCTCGTCGCTGACGGTGACCAGCTCGGGCAACTGCGACGACTGCCGGTCGCTCCAGAGATCCTTGGCGTAGCGTTCGGCGGCCAGGCCGATGACGGCGTTGGAGGCGTTCAGGATGGGCTGGGTCGAACGGTAGTTGCGGTCCAGCGTGATGACGCGGGCCGGCTGCGGGAACTGCGCCGGGAAGTCGAGGATGTTGCGCACCGTGGCGGCGCGGAACGAATAGATCGACTGGGCGTCGTCGCCCACCACGGTCAGGCCGCGGCCGTCGGGTTTCATGGCCAGCAGGATGGCGGCCTGCAGGCGGTTGGTGTCCTGGTATTCGTCCACCAGCACGTGGTCGAAGCGGGCGCCGACGTCGGCGGCGATGGCCGCGTCGCCCATCATCTCGGCCCAGTACAGCAGCAGGTCGTCGTAGTCGAGCACCTGCTGGTCCTGCTTGGCCGCGACGTAGGCGCGGAACAGGTTCTTGAGCTCGTCCTCCCATTGCGCGCACCACGGGAAGGTGCCGTGCAGCACGTCGGCCACCGGCGTCTGGCTGTTGACCACGCGCGAGTAGATCGCCAGGCAGGTGCCCTTGAGCGGAAAGCGCGACTTGGTGGACGACAGGCCCAGCTCGTGCCGGACCATGCCCATCAGGTCTTCGGCGTCGCCGCGATCATGGATGGTGAAGGCTTCGGCCAGGCCGATGCGCTGCGCGCAATCGCGCAAGAGGCGCGCGCCGATGGCGTGGAAGGTGCCGGCCCACGGCAGCGACGGTGCCTGCTGGGTGCCGCGCAGGTTCATGACCCGTTGCAGCACGGAACCGACGCGGCGCTCCATTTCCTGGGCGGCGCGGCGCGAGAAGGTCAGGAGCAGCATGCGCTGCGGGTCGGCGCCGTTCAGGATCAGGTGCGCGACCCGGTGGGCCAGGGTGTTGGTCTTGCCCGACCCCGCCCCGGCGATGACCAGCAAGGGGCCGTCATCGCCCGCGCCGGCCACGCCGAATTCGGCGGCCTCGCGCTGGGCGGGATTGAGGTCGGCCAAAGGGTCGGGACGGCTGTTGGAAGGCGGAAGGGTCGGGTCGGACATGGCGCGCGGGGCTGGCGGCGGTCAGGCGGCAAAGCCCGCCCGACAACTGGTTATATATCCAGGCATCATAACAGCCGGCCGGCCCGGCCCTGGGCGGCCAGCCGGGCCGGCCCCGCCCCTAATGCAGGCCCAACTGCGAGGCGTGCCAGCCCAAGAGGCGGCGCTCGGCCAGTTCGATCGCCTTGAACGACAACACGCCCAACAGGCACAGCAGCCCCAGCGCGACGAACACGGTGGGGGTATCGAAGCTGCCCTGCGCCACCAGGATCACGTGCCCCAGCCCCGAACCGCCCGCCACGAACTCGCCGACGATAGTGCCGACCAGCGCAAACGAGATCCCGACCTTCATGCCGGCGAAGATGCTGGGCAACGCGGCGGGGAACCGGATCTTCCACAGGATCCCAGCCCGGCTGGCCCGGTTGACGCGCGCCATTGCCAGCATGTCCGGGTCGGCTGATTTCAGCCCCAGCACCGTATCGATCAGGATGGGGAAAATGGCGATCAGCATGGCAATGGCCACCTTGGGCGCGGCGCCCGTGCCCAGCCAGATCACGAACAGCGGCGCCAATGCCACCTTGGGCACCGCGTTCAGGGCCACCAGCAACGAATACAGCGTGCGGTCCAGAAAGCGCGAATAGACAATGCCGATTGCCGCCAGCACGCCCAGCGCCAGCGCCAGGCCGAAGCCCAGCAACGTGGTGGCCATGGTGTCCAGGCTTTCGCGCAGCAAATAGCCGGGAGCCTGCAGGAATTGCTCGATGATCTTGCTGGGCGCCGGCAACAGGAAGCCGCGTATCTCGAAAGCCCGCACACAGGCCTCCCAGATCAGCAGCAACACCAGCGTCGTGACCAGCACTTCCCAACGCCGGGAAAGATGGGACCAGACTATTTTCATTACCGTTATCCCTTGTAGACGCCCAATGCGCGGAACGTGTCGCGGATGTGCCGCACGCAGTCGACGAACGCGGGCGTTTCCCGCACGTCCAGGCCGCGTGGGCGCTCGATGTCCACCGGCACCACTTCCTCGATGCGCCCGGGTCCGCGCCCCATGATCACGACCCGGCTGCCCAGGTACACGGCCTCGGCGATGGAATGCGTGATGAAGACGACGGTTTTGCCCGTGGCCAGCCAGGTGCGCTGCAGCTCGGCGTTCAGTTCGTCGCGCGTGAAGGGGTCCAGTGCGCCGAACGGTTCGTCCATCAACAGCAGTTGCGGGTCCAGCAGCAGCGCGCGGCAGATCGACACCCGCTGGCGCATGCCGCCGGACAGCTCGCGCGGCATGCGGTGCAGGAACTGGCCCAGGCCGAACAGCGACAGCAGTTCTCGTGCGCGCGGCTCCAGGTCGCGGGGCTTACGGCCCTGGAATTCGGCGGCCAAGAGCACGTTGTCCAGAATGTTGCGCCACTCCAGCAGCAGGTCGCGCTGGAACACCACGCCCATATTGCGCGGCGGTTCGGTGATGGCCTGGCCCTGCAGACTCAAGCTGCCGCTGGATGCTTGCTCCAGCCCGGCGACGCACTTGAGCAGTGTGCTCTTGCCGCAGCCGCTGGGCCCGACGATGCTGATGAATTCCCCTTCCTGTATCGACAGGCTCACGTCCTTGAGCGCGTGCAGCGCGCCGCGCTCGGACGGGTAGATCCGATTGACCTCGTGCAACTCCAGAAATCCCGGCATATCCATCTCCTGACTGGCGCGGGCCGGTCAATCGGGCAGCAACGCGTTGGTGTAGTAGTCGGACGGCTTGCGCCCGGGCTTGATCAGGCCGGCCTGTTCCATGCTGCGGATCGCGGCGGCCCAGTCGCTGTCGTACTGCTTGCCCAGCGGGGCGCCCTTGACCGTGGGGCTGTTGAAAAACGGCCGGTAGGCTTCCAACTGGCCGCGCAGCACGCGGGCGTCCAGGTTGGCGTTGGGGCGCTGCGCCAGGATGGCCTGCACGCCTTCGTCCAGGTGGCCGTCGTACAGGTAGTTCCAGGCGCGAACCTGCACCGCCACGAATTTCTTCAACGCATCGCCGCGCTTGGCGATGACCTCCGGGCTGGCCGCCAGGCCGTAGCTGGGAAAGCTGATGCCGCTGTCTTCCAGCAGCAACGCGGTGGCCGGCCGGGCCTGCGACACCATCGGCAGGCCAAACGGCGCCTGCGACATGAAGGCGTCGCCGTTGCCGGAGGCGTAGGTGGAAATCATGGCGCTGGGCGCCACCATCACCAGGTTGACGTCGCTGCGCGACAGGCCATTGGCCTTCAGAAACGGGTCGATGAAAGGCACCCATGGGCTGGTCGCGAAACAGATGATCTTCTTGCCGCGCAGGTCCTTGGGCGCAGCCACCTGCTGCGCCGCGTCGGTCATGACCGCCAGGTCCCCGGTGCGCGCAAAGCCGGCGATGGCCTTCAGCTCCAGGCCGTTTTCCCGCGCGACCGCCATGGTGCCCACCGACACCTGCCCGATGTCCACGCGCCCCGCCGCCAGCAACTGCAGCGTATTGATGGTGCCGGTGCCGTCTTCGATGTCAACCTTCAGCCCCGCCTCGTCGAACCAGCCTTTCTGCATCGCCAGATGCATCGCCGCATGCATGCCCCAGGGCGAAAAGTCCAGGCGCACCTTCAGGTTTTCGGCCGCGGTGGCCGGGCCCGCGGCCAGCAGGCAGGCCAGCGCGAGCCACCCGCCGCGCCGCGCCAAAGCGTTGATCCAATGCATGATTTCCCCTTGATCGTTGATGTGGTCCGGGGCCCGCCGCCATGGACGGGCCCTCGGGCGGCGGCCTGCGCCGCCGATGCTGCTATCCGCCTCGGCTTAGCGCCCGGATCCGGCCGGTGCGCCGTAGTGCTCGCGCGCATGGGCGGCGCTGACCTTGCCGTTCCAGAGATCGCGCGCCAGCGCCGCCGGATCGCGTTTGGCGGGGTCGCCGAAGCCGCCCCCGCCGGGTTGCACGTGGGTCACCAGGTCGCCACGGCCGATCCGCATGTTGACCTTGCTGGGCAGCAGCGTCGATACGCCGTCGGCGCTGTCCAAGCGGTTGATGGCCGCGGCCGCCGGGCCGCCGCCTGCCAGGCCGTAAGGCTGGAATTTCATGCGGTCTGCGCGCAATTGCAGCAGCACGTTGTCGGCCAGCACGCGGTAGCTGCGGCGAATGCCTAGCCCGCCGCGGAACTGGCCCGCGCCGCAAGAGTCCGGCTCCAGCTCGTAGGCCTCGACCCGCACGGGATGCTGGGCCTCCAGCACCTCGACGGGCGTGTTGGACAGATTCTGCGAAGCGTTGGTAATGGCCTCGATGCCGTCACTCTGGGGCCGCCCGCCCCAGGCGCCGCAGATCATGTCGACGATGATGTAGGACTTGTCGGCGGCGTCCTTGCCGGACAGGCAGACGACCGTGTTGCCGCCCTCGCCTGCCGCCGGGATGCGGTCCGGGACCACTTGCGCCAGGGCGCCCAGCATCGCGTCGAATACCCGGTAACCGGTCAGCGCGCGGGCCGCCACCGCCGCCGGCTCGCGCGGGTTCAACACCGTGCCGATCGGCGCATTGACCTCGACGCAGCGGAACACCCCCGCGTTATTCGGCACATCGCCTTTGAGCGCGCAGCGCACGCTGAGATAGGTGCACGACTTGGTATAGGACAGGGTCGAATTGATCGCTGCCCGCACCTGCGGCGACGAGCCGGTGTAGTCGACGCTGACGTGATCGTCGTGCACCGTCAGCGCCACCTGGATCGGGATCGGTTCGGGCGACAGGCCGTCGTCGTCGATGTAGTCGGTGAAGTGCCAGGTGCCCTTGGGCCAGCGCCGGATCTCTTCGCGCGTCAGGCGCTCGGCGTAGTCCAGCAACTCGGCGAAATAGGCGCGGGCGCTGTCGCGGCCATAGCGGTCGAACAGCGAGGTCAGCTCACGCACCCCGACCTTGGCCGCGGCATACTGCGCCCGCAGGTCGCCCAGCACCCGGTCGGGCACGCGCACATTGCGGGCGATGATGCGCTCCATCACCTCGTTGGCCACCCCTGCTTCGTATAGCTTGACCACCGGGATGCGGATGCCTTCCTGGTAGATCTCGGTGGAATCGCTGGCGTTCGACCCCGGCACCCGGCCGCCCACGTCGGTGTGGTGGCAGATCACCACGCAATAGCCTTCGATCTCGCCTTGGTAGAAGAACGGCACGAACATGAAGATGTCGGGCAAATGCATGCCGCCTTCGTACGGATCGTTCAGGATCACGGCGTCGCCCGGCCGCAGGCTGGCGCCGTAGCGCTGGCGCACCGCCTCCATGGCCTCGGGGATGGCGCCCAGGTGCAGCGCGATGGTCTTGGCCTGCGCGATCATGCGGCCGTCGCGGTCGCAGATGGCGGCGGAATAGTCCATGACGTCCTTGACGATTTCGGACCGGGCCGTGCGCAGCACAGTGTAGGCAACCTCGTCGACCAGGGCATCCATGGCGTTCTTGACCACCGCGAAGGTAACGGGGTCGATGGCGGGGGCCGCGGCCAGCGGCGGGTGGATTGCGTTCATGCTGCCTCCGGGGCGAGTTCGATGATGATGTTGCCGATGGCGTCCGCCCAGGCTTGCGCATCCGGCGGCACGACAATGGTGGTGTCGTAGGATTCGATGATCAGCGGGCCGGCCACGGGTTCGGGCGTCATCGCCGAGCGCGGCATCAGGCGCGTGAGACAAGGCTCGGCCTGCGGATCGAAGCTGACCAGGCGTTCACCAGTCACGCCCGCCAGGGCGCTGCCGTCCACGCCGCTGCGGGCGAAGTCCAGCCGTAAATCGCTGCGGCCGTAGGCAAAGATGCGCACGTTGACCAGTTCCAGCGGCTCGTCGGCGCCATAACCGAAGGTGCGCTCGTACAAGGCGTTGAAGTCGCGGGCCAATTGTTCGCGCGCGGCCGGGTCGGTGAAATCACCGGTCAGCGGCACCGTCAGTTCCGAGCTTTGCCCCAGGTAGCGCAGGTCGGCGCTGACCTGCACGTCCACCGCTTGCCTGCCATAGCCCTCGGTCGCCAGCACCTCCTGGCCCTGGACGCGCAGCGCATCGATCGCGGCCTGCACGGCCTGGCCGTCGCAGGCGTCCAGCGGGCGCAGCACCGCTTTGACAAAGCAATGCTCGGCATCGGCCGACAGCATGCCGGCCGAGCAGAACACGCCCGCCATCACCGGCGCGATCACCCGCTTGATGCCCAGCAGGCGCGCCACGTCCACCGCGTGCAGCGGGCCGCCGCCGCCGAAGGCGATCATGGTCATGTCGCGCGGATCGCGGCCGCGCTCGATCGTGACAGCCCGCATCGCCCGCGCCATGTTCACGTTGGCCACGCGCCGGATGCCGTGCGCCGCCTGCACCGGGTCCAGGCCCAGCGGCGCGGCAATGTGCTCGGCCACGGCTTGCCGCGACAACCGCGGGTCCACCTTCAGGCTGCCACCGGCCAGTGCCTGTGGATTCAGGTAGCCCAGCACCATGTTGGCATCGGTCACCGTGGGGCGCAGGCTGCCGTTGCCATAACAAGCGGGGCCCGGATAGGCGCCGGCCGATTCCGGCCCCACGCCCAGCAGGCCGCCCGCGTCGATGGCGGCAATGGAGCCCCCGCCCGCGCCGACCTCGGCGATGTCGATGGCGGGCACCTTCAGCACGTAGCCGCCACCCTTGACGAAACGGCTGGACGCGCTGATGCCGTCGCGGAATTCATATTCGGTCGTCAGGGCCGGCACGCCGTCGGTGACGATAGAGGCCTTGGCGGTGGTGCCGCCCATGTCGAAGACGATCAATTCGTGTTCGCCGCCCAGCGCGCCAATGACGGCGGCGCCCGCCACGCCCCCGGCCGGCCCCGACGCCACCGCGAACACCGGCCGCTGCGTGGCCGACGCCACGCCCATCATGCCGCCGTTGGACGCCATGACCTGCAGCGACGCCGTCACACCCATATCCGCCAGGTCGGCCTTCAGTCGCGCCAGGTAGGTCCGCATGGCCGGCAGGATGTAGGCGTTGACCACGGTGGTGCTGGTGCGCTCGTATTCCTTGATCTCCGGCAGCACGTCGCACGAAGCCGTGACCAGGATGGCGGGAAACTCGGTTTCGATCAGCTCGCGCACGGCGATTTCATGCGCCGGGTTGATGTAGCTGTTCAAAAAGCAGACGGCGATCGACTCGATGCCTTCGGCCGCCATGTCGCGGATCACCCCCCGCACCTCGTCCAGGTCCAGCGGCATGACCACCGAGCCGTCGGCGCCGATGCGCTCGCGGATGCCGCGCCGGTAGCGCCGGGGCACCAGCGGTTCAGGCTTTTGCCAGGCCAGGTCGAACATGGTCGGCGTGCGGATGCGGCCGATCTCCAGCACGTCGCGAAACCCCTCGGTCGTCAGCACCGCGGTCTTGGCGCCCACTTTCTGCAGGATCGTGTTCGACGCGGTGGTGGTGCCGTGCACGATTTCGTCGATGTCGCCGGGCCGGATACCTGCCTGGGCGATCAGCGCCCCCAGCCCCTGGACAATGGCCTGCCCCAGGTTGTCGGACGTGGTCGACGTCTTGTTCACAAAGATGCGGCCGTCGGGCATGGACATGACGATATCGGTGAACGTGCCCCCGATATCGCAGCCCACCCGGACCCCGGCCCTGCCTGCCACTGCTGTATCCATCACGGCTCCCTTTCGCCCTGGCTTTCCGCCATTAACTAACTAACTGGTTAGCACAATAGATGCATCGTAGAAAGTCGCTCGCCATCGTGTCAATAAGCCAGCACAGATGGTTTTCCCTTAGATTCGGATTTCTTTCAGGAGGCTGCCCGGAGTAGAATTTCTATTGCACGCCAACCCCAATAAAGGCAGACATCCCCTTCCCATGCCCACGAAAAAAACGCCCGAGACCAAGGCCCCTGCCCCTACCCGCAACGCGCAGGCCACCAAGGAAAAAATCCTGAACATGGCGTTCAAGGAGTTCGCGGCGCGCGGCTACGACGGCGCGCGCATCGACGCCATCGTGGCCCGCAGCAAGGTCAGCAAGAACCTGATCTACCACTACTTTTCGGGCAAGGAAGACCTGTTCATCCAGGTCATGGAACGCGCCTACGGCGCGATGCGCGAACGCCAGAACGAACTCGCGTTAAGCGGCGACGATCCGGTGGCCGACATGCGGACCCTGGTAGAAAAGACCATCCAGCACTTTGTCGAACAGCCCGAATTCATCCAGCTGCTGGCCACCGAAAACCTGCACAAGGCCGTGCACATCAAGAAGTCGCGGGTGATTCCGGTGATTTTCAACCCGTTGCGGCGGGCGCTGCACAACATCCTGGAAAAGGGCAAGGCGCAAGGCGTGTTCCGCCAGGACGCCGACTGGATCGACCTGTACGTGTCGATCTCGGGCCTGGGGTCGTATTTCGTGTCGAACCGCTATACGCTGTCGTATGTGCTGGACGTGGACCTGGGCACGCAAGAACGCCTGGCCAGCCGCATGAAGCACATCCCGGACATGGTGATCAGCTATCTGTGCGACCTGGGCGGCGCGCGGCCGGCGGCCGCCCAACCGGCTGCCTGATGACTCCCCTTTTTCGTCTGCCCTGACTTCCGTTTTTGCGCCATGCGCTTGCTTGCCGGCACCGCCTCTTGGACCGATCCCACCCTACTGGCTTGCGGCCGTTTCTATCCGCCCCACGCCAATAGCGCCGAGGCGCGGCTGCGTTTTTACGCGTCGCGTTTTCCAATGGCCGAGATCGACTCCAGCTACTACGCCCTGCCCAGCGCCGAAAACGCCTACCTCTGGGCGCAGCGCACGCCGGATGATTTCGTCTTCAACATCAAGGCGTATCGGCTGTTCACCGGCCACCAGACGCCACTGACGTCGCTGCCGGCCGATATCCGCCGCGAACTGGCCGACTGGCCGGAGCCGGTGATCTACCACCGCGGCATGCCCGAGGACCTGCGCGACGAACTGTGGCGCCGCTACACGCTGGCGCTGGAACCGCTGCGCATGGCGGGCAAGCTGGGTGCGGTGCATTTCCAGTTTCCGCCCTGGATCCAGCGCGATGCGCGCGGCATGGCGCACGTGGCCGATTGCGTGCGGCGCCTGGACGAACATCTGGTGTCGGTGGAATTTCGCCATCGCAGCTGGTTCGCGTCGCCCGAGGCGACGGCCGGCACGCTGGCGATGGAGCGCGAACTGGGCGTGGCGCATACCGTGGTCGATGCGCCGCAGGGGTTTGACAACAGCGTGCCCGCCGTGTGGGAATGCACCCATCCCGACCTGACGCTGCTGCGCCTGCATGGCCGCAACACGGCCACCTGGAACGCCTCGGGCGCGGCCTCGTCGGGACGCTTCCAGTACGAATATTCGGAAGAAGAACTGGCCGAATTGGCGCGCCGCTTCCAGCAGCTGGCGCAGCAGAGCGCGCAGGCGCACGCGGTGTTCAACACCAATTTCGAAGACCAGGGCATGCGCAATGCGGCAGCCTTCAAGGCGGCGCTGGGCGACTTGGGCATTCAAAGCGGCTTGTTGTGAATGCCCGCCATGAGACGCCAGCGGGTACGAACCAGCAGCTGCGGACAGGCCTGGCTGCTGGGCGTGTTGACGGACCCTAGACGTCTACTTGCGCCAAGGCCTGCGGCGCCGGCGTGGCACGCGCCACTTCGGCCAGGCTTTCCAGCAGCACTTCGAATTTGCGCGCGATGTCGTGTTCGGGCACGCAGGCATAGCCCAGCAGCAGGCCCGGCCGGCGTCCTTCGGCATTGACGTAGTAGCGCGATAGCGCGCGGGTCAGCACGCCCTTGCGACGCGCTACCTCGACCACGCGCAGGTCGTCCAGGTGCGCGGGCAAAGTCAGCACCAGGTGCAGCCCCGCCAAGCTGGCGTCGCGATGCAGCCAGTCCGGCCCCAGCCGGCGTTCAATCAGGTTGACCAGCATGGCGCGGCGCCGCGCATACAGCATGCGCATGCGGCGGATGTGAGCGGCGTAGTGGCCTTCGGCAATGAAGGTGGCCAGCGCCGCGTGCGTCATGAGGTGGCCTTCGCGGTAAAGCTCGGCATGGGCGGCCTGGAACGCGGCGGTCAGCGTCTTGGGCAGCACCAGGTAGCCCACCCGCAGGCCCGGGTAGAGGGTTTTGCTGAAGGTGCCCATGTAGATCACGGGCGCGTCGGGCTCCAGCCCCAGCAGCGACGCGATGGGCCGGCCCGAAAAGCGGAATTCGCTGTCGTAGTCGTCTTCGATGATCCAGCTGCCGTGCTGGCGCGCCACCGCCAGCAGTTGGCGCCGCCGCGCCAGCGACATGACCGGCCCCAGCGGATACTGGTGCGACGGCGTGACGAAGATGAAGCGCGGCGCGGCTGCTTCGGGCGCCACCGCCACTTCCGGCGGCAGCCGCATGCCTTCTTCGTCGACAGGCAGGTGCACCGTGCGCAGGCCATTGGCCTGCAGCACCGTGCGGGCGCCCCAATAGCCCGGGTCTTCGACCCAGGCGGTCTCGCCCGCCTCGCCCAGGATGCGGGTAGTCAGGTCAATGGCCTGGTGCGAGCCTTCGGTGATCAGGATCTGGTCGGGGTCGCAGTCGATGGAACGCGTCAGCGCCAGGTGCTGGGCCAGCGCCTCGCGCAGCGCGAGCAGGCCGCCGCCGTAGGCGTAGGTGAGCAGGTCCGGGGCGGGGTTGCGCCATAGCGCGGAAAAGATGCGGCCGAATTTCTTGTGCGGGAATTCGGTCAGGTCGGGCACGCCCGGCATGAACGCGCCCCACTGGTAGGGCGAGGCCGACACGCCATCCACAATGGCGGCCCCGCGCGCCGACAGGACTGCGCGCGGCTGCGGCGCCGGCGCCCGCCGCGACTGGCGGCCACTGGCCAGGTAGGAATCCGGCAGCGAGGCGTTGACGAAGGTGCCGTTGCCCTGGCGGCTGCGGGTATAGCCTTCAGCCAGCAGCTGGCTGTAGACGTGCACCACGGTATTGCGGGCGATGCCCAGCTCGGCCGCGAGGTCGCGCGAGGCGGGCAGGCGGGAGTCCGCGGCGATGGAACCATCGAGGATGGCTTCGCGGATGCCGTGATACAGCCGCTTGTTCATCGGGCCGCCGGCGGCATCAGCCAGACGCAGCAGCAACAGATCACCCACGATGGACCGCAATTGGTTCTACCTGATTTATAAAAGTGGTTCCCACTAATGGGGCCATAGTAGCATTAAATAAACGCTTTCCCGCCCACTTGCCATCCGAGGCTGAGATGAAGAATCAGGACCTGAATACCCGCCGTTCCCTGGCCACGCCGCGCGGCGTCGGCGTCATGTGCGACTTCTATGCCGTGCGCGCCGAAAACGCCACGCTGTGGGACGCCAACGGCAAGGAGTACATCGATTTCGCGGGCGGCATCGCGGTGCTGAACACCGGCCACCTGCACCCCAAGGTCAAGGCCGCCGTCAGCGCCCAGCTGGACAACTTCACGCACACCGCCTACCAGATCGTGCCCTACGAGGGCTACATCTCGCTGGCCGAGCGCATCAACCGCCTGGCCCCCATCGATGGCCTGAAGAAGTCCGCCTTCTTCACCACCGGCGTCGAAGCCGTCGAGAACGCCGTCAAGATCGCACGCTCGGCCACCGGCCGCTCGGGCGTCATCGCCTTCTCGGGCTCGTTCCACGGCCGCACCATGCTGGGCATGGCGCTGACCGGCAAGGTCGCCCCCTACAAGCTGTCGTTCGGCCCGATGCCGGGCGACATCTATCACGTGCCCTTCCCCAACGCCACGCAGGCCATCACCGTGGCCGACTCGCTCAAGGCGCTGGACCTGCTGTTCAAGGTCGACATCGATCCCAAGCGCGTCGCCGCGATCATCATCGAACCGGTGCAGGGCGAAGGCGGCTTCAACATCACCCCGCCCGAACTGATGACGGCGCTGCGCAAGATCTGCGACGAGCACGGCATCCTGCTGATCGCCGACGAAGTGCAGACCGGCTTCGGCCGCACCGGCAAGCTGTTCGCGATGGAGCACCACTCGGTCCAGGCCGACCTGATCACCATGGCCAAGAGCCTGGGCGGCGGCTTCCCGATCTCGGGCGTGGTCGGCCGCGCCGACGTCATGGACGGCCCGGCCGCCGGCGGCCTGGGCGGCACCTATGCCGGCAACCCGCTGGCGGTGGCCGCGGCCCACGCCGTGCTGGACGTGATTGCTGAAGAAAAGCTGTGCGAACGCTCGGTCGTCCTGGGCGACAAGCTGCGCGCCCACCTGGAAGGCCTGCGTGGCAAGGTGGCGGGCATCGCCGACGTGCGCGGCCTGGGTTCGATGGTGGCGGTGGAACTGAACGACGCGGCCGGCAAGCCCGACGCTGAAGCCGTCAAGCGCGTCCAGGCACGTGCCTTGGAGCAAGGCCTGATTTTGCTAAGCTGCGGGGTGTACGGCAACGTTCTGCGCTTCCTGTACCCCTTGACCATTCCCGACGCCCAGTTCGATCGCGCGCTGGCCATCCTGACTGAATCGCTCGCTGCCTAAGCGCCGATCCGATCATCCGGTTTTCCGGCCGTCAGGCACGGCGATTGCGGGCGTAGCGGATTTCCGCTGCGCCCGCGTCAATTCCGCCCTGCCGGCCGTGTTCCAATCCAGGAGAATATTGCAATGACGTCATTGACCCATCCTCTGTCGCGCCCTGAACTGCTGCGCGACGCCTGCTACATCGACGGCAAGTGGGTAACCGCGGGCAGCGGCCCGTCGATTCCCGTGACCAATCCCTCCACCGGCAAGACCATCGTGTCGGTGCCCAAGCTGGGCCGCAAGGAAACCGAACAGGCCATCGCCAGCGCCGAGGCCGCCCTGCCCGCCTGGAGCGCCAAGACCGGCAAGGAACGCGCCGCGATCCTGCTGAAGTGGGCGCAGCTCATGCTGCAGCACCAGCGCGACCTGGCCGCCATCATGACGTCCGAACAGGGCAAGCCCGTGACCGAAGCCGCCGGCGAAATCGCCTACGCCGCCTCGTTCCTGGAATGGTTCGCCGAAGAAGCCAAGCGCATCGACGGCGAAGTGCTGCAAAGCCCCAAGGCCGGCCAGCGCCTGATGGTGCTCAAGCAGCCCATCGGCGTCACCGCCGCGATCACGCCCTGGAACTTCCCCGCCGCGATGATCACCCGCAAGGTCGGCCCGGCCCTGGCCGCCGGCTGCACGATGGTGGTCAAGCCCGCCCAGCAGACGCCGCTGACCGCACTGGCGTTGGCCGTGCTGGCCGAAGAAGCCGGCGTGCCGGCCGGCGTGTTCCACGTCATCACCGGCAGCTCGCGCGACATCGGCGCGGCGCTGTGCGAAAGCGAGGTGGTGCGCAAGCTGAGCTTCACCGGCTCGACCGAAGTCGGCCGCACGCTGATGGAGCAATGCGCCCCCACCATCAAGAAGCTGTCGCTGGAACTGGGCGGCAACGCGCCCTTCATCGTGTTCGACGACGCCGACCTGGACCGCGCCGTGGACGGCATCCTGGCATCCAAGTACCGCAACGCCGGCCAGACCTGCGTGTGCGCCAACCGCATCTACGTGCAGGCCGGCGTGTACGAAGAAATCGCCAAGCGCCTGGTGGCCAAGGTCGAAGCCATGAAGGTGGGTGACGGCTTTGGCGACGGCGTGACGCAAGGTCCGCTGATCGACGCCAACGCCGTGGAAAAGGTGCAGGAGCACATCGCCGACGCCACCGCGCACGGCGCCAAGGTCATCGCCGGCGGCAAGCCGCATGCGCTGGGCGGCACGTTCTTCGAGCCGACCGTGGTGCGCGACGTGACCCAGTCGATGCGCTTCGCGACCGAGGAAACCTTCGGCCCGGTGGCGCCGCTGTTCCGCTTCGAGTCCGAGGAAGAAGTCATCGGCATGGCCAACGACACCATCTTCGGCCTGGCCGCCTACTTCTTCACCCGCGACTACGCCCGCATCTGGCGCGTGTCCGAGGCGCTGGAATACGGCATCGTCGGCATCAACACCGGCCTGATCTCCAACGAAGTCGGCCCGTTCGGCGGCGTCAAGCAATCCGGCCTGGGCCGCGAAGGCTCCAAGTACGGCATCGAGGAATACCTCGAGATCAAGTACCTCTGCGTCGACCTGGGCGCCTGAGCGCGTCCTGCCTCCCCCGGGCGCCCGCCCGGGGGGAAGATAAACGGGGCTCCGGTCCCGTTTATCCCCAGGAATTGTGGACAACCTGGCAGATAACTCCTGCACAGGTACAAAATCCCCTTTGAGTTCATGCGGTTATAAATCGCGATCAAATGCCGCCCAGGCGTGATAGATTTGCGCGTTCCCTGGACGAGCGACCATGAGCAGAACTTTTACCCGTGAGGACACCCGCAAGCTGGCCGGCATTTTGGCCGAGGCCGCGCAGGCGGAGGTCATGCCGCGTTTTCGCAACCTGCCCGAGGGCAGCGTGCGCGACAAGAGCTCGCCGCGCGACCTGGTCACCGATGCCGACGAGGCCGCCGAGCGCCTGATCGCCGCGCGCCTGGCCAGGCTGCACCCGGGCGCGGTGCTGATCGGCGAGGAAGCCTCGACCCGCAATCCGGCCCTGCTGAACATGCTGGTCGACGCCGACCTGGCGTTCCTGATCGATCCCATCGACGGCACCCGCAACTACGTTGCCGGCCTGCCGCTGTTCGGCATGATGATCGCCGCCTGTCATCGCGGCGACGTGATCGCCGGCGTGATCTACGACCCGGTCAACCGCGACAGCGCGCTGGCGGTGCGCGGCGAAGGCGCCTGGATGGAGTACGAGAGCGGCAAGCAGGCGCCGCTGGCCGTGGCCAGCCCCGCGCCGCCCGAGGACATGGACGGCCTGATCTCGACCGGCGCCCTGCCCGAGCCGCTGCGCACCACCGTCAACGGCAACCTGTCGCGCCTGGGCAGCACCGCCAGCCTGCGCTGCGCCGCCCATGAATACCGCATGCTGGCGGCCGGCCACAGCCACGTCGCCCTGTACAACCAGCTGACTGCCTGGGACCACGCGGCCGGCTGGCTGCTGCACCGCGAGGCCGGCGGCTACGCGGCGCGCTTCGACGGCTCGCCCTACAAGCCCACCCACCGCA
>JBEBOQ010000095.1:0-19885 GCA_040396375.1 Achromobacter xylosoxidans
AGATCGGGCTGATTGCCCTGGGCGTCTTGCTGATACTGCTGGTGCTGGGCTTCAATTGGTGGCAAGACCGCCGCGTCCGCCGCAAGATGCAAAGCCATTTCCCCACCTCCGAGCAGGATCCCCTGCTGGGCGCCGGGGCCGGTGCGGCCGCCGCCACGGCGGGCGCCGCGTCCGTGCGGCGTGAGCCGGGCATGGGCGATGCGCCCAAGGCGCACCCCGAGCAACCCAAGCCGGTCGATCCAGGCAGCGATGCCGACGACGCCGAAGAGCCCGATCCCGCCTGCGAAGTGGTCATCGAAATCAACTTCGCCGAACCGGTGCGCGGCGCCGACTTGCTGCCCTACATGCAAAGCCTGCGCCACGTGGGCCGCAAGCCCATGCGCGTGTTCGCCGAAACCGACCAGCGCCGCCACCGCGCGCGCGTGCATGCGGGCGAGTCCTACGCCTCCATGCAACTGGCCGTGCTGCTCGCCAACCGCAGCGGTCCGCTGACCGCCATCGAATGGTCGCAGGCCTGGGCCCGGGCCCAGGACATGGCCGAACGTTTTGACGCCCTGATCGAAGGCCCTGACCAGCAGGCTGTGCTGGAACAAGCCGCCCGCCTGGACGATACCTGCGCCGCCCTGGACACCCAGGTCGGCCTGACGCTGTTGCTGGGCGCCGCTCAACCGGCCGCCGAAGTCCTGAACGTCGCGCGCGACGCCGGCTTTGTGGCGGACGGCAGCCGCCTTGCCTGGCCGGCCGATAACGGCGTGGCCCGCTTCACGCTGGCGCGCGCCGACGGCGCCGCCTTCGACGCGGGCATGGGCGGCATCGAACGCCTGTACCTGCTGCTGGACGTGCCTTGCAGCCCGGCGGACAGCCGCGCCTTCGGCCGTATGGTGGATGTGGGTCGCGAACTGGCCGCCCGCCTGCGTGCGGATCTGGTCGACGATCAGGGCAAGCCCCTGGCCGACGGCTCTGAAAGCGTCATCGACGAACGGCTGCAAGTGCTGTTCGGCCAGCTCGAGCAAGCCGGCCTGCCGGCCGGCAGCGAGCGCGCTCAACGGGTGTTTGCGTAATGAGCCAGGCCGGAGGGACCCCTGCGGCGGAAACCGCGGCGCGCCTGCGCGCGGAAATCGAGCAGCACAACGTCCGCTATTACGTCTACGACGATCCGTCGATTTCGGATGCCGACTACGACCGCCTGATGCGCGAGCTGCAGGACCTGGAAGCCGCGCATCCCGAGCTGGTCTCGCCGGAGTCGCCGACGCAGCGCGTGGGCGCGGCGCCGGTCTCGGCGTTCGGTAGCGTACGCCATGCGGTGCCCATGCTGTCGTTGGGCAATGCCTTCGACGAAGAAGACGTCACTGCGTTTGACCGCCGCGTAACCGATACGCTGCGCGGCGCGGGCCTCTTGGGCCCGGCGCAGCAGACCGAATACTTCTGTGAATTGAAACTGGACGGCCTGGCGATCAGCCTGCGCTACGAGGACGGCCGCCTGGTGCAGGCTGCCACCCGCGGCGACGGCCAGACGGGCGAAGACGTCACGTCCAATATCCGCACCATCAAGGCGATCCCGCTGCAACTGACGGGGCCCGCGCCCAAGGTGCTGGAAGTGCGCGGCGAAGTCCTGATGAACCGCGCCGATTTCGAAAAATTGAACGTGGCCCAGGCCAAGCGCGACGAAAAGGTGTTCGTCAATCCGCGTAATGCGGCCGCCGGCAGCCTGCGGCAGCTGGATCCGCGCATCACGGCCAAGCGACCCCTGCGCTTTTTCGCTTATGGCTGGGGCGAGGTCCAGGGCCTGCCGAGCGGGCAGAGCGGCTTGTTCGACGAGGCGCCGGCTGGTGCCACCGAAGCGTCGCCCTTGCCCGAGAAATCCCACGGTGCCATGCTGGACTGGCTGGCGTCGCTGGGCCTGCCCGTCAACGTCAAGCACAACCTGCGCGCCACCGGCGCCGAGGGCCTGATGGCCTTCTATGCCAAGGTCGGCGCGCTGCGTGCGTCCTTGCCCTACGACATCGACGGCGTGGTCTACAAGGTCGACTCGCTGCCGGCCCAGAAGCTGCTGGGCTTTGTGGCGCGTGCGCCGCGCTTCGCGCTGGCGCACAAGTTTCCCGCCGAAGAGGCCACCACCACGTTGCTGGACATCGAGGTGCAGGTGGGCCGCACCGGCGCCATCACGCCGGTCGCCCGGCTCAAGCCGGTATTTGTGGGCGGCGTGACCGTCACCAATGCCACGCTTCACAACGAAGACGAGATCCGCCGCAAGGATGTGCGCATCGGCGATACCGTCATCGTGCGACGCGCGGGTGACGTGATCCCCGAGGTGGTGGGCGCCGTGCTCGAGAAGCGGCCCGCCGAGGCGCGCGAATTCGTCATGCCCAAGGAATGCCCGGTCTGCGGATCGGCAATCGAGCGCCTGGAAGACGAAACCATTGCCCGCTGCACCGGTGGCCTGTTCTGCGCCGCGCAGCGCAAGCAGACGCTGTGGCACGCTGCCAGCCGCAAGGCGCTGGATATCGAAGGCCTGGGCGAAAAGCTGGTCGAGCAACTGGTGGACAGCGGCCGGGTCAAGTCCCTGGCCGACCTGTTCAGCCTGCGTTCATTGGAATTGGTGGGGCTGGACCGCATGGGCCAGAAGTCCGCCGACAACCTGGTCGAAGCCATCGACAAGGCCCGCTCGCCGGCGCTGGGACGGTTGCTGTTCGCCCTGGGCATACGCCACGTGGGCGAGACCACGGCGCGCGACGTGGCACGCCATTTCGGCAGCATCGAAGCCATCATGGACGCGGACGAAGACGCGCTATCTTCCGTGCCCGACGTGGGCCCGGTGGTGGCTGGGTCCATCCGCCGCTTCTTTGCCGAACAGCACAACCGCGACGTGATCGACCAATTGAAGGCCCAGGGCGTGCAGCCGGTGGCCGAGGCCGTGCCGGAAGACACCACGCTGGCCGGCAAGACCTTCGTCCTGACCGGCACGCTGCCCAACTGGACCCGTGAGGAGGCCTCGATGCGCATCCAGGCGGCCGGCGGCAAGGTCAGCGGGTCGGTATCCAAGAAGACCGCCTACCTGGTGGCCGGCGAAGACGCCGGCAGCAAACTCACCAAGGCCCAGGAACTGGGCGTGACCGTGCTGGACGAAGACGAACTGAAGGCGTTGCTCGGCGTGTCGTAGCGCCCCTGCCGCGGCTGGGGGCTATCCCTGGCCGGCTTGCGCTTCCGAACGGGCTGCTCGCCATAGGCGTGCAGCCCGTTTCCATTTACGTTTCGGTGGGGAAAGCGCCAATGCGCCGCGAGGCTGCCGCCTCCGTCACCGCGCCGCAGGAAAGCGTCGGCCGTTGCATACCGCGCGCGCAAAAAAAACTGCCCGCAGAGCGGGCAGTTTTTGGGAAGGCGAAGGCTTACTGAATCTTGGCCTTTTCGCGCAGTTCCTTCTGGTAGTCGGCCAGGGTTTGCTGGCGCAGCATTTCTTCCAGTTGCGGACGCACTTGGTCCAGCGGCGGGAATTCGACCGGGCGGGTGTCGTCAACCATGATGATGTGCCAGCCGAACTGGGTCTGGACCGGCTTGTCGACCAGTTCGCCCTTCTTCAGCTGGGTCACGGCCTGCGCGAACGGCTGGACGTAGTTGGTCGGGGGAGCCCAACCCAGATCGCCACCCTTTTCGGCGCTGCCGGGGTCCTTCGAGTTCTTCTTGGCCAGGTCGTCGAACTTGCCCTTGTTGCTCTTCAACTGGGCCAGCAGGTCGTTGGCGGTCTTTTCGTCTTCGACCAGGATGTGACGGACCTTGTATTCCATCTTGCCGGCCTGTTCTTTCTTGATCTTCTCGTATTCAGCCGTGACCTTGGCGTCCGACACCGGGTGCTTGGCCAGGTAGTCGGCCATCAGGGCGCGGACCAGGATGCCTTGGCGGGCCAGTTCGATTTCGGTCTGGACGTCGGCCTGCTTGGCGATGCCGCCGGCTTCGGCGGCCTGCACGAAGACCTGGCGGTTGATCATTTCCTGCTTGACCTGTTCGCGCAGCTGGGGCGAATCGGTGGCGCCCTGGCTGACCAGCAGCTTGACGAATTGATCCAGGCTCTTCTGCGGAATGGCCTTGCCATTCACGGTGGCGACGTTCTGGGCGAAAGCGGGCACGGCGATGACGCAGGCGGCGGCCAGCATGACGATGCGTTTCATGAATATCCTTTTACTTTCTATTTGGGAGCCTGGGCATCTAGCGCAAGCGCATGAATCGGATAGGGGATCAAATCTTGCAAATGATGATACACCAGCCGATGCCGCGCCACGGCGGAGAGCCCCGCAAAGCAAGACGCTACGATGTGCACACGGTAATGGCCGGCGCCGTTTTTACTGCCTTCGTGGCCGGCATGCAAATGGGATTCATCCTGGATGTCCAGGGAAACCGGTTCCAGGGCGGCCAGGCGCTCCCGGATCAGGGTCATGCGGTCGGTGGTTTCTGACATATCGCCAATCGTAAAGTTCCGGCGCGCGGGGCGCGCGATGATGGGGGGGCGGGCCGGGCGCAAGGGCCCGGCCGGGCAGCGCTAGGGCTTGGGCGGGGCCGAGCCCGAGGCGGCGTTGTCCTCGGTCTGGATGTGCTTGCCCAGCCAGAGCGACTGGCCAATGACGAACACGATCATCAGGCCCATCAGGCCGAAGGCCTTGAAGCTGACCCACTGGGATTCGGTGAAATGGCCCGAAAACGCCACATACAGGTTGACGGCGCCGGCTATCAGGAAGAAGGCGGCCCACACCAGGTTGAGCTTTTCCCAGGCGGCGTCGGGCAACTGGATCTGCTTTTCCATCAGGCGGCGGATCAGGTTGCGGCCGAACAGCAGGCGGGCGAAAACCAGCGCGCCGCCGAACAGCCAATACAGCACCGTGGGCTTCCATTTGATGAAAACGTCGCTGTGCAGCCAGATGGTGGCGCCGCCGAACACCAGGATGACCGTCAGGTTGATCCAGTGCATGGCTTCGGTGGCGCGGCCGGTGGCCTTGAGCCAGACGATCTGCAGCACCGCCGCCGCCATGGCCACGCCGGTCGCCACGAAGATGTCGGTGAACCGGTAGGCCAGGAAGAACAGGAACAGCGGAAAGAGGTCGAACAGGAACTTCTTCATTCTTCTATGGGTTCGAACGTCATCGACAGGGAGTTGATGCAGTAGCGCAGGCCGGTGGGCTCGGGGCCGTCGGGGAAGACGTGGCCCAGGTGCGAGTCACAGACATTGCACAGCACTTCGGTGCGCACCATGCCGTGGGTGGTGTCGCGCTCTTCGCGCACCAGTTCCGGGTCCAGGGGCTGGAAATAGCTGGGCCAGCCGCAGCCCGCGTCGAATTTGGTGTCGGACGCGAACAGCGCGGTGCCACAGCCGACGCAGCGGTAGATGCCCGGGGTGGTGGTATTCCAGTAGCGCCCGGTGAATGCGCGTTCGGTACCCTTTTCGCGGGTGACGACGTATTCTTCCGGGGACAGCTGGGCCCGCCATTCGGCGTCGGTTTTGCGTACTTTGTCCATATCAGCTCTTGGAGTCCCGATGCCCGAAATGGTTCGGGCATAATCCCGCCCCATGTTAATCGAGTTTGACCAGGCGATTGTATCGACGCCCCAGGCGCAAGTGTTGCGCGGGGTGAGCCTTCAGCTTGCCGGGCGTCGGGTCGGCATCGTCGGCCCAAATGGGGCCGGCAAGAGCACGCTGGCGCGGCTGGTCAATGGATTGGTGCTGCCCACCTCGGGCAGCGTGCGGGTCGGCGGCCTGGATACCCGGCAGGACCTGAAAGCGGTGCGTCGGCAGGTCGGCTTCGTGTTCCAGAACCCCGAAAACCAGATCGTCTTTCCCATCGTGCGCGAAGACCTGGCGTTCGGCCTGAAACACCTGGAACCCGACCGCAGCCAGCGTGAAGCCCGGATCGACGCTCAATTGGCCGCGCTGAACGTGGCGCACCTGGCGGACCGCACCAGCCACACCCTGTCCGGCGGTGAACGCCAACTGGTGGCACTGGCCGCGGTGCTGGTCATGCGGCCGGCGTTGGTGGTGTTCGACGAACCCACCACCCAGCTGGATCTGCGCAACCGCAACCGCGTGCGCGACGCCATCGCCGCGCTGCCGCAGGACGCCATCGTGGTCAGCCACGACCTGGACCTGCTGGAAGACTTCGAGCGCGTGGTGGTGGTGCGGGACGGCGCCATTGCCGCCGACGACCAGCCCGCCGCCGCGCTGCGCTGGTACCGGAATCACTGCGCGTGATCGAGCCCCTTTATATTCCCGGCGATTCGCCGCTGCACCGACTGCCCGCCTGGCTCAAGCTGCTGGCGCTGGCCGTGGCCGGCGCCGGTTTGTTCCTGCTGCACGATCCACGCGGGCTGGCGCTGGCCTGCCTGGTGGCGGTGCTGCTCCTGCGTATCGCCGGCGCATCGCCCGTGGGTGTCTGGCGCCAGGTGCGCGGCCTGGCCTGGGTGCTGCTGGCGGTGGGCCTGTTCACGGGATTTTTCCAGGGCTGGCTGGAGGCGCTGGCGGTGTTGCTGCGGATTGTCGCAATGGTGGGGTTGGCCCTGGCGGTGACACTGTCGACCCGCACATCCGACCTGATCGCCGTGTGCGAGCGTGCGCTGATGCCGCTGCAACGCATCGGGTTGGTCGACGCGGGCAAGGTGGCCCTGGCGCTGGCGCTGGCCTTGCGCTTCGTGCCCGAGATATGGCGAAATTTCCAGGAGATCCGCGAGGCGCAGGCGGCGCGCGGCCTGGGCGCCAACCCGGTCGCGCTGATCGTTCCCCTGGTGGTGCTGACCCTGAAGCGGGCCCAGGAAGTGGCCGAGGCCATCGACGCCCGCAGTCCCTGATCTTCTGTTCCAGATATCGAAAAGGCCTTGCCATGAAATCCAACAATACCGTGCTGGTGGCGCTGTTCGCCGCCTTGATCGTCGTGCTGAGCCTGATTCCGCCGATCCCGCTGCCAGGCATTCCGGTGCCGATCACCCTGCAGACGCTGGGCGCCATGCTGGCCGGCGCCATGCTGGGACCGGGGCGTGGCGCCTTGGCCTGCCTGCTGTATCTGGTGCTGGCGGCCATCGGCCTGCCGGTATTGCCCGGCGGCCGCGGCGGCTTGGGCGCTTTTTTCGGACCGACTGGCGGTTTCCTGGTGGGGTTGGTGGCGGGGGCGTGGGTGACGGGTTGGCTGGCGCGACGCCTGGCGGGCCGGGCCACGAGCTTCTGGGCGGCCTTGGCTGGCTATGTGGCCGCCTGCGTCGTCGGCGGCATCGTGGTGGTCTATGCGTTCGGCGTGCCATGGCTGGCGACGGTCACCAAGATGGGTGTGGCCAAGGCCTCGGTGGCCGTGGCGGTGTTCCTGCCGGGCGACCTGCTCAAGGCGGTGCTGGCCGCGTGGGTCGCGGCGCGGGTCGAGCGAGTTTGGCCAATGCTGCGCCGTTAGGCGCCGCCCAAGGGAATCCCCCAACTGACGCCCGCTGGCCTTTCAAGTACAAGTTCGCCATTAACGAATGCGTTTGCTGGATCACGGTTTCCGTAGCACATCAGGGATTTACCGTAGTTGCGCGAAGTCATTTGATACTGTTTTAACCCTATAATATTTTTTTCTGTATAACTTTAACTAGGCTCGCTTCCGCCTCGACCGGGGCATAACAGAGCCACCACAGGAGACAAAACATGCGCAAGCACTTCGGCTTGTCCGCGGCCGCCGCCGCCGTTGCCCTGACCCTGCCGCTGCTGGCCAGCGCCCAGGTCAAGGTGGGCGTCACGGTGTCCAGCACCGGTCCCGCCGCGTCGCTCGGCATCCCCGAGCGCAATACGGTTGCGCTGCTGCCCAAGGAAGTGGCCGGCCAGAAGATCGAATGGATCGTCCTGGACGATGCCACCGACACGACGCAAGCCGTCAAGAACTCGCGCAAGCTGGCGTCCGACGACAAGGTCGACGTGCTGATCGGCACGTCGGTCACGCCGGGCTCGCTGGCCATGGTGGACGTGGCCGCCGAAGCCAAGGTGCCGATGATCAGCGTGGCCGCCAGCGCCAAGATCGTCGAGCCCGTGGACGACAAGCGCCGCTGGGTCTTCAAGACCCCGCAGAACGACGCCCTGATGGCCGGCGCCCTGGCTGACGCCATGGCCAAGTCCAAGGTCAAGACGCTGGGCTTCATCGGCTTTGCCGACGCCTACGGCGACGGCTGGCTGGACGTGATGCAGAAGGCCGCCAAGGCCAAGGGCATCGAGATCGTCGCCATCGAAAAATACAGCCGCACCGACACCAGCGTGACGGGCCAGGTGCTCAAGCTGGTCGGCGCCAAGCCCGACGCCATCCTGATCGCCGGCGCCGGCACCCCGTCGGCGCTGCCGCAAAAGGAACTGAAGGCCCGCAACTACGGCGGCACCATCTACCAGACCCACGGCGCCGCCAACAACGACGTGCTGCGCGTCTGCGGCAAGGACTGCGACGGCATGTACCTGCCCGCCGGCCCGCTGCTGGTCGCGGCCCAGCTGCCCGACAGCAACCCGGTCAAGAAGTCGGCCCTGGCCTACGTCGAGACCTACGAGAAGGCCAACGGCGCCGGTTCGACCAACACCTTCGGCGGCCACATGTGGGATGCCGGCCAACTGGTCGTGGCGGCTTTGCCGGTGGCCCTGAAGTCCGGCGCCAAGCCGGGCACGCCGGAATTCCGCGCCGCCATGCGCGACGCCCTGGAAAACGTGAAGGACCTGCCGGCCTCGCAAGGCGTGTTCAACATGTCGCCGACCGACCACGCCGGCTTTGACGAGCGTTCGCGCGTCATCGTCAAGGTGGAAGGCGGCAAATGGGTCTACCAGCCCGGCCTGTAATCCCCCCGGATTGCCCGATCCACGGGCGCCCGCCTGGGCGTCCGAGCAATGCTTCGCACCGGCCTCTCCGGCCGGTGCGTCGTATCAGTGTCCCGGGCGCGGCCGGCGCACCAAGAACTAAATAGGTTGTTAGATGGATTCCTCAATTGCGCTGATCCTGCTGCAAGACGGTGTCGTCAACGGCGCCATCTATGCCCTCTTGGGCATGGCTTTGGTGCTGGTGTTCGCCGTTACGCGCGTCATTTTCATTCCCCAGGGCGAGTTCGTGGCGTTCGGCGCCCTGACGCTGGCGATGCTGGTCGATGGCAAGGTGCCCGGCACCGCCTACCTGCTGCCGCTGCTGGGCGTTGTGTGCCTGGCCCTTGAATTGCTGCGCGCGCTGCGTACCCGCAACGCGGCAGGCTTGCTTCGCACCGTCCTGACCTGTGTCGTCCTGCCGCTCGCGCTGCTGTGGCTGACCATCACCTATACCGCCGCCGGCAATTCGCTGTGGCTGAACATGCTGCTGACGCTGCTGCTGGTGATTCCGATGGGTCCGATGGTCTACCGCATCGTCTACCAGCCGCTGGCCGAGGCCACCGTGCTGGTGCTGCTGATCGTGTCGGTCGCGGTGCACTTCGCGTTGACCGGCCTGGCCCTGGTGTTCTTCGGCGCCGAAGGCTGGCGCACGCCCGCGTTCGTGAGCGGCCAGGTCGACCTGGGCTTCACCACCTGGTCGGCGCAGAGCCTGTTCGTGGTCGCGACCTGCGCGCTGCTGATCATCGCGCTGTGGCTGTTCTTCGGCAAGACGCTGTACGGCCGCGCGCTGCGCGCCACCGCCGTCAACCGCCGCGGGGCGCGCCTGGTGGGCATCAGCACCACCATGTCGGGCAGCCTGACCTTCACGCTGGCCACCGCCATCGGCGCCATGTCCGGCATGCTGATCGCGCCCATCACCACGGTCTACTACGACACGGGCTTTTTGATCGGCCTGAAGGGCTTCGTGGGCGCCATCATCGGCGGCCTGGCCAGCTACCCCGTGGCGGCCGCCGGCTCGCTGCTGGTGGGCGTGCTGGAATCGTTCTCGTCCTTCTGGGCCAGCGCCTACAAGGAAGTGATCGTCTTCACCTTGATTATCCCGGTTCTGGTCTGGCGTTCGTTCAGCACCCATCACGTGGACGAAGAGGAATAAACGTCATGAACCGCATTCTGCTTGCCGTCTTCATCGTCGTCCTGGCGGGCCTGCCTCTGTTGCCGGTCACGCCCGAATTCTGGGTGACGCAACTCAACTACATCGGGCTGGCCAGCCTGGTGGTGCTGGGCCTCGTGCTGTTGACCGGCGTGGGCGGCCTGACCTCGTTCGGCCAGGCGGCGTTCGTGGGCCTGGGCGCCTACACCACCGCCTACCTGACCACGCAATACGATGTCTCGCCGTGGCTGGCGCTGCCGGCCGGGCTGATCCTGACGGCCGTCGTGGCCTACCTGCTGGGCGCCATCACGCTGCGCCTGTCGGGCCACTACCTGCCGCTGGGCACCATCGCCTGGGGCCTGTCGCTGTACTTCCTGTTCGGCAACATCGACTGGCTGGGCAAGCATGACGGCATCGCCGGCATCGAGCCCATCAGCATCTTCGGCATGTCGCTGGCCAGCGGCCGCCACATCTACTACCTGATCTGGGTGTTCGTGCTGCTGGCGCTGTGGGCGACCCGCAACCTGCTGAACTCGCGTCCGGGCCGCGCCATCCGCGCGCTCAAGAGCGGCGCCGGCATGGCCGAGTCGATGGGCGTGAACACGGCCGCCTACAAGGTCGTGATCTTCGTCTGGGCGGCGCTGCTGGCCTGCGTCTCGGGCTGGCTCTACGCGCACATGCAACGCGCCGTCAGCCCCAGCCCGTTCGGCATCAACTACGGCATCGAGTACCTGTTCATGGCCGTGGTCGGCGGCGCCGGCTACGTCTGGGGCGCGCTGCTCGGCTCCAGCGTCATCCTGGTGCTCAAGGACCAGCTGCAGAACCTGCTGCCCAAGCTGCTGGACACCAACGCCAACTTCGAGATGATCGTCTTCGGCGTGCTGCTGATCCTGATGCTGCAATACGCCCGCAACGGCCTCTGGCCGATCCTGGCGGGCTGGTGGGGCAGCCTCACCGGCGCCGATGGCTCGCGCCGCCACCTGGCTCCGCCCAAGCCGGCGCCGGCGCTGCCGCTGCGCGCGCGGCCGCAAGCCGGGCAGGTGGTGCTGGAGGTGGATGCCATCCGCAAGGAATTCGGCGGCCTGGTGGCTGTCAATGACATCACCTTCAAGGTTCGCTCCGGCGAGATCATGGGCCTGATCGGCCCCAACGGCGCCGGCAAGAGCACGACCTTCAACCTGATCAGCGGCGTGCTGCCGGTGACGCGCGGCAAGGTCACCTTCATGGGCGAGCGCATCGACAGCCGTTCGGCGCGCGAGATCGCCAAGCTGGGCGTGGGCCGCACCTTCCAGCACGTGCAGCTGCTGCCGGGCATGACGGTGCTGGAAAACGTCGCGCTGGGCGCGCACCTGCGTTCCGACGTGGGCGTGTGGGCGGGCGCCCTGCACACCGACCGCGCGCGCGAGGCGCAACTGCTGCATGAGGCCGCCGAGCAGATCAAGCGCGTCGGCCTGGGCGAATACCTGTACGAACAAGCGGGCAACCTGGCGCTGGGCCAGCAACGCATCCTGGAAATCGCGCGGGCCCTGGCCAGCGATCCGGTGCTGCTGTTGCTGGACGAGCCGGCCGCCGGCCTGCGCTACAAGGAAAAGCAGGACCTGGCTCGCGTGCTGGAACAGCTGCGCGCCGAGGGCATGAGCATCCTGCTGGTTGAACACGACATGGATTTTGTGATGCGCCTGACCAACCACCTGGTGGTGATGGATTTCGGCACCAAGCTGGCCGAAGGCGTGCCGGCCGAGGTGCAGCAGAACCCGGCGGTGCTGGAAGCCTACCTGGGCGGCATCGACGACGACTTGCCCGAAGCGGACCAAGCCAAGCCCGTGGTTGCGGGAGGCGTGCAATGACCACGTCCAAACCCGTACTTGAAGTCAGCAACCTGTCGGCCCGCTACGGCAAGGTCGGCGCGCTGGTCGGCGCTACGCTGACCGTGCCGGCTGGCAGCATCGTCACCGTCATCGGCGCCAACGGCGCCGGCAAGTCCACCATGCTGAATGCCGTGATGGGCTCCTTGCCCCAGACCGGCCACGCGGCCGGCACCGTTCAGTACGCCGGCACCGATGTGTCCAGCTGGCAGGTCGAACGCCGCGTCGCGGCAGGCATGTCTTTGGTGCCCGAACGGCGTGAGCTGTTCGGCACCATGTCGGTCGAAGACAACCTGCTGCTGGGTGGTTTTCGTCGCTACCGGGCCCGTGAAAGCGGCTGGCGCGACACGCTGAACGAGGTCTTCGACCTGTTTCCGCGGCTGCGCGAGCGCCGCGCCCAGCAGGCCGGCACGCTGTCCGGCGGCGAACGCCAGATGCTGGCGGTTGGACGTGCGCTGATGGCCAAGCCCACCTTGCTGATGCTGGACGAGCCCAGCCTGGGGCTGGCGCCGCGTATCGTGCGCGAGATCTTCCACATCATCGCGCGTTTGCGCGAGACCGGCGTGGCGATCCTGCTGGTCGAGCAGAACGCCCGCGCGGCGCTGCAAGTGGCAGACTACGGCTATGTGCTGGAAACCGGCGAAGTCATCCTGCACGGCCCGGCGCGTGAATTGGCCGGCGACCCCAAGGTGATCGAAAGCTATCTGGGCCTGGGCAAGGCCGCGGCGGAACACGCCTAGTGTGCTGCCCCGCAGATACGCCCGCACCAAATGCGGACGCATCTACGGGACAGCGCAGTAGCGGCGTCGTCGCCTCCGGCGGGGCGGGCGCTCAGTCCGTCCCGCGCTCGAACACCTCCACCACGCGAAAGCGCTCGCACACCAACATCATGTCGGGCGCGTAGCCGCCATTGCGGCCGAAGTACGCGATGTGCTCGGACCGCCACACGTCATAACGGCCTTCGCCCTCGGCCAGCGCGAAGGCCTCGTCCACCTGATCAAAACGCTGGATCAGCACGCTGAGGGTCTCGATGGCGCAGGCCGGGCGGCCGCGGCCGTCCAGCACCACGTCGCGCCGGCCGGTTTCGGGTACCGGCTCTTGCTCGGTGAAATCACGCAGTGCGCCGCAGGTCGCGGTCTTGGAGCCCGACAGCACCAGCGCCAGCAGTTCATCGGCTAGTGCGGGGGAATCGCCAAACTGGAACGTCACGGCGTTCTCGTAGGGGGCGGGCGGTGTCATGCAGGCGGTGTCCATTGCAGAATCAGCTCCTGTCCCATCGCGGGGTCCGAGGTTGACGGTGCGCCGGTTTCGACGCGGCCAGCCACCCTGCGCACAAAACCCGGTTCGTCGTCGGCGCGCACGCTGAAATCGTACCAGCCGCCGCTGGGCGCAAGATCCCAGGCGACGCTGGCCTGGGCGCCGGCCGGCAGCGCGGCGTCGGGGTGGCCGGGATAGCCATAGGCATTGGCCTCGATCCGGAACACGCGCGCCTGGCCGCCGGGGTTGTGCACCGTCAGGCGCAGCCGGGGGCCGGTGGCGTCGCTGGCGGCCTCGACCACCAAGGGCGCGATGCGGCTCTGCAGGCGGCCCGCCACGTGGCGATGAAAGCCGTTGGGCCCCAGCACCCAGAGGTCATAGCGGCCCCCGTCGCCTGCGGTCGACCACAAGCCTTCCAGGTGCTTGCCGGCTTCGACGGTGTAGCGGCGCGGCCCGTCTTCCAGGTGCAGGCGGTCGTAGACGTGCAGCACCGCGCCGGCCGTGCCGGTATTGTCCAAACGCAGTGCGATGCCGTCGCGGTCGGCGCGTGCCAGCACCGATAAGGCGTAGGGCAGGGCGCGCGATGGCCGCGTGCCCGATTGCTGGCGCGCCAACGCGGGCCGTTCGGGCGCCGCCGGCGTAACGGTGCCAGGCAGGGCGGCGGCCTGGGCCGCGCGCTCGGCGGTGGCCGGCAGACCGCGCAATAGATCCGCGTTGTTGGGCGTGGCGAAATCAAAAATGGACGTCAGGTCGCCGCAGACCGCACGGCGCCACGGCGAGATATTGGTTTCCGAGACGCCGAAGCGCTGCTCGACAAAGCGCAGCACCGAGGTGTGGTCGAACACTTGCGAGTTGACCCAGCCGCCGCGGGTCCAGGGCGACAGCACATACATCGGCACCCGCGGCCCCAGGCCATAGACGCCATGCAAGTGTGCCGGCGTGTCGTCTTTCTCGACTCCGGTCACGATCTCGTGGTATTCGCCGGCGGTGTCCACGGTGGACGCGCCGGCCAGCGTGCCATCGGGCCGGCGCGATGGCGGCGCGGGCGGCGGCATGTGATCGAAGAAGCCATCATTCTCGTCGAACATCAGCAAGAGGACGGTCTTGCTCCAGACCTCGGGGTTGGCGGTCAGCGCGTCCAGCACGTGGGCGGTGTAGTCCGCCCCTTGCGCGGGGCTGGAGGGGCTGGGGTGCTCGGAACCCGCCTTGGTGGCGCAGATCCACGACACTTGCGGCAGCTTGCCGTCCAGCACGTCCTGGCGCAGCAGGTCCAGGTCGCGGGTGGTCAGCGCCTTGTCCTTCAGCGCGGCCAGCGAACCTGGCAGGCCCTGATGCGCATCGCGGTAGGCCTTGAAGCCGGCAGTGGGGTTGAGCGAATAGTTGTCCGCCATGTTCTGGTAAATGCGCCAGCTGATGCCGGCGCGTTCCAGGCGTTCGGGGTAGGTAGTCCAGGTGTAGGCGCCGGCCGGGTCGCCGCCGCCCAGCTTGTTGTAGATATTGCCCAGTGCCGGGCCGTTGCCGCGGCCCAGGCCATCGTTGGTGCCGCTCCAGACGAACAGCCGGTTGGTGTTGGTGCCGCCGGTGAACGAGCAGTGGTAGGCGTCACAGACCGTGAATGCTCGGGCCATGGCGTACTGGAAGGGCATGTCGCCTTCCGTGAAATACGCCATCGAGTGGTTCTTCTTGGCGGCTGGCCACTGGCCCATGCGGCCACCGTCCCAGGCATCCTGGGCGTTGGACCAGGTGTGCGGGGTGCTGGCCACCCGCATGGTCTCGTAGGCCTCGCGGGTGTCCAGCCGAAATGGCAGCACGCTGCGCGGCGCGCCCTCGTCGGGCCTGCCGTTGTATTGGGCCCAGACTGTCCGGTGCTTGAAGTCGGGGCTGTCCGGCACCGGCGCCGGAAAGCGGTCGCCGAAGCCGCGCACCCCTGCCAACCCGCCGAAGTAATGATCGAACGAGCGGTTCTCCTGCATGAAGATGACGATGTGCTCGACGTCTTCGATCGTGCCCTTGCGTTGGTTGGCGGGAATGGCCAGGGCGCGGCGGATGGAGGCGGGCAAGAGCGCCAGGGCGCTGCTGGCGCCGGCGATGGCGGCGCTGCCGCGCAGGAACTCGCGTCGGGATTGCATGTCGGGTTTCCTTTTCAGGGTACCGCTACGGAGTTGCGTCGCCGGGTTTGCGTCACCGGCTTCACGCTGCATACAGCGCTGCCCGCGCGGGGCGGGCAGCAGGGTCGGGATCGGCGGTGCGGCGCGGGCTTACCTGCCGCGGGTGTTTTCCGCGTAGTCCATGTACAGCTTGTGGGCGCGGCGGGCCATCGGGCCGTATTCCAGCTTGCGGTCTTCCACGCGGTTCACGTGGACCACCTTGCCGTAGTTGCCGGACGAGAACACTTCGTCGGCGGCCTCGATGTCGGCGCGCGTCAGGCTGCGTTCCTGGACTTCCACGCCGTCGGCCTTGAGCAGCGCCAGCACGCGGCGACGCGTGATGCCGTTCAGGAAGGTGCCGTTGTCCACCGGGGTCGAAACCACGCCGTCCTTGGCGATCCACAGGTTGCTGGAAGCGAACTCGGCGACGTTGCCGGCGCCGTCCAGCATGATGGCGTTGTCGAAGCCCTTGTCCATCGCCTCGCGGATGGCGCGCTGGCCATTGGGGTAAAGGCACGAGGCCTTGGCGTCGGTCGGCGCCATGTTGGGCCAGGAACGCGCGAAGCTGGAGAAGCAGGCGGCAAAGCCCTGGTCGCCCGGCATCGGCACCTTGAACACGTGCAGCACGAACAGGGTCTTGTCGGCATCCGGCAGCAGGAAGCCGTCGGCGCAGAAGAACATCGGCTTGATGTAGAGCTCGCTGCCTTCGGGGAACTTGGCCACCGCCTGCAGGCACAGTGCCTGGATTTCCTGCCAGCTGATCTGCGGCTTCATCAGCATCTTTTCGGCCGAGCGCACCACGCGCTGGCAGTGCAGGTCCAGGTCGGGCGTCAGGCCGCGGAACGCGCGCGCGCCGTCGAAGACCATGCTGGCCATCCAGAAGGCGTGGTCGGCGGGGCCGAGCAGTTTGGGGTTTTCGGTGGTCCAGTGACCGTTGTGCCAGAACAGGGCGTCCATGATGTGCTTCCTTTGCTTGTCTCGTCGTGTCTTGTCATGGCGCCCCGGGGCGCCGAAACGTCAGGATACATGAGGGGGGCTGACTCATTCCTTGTCCAGGGCTGCCTGCACCCGTTGGGCGGCATCCGCCGGCATCCATTGGCGCCAGACCGGGCCGTACTGCTTGAGGAAGTAGCGGGCGGCGTCCTCCGGCTCCTTGCCTTCGGTTTCCAGCCAGCCCAGGGTGGCGTCGATGGCGTCGCCAGGTATCGTCAGCTTGGTCAGGAACTCGGCCAATTGCGGCGCTTCTTTGGCGAAGGCCGCGTTCACGCCGGTCACCACGGGGTTGGGCTTGAATTCGGTGGCGACCGGCTTGGCGCACTTGGGATCCGTCAGGCAGGTATACGCCGCCTGGTCGAAGGCGGGTAGCTCCAGCTTGACCAGGTCCAGCGCGCCGACCAGGGCGGTGGGCGTCCAGTAGTAGAAGACGATGTCGCGCTTGCGCTTGTAGGCGGACATGATGGCCGCCTTTTGCGCGGCGCCCGAGCCCGGCGCGAACAGGGTGTAGTCGCGGTCCAGCGACAAGGCGCGCAGCAGGTTGTCGTTCAGCGTGCCGCAGGCCCAGCCGGCCGGGCAGCCATAGATGCGGCCGCGGCCCGGGTCCTCGGGGTCGGCGAACACCTCTTTGAAGCGGGACAGGTCGGCGGCGGATTTCAGGTCGGGATGGCGCGTTACGGTATAGCGCGGCACGTACCAGCCTTCGCCCGCATCATAGACATGGCCCAGGCCCAGCACACGGCCGCTGGCCAGCGCCTTTTTCCAGGCCCCTTCGATCTGGCCGGGCCAGACCTCGGGCGTGACGTCCACGTCGCCGCGTTGCAGCGCCGCCAGCATCGGCAGTGTCTCGCCGATCTCGACCGACGTCTTGCAGCCGTAGCCGTGTTCCACCACGTAGCGTTCGATGCCGGCCAGCACCAGGTTGGACTCCCAGTTCAGGCCGCTGAACCGTACCGGGCGGTTGACCTCACAGGTCGGGGCGGCGGCCTGGGCCGGGGCGGGCATCAGCAGGGCGGCGGTCAGCGCCAGGGCGCCATGGACGGCGGCGAACAAAGGCTTCGTGCGCATGGTGAAGCACCTTTCGGGTTGCGTGCCGGCCATTGTAATTGGCGTATCGCCGGCGCCCATGTGAACGGGGCCGCATCAAGCGGCCCCGAGGGTCTGGCGATAGTGCGGCGCGGGGCCGCCAGCGTCAGGCGCGCGCGGCGCGCCGCTTTTCGATGAACGCACCGATTTCGCCGACGATGCCGCGGCGGAACGCCAGCACGCAGATGACGAAGATCAGGCCGATCACGATAGTGACGGATTCGCCCAGGCGCAGGAACCAGTCGACGCCCGTCAGGCTGGCCATGAACTGGCCGAAGTCGCCCACCTTGTTCTCCAGCAGCACCACGATGAAGGCGCCCAGGATGGGCCCGGTGAGGGTGCCCAGGCCGCCGATCAGCGTCATCAGGATGACCAGGCCGGACATCTGCCAGGTCGCGTCGGACAGGGTGGCGGACACGAACACCAGCGTCTTGGTCGCGCCGGCCAGACCGGCGATGGCGGCCGACAGCACGAAGGCCAGCAGCTTGAACCGGTCCACGTCATAGCCCAGCGACACGGCGCGCGGCTCGTTTTCACGCAGCGCTTGCAGCACCTGGCCGAACGGCGAATTCACCGTGCGCCAGATGATGAAGTAGCCGATGATGAACACGCCCATCACCAGGTAGTACAGGTTCAGGTCCTTGGACAGGTCGATGATGCCCAGCAGCGTGCCGCGCGGCACGCTCTGCAGGCCGTCCTCGCCGCCGGTGAACTTGGCCTGCAGGAAGAAGAAGAACACCATCTGCGCCAGCGCCAGCGTGATCATGGCGAAGTAGATGCCGCTGCGGCGGATCGCCAGCGCGCCCATCGCCAGGCCCAGCAGCGCGGCCACGGCGACGCCGAACAGCAGGCCGATCTCGGTCGGCACGCCCCATACCTTGAGCGCGTGGCCGGCCGCGTAGGCGGCGCTGCCCAGGAAGGCGGCGTGGCCGAACGAAAGCAGGCCGGTAAAGCCCAGCAGCAGGTTGAAGGCGCAGGCGAACAGGGCATAGCACATGATCTTCATGGCGAAGATCGGATACACCCCGACGAAAGGAAGTATGGCCACCACGACGGCCAGGACCGCATAGCCCAGGAATTGACGATTCATTTCTCTTTTCCGAACAGCCCGGCCGGGCGGATCAACAGAACAATGGCCATGATGATGAACACGACCGTGCTGGAGGCTTCAGGCCAGAACACTTTGGTCAGGCCTTCAACTACGCCCAGGCCCAGCCCGGTGACGATGGCGCCCATGATGGACCCCATGCCGCCGATCACGACCACTGCGAAGACGACAATGATGAGGTTCGATCCCATCAGCGGAGAAATCTGCAGCACGGGCGCCGCCAGCACGCCGGCAAAGCCCGCCAGCGCCACGCCGAAGCCGTAGGTCAGCGTGATCATGCGCGGCACGTTCACGCCAAAGGCCTCGACCAGCCGCGGGTTCTCGGTGCCGGCGCGCAGCAGGGCGCCCAGGCGGGTGCGTTCGATCACGAACCAGGTTGCCAGGCAGACCACCACCGATGCCACCACGACCCAGCCGCGGTAGTTGGGCAGCACCATGAAGCCCAGGTTGGTGGCGCCGCGCAGGGCGTCGGGCGTGGGGTAGGGTTGGCCCGACACGCCGTAGAAGCTGCGGAACAGGCCTTCGATCAGCAGCGTCAAACCGAAGGTCAGCAGCAGCCCGTAGAGGTGGTCGAGCTTGTACAGGTGCTTGAGCAACAGCTTTTCGATGATGATGCCGAACAACCCGACCACCAGCGGCGCCAGGATCAGCATGACCCAGTAATTCAACCCCAGGTACGACAGCCCCATCCAGGCCACGAAGGCGCCCAGCATGTAGAGCGCGCCGTGCGCGAAGTTGATGACGTTCAGCAGTCCGAAGATAACCGCCAGGCCGAGCGACAGCATGGCGTAGAACGAACCGTTGACCAGTCCCAGCAGCAACTGGCCGAACAAGGCCTGTATGGGGATGCCGAAAATATCAGTCATCTTGTGAAAATCCTGCGCGTACGGGGGTAAGCGGGCAAATTCAAGATGCGACCCAGCCGGGTGGGCCGGATCGCATCAAAGGGGTCACAGGCTGGGTTTACTTCTTGACCAGCTTGCAGGTCGACTCGGACAGCTTGGTGTAGACCTCGTCGCCCGGCAACGTCGCGACGACCTTGTAGTAGTCCCACGGACCCTTCGATTCGGCCGGCGTCTTGACCTGCATCAGGTACATGTCGTGGATCATGCGGCCGTCTTCGCGCACGTAGCCGCCCTGGGTGAAGAAGTCGTTGATCTTGTTGGACTTCATCCACTTCATCAGGGTGTCGGCATCGTCGGTGCCGGTGGCTTTCACGCCGTTCAGGTAGAACGTGACCGACGAATAGTCGCCCGCCTGCAGCATGGAAGGCTTGCGGCCCACCTTGGCCTCGAACTTCTTGGCCCAGGCGCGCGAGGCGTCGGATTGATCCCAGTACCAGCCATCGGTCAGGTACATGCCCTTGGTGGCTTCCAGACCCAGCGAGTGCACATCGTTGATGAACACCAGCAGGCCGGCCATCTTCATCGTCTTGGTCACGCCGAATTC
>JBEBOQ010000096.1:0-19751 GCA_040396375.1 Achromobacter xylosoxidans
TGCCCCACCAGGCCTTCATCAGGCTCACGTGGAACTTGCTGTAGTTCTGCCAGTAACTGAGCTGGTTGGGCCGCAAGGGCTTGAGCGCGCGCGTCTCGATGAACTTGCCGTAGTCCTGTTCGGGCTCGTTGGGCAAGGTCATGTAGCCAGGCAACAGATTCGACATCAGGCCCAGGTCGGTCAGGCCCTGGATGTTCGAGTGCCCGCGCAACGCGTTCATGCCGCCGCCGGCAATGCCGATGTTGCCCAACAGCAGCTGCACCATCGCGCCGGTGCGGATGATCTGCGAACCGATGGAGTGCTGCGTCCAGCCCAACGCGTACAGGATGGTGGCGGCGCGATCGGTGGTGGCGGTGGACGCCAGCATGTCGCACACCTTCAGGAACTTGTCCTTGGGGGTGCCGCAGACGCGTTCGACCATGTCTTCGGTGTAGCGCGAGTAGTGCTTCTTCAAGAGCTGGTACACCGAACGCGGATGTTGCAGCGTCGGGTCGGTCTTGACGAAGCCGTCATCGCCGCGCTCGTAGTCCCAGCTTGCCTTGTCGTAGCTGCGCTTCTCGGCGTTGTAGCCGGAGTACAGGCCCGCGTCGAACGTGAAGTCCTCGCGCACGATGTAGGAAAAGTCGGTGTAGTTGCGCACGTACTCATGCTGGATCTTGTCGTGATCCAACAGGTACTTGATGACGCCGCCCAGGAAAATGATGTCGGTGCCGGTGCGTATGGGCGCGTAGAAGTCCGCCACGGATGCCGAGCGCGTGAAGCGCGGATCCACGACGATCAGCTTCGCCTTGTTATGGGCTTTCGCTTCCGTGACCCATTTGAACCCGCACGGGTGGGCCTCGGCGGCATTGCCGCCCATGATCAGTACTACGTCCGCGTTCTTGATGTCGACCCAATGGTTCGTCATCGCTCCACGGCCAAACGTCGGGGCAAGACCTGCCACCGTCGGGCCATGTCAGACACGGGCTTGATTATCGAATGCCAGCATCCCCATGCTGCGCACAGTCTTGTGCGTGATATAGCCCACCTCGTTGCTGCTTGCCGAGGCGGCCAACATGCCGGTGGTCAGCCACCGGTTCACTGTCTTGCCGTCCGCGGTCTTCTCGACGAAGTTCGCATCGCGGTCGGCTTTCATGAGTTTGGTGATGCGCGTCAGGGCGTCGTCCCACGACATCCGTTCCCACTTGTCCGAACCGGGTGCCCGGTATTCCGGGAATTTCAGGCGGTTGGGGCTGTGGATGAAGTCGATCAGACCGGCGCCCTTGGGACAGAGCGTCCCGCGGTTGACGGGGTGGTCAGGGTCGCCTTCGATGTGCATGATGCTGGCGCGGGCATTCTTGGCGCCGTCGCCAAGGCCGTACATCAAGAGACCACAGGCGACCGAACAGTAGGGACAGGTGTTGCGCGTTTCCGTCATGCGCGCAAGCTTGTACTGGCGCACTTCTGCCATCGCCGTACCGGGGGCAACCCCCAGCAAGGCCAGGCTCGAGCCCGCCAGCGTCGCACCGGTCACCTTGAAGAACTGGCGGCGGTTCATGTTGACCATGAAACACTCCTCTCCGGGTGAATGGGGGAAATGTCGGACTCGTCCGAAGAAAAGCCCTACGACTTCCAAGGATATGCAACTAAGTATAGGCGCAGCGCGTGCCGGGCGCCATCGCCCGCAGGGCCGGGCCATTCCCGGCGGATTTGACGGCCAAACCGGGGGTTTTCGCAGATTTTGGATGATCACAGGGCTGCTACCATTGCCGGCGGCGGGTTCCGGCCCGCCTTTTCCGCCTGTCCCGCATGCCTGTTGGAGCGCCGATGCGCCGCTTTGCCCCCCTGGCTCTATCCTTGTCGCTGGCGGCCCTGTGCCTGGGCGCCCCCCCGGCAACGGCCGCGCCCGCGCTGTCCCCGGCCGCCGCCGCCACCGAATCCGCCCACGAGGCAGCGATGGAAGGCTATCTGTACTTCTATCCGCTGGTCACGATGGACCTGACCCGGCGTCAGTTCACGCATCCGTCGCAGGGCGCCTTGGGCGCGGCCGCCAATACGTTCCTGCATACGCGCGTCCTGCCGCGACCGGACGCCGCCACGCCATGGGCCAACCCCGACATGCTGCGCAGCACCGCCTGGCTGGACCTGACGGCCGGCCCCGTGGTGCTGTCGGCCCCGGACACCCATGGCCGCCTGTACACCCTGACCCTGCTGGACATGTGGAACGAGGCCTTCGCCACGTTGGGCAAGCGCAGCACCGGCACGGCGCGCGGCAACACCGCGATCGTGCCGCCGGGCTGGACCGGTACGCTGCCTTCGGGCATGCCGCGCATCGACGCGCCTACCGCCTACGTCTGGGCCAAGAACCTGATCCAGGCCGACGGCCCCGCGGAGTATCCCGCCGTCAACGCGCTGCAAGACGGTTTTACGGTGACGCCGCTGGCCCAATGGAACCTGCCGCCGCAGTCGCAGCGGGTCAAGGCTGATCCGTCCCTGGATCTGAAGATCCCGGTGCGCGAACAGGTCGAGTCGATGCCGACCGACGCGTTCTTCACCTACGCCGCCGAGCTGCTGCGCAAGAATCCGGCGCACGCTACCGACCAGCCGGTGCTGGCCAAGCTGCGCCGGGTCGGGCTGATCCCCGGCCGGCCGTTCGATTTCGACAAGCAGGACCATCCCGTCAAACAAGGTCTGCGACGGGGCCTGCGGGCGGCGCGCGACCGGATGCAGGCCGCCGCGGGTATTACGCTCGGCAGCGTCAACGGCTGGCAGCGCGAGACGGCCAGCGCCGGCGTCTATGGCAACGCCTACCTGCGCCGCGCGCTGTCGGCCCAGGCCCAGCCCGGCGCGGGCCTGCCGGAAGACCTGGCCGTGCTGCTGCTGGCCGCCGACAGCCAGGGCCGGCCGCTGGACGGCGCGCATCGCTACACCCTGCATTTCGCCAGCGGCCAGTTGCCCCCGGCCGGCGCGCTATGGTCCCTGGCGGCCTACGACGGCCAGGGCATGCCGGTCACCAATCCGCTGGACCGCTACGCACTGGGCGACCGCGATCCGTTGCAATACAACGCGGACGGCTCGCTGGACGTGGTGATCAGCCAGGCCGCGCCCGAACCCGGCGCCCAGGCCAACTGGCTGCCCGTGGCGGCGACGGGGCCGGTCACCGTGCTGCTGCGCGCCTACGCCCCCGGTCCGGCGCTGCTGGACGGGCTATGGACGCCGCCAGCGGCCGTGCGCGACGAGCCCCTACCCGAACCGCAGGCCGAGACAGAACCAGTGCCCGTGGCCGCTTCCGCGGCTGCGCCGGCTACCGCCGCACCGGCAACGACTTCCGCCGCGGCGCCTGCCACGGGGAAGGTTCCCGCAGCAGGAGCGGCCCGCGCGGCGCCCGCCGCAGTCCCGGCCAGCGTCCTGTCCGGTCCAAAGAAACACTAGCGGATGGCGCGAAGACGGCGATATGACAGGCTTTCGCCACTACCATAGGCGTTTTATCGCCGAGTAGAACGCCCGCCATGGACGACGCCTTTAGCCACCAACTGTCGATGACCATCCTGATGACGCCCGATATGGCGAATTTCTCAGGCAATGTGCACGGCGGCACCATCCTCAAATACCTGGACCAGGTCGCCTACGCCTGTGCCAGCCGGTACGCCGGCCAATATGTCGTGACGCTGTCGGTCGACCAGGTCGTGTTCCGCGAGCCGATCCACGTCGGCGAACTGGTGACCTTCCTGGCGGCGGTGAACTACACCGGCCGCACTTCGATGGAAATCGGCATCAAGGTCGTCACGGAAGACATCCGCAAGAAGCTGGTGCGCCACACCAACAGCTGCTATTTCACGATGGTGGCCGTGGATGACACCGGCGCCCCCACCGCCGTGCCGCCGCTGACGCCGCGCAACCTGGAAGAAAAGCAGCGCTTCGAAGCTTCCCGCCTGCGCCGCGAGCTGCGCCAGGAAATGGAGCGCCGTCACGACGAAATCAAGCGCGAGACGACTGCTTGAGAGGTCCCCGCGCCGCGCACGCTTCGCGTACTTGCGGCCCCCGGAGGGGCTACCCCGCCTTGGGGCGGCCCGGCGGCGGCAGGGCTGAAGCGCGGTAAGGCGCATGCATAAAAAAAACCGGGCACAGGCCCGGTTTTTTTGTCGCAGCACTGCCACGACCCGTCGATGCTGAACGCCTTAAGCGCCCTCGGCGGCGCCCGGCGGACGGGGCGGCGCGGTGACAGCCGGTTCGCGGTCGCGGCCCACCATGCGTTTCAACCCCAGCCACTGCTGCGACCAGAATCCACGGCCATAATCGCGGCCGCCAAGTTCGGGTTGCTGGTCGTGGATGCCCGTGGGGCCGTAGCCCACACCAAAGCGCGCCGACCGGAACAGCACGTCCCAGATGGGGAACAACGCGGCAAAGTTGTAGCCGCCGGCCGGCCCCGGCGTGGACGCGTCGTAGGCGATGGAGTGGTGATGACGGTGAAAACGCGGGCTGACCAGCAGGCGCTCGCCGATGGCGCCGAAGTGCATGCGCAGATTGGCGTGCGAGAAGCTCTGCGCCAGCTGGGTGATGGCCACAATCGCCACGAACTGCGCGGGCGGCACGCCCACCAGCTGCGACACGAACACCACCAGCACGTCGCGCAGCATGTCGTCGAGCAAGTGGTTGCGGTCGTCGCTCCAGATGGTCATCTGGCGTTGGCTGTGATGCACCGCGTGCAGCGCCCAGAGCCAGCTGTAGCGGTGTTGCGCCCGGTGATAGACATAATCCACCAAGTCGAACAGCAGCAGGTAGATGACCAGGCTGACCCAGGCGTTGTCGGTGACGCCGGGCCAATACTGGTCAAGCTGGAACGGCGCGAACCCCCAGATGTGCAGTTGCCCGAAGATGCTGTCCCAGAAGGGGTCGATGGTGAAGAACAGCGCCAGGCGGAACACGCCCAGGCGGTGGATCAACGTGTAGAGCACGTCGATGCCGATCTGGCGGCGGTCGGTGACAGGTTCTACCGGGCGCAGGCGTTGCAGCGGGCCGAATATCAGCAGCAGCACGGCCACCTGCACCAGGCCCACCAGCAGCCACATGGTGGCGTCGTAGCCGTCTTCGATAAAGTTGCTCAGGCCCAGGTGGAACAGCGCCGGCTGCACCAGGGTTTCGAACAGCCATTGCTGGCAGTTCCCGAACCATTGACTAAGCGTATCCATGATCAGTGATGCGTGGCGATCCAGTCGCGGTAGGCGGGATGCGTATCCAAGGTAGCAAAACAATAGCCCTTGCGCTGCAGGCCTTCAATCAGCGGCTCCAGCACGGCGGGGGCCCAGGGGTCCTGGCGCGACCAGATGCCCAGGTGCGCCAGCAGGATGTCGCCGGGCTTGATGGTGCGCAGCGCCTGGTCCAGCAGCTTGGCGTTGGGGTACTTGTCGCTGGGCAGTTCGTCGCCCAGGAAGCCGGCCGGCGCCCAGCCCACGTGCTCGAAGCCGCAGGCCTTGGCCGCGCGCAGCAGGGCCGGCGAGGTCTTGCCGCCCGGCGCGCGGTACAGCGGCAGCATCTGCTTGCCGGTCATCTGCGTGAAGCGGGTGGCGGAGCGCTTGATCTCGGCGCAGTACTGCTCGGCGGTCCAGGTCTGGCGCTTGCCCGTGTCGGGGCCGGCGCTGGGCTTGACGCGGAACTTGCCGTCCGGCAGGTCGCCCTGCCAATAGACGTGGTCGTAGGTGTGCGAGCCGAACACGTGGCCCTCGGCGGCGCGCGCCTTCCACCACGGCGCCCACTGGTCGTCCAGGCTGCTGCCGTCGGTCAGGGTGCGCTCGTTGGCCAGGAAGAACGTGACCTTGACGTGGTGGCGCGCCAGCACGTCGGCGATCAGCGGCGCCACGCCCATGTGGCCGGTGTCGAAGGTCAGGTAGACCGGCTTGTCACAGGTCGCCGGGGCCGCGCCGGCGGCCTGCGCCGCCAGCGCCAGGCAGATGGCGGCGGCCAGTTGCCGTTTAGCGGGTCGACGCATGGTTCAGCGTCCAGACGCCGTGCGGCGACTTGCCGACGGTCACCTGCTTGACGACTTTCTTCTGCTCCAGGTCCACCACGGTGAGCTTGCGGGCCCAGCGCGAGGTGACCAGCAGCGTCTTGCCGTCGGCCAGCACGTCCATGCAGTCGGGGCCGCCCGGCACCGGGAAGGTGTCGACCACGGCCAGCGTCTGCAGGTCGATGCGGCTGATGGAGTTGGCGGTGCGGTTGCTGACGAACAAGTGGCGCTGGTCGCCCTGGGCGCGGAAGGCGTGCGCGCCGGCGGCGGTCTTGATGCGCGAGATCAGCTTGGCCGGGCCCTTGCTGACGTCATAGGCCTCGACGTAGGAATCGCCGGTCAGCGCCACCAGCAGCGTTTTCTGGTCGGGCGTGAGGAACACGTCGGCCGGGGTCTTGCCGACCGAGACGGTCCACTTGGGCGTCTGCGTGGCCAGGTCGATGGCGATGAGCTGGTCGCTGTCCTGCAGCGTGACGTACGCCGTGGTGCTCTTGGCGTCGATCATGATGTGGCTGGGCGTCTTGCCGGCCGGGATGCGCTTGACCAGCGTCAGGTCAAAGCCCTTTTCCAGCGGCTTCCAGGCGTAGATGTCGATGTGGTCCAGGCGGTTGGCGGCCGTGACGAACCACTTCATGTCCGGCGAGAACTGCAACTGGTAGGGATCGACGATGCCGGTCAGGGTGCGCTGCACCTCGCCGGTCTTGGGATCCATCAGCGTGATCGAGTCGCCGGTGGCGTTGGCCACCATCAGCGACTTCTTGTCAGGCGTGAGGTACAGGTGGTGCGGTTCCTTGCCCGTGGGGACGCGCCGCAGTTCCGTGTACGTGGCGGGATCGACGATGCTGACGTTGGCGTCCAGGGAGTTCAGGACGAAGATCGGGGCCGACGCCGCGGCGGCGCTGAGCGCCATCCCTGCGCCCAGGATGGCGCAGCGGACAAAATGCAAGGGATTCAATTTCCAGGTCCGACAAAAGGGGATCGGGAACCGATCCCAATGCCCGCCATTTTGGCATAGCCGCCTGTCAAAAAACCGTAAGCAAAAACGTAAGCCGGCGCGGTCCGGGCAAACCTCGGGCCTTGTTGCGACACCGCAACAAGGCCGGCCCGGACGGGCCTGCAACAATCGGAAAAATCATTTGGCGCCAACGGGTTGCGCGCTGGCGTCAATCCAGTTTCCAAATGACACGTCGGTGCCCTGGAGCCTGGCCGCGCGGCTGGCGCTGTTCGCACCCAGGTCCGCCTCGCGCACCCCGCCCTGCGCGCCGATGACGAAGCTGCCAATGCCGGTCTGGCCGTAACGGGCCGGCCAGGCCAGGATCCAGTACCCATCGCCGCTACGGGCCGGCAGCACCTTGTAGCGGTAGCCGTAATACGCATCTTCGGCCGGCACGTCCGGCGCCATCGCCAGCGCGTCGGGGCCCAGGACCTGCGCCGGGTAGCCGGGCAGTTCGGGCCAATACAGGCCGTCGGTGGCGCCCGGCCGGCTGATCAGCCGGTCCGCGTAGCGGCCCTGGCCCACGCCATCCCGATAACGGGCCTGCGCCGCCTGCAGCTCGCGCAAGGTGTCGATGGTATTCAGTTCATTGCGGCCAATGGCCCGGCGCCGGATTTCCGCCTTGCCCGCGACGGGATCGAAACGCCAACCCTGCGCCACGCGCACCATCGGCACCGCCATGGTCCAGCCCGAATCGCCCACGCCCAGCCAGGCGCGCCGGTCGCCATCGGCCACCACCTCGTGCTTGTGGGCCCAGGCAGCCAGGAACCGGTAGATATCGTCCTGCGCCACGCCGCCCGGCACGATCTGCCGGTAGTCCGGCCCCAGCACCTTGGCCATGGCATCGCGGTCGCTGGTGGCCAGGGCGTCGCCGAAGGCGTCGGCCGCGGCCTGTGGCGTGGGATAAACCTGCTGCGCCGCGACGGGCGCGGCCAGGGCAGCCAGGCCCAGCAGCATGGCGCCGCCAGCCTGACGGATGCCGCGGCGGCAATAACGGGCAAGCGCATTCTTCATGGAGACTCCGCTGTTCATGGTGCCTACCTCCGGCCGCCGAAATGACCGCCGCCACCGCCGCCGACATGGCCACCGCCGCCGCCGCCGCCGACTCGCGCGCCGCCCGCGCGGCCGCCCTCGCCGCCTCGCGGCGTGAATTCGGTACGACTGCCGCGCTGCGATTCCTGCCGCGCGCGCTCGCCGTTACCGGCGTCGCGCAAGGCACTGTTGCCGTTGTTGGCGCGAGAACGGTCGCGTGCCGCCGCGGCGTCCGCGCGCTGGCGCTGGGCGGCCGCCTGGCGATCTGATGCTTGCCGGTCTCCCCCCTGACGCTCCGCGGAAGGGGTGCGCCGCTCGGCCGACGGCTCGCGGCCGGCGCCCGGCGTACGGGTGCCGGCCCCGCCCTGCCCCAGGCGGTCGCCGCCGCGCGGCTCCACATGACCCGGGATGGACTGGCCGGTGCGGCCCTGGAACGATTGCGCGGCACGGTCGCGGGCCGCCTCGCGCGAACCTGCCGCGGGTGGCGGGCGCCCCTGCGCCGGATTCCCCTCAGTCGGGCGCCCCTGGCCACGGTTCTGCAGCCCGGCCTGGCGCTGGTTGTCGAATTTCTGGCGGCTGGCCGGGTCGGCGTACGGCGTATTACCGCGGTTGGCCGCGTTGTGCTGCCAGGCCACGTGGTTGCCGTTGACGTTGGCGTTATTGATGCGCTGATTGACGTTGATGTTGTTGTAGCGGTTGACGTTGATGTCCACATCGTTGTGGCCCCAATTGAAGCCGCCCCACATCGAATCCACCGCCGCCACGCCCAGGCCGAAGCCGATGCCGGCCACCAGCGAGGTGGCGAAGACGGAGCCCGGCGGTGGCGGATAGTAGGCGGGAGGATAGGCGGGATAGGGCCAGGCGCCGTAGACCACGGTCGGGTTGTAGCTGGGCACGTAGACCACCTGCGGGTCAGCCGGCTCGATCACCACCACGGTCTTGCCGCCGGTGTCGCTGGAGGTCACCTTCTGCTGCGGGGTGCTTTTGAGGTTGCCGGCCTGGCGCGCTTGCGCCCGCAGCCGCTGTACCGAGTCCATGACCGCGTCGGGCTGCGCCAGGAAGGCGTCGCCCACGGATTTCACCCAGGCGGGCTGACGGCCCATCAGGTCCATGACCGACGGGAACGCCACCAGGGACTTGACGCTGGGATCCCAGGATTCGGCCTCGACCGCCTTGACGGCCGCATCGCCCGATACGCTGGCATGCGCGGCGGACCAAGTCGCCGCCGCCGCAATGTCGTCGGGGTAGGTGGCCCCCATGAGGACCTGGGACAGAAGGGAATCCGGGTAGAGCGCTATCGGCGCCAGCAGCTGATCCAGCTGCCCCTTATCGAGCTTGGCCTGCGCCATGGCGGGCAGGCAGACGGCCAACCCCAAGCACAGGCAACCGAAGAACCACGCTTGCAGTCGACGCATATCCCTTTCTCCGTGATCGCAACGCAACAGCCACAAACAGGGGGTGAACCACAAGGCGTGAACCACCGGATACCGCGCAGACAATATATCCCGAAACGGGCGCCGGGGAAGCGCCGATTTCGGGATTGGGTATTTACAGCTTGGCGACCGAGACTTCGGTGGCCTTGACGAAAGCCAGCACCTCGGTCCCCACCTGCAGGTCCAGTTCCTTGACGGACCGGGTGGTGATGACCGACGTGACGATGCCGGCGGGGGTGTCGACGTCGACCTCCGAGACCACCGGGCCCAGGATGATTTCCTTGATCTTGCCGCGAAACTGGTTGCGGGCGTTGATGGATTGAATGCTCATGGTCCTGCTCCTAAGTCATGGAAAAAAAACCGGCGACAAGCGCCTGCGCTTTACCGGCGCCGGCGCATGGAACCGCGGTGGCGGCCCGGGCTGGATGGGTCTATACCGCCAGCCGCAGGTGCCGTATCTGTATGACCGGCGCCAGGGGCCTGTCCCCTTGCTCCGGCTCTTCCTGTTTCATCACGACGCGCAACACGCGCGCTTCCAGCGCCGCGAACGCGGCCGAGCCGCGCGCGCGGGGCCGCGCCAGATCCACGCGCTCGTCCAGCGCCACCCGGCCATCGTCGATGACCAGGATGCGGTCGGCCAACGCCACGGCCTCGCCGACATCGTGCGTAACCAGCACGGCCGTGAAACCGTCTCGTCGCCAGATGTCTTCGATCAATTGCTGCATGCCGATGCGCGTCAGCGCATCCAGGGCGCCCAGGGGCTCATCCAGCAGCAACAGGCCCGGGCGGTGCACCAGCGCGCGCGCCAACGCCACGCGCTGGCGCTGGCCGCCGGACAGTTGCGCGGGCCAGTCGCCGCCGCGGTCGCCCAGGCCCACCTGCCGCAACACGGCGGCGGCCTGCGCCTGGGCTTGTCCCGGCAGGCCCAGCGCCACGTTCTGCAGCACGCTCTTCCAGGGCAACAGCCGCGCGTCCTGGAACATCATGCGCACCCGGCTATCGGCCGACCACTGCGGAAAGTTGTCGAACAGCACGGGCGAACGCACCGGCAGGCCGCCCTGCTCGCCACTGGCGGTTTCCAGCCCGGCCAACAGGCGCAACAGCGTGCTTTTGCCGCAACCGCTTTGCCCCACCACCGCCACCAACTCGCCCGGCGCGAATTCCAGGTCCAGCCCGTTCAGCACCACGCGTTCGCCGTAGCGCTTGGATAACTTGCGCAAGGTCACGTGCAGCGCAGCGCGGGGCGGCGGCTCGTCAGGCGCCACGTCCGGCTCGATCCGCCCCGGCACGTCCAGGTGCTGCAGCAGCTCGAACTCGTTAGGGTTGATGAACATGGCCGGGGCCTCCTGATGCGTATTGCCGCGCGCGTTAGCGGGCCGCGGCCAGCTTCTGCTGATAGTCGGTCTTGACGAACCCGGCGAACGACTTTTCCGTCACGGCCAGGAATTCGGGCGACGCGTAAGCGGCCGCGATGTCTTTGACGTAGGGCTTGTCCAGGTCCGCTGTCCGCACCGCCACCAGGTTCTGATAGGTGGGCGTGGTCTTTTCCAAGGCGAGCGCCTCGGTCAGCTTCAAGCCAGAGGCCAGCGCGAAGTTGCCGTTCACGAAGGAATAGTCGGTGTCTTCCAGCGAACGCGGCAGCTGCGCGGCTTCCAGCGGAATCAGCTTGATCTTCTTGGTGTTCACGGCCACGTCTTTTTCAGACACCTGCAGCGGGTCGTAGCCTTCGCGCAGCTTGATCCAACCCAGTTCCTGCAGCACCACCAGCGCCCGCGCCTGATTGGTCGGGTCGTTGGGCACGGCCACGCTGACGCGGTCCGGCGCGGCATCCACGCTCTTGTACTTGCGGCTGTAGATGGCGATGGGCGCGGTGGGCACCTTCACCAACTCGGACAGCGCCAGATTGTTCTTGGCCGCGAAGTTCTTCAGGTAGACGATGTGCTGGAACGCGTTGGCGTCCAGCGCGCCCTGCGCCAGCGCGAAATTGGGCTGCACGTAGTCGTTGAATTCGACGATGCGCACGGTATAGCCCTGCTTTTCCAGGATAGGCTTGATGCCCAGCTTGATCTGGTCGCTGTAGGGGCCGGCGGTGGCGCCGAAGACGATTTCCTTCTTGGCCGGATCGGCCGCCAGCGCGGCGCCGGACAGCGACAGGACGGCGGCGGCCAGCGCCAGGCTCAGGAGATTGCGTTTGACGGACATGGGATTCCTCTCGGGATCAGCGTTTGTCGATGCGTCGCGCGACGGTATTGCCGGCGAACTGGATGATCTGCACCAGCACCACGAGCAGCGCCACGGTCAGCACCATCACGTCGGTCTGGAAGCGGTAATAGCCATAGCGGATGGCCAGGTCGCCGATGCCGCCGCCGCCCACCACGCCGGCCACCGCGGAATACGACAGGAAGCTCACCGCCAGCACGGTCAGGGCCAGCACCAGCCCGGACCGCGCCTCCACCAGCAGCACCCGGCGCACGATCTGCAGTTCGGATGCGCCGGCGGCGTGCGCGGCCTCGATGACGCCGCGCGGCACTTCGCGCAGGCACTGCTCGACCAGCCGCGCGAAATACGGGATGGCCGCGAACGACAGCGGCACCGCCGCCGCCACCGGGCCGATCGAGGTGCCGGCGATGACGCGGGTGAACGGCACCAGCGCCACCAGCAGGATGATGAAGGGGAATGAGCGCACGGTATTGACCGTCCAGCTCAGCAACCGGTGCGCCAGCGGACGGTCCAGCGACTGGCCCGGACCGGTCAGGAACACCAGCACGCCGAGCGGCCCGCCCAGCAGGATCGACGCGGCCAGCGCGATGCCCAGCATCAGGAAGGTCTGGCCGACCGCCACGCCCAGTTCGGGCAGCAATTGCACAAAGGTGTCCAGCATCAGGCGACCTCTTCATAGGGATGGGTGGCTTCGCGGATCAGCTCGCGGCCGAGCGCGGAGGTCAGGTGCACGCCGGCGCCGGAAATCTCGGCCTGCTCCAGCACCTGGCCGTTCTCCATCACCGCCACGTGGCGGCACAGCGCCCGCACCACCGCCAATTCGTGCGTGACGATGACGATGGTCACGCCCAGGCGTTTGTTGATGTCGCGCAGCACGCTCAGCACCGAGCGCGTGGTCTCGGGGTCGAGCGCCGAGGTCGGCTCGTCGCACAGCAGCACCGCCGGCTCGCTGGCCAGCGCGCGCGCGATCGCCACGCGCTGCTTCTGGCCGCCGGACAACTGCGCCGGATGGCTGGCGGTCTTGTCGGTCAGGCCGACGATCTCCAGGCATTCACGCACCCGCGCCGCGATCTGCTCGCGGCCGCGGCCGCCATGCACGCGCAGCGGGAAGGCCACGTTCTCGAACACGGTCTCGTTCTGCAGCAGGTTGAACTGCTGGAAGATCATGCCGATGTTCTGGCGCGCGGCGCGCAGGTCGCGCTTGGCCAGCGCCGTCAGCTCGGTGCCGCCGACCCGCACGGCGCCCTCGTCGGGACGCTCCAGCAGATTGATCAGGCGCAGCAAGGTGGACTTGCCCGCGCCGCTCTTGCCGATGATGCCGAACGTGTCGCCGGCGCGGATCGACAGCGACACGTTGCGCACGGCGTCAAAGCGGCCGGCGCGCGTGGCGAACGACTTGCTCACCCCATCCAGGCGGATGAGGGGCTGCGGCACCGCGGCAATATCGGAAACGGCGGAAATATCGGTCATCGGGAAATTGGAAGGGAAGTCATGCGTGTCAGGACGCGCGTCAGGAATACGCGGTGGGTTCCGGAATCTGGTCCAGCAAGGCGTAGCGGCCCAAGTCGCGGATCTTGTAGGCCACGGGGTCGTGCAGGGTGTGCACACGGGCGTTGCGCCAGAAGCGGTCATAGCCGTAGCGCGCCGCCGTGGACGACGCGCCGGTGACGTCGAACAGCCCATCACCCACTTCCAGCGCGGCGCGATGCGCCAGCACCTTGGCCTGGGCGCCGGCCACCGCGACCTCGCCACGCTCGTCCGCGGTCAGCGACGGGCCGCGCGCCAGCGCGGCATCCAGCTTCTGACCCGCCAGGTCGGCCAGCGCCTGCGCGGCCTGCACCCGCAGCCAGAATTCGCCGAAGCGTTCCTGCACGTAGGGGTCGTCGGCATGGCGCTGCACGCCTGCGGCGAACCAGGGTCGCGCATCGTCGCGCACGTAGCGGCGCGCTTCCTGGAAAGCGCCGCGGGCAATGCCCAGGTACAGATTGGTCATGATCAACTGCGCCACCTGCGAGCGCAGCGTGGCCCGCGGCGCGGGGTCCACACCCGGCGCCTGCAATACCTGGATGGGTTCGAGCCGCACGTGGTCAAAGCGCACGGTGCCGCTGTCGGTCTGGCGTTGGCCGAAGGCATCCCAGTCCGGGTTGACGGTGATGCCTTCGTTGCGTGTGGGCAGCGCGGCGATCAGCGCGGTGCCCGACGTCTTGTGCCAGGCGGAAAAGGTCAGCAGGTCGGACCCCACCGAACCGGAACTGAAGTTCTTCACGCCATCGATGCGATAGCCGTCCAGCTCGGCACGCGCCACCACCCGCCGGTCCAGCGGATTGAGCGCGTTTCCCCAGAACAGGTTGCGCTCCGCCGTGGGCCGCAGGAAGTACTCGTGCTGCTCGGTCGTGCCGTACAGCAGCACGCCGGCCACCTGCAGATGATGAAAGCCGAACACATGCGCCAGGGCGCTGTCGGCCTCGGCCAGCGTACGCACGGCGGCCAGCACGGTGGACCAGTGCGCACCCGTGCCGCCGTATTGGGTGGGTACCGACAGACGCAGCAAGCCGCTGGCGCGGATCAATTCGCGCTCGGCGGCGGCGTGGCCGCCGGCGCGATCGCGTTCAACGGCGGTGGCGGCCAGTTGCGCCGCCAGGGCCTGCACGGTGCGGGCGGCATCGGCCGCGCGTGCCGGCGCCGCGCCGGCGCTGGGCGTCGGGGTCGCGTCTTGGTAGGCGGGGTTTTTGGCCATGGATTCTCGTTATGTGTCGCTCAGGTAGGCCGATACGCCGGGTTCCAGCGCAGCAGGCGCCGCTCCAGCAAGCGCGCCAGCGTGTCGGCGGCCTTGCCCAACAGGGCGTAGAGCAGGATGCCCAGCAGCACCACGTCGGTCTGCAGGAACTCGCGCGCGTTCATGGTCATGTAGCCGATACCCGACTGCGCGGAGATGGTCTCGGTCACGATCAAGATCACCCACACCAGCCCCAGCGCGAAGCGCAGGCCCACCAGGATCGACGGCAACGCGCCCGGCAGTATCACGTCGCGGTACAGGCGCCAGCCGGTCAGGCCGTACGAACGCCCCATCTCGATCAGCGCCGGGTCCACCGAGCGGATGCCGTGGAAGGTATTCAGATAGACGGGGAAGAACACGCCCAGCGACAGCAGCACCAGCTTGGCGGTCTCTTCGATGCCGAACCACAGGATGATCAGCGGAATCAGCGCCAGCACCGGGATGTTGCGGATCATCTGCAGCGTGGTGTCCAGCAACGTCTCGGCGGTGCGCGAGGAGCCGTTCAGCAAGCCCAGCGCCAGACCCAGACCGCCGCCCAGCAGCAGCCCCCATAGCGCCCGCAAGGCGCTCACGCGCACATGCTGCCAAAGCTCGCCCGACACCGCCAATGACCAGGCCGCGGCGGCCACGGCCGACGGCGCGGGCAAAATCCGCGACGACAGCCAGCCGGCCTGCGCGGCCAACTGCCACAGGAGCAGGATCAGGGCGGGGACCAGCCACGGCGTCAGCGCCGCGCGCCAGCCACCGCGCTTGCGGGCGGCATTCATCAGCTGGCCGATTCCTTGGGCACCAGCTCGGTGGCCATGACTTCGCCGAACGGCCCCGTCAGCACGGTGTTGCCGACCTGCTTGCCGCCCTTGCCGGGCAACAGCGGGAACACCAGCTCGGCAAAGCGGTACGACTCTTCCAGATGCGGATAACCCGAGAAGATAAAAGTCTCGATGCCCAGATCGGCATATTCCTGGATACGGGCGGCCACGGTCTTGGGATCGCCCACCAGGGCCGTGCCGGCGCCGCCACGCACCAGCCCCACGCCCGCCCACAGATTGGGCGAAATCTCCAGGTGCTTGCGACCGCCCTGCTCGTCGTTGAGCTTGCCGCCGTGCAGCGCCGCCATCCGCCGCTGGCCTTCCGAATCCATTTTGGAAAATGCCGTCTGCGCGGCGCGCACGGAGTCTTCGCTAAGATGGCTGATCAGCTCGTCGGCCGCGGCCCAGGCGGCTTCTTCGGTTTCGCGCACGATCACATGCAGGCGGATGCCGAAGCGCACCGTGCGGCCATGCTTGGCGGCACGGGCGCGCACGTCCGCGATCTTGGCGGCCACGGCGTCGGGCGCCTCGCCCCAGGTCAGGTAGACGTCCAACTGCTCCGCAGCCAATTCGTGCGCGGCCTCGGAAGAGCCGCCGAAGTACAACGGCGGATAGGGCTTTTGCACGGGCGGATAGATGACCTTGCCGCCCTTGGACACCAGTTGCTCACCTTCGAAGCTGAACCCCTCGGCCTGGTGGCTGTTTTCCAGGATGCCGCGCCAGATGCGCAGATAGTCCGCCGTGATGGCGTAGCGCTGATCATGGCTGACGAACACCCCGTCGCCTTCCAGTTCGCCCGGGTCGCCGCCCGTGACCACGTTGACCAGCAGCCGCCCTTCGGACAGGCGATCAAACGTGGCGGCCATGCGCGCCGAAAACTGTGGCGAGCTGACGCCGGGCCGGATCGCCACCAGGAACTTCAGCTGGCGCGTGGCGCCGATGAGGCTGGAGGCCACCACCCATGCGTCCTCGCAAGACCGGCCGGTGGGCAGCAGCACGCCGTCATAGCCCAACGTGTCCGCGGCCACCGCCACCTGGCGAAAATAGTCGTAACTGGCCGCGCGCGCGCCCTGGCTGGTGCCGAGGTAGCGCGAATCGCCATGCGTGGGAATGAACCAGAAGACGTCCATGGAATGCCTGCCCTTGTCTATTTCAGGTCCGACGGCGCGGCGTCGAACACATTGAGAGGTTTGGGAATGAGCTTGAGCGCGTAGAACGCGTCCGCCACCTGCTGCTGCTCTTGCAGCACTTCCCGCGTGATCGGCTGCACGCCGTAGGCCAGCCGGTCCGCCGCCAGTTCAACCACGGCCTTGTCCAGCCCCAGCACGGGCTGCAACAGCGCCACGGCTTCGGCGCGATGGTCGCGGGCCCACAGGTCGCCCTTGCGCACTTCGTCCAGCACCGTGCGGATGACTTCCAGATTCGCCTTTTCGTAGCCGCGCGCGGCCAGGAAGAACTGATAGTTCTTCACCACGCCAGTGCCATCGGCCAGCACGCGCGCACCCAATTGTTTTTCAGCCGCAGCCTGGAACGGATCCCAGATCACCCAGGCATCCACCGAGCCGCGCTCGAACGCCGCGCGCGCATCGGCTGGCGTCAGATAGGCAACGTTGATATCGCTATACGCCACCCCCGCGCGCTCCAGCTGCTTGACCAGCAGGTAGTGCACGTTGGAGCCCTTGTTCAGCGCGACCTTCTTGCCCTTCAGGTCTGCCACGCTTTTGATAGGCGAATCCTTCGGCACCAATATGGCTTCGCTGGTCGGCGATGGCGGCTCGTTGCCCACGTACACCAGCGCGGCGCCCGCCGCCTGCGCAAATACCGGCGGCGCTTCACCCACGGTGCCGAAATCAATCGAACCCACGTTCAGCCCTTCCAGCAACTGGGGTCCTGCCGGAAACTCGGTCCACTTCACCGTGATGCCTTGCGCCGCCAATCGCTTGTCCAGGTCGCCCAGCGCCCGCACGATGGTCAAGGTGCCGTATTTCTGAAAGCCAATGCGCAGCGTCTTGGCATCCTGCGCCTGCGCGCCGGGCAGCAGCAGCGATGCGCACAGCAACGCCACCAGCCAGCGGAACACGGAAAGACGGGACACCCAGATCAAGCTGCGCATGAAAACCTCCGGTTCAGACGCTAAAGCCGCCCGCAAGCGCGAGCCGCCCCAGGTCGAATGCTTCATTGACAATGCCGCCACGCGGCGCCACCTGCTCGGCCAGCCGCTCGACCGAATCCTCCAGCCGCTCCAGCACATCGGCATCAATCTGGCTGGCGCCGTCCTCCGCAATGCGCACCTGCTTGTCGGTGGCATAGACACCAGCCAGGATGTGCCGCGCACCCAACGCCGACAGCACGGGCTTGAGCCCATACTCCAGCGCCAGCAGATGCGCCGGGCTGCCACCCGTAGCGATCGGCAGCACCACCTTGCCCGCCAGCGCCTTCTCGTCCAGCAGATCCAGCACCGCCTTCAGGCCGCCCGAGAACGACGCCTTGTAGACCGGCGTGGAAATCAACACGGCATCGGCCGTGGCCACCCGAGCCCGCAACGCATTGGCGGCGGCGCCGGTGTAGTTGCCCTCGACCAGGTCTTCGGCGGGAATGTCACGCAAGCCCAGTTCGATAATGCCCAGCCCCCGCGCCCGCAGCAGCTGCGCGGCGTGGCGCAGCAAGGTGGAAGAACGGGAGCGCTGCGACGGGCTGCCCGCCAGGGTAAGAATGCTCATGTTGGATGCCGGTGTAGCGTTGAAGAATCCTGCGCGGCGCGAAGCCTGCTCAGAAAGCGGGGATCAGCGAACCCTTGAATTCGGTTTCGATAAAGGCCCGCACTTCGGGCGATTGGTAGGCGGACACCAACTTCTTGACCCAGGGCTGGTCGCGGTCCTTGGTGCGCACGGCAATGACGTTGGCATAAGGCCCATCCGCCGCCTCACGGCCAATGGCATCGCGCGCCGGCACCAGCCCAGCTTGCGTGGCGTAGTCGTTATTGATGGACGCAGCGGTCAAATCATCGAGCGACCGCGGCAACTGCGCGGCATCCAGCGCCACCAGCTTGAGCTTGCGCGGGTTGGACACGACGTCCAGCGGCGTGGCGTTGTTCTTCTGCTCCGCTTCAGGCTTGAGCGTAATGAGCTTATAAGCCGCCAGCAGCCGCAGCGCGCGGTTGCCGTTGGAGGGATCATTCTGAATGCCAACGGAAGCGCCTTCAGGCAGGTCATTCAGCGACTTGATCTTGCGCGAGTAAAAGCCCAGCGGCGCGGTAACGGTGAGCCCGACAGGCACGATGTCGAAACCGCGCGCCTTGATCTGGTTATCCAGGAAGGGTTTGTGCTGGAACGCATTGGCGTCGAGGTCGCCGGCGTTCAGGGCGGCGTTAGGGAGCTGGTAGTCGTTGAATTTAACGAGCTTGATCTCAAGGCCGTCGCGAGCGGCGACTTGCTTAACGACGTCGAAGATTTTCTCAGTGGTGCCGACGGAGATGCCGACGGTGATGGTCTTCTTTTCTTGGGTGTCTGCGTGGGCAGCAGTCGTCAGGGCAAAGGCGGCTGCGGTGATGGCTAGCAGGTTCTTGGCGAAAGACATCTTGTTTTTCCGGGATGCAGGAATTTGGATGATTGATTCTGGCATCGCGGGGGTGACGTCGAAAAATACTTAGTCGGTATGAGGTTATGTGGTGCAGATTGGTCTTGAGGGAAATGGCTGAGTTTTGGAAATATGTCGTTATTGCTTTTGGTTGTTTGGGGGTGGGTTGTGGAAGGTGTTGGTTCTTAAGTCGCGCGTGGCGGGGTGGCAGGGGGTAGGGCGGGGCTACGATTGCGGTCCGGAGCCTTCGCTCCGGACTACCCCTTCCTCATCCTCGTCCGCCTTCGGCTCCCTACGGATTCCGTCGGGCGCATCTACACGCCCCGCCCTACCCCCTGCCACCCCGCCACGCGCTTTTGATGAGGATTAACAGCGGGCCCTGGGGCGGGTCGTGTGCTTGGCATGTTGGTCACAGTCAGTGGGGGTTGGAGGAGGGTGCGGGGCCCGCCTCGTGCCGGCCGCGCGGGCGGCCTTACGAGGCTTACGCGTCGTCTTGCGTAATCCACTGCCGCTCTCGCGTGTGGGTAGCGTTGTTAACGCTTGCTAGTACGCGATTGTGTTCAGCCACGAATAAATCCGTCCCTTTGACACGGACCTTCTATCGGCGCGGACGCGGTGGCGCTGCACACCAGTGTGCAGCGCCCGATGGGCGGCGCGCGAGAGGCTCTGCATGCGCAAGCCAGCGCCTGCCGCGCCGCCCATCACCGCCCCTCCCCCGACATGCGGAACCACTAGAAAACCACTCCCCACGAGCGCGAAGCGCCGCCGCAACACAGTCAACAACACAAATGCCAAACGTGGCCGCCCGCGCGGCCGCGGCTTGGCGGCCGCGCAGATTTCATACCCTGACCACAGGTCTAACAGCGCAACGACCCAAGACGCGCGTAGCCCGTCGTGCAGGGCTTCGTGGCAGCGGGCAACCTCGATG
>JBEBOQ010000097.1:0-19659 GCA_040396375.1 Achromobacter xylosoxidans
TCATGCAAAAACCCCCAAAGGTTGGATCTACGTCCAACTTTCGGGGGTCAGTTCATCGAAGGCGCCTTTTGTTTGACCGTTGTCGCGTCCAGCGGCTCAGCCGCGTCCCACGAAGGGCATGTTGGTGGCCATGATGGTCATGAACTGGACGTTGGCTTCCAGCGGCAGGCGGGCCATGGCGGCGACGGCTTGGGCGACGTGGGCGACGTCCATGCGCGGCTCGACCTTGGTGCTGCCGTCGGCCTGCAGGATGCCCGCCGCCATGCGCTCGGTCATCTCGGTGGCGGCGTTGCCGATGTCGATCTGGCCGCACGCGATGTGATACGGGCGGCAATCCAGCGAAATCGATTTGGTCAGCCCGGTCACGGCGTGCTTGGTCGCCGTATAGGCGATCGAAAAGGGACGCGGCGCATGCGACGAGATCGAACCGTTATTGATGATGCGGCCGCCCTGCGGGGTTTGCGCCTTCATGACGCGAATGGCGGCCTGCGCGCACAGGAACATGCCGGTCAGGTTGGTGTCGACCACCTCGCGCCACAGCGCCACGGGCAATTCCTCGATCGGCATGGCGGGCGCGCCGCGACCGGCATTGTTGAACAGCACGTCCAGGCGGCCATATTCGCGCTGGGTAGTGTCGAACAGCTCGCGCACTGCCTGCTCGTTGGACACGTCCGTGGGCACCACCAGCGCCCGGATGCCGTCTTCGCCCGCCGCCGTACGCGTGGCCTCGAGCGGTTCACGCCGACGGCCGGCCAGCACCACGCGATACCCCTGCGCCAGGAATTCCAGCGCCACCGCGCGGCCTATGCCGGTGCCGGCGCCCGTGACCAGGGCAACGCGGGGGGGATCGATCTCGTTCGTGTGCATGGGATTCTCCTTGTTATCGATCGGCGAAATGCTACCCGAATCGATCTGGCCATGCTGCAAGCGAACGTTCCATTTGGCTCTGGAGGCCCGCCCCTTCGCGCAAGCAATTGAAACCGCGCCGGGCAGCCGCAAGCACTGCACCGCGACGCGCTGACCACACGGCTTAAACCGACGCCCACCGCCGCGGCGTCCCAGCTCAATTGGACCGACGACGCACACGCGTTGCCTCAACAGCAGCCGGCCGCCCTGATCTGTCACAACCTTTTATATAATTTCTGGAAATTAGCTTATTACCCAAAATCAATAACTCTAACGGAGCCCCCTCCATGCCTTCCTGGCCCTACTCCGCCGCCCGCTGGGCGGGCGCACTGGCCCTGGGCGTCAGCGCCCTGGCCACCGCCCAAAGCGCCCCCGACGGCCAACAGATCAGCACCCAAGGCGCCAACGGCGCACCCGCCTGTGTCACCTGCCACGGCGCCAAAGGCGAAGGCAATCCCGTCGCCGGCTTCCCGCAATTGGCGGGCATCGGCGCGGCCTACCTGGCCGAGCAACTGGAAGCCATGGCCAACGGCTCGCGCGTAAGTCCCGTGATGGCGGCCACCGCCAAGGCGCTGAGCCCCGCCCAGCGCCAGGCCGTGGCGCAGTACTACGCCGGGCTGCCGTCGCCGCTGAATCTGGACCGCCTGGCCGCCACCGCGCAGCATCCGGTCAAGCCCGACGACATCGGCGCCTGGCTGGCCACCCGCGGCGCCTGGGACAAGAACGTGCCGGCCTGTAATCAATGCCACGGCCCCGGCGGCATTGGCGTGGGGGCCAATTTCCCCAGCCTGGCGGGCCAGCCCGCGGCCTACATCGCAGGTCAGTTGCGCGCCTGGCGCCAGGGCCAGCGTCCGCCCGGCCCGCTGGGCCTGATGCCCGCCGTCGCCACCCGCCTGACCGACGCCGAGATCGACGCCGTGTCTGCCTACTACGCCGGCCTGCCCAAGGCGGCCGACTTGCTTGCCGCGCAAGCCACCCCCGCGGGAGCCAAGCCATGAGCGCCACCCCCTACCGTTTCGCCCGCCTGTTGGCTGCCGCCACCCTGAGCGCCGCCGGCTTCTTGACGCCAACCGCCCAAGCCCAGAGCGCCGACGCACGACCCGCCTTCACGCCGCCGAGCGCGGCCTCGTTGCCCGATAGCGAATTCGGCAAAATCGTGCGCCAGGGCGAGCAGATCTTCCTGCACACGCCGCAAAACGCCGCCAAGTTCGTCGGCAACGACCTGAACTGCGCCAGTTGCCACCTGGACGCCGGCCGCCGCCCTGACTCCGCACCGATGTGGGCGGCCTATGTGCTGTACCCGGCCTACCGGGCCAAGAACGGCCACGTCAACACGCTGGCCGAACGCCTGCAAGGCTGCTTCCGCTTCAGCATGAACGGCAAGGCGCCCGCGGCGGACGACCCCGTCCTGACCGCCCTGCAGACCTACATGTTCTGGCTTGCCAGCAAGGCGCCCACGGGCGTGCCGCTAAAGGGCCAGGGCTATCTCAAGCTGCCCGCCCCGGCGCAAAAGGCCGACTATGTGCGCGGCGGCGAGGTCTACGCCCAATACTGCGCGGTCTGCCACGGCGACAAGGGCCAGGGCCAGAAGAATGGCTCGCACTGGGTGTTCCCCGCCTTGTGGGGCCCCGACTCCTTCAACTGGGGCGCCGGCATGCACCAGATCGGCAACGCCGCCGGTTTCATCAAGGCCAACATGCCGCTGGGCCAGGCCGGCATGCTGAGCGACCAGGAAGCCTGGGACGTGGCGTACTTCATGAACGCGCACGAGCGCCCGCAGGACCCGCGCTACACCGAATCGGTGGCCAAGACCCGCGCCAAATACCACGACGGAGACGACTCGTTGTACGGCATCGAAGTCAACGGCCATCTGCTGGGTAGCGACTCGCCCGCGCCGGGCGGCAAGCTGGCGCAAACCGCCGCCAAATAGGCAGCCCAGACCGTCAGCCGGTGGGCGGCTGACAGCCACCCCATGGCCGCACAATAGCCGACGCGGCGCGGCGGGTTTTCCCCTACCGCGCCGCGCGATTTGCTATTCTTCGGGTCTTAGCATCACACGCACGTCATATTCATGCACGCCAATCCCGGAAACGTCTTCATGGTCGTCGCGCCCAGCGGCGCCGGCAAGTCCAGCCTGGTCAAGGCCTTGCTTGCGCAAGACCCGGCCATTTTGCTGTCCGTCTCCTGCACCACCCGTGCACCCCGCCCCGGCGAAGAAGACGGCCGCGAATACCGCTTTATCAGCGCCGACGAATTCAAGCAGTTGCGCGAAGAACAGCGCCTGCTGGAATGGGCCGAAGTGCATGGCAATTTCTACGGCACGCCGCGCGACCCCATCGACGAAGCCACTCGCGAAGGCCGCGACGTTTTGCTTGAAATCGACTGGCAAGGCGCGCGCCAGGTGCGCCAGCGTTTCCCGGCCGCGATCGGCATTTTCGTGCTGCCCCCGTCCATCGAAGAACTCGAAAGCCGGCTCAAGGCGCGCGGCCAGGATGCGCCGCAGGTTATCGCGCGCCGCCTGATGGCTGCGGGCGGCGAAATCGCCCACGCGCCTGAATGCGAATATGTTATTATTAATCAAGAATTTAGCGTGGCCTTGTCGGAACTGACTCAAATAGTCAGCGCCGCACGGCTGCGCTTTTCGTCTCAGGCCGCCCGCCACAGCCAGTTGTTCTCGCAACTGGGCATCCCGGCCGAACACTGAGCCGAACGCATTCTCCCTATCCTCCATCAGCACCAGGTGTCCTAATGGCTCGCATTACCGTCGAAGACTGTCTGAACCAAATCCCCAATCGTTTCAAGCTCACGCTGGCCGCCACCTACCGCGCCCGCGAGCTGGCGCAAGGCCATGCCCCGCGCCTGGACAGCAAAGACAAGCCCACGGTCACTGCCCTGCGCGAAATCGCGGGCGGCCTCACCGGCGTGGAAATGCTGCGTAAAGTTCCCACCTGATCATCTCCGGGGGCGGCAAGCATGGCTTTTCCCGGGCTGAAGTACGCTTCATCTGGTCTGCTTGCCGCGCTACGTGCCGGCTCCCGTCTTGGGCGCCGCACGGGCAAGAAAGACAAGCACCCCGCTACGCCAGCGTCAGTCACCGCGCAAGAAGCGGCTGACGCGACCGCCTCACCGGTCGCTTCGCTGGCGCCGCTGACCGAAATCATCGGCAGCTATCTCGACCCAAAAGATGTAGAACGCGTACGCGAAGCCTACCGCTTCGCTGACCAGGCGCACCTGGGCCAATTCCGCGCCAGCGGCTCGCCCTACATCTCGCACCCCATCGCCGTCACCGAAATCTGCGCAGGCTGGAAGCTCGACGTCAACGCGTTGTCCGCCGCCCTGCTGCACGACGTGATGGAAGACCAGGGCATCGCCAAGCACGAGCTGGCCGAGAAATTCGGCCCTGAAGTCGCCGAGCTGGTCGATGGCCTGTCCAAGCTGGACCGCCTGGACTTCGCCACCAAGGCCGAGCAGCAGGCCGAAAGTTTCCGCAAGATGCTGCTGGCGATGGCGCGCGACGTGCGCGTCATCCTCATCAAGCTGGCCGACCGCCTGCACAACATGCGCACGCTGGACGCGGTCAACCCCGAGAAGCGCCGCCGCATCGCCCGCGAAACGCTGGACATCTACGCGCCCATCGCCCACCGGCTGGGCCTGAACCTGCTGTTCCGCGAACTGCAGGACCTGTGCTTCGCGGCCATGTACCCGAACCGCTACCAGGTGCTGTACAAGGCCGTGCTGGCCGCGCGCGGCAACCGCCGCGAGGTGATCGGCAAGATCGCCGACTCGGTGCGCGCCGCCCTGCCGGCCGCCGGCATCGAGGCCGAGGTCACCGGCCGCGAGAAGACGCTGTTCGGCATCTACCGCAAGATGGTCGACCAGAAGAAGTCGTTCTCGGACGTGCTCGACATCTATGGTTTCCGCGTCATCGTCCACACGCTGCCCGAGTGCTACCTGGCGCTGGGCACGCTGCACCAGCTGTACCGGCCGGTGCCCGGCAAGTTCAAGGACTACATCGCGATCCCCAAGGTCAACGGCTACCAGTCGCTGCACACGACGCTGGTGGGCCCCTACGGCACCCCGGTGGAATTCCAGTTCCGCACCCGCGACATGCATCACGTGGCCGAAGAAGGCGTGGCCTCGCACTGGCTGTACAAGGGCGCCGACCTGACCCTGAACGACCTGCAAAAGCGTACGCACCAGTGGTTGCAGTCGCTGCTGGACATCCAGAGCCAGACCGGCGACTCGGGCGAATTCCTCGAACACGTCAAGGTCGACCTGTTCCCCGATGCGGTCTACGTTTTCACCCCACGCGGCAAGATCATCTCGCTGCCGCGCGGCGCGACGCCCGTCGATTTCGCCTACGCCATCCATACCGACATCGGCAACCAGGCCGTGGCGGCCAAGGTCAATGGCGAATTCGTACCGCTGCGCACCGAGCTGAACAGCGGCGACACGGTCGAAATCGTCACCTCGCCGGCCTCGCGCCCCAACGCCCAGTGGCTGAACTACGTACGCACCGGCCGCGCGCGTTCCGAAATCCGCCACTACCTGCGCACCGTCAAGTACGAAGAATCCGTCGCCTTCGGCGAGCGCCTGCTGGGCCAGGCCCTGCAAGAGTTGCACATGCCGCTGCCGGCCACTGACGATCCGGCCTGGCAAAAGCTGGCGCGCAGCACCGGCGCCAGTTCGCGCGAGGAAATCCTGGCCGACATCGGCCTGGGCAAGCGCCTGGCAGCGGTGGTGGCACGCCGCTTCGCCCCCGAGCATCAACTGGTCGCCACCACCGCCGCCGCGGTGGACGAACTGACCTCGGCGCGTAGCGCCCCCATCCTGATCCAGGGCAACGAAGGCCAGGCGGTGCAATTGGCGCCCTGCTGCGGCCCGCTGCCCGGCGATCCGATCATTGCCGGCATGCGCATGGGCCACGGCCTGGTGGTACATACCGCCGACTGCCCGGTCGCCATGCGCCAGCGCCTGCGCGAGCCGGAACGCTGGATCAACGTCGCCTGGGACAGCCACACGGCCAAGCACCTGGCGACTCGCCTGGACATCATCACGCGCAACGAACGCGGCGTGCTGGGCCGGCTGGCGGCGGAAGTCACCGCTGCCGACGCCAACATCATGCACGTCACCATGCACGATGACGCGGTGTCGACGGTGTCGCTGCACCTGACCATCCAGGTCGACAGCCGCAAGCACCTGGCCCAGGTCATTCGCGCCATCCGCCACGTGCCGCAAGTGCAGAAGATTGTCCGCGTCAAAGGCTGATCGCCAAACGCGGGCCCTTGCGGCCCGCGTTTATCTGCCCCTTTCCCTATTGCTTGGCCTGCCGTCCGCCGGACGACGCATAGGCGCGCCCTGCTCCACTCAGCCGCGCCGGAACTGCTTGCGATACGCCCCTGGCGACACCGAAAACGCCGTAGCGAAATGCTGCCGCAGCGACGCCGCCGAACCCACCCCCACCATGCCCGCAATCCGATCGATGCCGTGCTCGGTCGTCTCCAGCAGACGCTGGGCCGACGCCAGCCGGTGATACAACAGCCATTGCGATACCGTGGCGCCGGTCTGCGCCTTGAAATGACGGGTGAAATTACGCCGGCTCATGTTGGCCTGCGCGGCCAACTGATCCAGGCACAGCGGTTCTTTCAGGTGCTCGATGGCCCAGTCCAGCGTGGCGCGCAGCCGGTCATCGCCCTCGCCCTTGGGGAGCGGCTGCTCGATATATTGCGCCTGGCCACCCTGGCGCTGCGGCGCCACCACCATGCGCCGCGCGATGCGGTTGGCCACGTCGGCGCCGTGGTCGCGGCGCAGCAGATGCAGGCAGCAGTCGATGGCCGCGGCGGTGCCTGCGGACGTCAAGATGTCGCCATCGTCCACGTACAGCACATCCTGGTCCAACTTGACCCGCGGATAGCGAGCAATGAAATCAGCGGCCCAGACCCAATGGGTAGCGGCGCTGCGGCCGTCCAGCAGCCCGGCCTCGGCCAGCACGAAGGTGCCCAGGCATAGCCCGACCATCCTTGCCCCGCGCGCATGGGCTGCCCGCAAGGCATCCAGCAAGCCCTGCGGCGGCCGTTCGTCGGGGTCGCGCCACGCGGGCACGATGACCGTGTCGGCCTCGGCCAATACAGACAGATCGTGCGGCACCTCGATATTGAAGCCCGACATTGTCGGGACCAGCCCGGTTCTTTCGCCGCACACGAGCAGGCGGTAGCGCGGCACGCCCAGCCGCGCCAGGTCGTCGCCGAACACCATGCAGGGTACGGACAGATGAAAGGGACTGATGCCGTCAAAGGCCAGCACGGCCACGGTATGCATGGGCGGACACTCGCGGAAACGGGAATGGCCCAATCCTAGCGCATATTGGCTATCGGGCCACTTATGCCGAGACGGCCGGGGCCGGATACTGGACGCCTGACCCACTGCCCCCAAGCGAGGCTACCCATGACATCCCCCAAAAACGCATCCCACCCCACCATCCGCACGATGGCCGGTGCCACCGCGCCCCGGTCGCTGGATCCGGCCGCCACGGCACTGCTGGTCATCGACTTTCAGGAAGAGTATTTCAGCGGCCGCATGCCGATTCCGGACGGCCTGCGCGCATTGCGCAACGCCCGCCGCCTGATCGCGCAGGCGGACCAGGCGGGCATGGCCGTGATTCACGTGCAGCATGTGCTGCCTGCCGGCAGCCCCTTGTTCGCCGAAAATGGCCCGAACGTGCCGTTCCATGCGGATCTGCAGCCGCAAGCCGGCCATGCCGTGGTGCGCAAGAATACCGTCAGCGCCTTTCCGGGCACCGACCTGGACAGCCGCCTGAAGACCGGCGGGATCAATACGCTGGTGATTGCCGGGCTGATGACCCACGCCTGCGTGGCCGGCGCCGCGCGTGACGCGGTGCCGCTGGGTTACCAGGTGATCGTGGCCGAGGATGCCTGCGCCACGCGCGACCTGGACACCCGTAACGGCGTGGTGCCGCATGCCGAGCTGCACCGGGCAACGCTGGCCGCCCTGGACGACACGTTTGCCGACATCCTGACCACAGACGAGGTGCTGGCCCTGCCCGCCAAGCCGGCGGCGCACTAGGCGCCGTCCGCCTGTCCCCAGGGTAAGCAAATGGTCCGGGAAAAGCCGCCAAACCGCAGCGACCCGCGCCGGGCAAGCGCCCGGCGCCCGGCCATCAGGTCACATGCTGCAGGAAGTCCTTCAGGCGTTGGCTGGGCGGATTGTCCAGCAGATCCGCCGGCGGACCATCGTGCGCGATCTTGCCCGCGTCGATGAAGATCAGGCGGCTGCCGACCTTGCGCGCGAATTCCATTTCGTGGGTGACCACGACCATGGTCATGCCTTCTTCGGCCAGGTCGCGCATGACCTTCAGCACCTCGTGGCGCAGTTCAGGATCCAGCGCCGAGGTGGGCTCGTCGAACAGCATCAGCTTGGGCTTGATGGCCAGTGCGCGGGCGATGGCCACCCGTTGCTGCTGGCCGCCGGAGAGTTCGCCCGGATAGTGGTTCATGCGTTCGGCCAGCCCGACCTTGTTGAGCAACTGCTTGGCCAGCTCGCGGGCTTCGTCGCGGCCTTGGCCGCGCGTGTGCACTGGCCCGAACATCACGTTCTCCAGGGCCGTCATCTGCGGGAACAGGTTGAACTGCTGGAACACCATGCCGGCCTCGCGGCGGATCTCGCGCACCTGCGCCGCGCCGCCGTTCACGCTCAGGCCATCGACCAGCAGGTCGCCGCCGTTGATGGTTTCCAGCACGTTGATACAGCGCAGAAACGTGGACTTGCCCGACCCGGACGGGCCCACCACCACCACGACCTCGCCCGCATCGATATTGAGCGAGATGCCATTGAGCACCATGGACTCGCCGAAGTTCTTGGTGACGTTATGAAATTCAACCATGCTCATAGTATGCGCATCCTCTTTTCAATCAGGTGCAGGACCAGCGCCATCGTACCCGTCAGGATCAGGTAGACGATCGCGATCGCGGACCAGATCTCGACCGCGCGAAAGTTGGCGGCCATGATTTCCTGGCCTTGGCGGGTCAGTTCCGCGACGCCGATCACAATGAACAGCGACGAATCCTTCAGGCTGATGATGCACTGGTTGCCCAGCGGCGGAATCATGCGGCGGAACGCCACCGGCCCGATGATGTGGAACAGGATCTTGTGAAACGGCAGGCCCATCGCCTGCCCGGCTTCCTTCAGGCCCTTGTGCACCGACAGCAGCGAACCGCGCACGATCTCGGAAATATAGGCGCCTGAATTGATGATGAGCGTGACGATGGCCGCCCACTCGGCGTCCACCCGGATGTTCGCCAAGAGCGGCAAGGCGAAATAAATGAACATCACCTGCACCACGATCGGCGTGCCGCGGATCACCGCGACATACACCTGGGCGATGCCCGACAGTATCGGATGCCCGTAGGCCCGGGTCACGCCGGAGAGCGCGCCCAGCAGGAACCCGCCGAACAGGCCCCAGAAGGTGATCTTGATGGTCATCTGCGTGCCCACCCACAGGTTGGGCAACGCCTCCATCACTACATTCCAGTCAAAATCCACGAATTACCCCTCAATGGCGCGCCCGCGCGCCGCATCATGGCGGAAACGCCCGGCGCCGCAAGCGGCTCGGGGCCGCCCCGTCCCGGGCCCGGCGTCGCCGGAGCGAAGCGCCGGGGCCCCAGACTGCCGGGCGGCCCCGAAATGCAACATCAATCCGGCGGAAAAGCTCAGGGCTTCTTGCCGAACCACTTCTCGTAGATGGCGTCGTACTGGCCGTTGGACTTGAGCGTGGCCAGGGCCTTGTTGACCTGCGGCACCAGTTCGCTGCCCTTGGGGAAGGCGATGCCGTAGAAGTCGCCGCTCTTGACCGAGCCGACCACCTTGACGCGGCCCTTGCCGGCCGTGTTGGCGTAGTACTGGACGTTGGGCGTGTCGTGCACGGCGGCGTCGACCCGGCCGGTGGCCAGTTCCAGGTAGGCGTTGTCGATGTTGGGGAACAGCTTGAGCTTGGCGTCCGGCACCTGGGCCTTCAGGAAGTCCACGGTGGCCGTGCCGGTCTTGACCGCGACGGTCTTGCCGGCCAGCGACTTGGCGTCCTTGATGTCGGTGTTCTTTTCGCTGACCAGGATGGCCAGGCCGCTTTCGTAGTAAGGATCGGAGAAGTCGATGACCTTCTTGCGGTCGTCGCGGATCGTGATGCCGGCCAGCGCCACGTCGATGTTCTTGGTCTGCAGGCCGGGGATGATGCCGTTGAAGTCCATCGGCTGCAGCTTGTACTTGACGTTCAGTTCCTTGGCGATGGCCGCCCACAGGTCCACGTCGAAGCCGGTATAGGTGTTGCCCTGCTTGAACTCGAACGGCACGAACGCCGTGTCGGTGGCCACCACCAATTCCTTGCCTTGGGCGTAGGCGCCGGAGGCGGCGCCGAACATGGCCACGGACAGGCCGACCAAGGCGGCGGCGACTTTACGTTTAATCATGAAACTCTCCTCTTGGGGCCGATAGCACCCGGGGTTGTAGTTAGGACATGATGCGCGGGCCACACCGGGATCGCCGGAGCAACTTACGGGGAATCTTAACGCATCCGTCCCCACCGGACAGAGCTTAGAAAAATTACAATCCGCATGACACCCGGAGAATCCCCATGCCCTACAAATATGTACGCATCGCCGGCAGCCGCCGCCAGATTGGCGTAGCCCTGGGCAAGCTCGCCCGCCCGCTGATGACGGGATATCTGGCGCAGAACGGCACTTGGGAAGCCCTGCGGCCCTGGCGCGGCCACCGCTATCTGGACCAGCTTGGGCAACATGCCCGCGAGGCGCTGCCCCAGGTCTGGGAAGAATTGGAAGGACTGGCCGAAGGGCTGCGCATGCCACTGGCCGACGTGCTGCTATGGAATTGCCGCGGCGACCTGCTGCACAGCAGCACCGGCGACGGCTGCACCTCGGTGGCCCTGAAGGCGGCGGACGGCACCCGCTGGATCGGCCACAACGAAGACGGCGATCCCTACCTGTACGGCCGCTGCCACCTGGTGGACGTGGCGCTGGAAGACGCGCCCGGCTATCTCAGCTTTTATTACCCAGGCTCCCTGCCCGGCCACACCTTTGCCGCCAACCGCGCGGGCCTGGTGCAGACCATCAACAACCTGCGCACGCGCCAACGCCATCCCGGCGTGCCGCGCATGCTGCTGGCACGGGCGGTGCTCGATTGCGCCACGCTGGACGAGGCGATCGCGCTGCTGCGCGACACCCCGCGCTCGGGCGGCTTTCATCACACGCTGGGGTCGGCGGCCGACCCGCGCATCTTCAGCGCCGAGGTCGCGCCGGGCGGCGCGTCCTTCCTGGAAATCGGCACCCGCTATGGGCATGCCAACCACATGATCCACCAGGACACCCGCGGCCAGACGCAGATCATCACCCACTCATCGCGCGCGCGCCAGAACCGCATTGAAGGCATCGTGGACGGCTGGTCGCCGGCCACCGGGGGCGCCGACCTGCTGGCGGCGCTGCATGACGCCCGCGGCGACTTGCCTATCCTGCGGACCGCGCAGGACGACCCGGACGGCGAAAATACCCTGGCCACCGCCCTCTTCGAAATCCGCGACGACGAAGTGACGCTGCGGGTCTACGACCGCAAGGCCCGCGCGGACATCGCCCTGGATGTAATGTCCGACCCGGACGACGAAAAACAGCCCGACCCCGCCTAGACGGAATCGGGCTGTCGCGGGCCGCAAACCCTGCTATTGCGGCCCGTATTGCCGGCCGGGATCAGGCCGCGCCGTAGCCGCCGCCTCCGGGTGTTTCCACCACGAACACATCGCCCGGGCGCAACTGGGCGCTGTCCTGCGGACCCAGCTCCTCGATCGAGCCATCCAACCGCTCGATGGCGTTACGACCCATCGCCGCGGGCTGACCGCCGGCCAAGCCGAACGGCGCGAAACGGCGGTTGTTCGACAGGATGGCCGCGGTCATGTCTTCCAGGAAGCGAATGCGGCGAATGCCGCCGTCACCGCCCGGATAGCGCCCCGCCCCGCCCGACCCGTGGCGGATCTCATACGACTCCAGCCGCACCGGGAAACGGAACTCCAGCACTTCGGGGTCCGTCAGGCGCGAGTTGGTCATGTGCGCCTGTACCACCGACGTACCGGCGAAACCCTCGTCGTGCGGGCCGGCGGCGTCGATCTTGACAGGCCCCGCCCCCGTGCCGCCCGAGATGGTCTCGTAGTACTGGTGGCGCGCATTGCCGAACGTGAAGTTGTTCATCGTGCCCTGGCTTGAGGCCAGTACGCCCAGCGCGCCATACAGCGCGTTGACGATGCACATGGACGTTTCGACGTTGCCCGCCACCACCGAGGCCGGCGGGTTCGGGCGCAGCATCGAGCCTTCCGGCAGGATGATCGACAGCGGCACCAGGCAGCCGTCGTTCAGCGGGATGTCGTCGTTGACCAGGGTGCGGAACACGTACAGCACCGCGGCCACGGCGATGGCGCCCGGGGCGTTGAAGTTGTTGTCCAGCTGGTCCGACGTGCCGGTGAAGTCGACCACGGCGCTGCGCGCCTGGTTGTCCACCCGCACCGCGACGCGGATGACCGCGCCGTTGTCCAGCGGATACTCGTAGCTGCCGTCCTTGAGCACCGAGATCACGCGGCGCACCGCCTCTTCGGCGTTGTCCTGCACGTGGCCCATGTAGGCGCGCACCACGTCCAGGCCGAAGTGATCGCACATGCGCAGCAGTTCCTGCACGCCCTTTTCGTTGGCGGCGATCTGCGCGTGCATGTCGGCGATGTTCTGGTCGGGGTTGCGCGCGGGCCAGCGGCCGGAGCCGAGGATGTCGCGCGCAGCCTGTTCACGGAATTCGCCGTTCTTGACCAACTGGAAGTTGGTGAACAGCACGCCTTCGTCTTCCACCGTCTTGGAATCCGGCGGCATCGAACCCGGCGTGGTCCCGCCGATATCCGCGTGGTGGCCGCGCGAGCCGACGTAGAACAGGATCTCGCTACCCTTGCGGTCGAACACCGGCGTGATCACCGTGACGTCCGGCAAGTGGGTGCCGCCGTGGTACGGATCGTTCACCACGTAGGCGTCGCCCGGCATCATGCGGCCCGCGTTGGCATTCATGACCGTGCGCACCGATTCGCCCATGGAACCCAAGTGCACCGGCATGTGCGGCGCGTTGGCGATCAGGCGTGCCTTGGCGTCGAAAATGGCGCAGGAAAAGTCCAGGCGTTCCTTGATGTTGACGGAGTAAGCCGTGTTCTGCAGCCGGTAGCCCATCTGCTCGGCAATCGACATGAACAGGTTGTTGAAGACCTCCAGCATCACCGGGTCGGCTTGCGTGCCGATGGCGCGGCGCTGCGGACGCGCTTCGACCCGGCGGATCACGAAGTGGTCCTGCGGCGTCAACTCGGCCTGCCAGCCAGGTTCGACCACGGTGGTCTGGTTGGGCTCGGAGATGATGGCGGGGCCCGCCACCACGTCGCCGCCGGTCATGTCTTCACGCACGTACAACGGCGTGTCGCGCCAGGCGCCGCCGCTATACATCTGCACCGTGCGGCTGGCGGCCAGCGCACCGTCGCGGGTGCGCGATGCCGGCGTCTCGGTAATGCGTTCACCGCCGCCCGTGGCCTCGACCGAAATGGTCTCGACCACCAGCTCGCGGTTGGGCATCAGGAACGAATAACGCTGGCGGTAAGCCGCCTCGAAGTCCTGGCGGGCCTGTTCCAGATCGCCATAGGCGACTTCCAGCGCCGTGTCCGTGCCCCGGTACTTCAGATGCAGGCGGCGCTGCACGCTGATGTCGCTGTCGGCCACGTGCTGACGGCGCAGTTCACCCACGGCCTGGCCGGCCAAGGTGTCCAGTTCGCCGGCAAGTTCGCGCATCAGGTCGGCATCGAGCACCTTTTCGACGGTTTTCTGGCGCATGTCGGTCTGGTCCGCCAGGCCCATGCCATAGGCGGACAAGACGCCGCCCAGCGGATGCGCGAACACGGTGGTCATGCCCAGCGCGTCAGCCACCAGGCAGGCGTGCTGGCCGCCCGCGCCGCCGAACACCGTCAGGGCGTATTCGGTGACGTCGTGGCCACGCTGCACCGAAATGCGCTTGATGGCTTCGGCCATGTTGCCCACGGCGATTTCCAGGAAGCCTTCCGCCAATTGCTCGGGCGTCATGTCGCGGCCGGTCGCCGTGCGCACTTCGTCGGCCATGGCCGCGAAACGCTGCGCCACGGCCTCGCGGTCCAGCGGCTCGTTGGCCTCGGGGCCAAAGACCTTGGGGAAGAAGTCCGGTTGGATCTTGCCCAGCAACACGTTGCAGTCGGTCACGGCCAGCGGACCGCCGCGGCGGTAGCAGGCCGGGCCCGGGTTGGCGCCCGCCGAATCCGGCCCGACGCGCAGGCGCGCGCCGTCGAAATGCAGGATCGAGCCGCCGCCGGCTGCGACGGTATGGATGCTCATCATCGGCGCGCGCATGCGCACGCCCGCCACCTGGGTCTCGAACTCGCGTTCGAATTCGCCGGCGTAGTGCGACACGTCGGTGGACGTGCCACCCATGTCAAAGCCGATGATCTTGTCGAAGCCGGCCTGTTCGCTGGTGCGCACCATGCCGACGATGCCGCCGGCAGGGCCCGACAGAATCGCGTCCTTGCCGCGGAAGCGGTGGGCGTCGGTCAGGCCGCCGCTCGATTGCATGAACATCAGGCGGATGCCGGGCAACTCGCCCGCCACCTGGTCCACATAACGCTTGAGGATGGGCGACAGGTAGGCGTCGACCACCGTCGTGTCGCCGCGCGAGACGTACTTGATCAGCGGGCTGACCTCGTGCGAGGCGGACACCTGGGTAAAGCCGACTTCACGCGCGATGCGGGCCGCGCGCTGCTCGTGCCCGGTGGTGTGCCAGGCGTGCATGAAGACGATCGCCACGGCGCGAATGCCGCTGTCATACGCCGCCTGCATGTCGCGGCGCAGGGCCGCTTCATCCAGGTCGCGGATCACTTCGCCGTCGGCGGCCACGCGCTCGTCGGCCTCGACCACGCTTTCATAAAGCATTTCCGGCAGCACGACGTTGCGGTCGAACAGGCGCGGACGGTTCTGGTAGGCGATGCGCAGGCCGTCGCGGAAACCACGGGTGGTCACCAGCAGCGTGCGTTCGCCCTTGCGCTCGAGCAGCGCGTTGGTGGCCACGGTGGTGCCCATCTTGACGCATTCCACCTGCTCGGTCGGCACGGGCTGTCCGGGGGCGATGCCCAGCAGCTTGCGAATGCCCGCTACGGCGGCGTCGCGATACTGCTCGGGATTTTCCGACAGCATCTTCGCCGTGGTGGTGGTGCCATCGGGGCGACGCGCCACGATGTCGGTAAAGGTGCCCCCACGATCAATCCAGAATTGCCACTTCATAAGTATCCTCGGGTACGAGAAGCCGCCGCGGCATGCTGGCCACGGGCGGGTTGCAGGTGGCGGGGCTGGCCCCGCGCATCGGTTATAGGGAGGTCGCGGCGCGCGCGGCCTGGTCGTACAGGCCGGACAGCGCGCGCAGGGTGTGCGCCAGTTGGCGGCTGAATTCCAGACCGCCCCCGCCCGGCGCGTCCAGGCCGGCGGTCAGGCATTGCTCGCGAATTTCGCCGTAGCGCTTGATGATGGCCGCGCCCTCGGGCGTGACGCTGTAGAACACTTCCTTGCTGGCGCGCTCGCCCTTGACCACGCCCAGGCGGTCGAGCTTTTTCAGCGCGTAGTTGACGATGTGCGTGTCTTCGACATTGAGCGTGAAGCAGATGTCGGCCAGCTTCTTGGGGCGCTGGCGATGGAACACGTGGTGGAACACCATGACGTCGGTGGGCGTCAGATCAGGCAGGCCCGCCGCCGCCATGCAGCGCACGGTCCAGCGGTCAAAGGCGTGGCTGGCGATCATCAGGCCGAATTCGACTTCGGACAAATCGGGCGCGCTGCCCCCGGCCAGGTGGGCCGACGAGGCGATCAACGTGGAGGTCATAGCGGCCGCGCAACAAGTTTATCTGCGCGAAATACTAATAATTTATCTATATTTCATCAATAAAAAATAAAACAGGGACGTAAAAAATCCCTCATTTCGAGGGAATACCCTAGGAAAAGGCGCCCTTCCCGGGCGCTTTCCAGAGCTTACGGCGCGTCCCAGCCGGCCGGCAGATGCGCTCGGATCAACCAACCCGCAATCGAGATGCGCGGTGCGATGTCGGGCATCGGGTCACCAGGGCCAAACCAGCGGGCGTCCGCGATTTCATCTTCCTGGACGCGGATATCGCCAGACACGTACTCGGCGGTGTAGGCCACCATCAGCGAATGCGGGAACGGCCAGGACTGGCTGCCGAAGTACTTCAGGTTGCCGACCTTCAGGCCGACCTCTTCCAGCACCTCGCGGTGCACCGTCTGTTCGATGCTTTCGCCCGGTTCGACGAAGCCGGCCAGCGCCGTGTAGCGCCCGGCGGCGTTGGCGGTGTGGCGCGCCAGCAGGATGCTGTCGCCCTTGCGGATCAGCACCATCATGGCCGGCGAGATGCGCGGATAGGCCGAGAAGCCGCAGGCCGGGCAGCGCTGGCAGAACTCGCCGCTGACGCGCGTGGTGGCCGTGCCGCAGGCGCCGCAGAAGCGATGGGTGCGGGCCCATTCGGCGATCTGGTAGGCGCGCCCGGCAAGCGCCATGCGTTCCTCGTCCAGCACCCCGAACAAGGACCGCAGCTTCTTGAAGGCGTAGCCGTGCGGCGCTTCGATGCCCGGTTCGACATGCGCGGCGCGGGCCGGCGAATCCGGCGTGGCCCAGACCGGCTGCAGGGCGTCGGCCCCAAGCCCGGCGCGCCCACAGGCATCCAGGTCCGGCAACACGCTGGTGGCTTCCTCGACCAGCAACTCGTCACGACGAAAAACGAAATTCACACGACCCTCTGCGACACGACTGCGATGACGAGATCTTAGAAGAAAAAGACGCCGCCGCAAGACAACGTCCGGCCCGTGGGCACACTATTTCAATCGTCAAGCATTTCGGACCGGCGGCCTAGGAATTACCCGTAAACACGCGCTTGCAGGCACTTTGTGACCAAGAGGCAACATAGAATGGCACGGCTTTTCAGCTATGCGTCATGCCGCGCCGCGCGCTTTTTCGCAATGCCTCCGGGCCCTGCCCGCACTCATCATTCGCAAAGAAGGACCATCATGTTCAAGAAGCTCTCGCTGTTGACCGGCTCCATCGTCCTGGCGTTCAGCGCCGGCGCCCAGGCCCAGACCAAGTGGGACCTGCCCAGCGCCTATCCCGCCAGCAACTTCCACGTCGAAAACCTGACGACCTTCATCAAGGACGTCGACACGCTGTCGGAAGGCAAGCTCAAGATCACGCTGCACAACAACGCCTCGCTCTACAAGGCGCCCGAGATCAAGCGCGCGGTGCAAGGCAACCAGGCCCAGATCGGCGAGATCCTGCTGACCAACTTCGCCAACGAAGATCCGATCTACGAACTGGACGGCCTGCCCTTCCTGGCCACCGGCTACGACGCCTCGTTCAAGCTGTACCAGGCGCAGAAGCCGTTCCTGGAAAAGAAGCTGAATTCGCAGGGCATGACGCTGCTGTACGCGGTGGCATGGCCGCCCCAGGGCATCTTCGCCAACAAGGACATCAAGCAGATCAGCGACATGAAGGGCCTGAAGTGGCGCGCCTACAGCCCGGTGACGGCCAAGATCGCCGAACTGGTCGGCGCCCAGCCGGTGACGGTGCAGCAGGCCGAACTGTCGCAGGCGCTGGCCACCGGCGTGATCGACTCGTACATGTCGTCGGCCTCCACCGGCTACGACACCAAGACCTACGAGTACATCAAGAAGTTCTACGACACCCAGGCCTGGCTGCCCAAGAACGCCGTGATCGTCAACAAGAAGGCGTTCGACGCGCTTGATCCGGCCACACAGGAAGCCTTGAAGAAGGCCGGCGCGCAGGCCGAGGAACGCGGCTGGAAGCTGTCGCAGGAAAAGAACAAGTGGTACCAGGAAGAGCTGGCCAAGAACGGCATGGAAACCATCAAGCCCACGGTCGAGCTGCGTGAAGGCCTGTCCGTGATCGGCAAGCGCATGCTGGAAGACTGGCTCAAGAAGGCCGGCGCCGATGGCGTGGCCATGGTCGACGCCTACAGGAAGCAGTGATAACGCCATGCGCCGCTTTCTAGATGGACTTTACGGCGCGGCCGGCCTGTTGGCCGGCTTGTGCACGATCGGCGTGCTGGTGTCGGTGCTGGCCGCGATCATCGCGCGCCAGCTCGGCCTGAACATCCCCGGCACGGACGCCTATGCCGGGTATTTCATGGCTTCTGCGGGCTTTCTGGCGCTGGCCAGCACCTTCAAGCACGGCGAACACATCCGCGTGACGCTGCTGTTGAACGCGCTGTCTCCCGCCGGCAGCCGCCGGCTGGACATGTTCGCCTTGGGAATGGGCTGCCTGATGGCCGCCACCTTCGCGTTCTTCAGCGTCAAGCTGGCCTACGACTCGTGGCAGTTCAACGACATTTCCACGTCCAACGACGCCACGCCGCTGTGGATTCCGCAGCTGAGCATGGCCGCGGGCACGGTTCTGTTCCTGGTCGCCCTGCTCGATGAGCTGGTTCGCCGTTCACGCGGCCTGGCCGCCGCCACCTCGCAGCAAACCCATGAATGAACTTCTCGTCATTACCCTGCTGGTCGTCTCGATCTTCGCATTCCTGGGATGCGGCGTCTGGGTCGGCCTGACGCTGGCGGGCACCGCCTGGATCGGCATGGAGATCTTCTCCAGCCGTCCGGCCGGCGACGCCATGGCCGTCACGATCTGGGGCGCCTCGTCCAGCTGGACCCTGACCGCCCTGCCCTTGTTCCTGTGGATGGGCGAAATCCTGTTCCGCACCCGGCTGTCCGAAGACCTGTTCAAGGGCCTGGCGCCGTGGCTGAACCGCCTGCCCGGCCGGCTGCTGCATACCAACGTCATCGGTTGCGCGATCTTCGCGGCGGTGTCGGGGTCGTCGGCCGCCACCTGCGCCACGGTCGGCAAGATGACCATTCCCGAGCTGACCCGCCGCGGCTATCCCGAGGAGAAGATCCTGGGCACGCTGTCGGGCGCGGGCACGTTGGGGCTGTTGATCCCGCCGTCGATCATCATGATCGTGTACGGCGTGGCGGCGGACGTCTCCATCGCCAAGCTGTTCATCGCGGGCATCGTGCCGGGGATCCTGCTGGCGGGGTTGTTCATGGGCTACATCGCCTGGTGGGCGATCCGCAATCCCGGCCAGGTACCGGCCGCCGATCCCGGCATGACGCTGCGGGAAAAGCTGTCGCGCTCGCGCCACCTGATCCCGGTGATGCTGCTGATCGGGGCGGTGCTCGGCTCGATCTACACCGGTGTTGCCACGGCCACCGAGGCCGCGGCCGTCGGCGTGGTCGGCGCGCTGATCCTGTCGGCGCTGCAGGGTTCGCTGACCCGCAGCGCCTTCAAGCAGTCGCTGCTGGGGGCCACCCGGCTGTACTGCATGATCGCGCTGATCCTGGCGGGCGCGCAGTTCCTGACGCTGGCGATGGGCTATATCGGCCTGCCGCGGGCACTGGCTGAATGGATCGGCGGGCTGGGTCTGTCGCAGTTCTGGCTGATCATGGCGCTGATGGTGTTCTTCATCATCCTGGGTTGCTTCCTGGACGGCATTTCCATCGTCGTGCTGACCATGGGCGTCTTGCTGCCCACGGTGCAGGCCGCCGGCATCGACCTGATCTGGTTCGGCATCTTCAT
>JBEBOQ010000098.1:0-19654 GCA_040396375.1 Achromobacter xylosoxidans
CATCATGCCGCTCATCAGGCCGCCGAATAAGGTCTCTAGAAAAAATCCCATGTCTTATCCGCCTTAGTGCGACACGCCGAGGTAGGCGCGTATTACGTCTTCGTTGGCTCGGACCTCATCGGGCTTGCCGTCGCCGATCTTCTTGCCGTAGTCCAGCACCACCACGCGGTCGGAGATGTCCATGACCACGCCCATGTCGTGCTCGATCAGCACGATGGTGGTGCCGAATTCGTCGTTCACGTCGAGGATGAAGCGGCTCATGTCCTGCTTCTCCTCGATGTTCATGCCGGCCATCGGCTCGTCCAGCAGCAGCAGGCGCGGCTCCATGGCCAGCGCGCGGCCCAGGTCGACGCGCTTTTGCAGGCCGTAGGGCAGGCGCCCCACGGGCGTCTTGCGGTACGCCTGGATTTCCAGGAAGTCGATGATGTTCTCGACGAACTGGCGGTGCTCGATCTCTTCGCGCTCGGCGGCGCCCAGGCGGAAGGCCTGCGCCAGCAGCCCGCACTTCATGCGCAGGTTGCGGCCGGTCATGATGTTGTCCAGCACGCTCATGCCCTTGAACAGCGCCAGGTTCTGGAACGTGCGGGCAATGCCCATTTCGGCAGCGCGGCGCGGGTTCATGCGAGAAAAGCGCTCGCCGCGGAATTCGATGCTGCCCTTCTGCGGCGTGTACACGCCGTTGATGACGTTCAGCATCGAGCTCTTGCCCGCGCCGTTGGGTCCGATGATGGCGCGGATTTCGTGTTCGCGCACATTGAAGGAGATGTCCGTCAGCGCTTTGACGCCGCCGAAGGACAGCGAGATGTTCTGCATATCCAGCATCACGTCGCCGATGCGCTGGTCGCGGTCGTTGTTGCTCATGATTTCTACGCGGCTCGGGCGGTAATGGCGGGGAACGTCTTGACCGGATGGATGCGCAGGTCGGCGGAAATCTTGCCGGTGCGTCCGTCCTCGAACTTCACTTCGGTCTCGATGTACTGCGACGACTTGCCGCCGAACAGCGCATCGATCAGCACGCCGTACTTCTGCGCGATGAAGGCGCGGCGCACCTTGCGGGTCCGCGTCAGTTCGTCGTCGTCGGGGTCCAGTTCCTTGTGCAGGATCAGGAAGCGGCTGATCTGCGAGGCCGACAGTTTCGGGTCAGTGGCCAGGTCGGCGTTCACTTGCTCGACGCACTCGGCAATCAACTGGTAGACCTCGTCCTTGGCCGCCAGGTCGGTGTAGCCGGCATAAGGCAGGCCGCGGCGTTCAGCCCAGTTGCCCACGGCTTCCAGGTCGATGTTGATGAAGGCGCACACATCTTCGCGGTCGGCGCCAAAGGCCACCGCCTCCTTGATGTGCTGGAAGAACTTGAGCTTGTTCTCCAGGTACTTGGGCGCGAACAGGCTGCCGTTGGCCAGCTTGCCCACGTCCTTGGCGCGGTCGATGATCTTGAGCTGGCCGTCGGTGTCCAGGTAGCCCGCGTCGCCCGTGTGGAACCAGCCGTCGGCGCTGCGCGCTTCCTGCGTGGCGTCCGGGTTGCGGTAGTACTCCTTGAACAGGCCGGGGCTCTTGACCAGGATCTCGCCGTTGTCGGCCACGCGGATCTCCACGCCGGCCACCGGCGGGCCGACGGTGTCGTCGCGCACCTGGCCGTCCGGCTGCACGCAGACGAACACCGAGGTTTCGGTGGAGCCGTACAGCTGCTTGAGGTTGATGCCGATGGAGCGGTAGAACACGAACAGGTCGGGGCCAATCGCCTCGCCGGCGGTGTAGGCCACGCGCACGCGGCTCATGCCCAGCGCATTGCGCAGCGGGCCGTAGATCAGCACGTTGCCCAGCGCGTAGCGCAGGCGGTCCCAGGCGTTGACGGATTCGCCGTCCAGGATGCGGGTGCCGACGCGGCGCGCCAGCTTCATGCAGGCATGGAACAGCTTGCGCTTGAGGTAGCCGGCGTCCTCCATGCGGATCATCACATGGGTCAGCAGGCCTTCCAGCACGCGCGGCGGCGCGAAGTAGTAGGTGGGGCCGATGTCGCGCATGTCGATCGAGACCGTGTCGGGCGACTCCGGATGATTCACCGTGAAGCCCGTGACCAGCAACTGCGTGTACGAGAACATGTTCTGCCCGATCCAGGCCGGCGGCAGGTAGGCCAGCACGTCCTCGCGGTCGGTCAGGTTTTCCATTTCGGACACGGCGCGGGCGCGGTCGATCAGCGCATGGTGCGTCAGCACCACGCCCTTGGGCTTGCCGGTGGTGCCGGAGGTATAGAACATCGCGGCCGCGTCGTGCGGCTGCACCGCGGCCACGGCGCGGGCGAAGAAGTCGGGATGCTGCGCGGCGTACTCGCGGCCGATCTCCTCGAGCCGGTCATAGGACAGCAGCATCGCATCGGAGTAGTGGCGCAGGCCGCGCGGATCGTCATAGACCACATGCTTGAGCGCGGGGCATTGCTCGCGCACTTCCAGCATCTTGTCGACCTGCTCCTGGTCCTCGACCACGGTCACGCTGATCTCGGCGTCCTGCAGCACGTAGACCATTTCCTGGGCCACGGCGTCCTGGTAGAGCGGTACGGGAATCGCGCCCAGCGATTGCGCGGCCATCATGGCCATGTACAGGCGAGGGCGGTTTTCACCGATGACGGCCACGTGCATGCCGGGCTTGATGCCCAGCGACGCGAACCCGTGGGCCACCTGGCGCACGTGCTCCGCCACATCGGACCAGGTAAGGGTTTGCCAGATCCCCAGATCTTTCTCTCGTATCGCGGGCCGCGACCCGCGCACGTTGGCATGCGCGAACAGCAGCGCTGGAAAGGTGTCCAGCGCGGCCGGCACCTGTGCAGATGCGGGCGATGAATGTGCCACGTTGTCTCCTCCGGTTTGGGCGCGTCGGGCCGGCAGCCGCGAGTTGCGGCGCGGGCGATATCGCGCTTGACCAGTTGGTTTTAGATTTACGGCAGGAGTTAAGGTATAAGGTTGGGTTGCTACCAACTGTCACCATCGCGACATTCAAGGAACTTTTAGGGTATTCCCGATGCAGCTATCCGACTCCCTGCAACTTGCCGCGGCCTGGTTTCGCGTGCTCAACGCCGAGCAGCAAGCGCGCGTCGAGCGAGACCTTTCCGTGCAGCAAGTCGTCGCCGGATCGATCATAGAGCGCAAAGGCGAACTCGCCCAGGCATGGATTGGCGTGCTGGCAGGCTTGGTGAAAGTATCGGTGGGCAATGCGGAAGGAAAAGTCGCTTCGCTCACGGGCGTGCCCGCCGGCGGCTGGATCGGCGAAGGCTCGCTGCTCAAGCGCGAAGTCCGCAAGTACGACATCGTGGCCCTGCGCGAATCCGTCGTCGCGCGCTTGCCGGCACCCACCTTCGATTGGCTGCTGGACAGCAGCATCCCGTTCAACCGCTATCTGCTGCACCAGCTGAACGAGCGCGTCGCGCAGTTCATCGGCAAGGCCGAATACGACCGCTTGCTGGATCCGGACGCCCGCGTAGCCCGCTGCCTGGCAGAACTCTTCAACCCCTTGCTGTATCCCGGCATGGGCATGCGCTTGACCATCACCCAGGAAGAAGTGGGCTACCTGGCCCGCGTCTCGCGCCAGCGGGCCAACCAGGCACTGCGCAAGCTGGAAGAGGCGGGCCTGTTGAACGTCGAATACGGCGCCGTGCGGGTGCTGGACCTGGACGGCCTCAAGCTGTACGGCTCGGACCGCGCCGCAGTGGAAGGCGAGCACGTCGCTTGAATCATCAGGCGGGGTGCCGCAGCTCTCCGACCCCAGATTGTTCTAGGGGCTTGCGCGGCGGAGCATAAAAAACTTGACTATAAATAGCGCGCTATTTAATATTGCGCAATGAAATCCAGATCCCAGCCGAAAGGCGCCTTCAACCCGCTGCTGCTAGACAGCCAATTGTGCTTCGCCCTGTACTCGACCTCGCTGGCGATGAACAAGGTGTACCGCAAGCTGCTGCGCGGCCTGGATCTGACGTACCCGCAGTACCTGGTCATGCTGGTGCTGTGGGAACGCGACGAAATCACGGTCACCGACATCGGCGAACGCCTGTTCCTGGACTCGGCCACCCTGACGCCCCTGCTCAAGCGGCTGGAGGCGGCGGGCCTGGTCAGCCGGACTCGCGCCCAGGACGATGAACGCCAGGTGATCGTCACCTTGACGAAACAGGGGCGCGACCTGCGCAACCAGGCCGAAGCGGTGCCTCACGCCGTCGCCGCCGCGGCCCAGTGCTCGCTGGAAGAGGCGCAGGGCACCATGCGCGCGTTGCACGAATTGCGGGAAAAGCTGGTCAGCAGTCTTTGATTGTTAGTGTTCGAGGCGGATGATGGCAGGTGCTGTCATCCCCGATTAAAGATAGCGCGCTATGAAATTGTGTGCTATTTAATTAGTAAAGGCCGAAGCGGGAAGGGTCCCGCCAGCCTGGCAGTCCAACCTTCATCCAAAAGGAAAGCACCATGTCCATCGAAAAAGTCCTCTACCGCGCCCACGCCCACGTCACCGGCGGCCGTGAAGGCACTGGCGTCTCCAGCGACGGCAACCTGAACGTCAAGCTGACCACCCCGAAGGAACTGGGCGGCGCCGGCGCCGCGGGCACCAACCCCGAGCAACTGTTCGCCGTCGGCTATTCGGCCTGCTTCATGGGCGCCATGAAGTTCGTCGCCGGCCGCGACAAGATCGCCATGCCCGCCAACGCCACCATCGATGGGTCTGTGGGTATCGGCCCGATCCCGACCGGCTTTGGCATCGAAGCGGAACTGAAGATCTCGTTGCCGGGCATGGATCGTGCTGAAGCGGAGAAGCTTGTCTCCGCCGCTCACATTGTCTGCCCTTACTCGAATGCTACTCGCGGCAATATCGACGTCACCCTGACGATTGAGGTTTGATCTGGTTTGATCGCTGCGCGCGATCTGGGGCGTGGCCTGATTGGGCAGATTGGGTTACTTAGGTAGCGCAGTTTGTTCGTAGGCCGCCCCGAGAAGCTACCGTTTTCGAGAAATGGGGCGTTGCTAGGCCGGGGTGGTGGGGGAGAGGTTTGCGTCGCTCGCCCCAGGCCGGCCGCGCGGGCGGCCTCGTGGGGCTTTCACACTGCGGGACGTCGTGACGATGTGCGCTGCGCGCTTGCGTAGAGCGCTGTGTTTGCCAGCGTCACCTATACGGTACGACCCTGGCAGATTCTGGTGTTTGTCGGCGCTACCGACGGGGGCACGACCGACGCCAGCAAGTCACCGCCACACCCCCTTGAACGGCATCACTCCCTTCACTAGTACTAAGACTCCTCGCACGCTTACGGCATCCACCATCGCGACACCACCATCAGCGCGCAGCGCCACCCGTGGCCGCAAGACACCGCGTAAGTCCCAAAAGGCCGCCCGCGCGGCCGGCCTGGGGCGGGCCCCGCAAGATCTTTGGCGGTGCGCTGGTGCAATAAAAAAACGCCAAGCACACAGCACGCCCCAGCGACGCAAAAACCAAAGAAATCCTGAGTCCGGGGCGTCGGCTGCCCCTGGAGGGCGGGGCGTGTAGATGCGCCCGAGGGAATCGGAAGGCAGTCGCCGAAGGCGACAACGACGATGACGAAGGGGAAGTCCGGAGCGAAGGCTCCGGACCGCAATCGTAGCCCCGCCCTCCAGGGGCAGCCGATGCCCCGGACGGCAAAAGAACGCTACCCAAAGCCAGCAAGCAGCCCTTAATGCCCTCCACCCAAATAAGCCGCCACAACAGCAGGATCATGCTTGAGCTTCTCAGCACTTCCATGCACTGAAATCCGCCCGTTCTCCAGCACATATCCGTAATCGGCTACGTTCAATGCTGCTGCTGCGAACTGTTCAACCAGCAACATCGTCACGCCTTCGTCTTTCAGGCGAGCAATGATCCGGAAAACCTCTTCCACCAGGATCGGCGCCAAGCCCATCGACGGCTCATCCAGCAGTACCAGTTCCGGATTCAGCATCACCGCGCGCGCCATTGCCAGCATCTGCTGCTCGCCGCCTGACAGCGTTCCCGCCAGTTGCTCCCGCCGCTCCTTCAGCCGCGGAAACAGATCCATCGCCCGGCCCAGATCCGCCTGCACATCTCCCTTCGGCCGGCTGCCAGTCAGTCGCGGAAACGCGCCCAGCAGCAGATTGTCCGTCACTGAGAGCGTCGGAAACACCCGCCGCCCTTCCGGCGAATGGGCCAGACCCAGCCGCGCAATGCGGTGCGACTCCAGCCCGTCGATCCGCTTGCCGCTCAGCGTCACTTCCCCCGCCGTTGGCCGGATCATCCCCGACAGTGCTCGCATCGTCGTCGTCTTGCCGGCCCCGTTCGAGCCGATCAACGTCACCACCTTCGCCTTCGGGACCTCCATGCTGATGCCGTGCAGCACCTTCACCTTCCCGTAGCCCGCTTCCAGATTCTTGATCGATAGCATGTTGTCGTCCTTGGCGTCAGGCGGGCGCGCCGCCCAGATACGCCTCGATAACCTTGGCGTTGCTCTGCACTTCATTGGGCAGCCCCTCGGCGATCTTCTGGCCGAAGTCCAGCACCGACACGGTGTCGCACACCCCCATCACCACATCCATGTGGTGCTCGATCAAGATCAGCGTAATGCCGTGATCGCGCACCTTGCGGATGATGGCCAAGAGCTCGACGATGTCCGGCGCCGTCAGGCCGGCCGCGGGTTCGTCCAGCAGCAGCAACTGCGGATCCAGCGCCAGCGCGCGGGCGATCTCCAGCAGGCGTTGCTTGCCGTAGGGCAGATTGCGCGCCTCTTCGCTGGCCATGTCGTCCAGCCCCACGAACTCCAGCAGCGCCAGCGCGCGGGCGCGGGCGCCTTGTTCCTCGCCCTTCCACTTGGACGTGCGCAGCGCGATGCCCGCCAGCCCCGTCGTGAAGGTGTGGTGCAGCCCCACCAGCACGTTCTCCAGCGCCGTCATCTCGCCGAACAGTTGCACGTTCTGGAACGTGCGCGCGATGCCCGTGGCTGCGATATCCGCGGGCGCCAAGCCCACCAGCGACTTGCCCGAGAACTCCACCGCGCCGGCCGTCGGCACGTAAATGCCCGTCAGCACGTTCATCATCGTGCTCTTGCCCGAGCCGTTCGGCCCGATCAGCCCATGGATGGTGCCGCGCTTGATCGTCAGGTCCACCTCGTTCAGCGCCTTCAGGCCGCCGAACTGCATCAGCACCCCCGTGGCCGCCAGCAAGGTCTCGCCCTTGCCCTTGGCCGCCGCCGGCACCGCGGCCTGCTCCTTGACCAGGTCCTTCTTCACAGACAGCGCCGCGCGGCGGGTCGAGAAGAACAGATTGCGCACAAAGCCCACGATGCCGTCGGGCAGGTAGTACACGACGAACAGGATCATGGCGCCGAAAATGCTCAGGCGCCAGTCGGTCACCGCGTCCAGCCAGTACGAGAACACCGCCAGCAGGATCGTGCCGATTACCGGCACGGCGACGCGGCGTGCATCGGCACGGCCCTTGGACACGGCGATCGCGCTGCCTACCGTCACCAGGATCGCCACGCCCAGCGCGATCAGGCGGAACGTGCCGATGTCGTCCAGCATCTTGGGCAGCAGCACGATGATCGACGCGCCCAGCAGCGCGCCCGTGCGGCTCTTGCGTCCGCCCATGATGATCGCCAGGAGGAACAGGATGGTCAGTTCGAAGTTATACGTATTGGGCGAAATGTATTGCTCGGAATACGAATACAGCGCGCCCGCCAGGCCGGCGAACCCGGCGCTGATCACGAACGCGAACACCTTGTGCCGATACACCGACACGCCCATGCAGTCCGAGGCGATCGGGCTGTCGCGCAGCGCCTCGAACGAGCGGCCAAGGTGCGACTTGAGGATGCGGTGCACCACGATCAGCGACAGCACCAGCAGTCCCGCCACCAGCCAGAAATACTCGCTCTTGGTCAGGATGTGCCCGCCGATCGACGGCTTGGGGATCTTGATGCCCAGCGGACCTTCGGTCATGAAGGTCATCTCGTTGATCAGGATCTGGATGATGGTGCCGAATGCCAGCGTCACCATCGCCAGGTACGGCCCCGTCACCCGCAGGGCTGGCAGCGCCAACACCGCGCCGAACGCCGCCGCGATGAGGATGGCGGCGGGCAGGATCACCCAGATGGGCATTTGCAGATGGAAGAACAGTACGCCGGCCACATATGAGCCGATGCCGAACAACCCGGCGTGGCCCAGCGACACCTGGCCGGTATAGCCCACCACGATATCGAGCCCGAACAGCAGGATCGAATAGATCATGATGGTTTCGATCAGGTGCAGGTAGTACGTGTTGGTCACGCCCAGGGGCACGGCGGCCAGGCAGGCCACCGCCACGATGGAAAGCAGCAGGTGCAGGGGTTTCATCGCTTACACCTTCTTGATCGCGGTCTTGCCGAACAGGCCGGCGGGCTTGAAGGTCAGTACGAGCAGCAGCAGGACCAGGCCCGGCACGTCTTTGTACCCCGTGGAAAGATAGAAGCCGGTGGTCGTCTCGGCGATCCCCAGGATCAGCCCGCCCACCACCACGCCCATGCCGCTGGACAGGCCGCCGATGATGGCGACCGCGAAGGCCTTCAGGCCCAGCACCGCGCCCATGGTGGCGCCGGTCAGCGTCAGCGGCGCCACCAGCACGCCCGCGAAGGCGGCGGTCAGCGACGACAGGGCATACGAAAACGTGATCACCATGCCGGTGTTGATGCCCATCAGGCCGGCGGCGTCGCGGTCATTGGACGTGGCGACGAAGGCCTTGCCGTAGATGGACTTGCGGTTGAAGATTTCCACCAGCAGCATCATGGCCAGCGCGCCGAACACCACCAGCAGTTCCATCGGCAGCACGTTCGCGCCCAGCACCTCGATCGGCGCCTCGGGCAGCGGCGAGGGGAATCGCAGGTCGTCGCGGCCCCAGATGTTCTCGGCCACGTTCTTGAAGATGATGCCCAGCGCGATGGTGGCCATGATCCAGCCGAATTCCGATCGCGTCTTGATGGCCGGCCGCACGCCGATCCGTTCGACCAGCGCGCCCTGCGCAAAGCCGAAAATGCAGACGATGGGAATCATCACCCAGTAGTTCACGCCCAGTCCGACCAGCGTGAGCCCGACCAGCGCGCCCAGCATCAGGGCTTCGCCCTGGCCGAAGTTCAGGGTGCCGGATGTGGCGAAAGTGAGCTGGTATCCGAACGCGATGACGGCATAGATCATGCCTAGCGCGATACCGCTATAGATAAGCTGTAGAAGAATCATGGTGTGTGTCGTGAGGCGCTGTGTTCCGTCCCAACCCCCTTGGGCAGAACGCTGTTGTCAGGCGACTGCATGCCGGCGCCCCGCGCGCGGGAACGCCGGCGGCGGCGGCTGGGCAGCCGCCGCCGCACTGCTTCGGACGAACTTAGTTGGCCTTGACCACGCGGCCGCCCTTGACCTCGCCGATGACCACTTCTTTCGCGGTGATCGCGTCGTGGTTATCGTGGGTGAACGGCTTGTTGTAGGTCATCACCACGCCTTCGACGGGCGTTTGCAGGTTTTCAAGCGCTTCGCGGATTTTCGGGCCGTCGGTCGAGTTGGCCTGCTTGATGGCCGCGGCCAACAAGAAGATCGAGTCGTAGCCCTGGGCCGCCGACACCGGCGAGTCGATGCGGTTGTTCTTGGGCTTGAACTTGGCCAGGTAGGCGTCGATGAAGGCCTTGCGCTTGGGCGTGTCCGGATCCTGGATGAAGGTCTGCGGCATGCGCGCGCCTTCGCCGTTGGCGCCGGAGTTGTCGATGTAGTTGGCCATCGACAGCGTCCAGCTGCCGATGATCGGCACCTTCCAGCCCAGCTTGGTCATGCCGTTGGCGATCTGGGCCAGTTCGGGGCCGATGCCGTAGGTCAGCACGGCTTCGGCGCCGGCGGACTTGGCCTTGAGCAGCTGGGCCGTCATGTCGACGTCCTTGATGTTGAACTTCTCGACGGCCACAGGCTTGATGCCCTTGGCGTCCAGGGCCTTTTCCAGGTCCTCGCGGCCGAGCTGGCCGTAGTTGGTGGAGTCGGCCAGGATCGCGACCTTCTTGAAGCCGCGGCGGGTGATGGCCTCTTCGACGATCATCGGCGCCTGGATGCTGTCGTGCGCCGCGTTGCGGAATACGTAGTTGTCCGGGTATTCGGGCGCCTTGAACTGGTGCGTGATGACGCTGCCGGTGGCCACGTTGTTGAACACCGGGATCTTGGCGTCCTGGTAGAAGCGTTGCGAGGCCAGCGCCACGCCGGTGTTGATGTAGCCGACCGTGGCGGTGACCTGTTCCTTGTTGATCAGTTCCTGGGCGATCTGCACGCCGCGCTCGTTCTTGGCTTCGTCGTCGCGTTCCACCGCGACCAGTTGCCGGCCGAGCACGCCGCCATTCTTGTTGATTTCCTCGATGGCCAGGCGCACGCCGTCGCGCATGCTCACCCCCATGGATGAAGAGCCGCCCGTATAGGGGCCGGCCACGCCGATCTTGATGGGGTCGGCGGCGTAGCCCGCGGCCGATACGGCAAATGCAAGAGTTCCTGCTAGCAGCTTCAAACGAAAATCCATGGATGTCTCCGTTGTAATTAGTAGAACTGCGTGGAAAACCGTGTGCCGGCGCCTGGCGGCGAGGAAATAGGGGGTCTTGCGGCGCGCTCCTGTGTTGCGTGTTGTGACTGTCTGCTTAATCGCTTACGCGAATCTGACCCGGCGGGCTTTTTCCGTGTAAATACCTAGTACATCCGTACGGCCTGCGGGCCGCGCGCTGCGATGCAGCATGAGGCAACGGTGAATAGGGCGGGCGCGCTGTGCGCCGCGCCGGTTCGCGCGCGCGGCCATGTTCGGCGCATCCTAGCCAGCGATGCGCCTTGGTGCGCGGAATTTCATTCCGCCCGGGTCTGGAAATTTATTCCGGCTTGGCCGGCAAGCCCCGTGGCCATTGGGATGCGCGTTCGCAGACCTCGCCCAGCCATAGGGAAAACGCTTGGGCCGCGCCGCGGGGCGGACGCGAGATCTCGGTGCATAGGTAGTACTGGGATTCGCCGGGCGTGTCGATGTCCAGCACCCGCAGCAATTTGCCTTCGTCCAGCCATTCGGCGGCCAGGGAGCGGCGGGTTAGCGCGATGCCCTGGCCGGCGCGGGCGGCCGCCAGCATCATGCCCAGGTCGACCAGCCAGACGCCGCGCGCCGGCTCGGGCCAGTCCAGTCCCGCAGCCGCCAGCCAGGGGCGCCAGGGCTCCATCGGACAGCGCAGCAACGCGGCGTTGGCCAGATCGGCCGGACGCAGGAAGGGGCCATGGGCGTCGCGGTAGTCGGGCGAGCAGACCGCGAACACGGGGTCCGAGGTCAGTCGTTGTGCATGCAGGCCGGGATACTTGCCGCTGCCGAAGCGGATCCAGACGTCGGCGTTGGGCGGCATGATGTCCAGGTAGGGAATGGACAGCAAGATCTCCAGTTCGACGTCGGGATGGGCGGCGGTGAAGCTGGGTAGATAGGGGATCAAGACCTGGCGGGCGAAGGTGGGGGTGGACACCACCCTCAGGGGTTCCAGCTTGGGTTCGCCCCGTTTGTGCAACGAGGCGTCGGATAGCAGGTCCAGCGCCGTTCGCACCTGTTCCAGGTATTCGCGCCCGGCGGCGCTCAGGGTGGCGCCGCGGCTGCTACGGATGAACAGCGACACGTTCAGCAGGGCCTCAAGCGCGGCGATGCGCTTGCCGATCGCACTGGCGGTGACGAATAGTTCTTCGCTGGCGCGTTCGAACGAGCCCAGCCGGGCGGCCGCCTCGAATGCCTGGATGGCGGCCAGGGGCGGCAAGCGTACGTCTTTGGAAGGGGAGGGTCCGCGCATGATCGTCTGGCGGGCCGGCCGTGCGCCCGACGAAAGAGTGGCAACCCGGCGATTATAAAAGTGCTGGGCCGGGCAGTCCGTCCCCGTATTCCCTTAGTACCTGGGAGATCACCACCCGGTAGCCGTCCAGCCACCGGGATTGCGCGGCCTTGGCTTGCTGGTGGGCGGGGTGTCGAATCAGGACGTCCAGGGCTTCCAGCGATTCCCAGTAGTACACATTGGCATAGAGCCCACGTGCAGGATCTTCCCAGGATTCTTCGCCCAGGTAGCCGGGGGCGGACCGGGCCACCTGGGCAATGGTGTCATCCAGCCGATGAAAGTCGTCGTCGAACTGCTTCTTGGCGAAGATGAAGGTGGCGGTGTAGACCGCGGGCCCCTCAGACACCCTTGATTGCCAGGCTGACCGCCAGGCCGGCCATGACGACGGCGATGACGCCGTCCAGCACGCGCCAGGCCGAGGCGCTGGCAAAGAAGCGGGCGAACAGGCGCGAGCCAATGCCCAGCACGGCCAGCCACAGCAGGCTGGCGGTAAACGCGCCGGCCGCAAAGGCCATGCGGGCGTCGTCGAAGCCGTGGGCCAGCGAGCCCACGACCACCATGTCGAGCCAGAAATGCGGATTCAGGAGCGAAAAGCCCAGCGCGCCCAGCATGGCGGCGCGGCGCGAGGGCACGACGTCGCGCGCGGCGGCCAGGCCGCCGGTGGCGGTCCAGGCGCGGCGGGCCGATTGCAGGGCATACCAGGTCAGGAACGCCACGCCGAACCACAGCACCGCGGTGGTCAGCCACGGGAACCAGGCGGTCAGGGCCTGCAGCCCGGACACGCTGGCGAAGATGAAGACCGCATCGATCAGGGCGCAGATGGCGACCACCGACAGCAGATGGGCGCGCATCAACCCCTGGCGCAGGATGAACGCGCTTTGCGCGCCCACGACGGCGAACAGGCCCAGCCCGGTGGCGGTGCCGCTGGCCCAGGCGGTAAGGAATAGGGGGGATGACAACGTGGCAAACATGACTACGAACCTCTCGACTGCAACGCCTTATGGCGGCGCTTGAAAACCGGGCCGGCAGCGTTGCGCATACCGGCAATGCATCATTTTCGCTTGCACGGGGTCTGAAATACAGCTAATTTTCCTTCACTATCTTAAGCAAAACTAATCCTATGAAGATCGATCACGGCAACCTGCGCGCCCTGGCCGCAGTAGTGCGGGAAGGCAGTTTTGACCGCGCCGCACTGGCGCTGAGCGTGACGCCATCGGCGGTGTCGCAGCGGATCAAGGCGCTGGAAGACCGCATGGGTCGGCTGCTGGTCCAGCGTACCGTGCCGGCGGCCGCTACCGCTGACGGCCAGGTGCTGGTGCAGCTGGCCGAGCAGACGGCGCTGCTCGAGCACGACGCCTTGAATCGGCTGGGCGTGGCGGACGATGACGTGCCGCACGCCAGCATTCCTGTTGCGGTCAACCACGACAGCCTGGAAACCTGGTTCGTCGACGCGGCCCTGCAGTTCGCCAGCCGTACTCGCGCCACGTTGGACATGCTGTCCGAAGACCAGGATCACACCGCGGCGCTGCTGCGCAACGGCTCGGTGCTGGGCGCCGTGACCACGCTGGCGGACCCGGTACAGGGCTGCCGCATCCACGCGTTGGGCAGCATGCGCTATGTGGCGACCTGCACCCCGGCCTTCCACAAGCGCTACTTCGCACAGGGCGTGAACGCGCAGACGCTGGCCCAGGCGCCGGTACTGGTCTTCAATCGCAAGGATGCGCTGCAGGCTCGCTTCGCCCACAAGATCTCGGACCCGGCGCCCTGGCAGCCGCCCGTCTGGTGGGTGCCATCTTCCCGCGCATTCGTGCAGGCGACCCTGGGCGGACTGGGCTGGACCATGAATCCGCTGCCGTTGGTGCAAGAGCACCTTGATGCAGGTCATCTGGTCTTGCTGCGGGGCCGTGCCTGGGAGGATGTGCCGCTGTATTGGCAGCATTGGCGGGTAAACTCCGAGGCGATGGAAGCTTTGACCGACTCGGTTCTGTCAGCCGCCCGCAGCCTGGTCCGGCGGCGTTAACCCATAGGAGAACACCCCCATGAACATCCGCAAGTTCGCCGCTGTTGCCGTCCTGGGCCTGTGCGCGGCCGGTTCGGCCTGGGCCAAGGACTACAAGGTCGGCCAGGTCGAGATCGACGATCTCTGGGTGCGCGCGTCCGCCCCGGGCCAGTCCAACGGCGCCGGCTACATGGACATCGACAACGATGCAAAGACCCCCGATCGCCTGCTGTCGATCTCGTCCGACGCCGCCGAGCGGGTCGAGCTGCACACGGTCGAGACCACCAACGGCGTGGCCAAGATGCGCCAGGTCGAGGGCGGCATCGCGCTGCCGGCCGACGGCGAGGTCAAGCTGGCCCCCGGGGGTTACCACGTCATGTTCATCAAGCTGAAGGCGCCGTTCGCCGAAGGCGCCACGGTGCCCGCCACGTTGAAGTTCGAGAAGGCGGGCGAGGTGGCGGTGCAGTTCAAGGTCAAGCCGGCCTCGCACAACCCCGGCATGAGCCACGATCACGGCGCGATGAAGCACTGATCCCGCCGCGCGCGGCCCAGAACAAAAAAAGGCGGCAGGCTCGAACAGCCTGCCGCCTTTTTTGTCGCTTGCCGGTACCCCCAATGGGGCGCCGGCCTGTCGATCAGTACAGCCCTTGCTGGCGCATCGCGTCGGCGACCTTGACGAAGCCGGCGATGTTGGCGCCGTCCAGGTAGTTCACGTATTCGCGCTCGCTGTGGCCGTGGCGCACGCAATTCTCGTGGATGTCGCGCATGATGGCGTGCAGGCGCGTGTCCACTTCTTCGCGGGTCCACGCCAGGCGGGCCGAGTTCTGGGCCATCTCCAGGCCCGACACGGCCACGCCGCCAGCGTTGCTGGCCTTGCCCGGGGCGTACAGCACGCGGGCGGCGATGAAGGCCTTGGCGGCGTCCAGGGTGGCGGGCATGTTGGCGCCTTCGGCCACGCACAGCACGCCGTTCTTGATCAGCGTCTGGGCATCGGCCAGTTCCAGTTCGTTCTGGGTGGCGCAGGGCAGGGCCACGTCCACCGGCACGTGCCAGGGACGCTTGCCGGGCTCATAGACCAGACCGAACTGGCGGGCATAGGTGTCCAGGCGGCCGCGCAGGTCGTTCTTGACGTGCATCAGCGCCACCAGCTTTTCGTGGTTGAAGCCGGCTTCGTCGACCACCGTGCCGTTCGAGTCGGACACCGTCACCACCTTGGCGCCCAGCGCCATGGCTTTTTCGATGGCGTACTGGGCCACGTTGCCCGAGCCCGAGACCGACACACGCAGGCCGTCGAACGACTTGCCGACGCGCTTGAGCATCTCCTCGGCGAAGTAGACGGTGCCGTAGCCGGTGGCTTCGGGGCGGATCAGGCTGCCGCCGAAGGTCAGGCCCTTGCCGGTGAAGACGCTGGCGGTCGAGTTGGACAGCTTCTTCATCATGCCGGCCATGAAGCCGACTTCGCGCGCGCCCACGCCGATATCGCCGGCCGGCACGTCGGTGTCCGGGCCCAGGTGGCGGTACAGCTCGATCATCAGGGCCTGGCAGAAGCGCATGACTTCGGCGTCGGACTTGCCCTTGGGGTCGAAGTCCGAGCCGCCCTTGCCGCCGCCCATGGGCAGCGTGGTCAGCGAGTTCTTCAGGGTCTGCTCGAACGCCAGGAACTTCAGGATCGACAGGTTCACCGAGGGGTGGAAACGCATGCCGCCCTTGAACGGGCCGATGGCCGAGCTGTGCTGGATGCGGAAAGCGCGGTTGACCTGGGCCTGGCCGCGGTCGTCGGTCCAGCACACGCGGAACTGGATCACGCGTTCCGGTTCCACCAGGCGCTCGAGCAGGGCGTGCTCGGCGTAGTGGGGGTGCTTTTCGATGAAAGGCCACAGGCTCAGCATCACCTCCTGGACGGCTTGCATGAACTCAGGCTGCTGCGGGTCGCGCGCGGCGACGCCACGCAGGAAGTCGTCCAGACTCTGCACTTTCAACATGATCTCCTTGGGGGTGCTTCGAATAGGTGCGGACATGCGCCGTTGTGGGGCGGTTTATGTCCGTTTTGGTGCAATCAGCACCGGCTTGGTGCGGAATTGTAGGGCTAATTTGCTGCCCTGCGCAAAGCCGAAAGATGTGCCATCACCTTGATATCAAAGCGATTTTTTCTTCATTTAATAGGGACGCATTGATAGATGCAGGGGCGCCGATGAACCGGTGCTTTCATAGGGGAGACCAAGGGGCATTGAATTCACAGGGAAAATTAACATGTCCCTAATTAATATGAATAAAAATAATTGGTCGAGGATCGCCTGCACATAGGGGCGGGGGGCGGAATCAAGGCCTGCCGAGGGTATTTCCACTCCGGCTTTGACTTAATGTGTCCCTTATTATTATTTGAGAAAAATCAGACCAAGGCGGCCCGCTCGGGCGGCCTTGGTCCTTGGCGTCACAGCGACGCGTCGTAATCGATGGTCAGCGGCGCGTGGTCCGAAAAGCGCTCGTCTTTATAGATGGCGACGTTGCGCGCGCGGGCAGCGATGCCGGGCGTGGCGATCTGGTAGTCGATGCGCCACCCGACGTTCTTGGCCCAGGCCTGGCCGCGGTTGCTCCACCAGGTGTATTGGTCGGGGCGGTCGTCGATGGTGCGGAACACGTCGACGAAGCCGCGCTTGTCGAACACGTCGGTCAGCCAGGCGCGCTCTTCGGGCAGGAAACCTGAATTCTTCAGGTTGCCCTTCCAGTTCTTCAGGTCGATTTCCTTGTGGGCGATGTTCCAGTCGCCGCAGATGATGAATTCGCGGCCGGTCGTCTTGTGCTCGTGCATCAGCGCGTCGATCCAGGGGCCGAAGCGGTCCAGGAAGCGGTACTTGGCCTGCTGGCGTTCGTCGCCGCTGGAGCCCGAGGGCAGGTAGGCGCTGATGACCGACAGGTTCTTCCAGTCGGCGCGGATGATGCGGCCCTCGGGATCGAATTCTTCGCAGCCCAGGCCGATGCTGACGCGCTCGGCCGCATCACGCAGATAGATGCCGACGCCGCTGTAGCCTTTCTTGACGGCATGGTGGAAGTGGCCGGTGTAGCCGGGCGGGTGGCGCAGATCCTCGGTCAGATCCTCGTCCGACACCTTGATTTCCTGCAGGCACAGCACGTCGGCGGCGTGCTTTTCCATCCAGGGTTGCAGGCCCTTGCGGAAGGCGGACCGGATGCCATTGAGGTTGATCGACGTGATGCGCAGCAAAGCGGGACTCCTGTAGAGCGGCCGGGAACGGCCGGAACAATGCCAGGAATTTAACCGACTGGGCGACGTTGCCCGGCAATAGCCCCGACAACGGATAAAATGCCGGGGTTTGCCACCTCTCGGACCCCGCTCGCATGTCTGCCGCCCATTCTGCCAACTCCGCCACCTCGCTTGATTTTGTCCGCTTCGCCCTGAACGAAGGCGTGCTGCGCTTCGGCAGCTTCAAGGTCAAATCAGGTCGCATCAGTCCCTATTTCTTCAACGCGGGTCTTTTCAATAGCGGCGGTTCGGTCGGCAAGCTGGCTGGGTTCTATGCGCATGCGCTGCTGGATTCCGGCGTGGCATTCGACATGCTGTTCGGGCCGGCCTACAAGGGCATCCCCCTGGCCACGGCCACCGCCGTGGCGCTGGCCGGGCACCCGGCCATGCAGGGTCGCAGCGATGTGCCGTTTGCCTACAACCGCAAGGAAGCCAAGGACCACGGCGAAGGTGGCACCCTGGTCGGCGCGCCGCTCAAGGGCAAGGTCGTCATCATCGACGACGTGATCACCGCAGGCACGTCGGTGCGTGAATCGGTCGAGATCATCCGCAACGCGGGTGCCGAGCCAGCGGCGGTGCTGATCGCCATGGACCGCATGGAACGCGCGGGTCCGGACGACGCCCTGTCGGCGCATTCGGCCGTGCAAGACGTAGCCAAGACCTACGGCATTCCTGTGGTGACCATCGCGTCGTTGGCGGACATCCTGGCGCTGCTGCAGGACGACGCGGCGTTCTCCGAACACCGCGAGGCGGTGCTGGCGTACCGGACGAAGTACGGGGTGAAGTAAGAGATAGGCCGGCAAGGCATTGGCGGCTGGCTGCCATATCGAACGATAGGTTCTTCGAGCCTGTTGGCAGGTTCATCTCCGATAACGACTATGCCGCGAGCGTGGGCGGCCTGCGCCAGACGTTTGTCGAAGGTAGCCAACGCGGCGCCATGCCATTGAGCGAGCTCCAGGTATGAGGCGTCGTACACCGTGAGTCCGTGTTCCCGGGCGAGCGACACGCTTTGAGCAAGCCAGACGACGGCAGGGCGCGATTCATTGACTACGGGAACGCTGTTCAGTACAGCAGCGAACTTTGCCAGCATGACTGCCGTGGCCTGGAGTTGCCGCTCGACGCGCAATGCCCCCTGAGCGACTTCCAGTGGCCAAATGTGTGGGACGAGTACGGCCTCGCCGTTCAGGCCGTCCAATATGGCAAATGCTTGCTCACTGGAGGTCTGGCTGGGCAATTGCAGCCAGCTTAAGGCGACAGACGCATCAAGCACGAGCTTCATTCGCGGACCCCTTTGACCGCATACCACCACGTCGCTTCGTCGACGTAGGGAACGCCCGGGAATCGCTTGAGTTCTTCTATCGCATTGTGACCTGCTTCGGTCATCAAGGGATTGACCCGACGAAGCTGCGCTTGGGCTTGGCCGTCGTGGGTGATGACGACGAATACGCCATCGTTTGCGGCTTGGATCATTTCGTCCAGCCGCTCGGCCACTTGCTCGCGTGGGATGGATAGGTAGGGGGCATTCATGGCCAAATCTCCAGTCAAAATCGACCAGTTCATTCTTGGCCAAACAAAAGGCCGCGACAAGATGTCGCGGCCCTAGGATCCGTCTGATCTTGCGCCGTCCCGGAGCCGGAACCGGCGCGCGGGAATCAGCTGTCCAGCTTCTGCTTGAGCAAGTCGTTGACCTGTTGCGGGTTGGCCTTGCCGCGGCCCGCCTTCATGATCTGGCCCACCAGCGAATTGAACGCCTTCTGCTTGCCGGCGCGGTATTCCTCGACGATGGCCGGGTTGGCGGCCAGCACTTCGTCGATCATGGCGCCGATGGCGCCGGTGTCGCTGATCTGCTTCAAGCCGCGGGCTTCGATGATGGCGTCGGGTTGGCCGCCGTTTTCGCCGGCCCACATGGCGCCGAACACTTCACGCGCGATCTTGTTGGAGATCGTGCCGTCGATGATGCGGTTGATCAGGGCCGCCAGGGCGGGCGCCTGCACCGGCGCATCGGCGATGGCCTTTTCTTCCTTGTTCAGCGTGGCGGCCACTTCGCCCATGATCCAGTTGGCGGCCAGCTTGGCCTGGCCGGCCGGCAGCGCGTGCGCCACGGCCTCGAAATAGGCGGCCAGGTCGCGGCTGACGGTCAGTTGCGCGGCGTCGTAGGCCGGCAGGCCATACTCGGACTCGAAGCGGGCGCGCTGGGCGGCCGGCAGTTCGGGCATGGCGGCGCGGACCTCGTCGACCCAGGCGCTGGCGATCACCAGCGTGGGCAGGTCGGGGTCGGGGAAGTAGCGGTAGTCGTGCGCGTCTTCCTTGCTGCGCATGCTGCGGGTTTCGTCGCGGTCGGCGTCGTACAGGCGGGTTTCCTGGACTACGGTGCCGCCGTCTTCGATCAGCTCGATCTGGCGCCGCGCTTCATAGACGATGGCGCGTTCCAGGAAGCGGAACGAGTTGACGTTCTTGATCTCGGTGCGGGTGCCGAATTCCTTCTGGCCGACCGGGCGCACGGACACGTTGGCGTCGCAGCGGAACGAGCCTTCCTGCATGTTGCCGTCGCAGATGCCCA
>JBEBOQ010000099.1:0-19326 GCA_040396375.1 Achromobacter xylosoxidans
CGCCGCCGCCGGCGATGATCAGCATGATGCCGGCAATGGGCTTGAGGCTCTTGCCCAGCGAATCGCGCAGCTTTTCCGCATCGCCGCCTCGCGGCAAGGCCAGCGTGACCGTCGCGAACAGCACACCCAGCAGCATGGCGACCAAGGGATTGCCCAAGAACGCTGCAACGTGCAGCACGCCCGATTCCTTGGGCAGCAGCATTTCGGCCACGGCATGCACCAGCATCAGCAGCGCGGGCAGCAGCGCCGCCAGCACGCCCAGGCCTATGCCTGCGTCCCCGCGGCCGCCAGCGGCGTCCTGCGGGGTCGTGAACTGCTCGAGGAGGGCGTCGTCGGGGCGGGTGGTCATGCGCGGCGCGATGAAGGCGCCATACAGGGGGCCGCCCAGGATCATGGCCGGCAGCGCGGCGATGAAGCCGTAGATCATGGTCGGGCCGACCGTGGTCTTCAGGCTGGCGATCGCGGTCAGCGGACCCGGGTGGGGCGGCACCATGCCATGCATGGCCGCCAGGGCCGAAATTACCGGCACGCCCACGTAGACGTAGGCCGAGCCTTTGAAGCGTTCCTGGCCTTCGAGCTTGCGCGCCACGCTGAAGATCAGCGGCAGCATGACCACCAGGCCCACTTCGAAGAACATGGGAATGCCGATGACGAAAGCCACCAGGGTCATGGCCCACGGGATGGTGCGGGGAGAGGTGTGGCGCAGGATGGCGCTGGCCAGGCGCTCGGTGGTGCCGGAATCGGCCAGGATCTTGCCCAGCATGGCGCCCAGCGCGATCACCACGCCGACTGCGCCCAGGGTCTTGCCCGCGCCGTCGGTCAGGCTTTTGACGATGGCCGTGGGTTCCATGCCAGTGGCAAAACCCACGCCCAGGGAAACGATCAGGAGCGCCAGCAACGGGTGCATGCGGATGCGCGAAACGATCAGCGCGACCAGCACCAAGACGCTTACCAGCGCGGTAAGCAGCAATTGAATGTCGAACGAAGACATGTGTGAACCCAAAAAAAACGAGAGAGGTCGCGAACCTTCTGGGTGCCATGATAAGGGATCGGCCTGTCACAGACGGGCAATAACCCGGCGCCTTGCCCACCCGTTTTGCATTCCCCGCAAAATTTGTGCATAATTCGGCCCCTCTACCTGTTCCCCGATAGCTCAGTCGGTAGAGCGACGGACTGTTAATCCGCAGGTCGCTGGTTCGAGCCCAGCTCGGGGAGCCAAAGAATGCAGTACTGAAGGGCCCGCAACTTGTTTGCGGGCCTTTTGCATTTCTGCTTGCGCGTGGCATTTCTGCTTGCGCGTGGCATTTCCGCCGCCGCGTCGCATTTTCGCGGGGCCTGGCGCACTTCGGTGGCTGCATTCTGTTTTGCATTGCGGGCGCCACCCAGCGTAGGATGACGCGCATCCCTGGTTCCACCTTGCCGCCCCATGCGCTCCCATCGCTCCTTGCCCGCCCTGGTCTCGCTGCGCGCCTTTGAAGCGGCCGCGCGGCGCCTGAGCTTCAGCCTGGCGGGGGAAGAACTATTCGTCACCCAAAGCGCCATCAGCCACCACATCCAGCGGCTGGAATCAGAACTGGGCGTGGCGCTGTTCGAGCGCCGCACCCGCGCCGTGGCGCTCACACCGGCTGGGCAGGCCTACTACGAACGGGTGCACGCGGCCTTTGAGCTGCTGCGCCAGGGCACCGAGGCGGTGCGGGCGCCTGCCGTCGCGCGCCATGTGCTCAAGGTGGGCCTGTTGGCCTCGTTCGCCACGCGCTGGCTGGCGCCGCGGTTGCCCGACTTTGCCGCCACGCATCCCGATATCGACCTGCAGTTGCTGCCCGACATCGGCCTGGCCGACGTGGCAGCGGGCGACGTGGACGTAGCCATCCGCTACGGCCGCGGCACCTGGCCCGGCGTGCGGGCACGCCGGCTCATGCCCGAGCGGCTATCGGTGGTCTGCGCGCCCTCGCTGGTGGCAGGTAAACGGCGCCCTCGCACACTGCAAGACCTGCTGCGCTACCCGCTCCTGGCCTCGCATACTCAGCACCCGTTCGAATGGGACACCTGGGCGCGCCGCTACGGTCTGGACCTGGAGCGCGCCCAGACCGTACACCTGCACGACTACAACATCGTGGTGGAGGCGGCGCTGGCCGGGCAGGGCCTGGCGATGGGCCGCCACCGGATGATCGCCGCCCAGTTGGCCAGCGGCGCCTTGGTCGAGGCCTTGCCGGGCACCACATTGGACGACGCCCGCATCGGCTGGTGGTTCGTCAGCGCCCGCGGCAAGACAAGCGAAGCGGCGCAGGCGTTCCATGCGTGGCTGACGCAGGCGGCGGCGTCGGACTGAACGCATTAGTTTTACTCATATGTACCTGGCAAGAATTGATTGGTCAGCGCCGGCCCTGGCCGATAGCATCGGGGGGTGTCTTTTCCCTTTTCCGTTTCACAGGTGACCCCCATGACCCGTTCGATCTCCGGCCGCGTGGCCGAACTTGGCCTGACGCTGGAAGCCGCAGCCTCGCCCGCTGCCAATTACGTCCCCTTCGTCCAGGAAGGCAACCTGCTCTACATCTCGGGCCAGATCTCGCGCCAGGGCGGCAAGGCCGCCTTCCTGGGCCAATTGGGCAACCAGGTATCCGATGAAGACGGCGTCGCCGCCGCGCGCCTATCGGGGCTGGGCATCCTGTCGCAGATCGCCGCCGCCACCGGCGACCGGCTCGACCGCGTAGCACGCGTGGTGCGCTTGGGCGTGTTCGTGGCCAGCACGCCGGATTTCAACCGCCAGAGCGCGGTCGCCAATGGGGCATCGGACCTGATGGTCGAGGTGTTCGGCGATGCCGGCCGCCATGCGCGCAGCGCGGTCGGCGTGGCGTCGTTGCCGCAAGGCGTCGCCGTGGAAGTCGAAGCGGTCGTCGCGCTGACCCCTGCCTGATCCCGTAGTGCCGGGCGACGGTCCGGCGCGCCAACCCGGAACTACCATGTCCACCGCCGCCCTGAATCCCGCCGCCCTCCAGGCGCTACGCGCCGCTACGCCCGGCACGCGCACCACGGTCCACTTCAACCATGCGGGTGCGTCGCTGCCGTCCGCCGCCACGCTGGACGCCGTCCAGGCCCACCTGTGGCGCGAGGCCGAGCAAGGGCCGATGGAAGCGGGCGTCGCCGCGCGCGCCCTGACCGACAAGGCCCGCAGCCTGGCCGCCCAGTTGCTCAACGCGCAGCCCGATGAAATCGCCCTGACGGGCGGCAATTCGCCCGGCTGGGGCGCGGCCCTCGCGGCGCTGGGCCCCTGGCGCGACGGCGACCGCATCCTGGTCGGTCGCCATGAATGGGGCGGCAATCTGGCGGCGATGCGCCTGGCCACGCGCGGCGTGAACGTGTCGATAGAAACGATTCCGTCGGACGACAGCGGCTGCGTCGATCCGGCCGCGCTGCAAGCCATGCTGGATGCGCGGGTGCGCCTGATCGCGCTGACCTGGCTGCCCGCCAACGGCGGCCTGATCAATCCCGCCGCCGCCATCGGCCGCATCGCGCGGGCAGCCGGCGTGCCGTACTTCGTGGACGCGGCACAGGCCGTGGGGCAATTGCCGGTGGACGTGGCCGAGGTCGGCTGCGACATACTGAGCGGCGCAGGACGCAAGGCGCTGCGCGGGCCCCGCGGCACTGGCCTGTTGTACGTGCGGCGCGATTTCCTGCCGCAACTGACGCCTGCTTTCGTGGACACCTATTCTGCCCCGCTGGACGCCGACGGCCAGCCCAGGCTGCGCGCCGACGCGGCGCGCTTCGAATCCGCCGAGGCCTCGCTGGCGCTGCGCTGCGGCTTGGCCAATGCGCTGCAGGAAGCGCTGGACATCGGCCTGGACGCCATCCGCGCCCGGGTCGACGCCACCGCCCAGGCATTGCGCGCGGAACTGACTGCCATCCCCGGCATCGAGGTGCTGGACCAGGGGCGCGAACGTTCCGGGCTGGTGGCTTTCAATCTGGCGGGTCAGGACGCGCCCATCGTGCAGCGCGCCCTGGCGGCGCAGGGCATCGTCATTGGCAGCAACGGCGTGCCCTATACGCCGCTGGACATGAACGCGCGCGGCCTGATGCAGATCGCGCGCGCGTCGGTCAGCTACATGACCAGCGACGACGAGGTCGACCAGCTGCTGCAAGCGTTGCGCGCGTTGGCGCGTCAAGGCAAATAGGGCCGTACCGGGGCGATAGGGCCGGCCGGCGTCAGGCCACCGCCCGGCGCGTGAACGGCGACCACTTCGTGAAGACGAGCAGGTTGCCAAACATGACCAGCGCCAGCCCCATCAGCGCGCCCGGTGTCCACTGGTAGCCCTCGGCAAAGGTGGACACGCTCAGCGCCACTACCGGAAACAACACCGTGCAATAGGCCGCGCGCGCCGGCCCCATCCGCCCAACCAGCGTCAGGTAGGCCGTGAAGCCGATCACCGACCCCGGAATCGCCAGATAGAGCAGGGCGCCTACGTAGGCCGTGGAGGTGTCGAAACCGAACGGCACGCCGGCCACCGCACAACCGGCCAGCAGCACCCCGGCGCCGTACAGCATGCTATAGGCGTTGCCGGTCAACGGCCGGATACCCGCGCGCTGTTGCAGCGACGACAGCATGTTGCCGGTGGAAAAGCAGAATGTGCCGAGCAGCGCGAACCCCAGGCCCAGCAGGGTTTCGTGGCTGGCCTGCTGCCCCGCCAGTTCCTGCCAGAACAACAGCACGAGGCCGCAAAATCCCACCAGGCCCGCCACCATGACGCGGGGCGCAACGCGGGTGCCGAACCACAGCCGTGCGTTCAACGCGTTCCACAGCGTGGCGGCCGAGAACACCACCGACACCAGGCCGCTCGGAATCCACTGCGTGGCCGTGTAGAAGCACAGGAAGTTCAGGCAGAACAGGCACAGCCCCTGGCCCAGGCACAACGCATGCCCGCGGCGATCCAGGCGTTGCAATTTGCGGGTCAGCAGCAACGCGGCGAACAGCACCAGGCCGGCCAGCGCAAAGCGGTAGAAGATGGACACGGGAATCGCCACCACCCCAAGCTGCAGCTTGATGGCGATCCAGGTGGTGCCCCAGATGACGACGGTCAGGAAATACAGGAATAGGTTCACTTTGAGACACCCCGCAGGGCAGAAAAAGACATGAAGATCAGGACCGCCGAAAACCCCGGGCGGCAAGGTCCAGTCTGCCTCGGACTAATCCCCAAAAATTGCCGGTTCTTGCTGTTTTTCTGCACCCGCGCGCGCCGCGCGCACGTGGATCGCAGTAGCATTTCAGTTCCATGGGCACCACCGCTTCGGCTCCGTCCGACTTCTCCGTCTTTCGCACCTTGTCCGCGTCCACCGCCACGATGGAACGCGCGGCCGCGCTGGGCGACGGCATCGCCATCTCGCAATGGGGCCGCAGCGCCCACGAGACGCTTGGCTACGACATGCCGGGGCATCACACGTTGTCGCTGTACCTGCATGGCGGCGAAAAGTCCTTCCGCGTCGGCCACCAGCTGCACGGCGGCGCCGGTAAATTCTGCGTCCTGCCCGCCGAGCACTATTCGCGCTGGTGCATGAACGACACCGTGCATTTCCTGCATCTGTACATTGCCCCGGAACGCCTGGCGCGCGAAGCCGTGATGCGGCTGGACTGCGAACCGCGCGCGCTGGAATTGCGCGACCGCACCTACATCCAGGACGACTCGCTGACCGATGTCTGCCAGGCCCTCTTGGGCACCGACTGGAATGCGCCTGCCGACCGGCTCGCGGCCAGCAGCGCAGCCGAAACGGTGCTGCACCATCTGCTGAACCAGGGCGTGTCGCGCAAAGCCAGCGCCCCCGCGCGCGGCGGCCTGGCCCCCGCCGTGCGGCGGCGCATCATGGATTACATCGACGCGCACCTGGCCGATCCGTTGACCCTGGACCAACTGGCCGGCGTAGCCGCGCTGTCCACCTATCACTTCGCCCGCATGTTCCACACCTCTTTCGGCGAACCGCCGCATGCCTGGGTGCGCGCCCGGCGCCTGGCGCACGCGCGCGGCCTCCTGGCCGCGGGCAAGGGAGACCTGGCCGGCATCGCACAGGCCTCGGGCTTCGGCAACGCCAGCCACCTGTCGCGCGTGTTCCGCGACGCCATCGGCGTCACGCCGGGCCAGTACCGCGCCGCCCGTCGCCGGCACTGAGCACTTGCCACCCAGCTGTGCCACGGCCGCCGGCCGCCCCGCTCTGGCGGTCTACAATGGCGCATCGCCCTTCGCGGCCTGATCGCCTGTCCCGCCCGCGATGCCCTCGCAGACCTCTCGCGACCTTCCCTCCGCCCTCGACGCCACCCGCCAGCCGCCTTTGCGCGCCCATTGGCTGGCCGAGTTGATCCGGCTGCGCGAAGCGCACTGGGGTCCGCTGGAAGACGCCAGCGCGGTGCGGCAGGTGCGCCAACTGGACGCCGATCTGCCGGCCCGCATCCTGGCCCGCGCCCAACTGCTGGCCCAACGCGAAAACCTGATCCCGCTGGTGGACGGCTGGCGCCGCAGCGCGCTGGCCGTGCTGGCCGTGTTGCTGCTGCTGGCGCTGGTGTCCGGCGTTGGGGTCGCTGCGGGCGCCTTGGGCGACGGGACGCGTCCCGTCAATGTGCTGTGGGCGCTGGGCGCCTTGCTCGGCTTGCACGCCCTGACCTTCATCTTGTGGTTGGCCAGTTTTCTGCTGCGGCCCGCGGCCATGACACCGCTAGGACGGCTGTGGCTGTGGGCCACCCGCAAGCTGGCGCGCGGCCCCGACAGCGCGCTGGTGCCGCAAGCCTTCCTGAACCTGCTGGCCCGCGCCGGCGCGCTACGCGGGCTGTTTGGCGCCGTCAGCCATGGCCTGTGGCTGGCCGGGTTGAGCGCGGCGCTGGCAACCCTGCTGGTGCTGCTGTCCACCGCCAGCTACCGCTTCATCTGGGCCACCACGCTGCTGGCGCCGGATACGTTCGTCTGGTTGACGCAGGCCGTCGGCTGGCTGCCGTCGCTGCTGGGCTTTCCGCTACCCGATGCCGCCATGGTGCGGGCCAGCGACGGCGTCCAGGTGCTGACCGCCAACGCGCAGGTGCAGTGGTCGCTGTGGCTGATCGGTGTGGTGGTGGTGTACGGCATCTTGCCGCGCCTGGTTGCCTGGCTGGCCTGCCTGGCCGTCAGCCGACACGCGTTGGGCGCGCTGGCCATCGACCCCACGCTGGCGGGCTATGCGGCGCTGCGCGACCGGTTGGAGCCGCCCGCGCAGTCCACCGGCATCGACCGGCCGGTGGATCCGCTGCACGAACCGCGCGTGGCGCCATCTGCGCCGTTGGCACTGGGAGGCCAACCCGTGCTGCTGGGCCTGGAGTTACCGCCGGACCTGCACTGGCCCCCGACCAGCCTGCCGCCCAGCATCCTTGATGCCGGCAACCTTGATACGCGCGAACAGCGCAACCGCCTGCTGGACGCCTTGGCGCAGGCCGCTGCCTCGCGCCTGCTGATCGCCTGCGACGCGCGGCAAACCCCCGACCGCGGCACCCTGGCGCTGATCGCGGACTTGGCGGCGCATGCCGGCCACACCCGCGTCTGGCTGGTGGCGCCGGACGGCGCCGATACACGCGAACCGCTCTGGCGCGAACGCTTGGCCGCCCTGGGGCTGGATGCCGGCGCCATCATCGGGATCGGCGGTGCGCCGCTGGCCTGGCTGGAGAACGGCCATGCATGACACCGTCATCGGCGTCGCAGTGGTGGGCCACACCAACACCGGCAAGACGTCCCTGCTGCGCACGCTGACGCGCGACACCACGTTCGGCGAAGTGGCCGACCGCCCCGGCACGACCCGCCACGTCGAAGGCGCGCGCCTGCGGCTGGAAGGCCGCGCCGTGCTGGAATGGTTCGACACGCCCGGCATGGAAGACAGCATCGCCTTGCTCGAATACCTGGAGCGCCTGGCGCGTCCGGACGAACGGCTGGACGGGCCGGCGCGGATACGCCGCTTCCTGGATACGCCGGAAGCCCACGGCCGCTACGAGCAGGAAGCGCGCGTCCTGAAGAAAATGCTGGACTGCGATGCCGCGCTGTACGTCATCGACGCGCGCGATCCGGTGCTGGGCAAGCATCGCGATGAACTCGCCATCCTGGCTGCTTGCGGCCGCCCTTTGCTGCCGGTGCTGAACTTCGTCAATGCGCCGGCCCACCGCGCCGGCGAATGGCGCGATGCCCTGGCGCGGCTGGGGCTGCACGCCGCCGTCGAATTCGATACCGTCGCGCCGCCACTGGATGGCGAACAGCAGCTCTACGCCAAGCTCGGCGTGCTGCTGGACCGCCACGCCGACACGCTGGCGCGGCTGGCCGACAGCCTAGCGCGCCAACGCCGCGAACGCCATGCGGCCGCATACGAACTGCTGGCTGATCTGCTGGTCGACGTGGCCGCGCTGCATGTCACCAGCGCAGGCGACGAGGCCGCGCTAACCGTGGCCTCACAGCGCCTGCGCGAGCAGGTGCGTCAGCGTGAACAAGCCTGCGTCACCGCATTGCTCGCGCTGTACAACTTTCGCGCGTCCGACTTTGCGGACGATGCATTGCCGCTGCAAGGCGAACGCTGGGGCATGGACCTGTTCCATCCGCAAGCGCTCAAGGACATGGGTGTGCAGGTGGGCATGGGCGCCGCGGCCGGCGCCATGGCCGGCGCCGCCGTGGACCTGCTCAGCGCGGGCCTGAGCCTGGGCACCGGCATGCTGATCGGCGCCGCGGCCGGCGGCTTGTGGCAGGGCGTTGAAAAGCTGGGCAAGCGCGTCGCGGGCAAGCTGCGCGGCTGGCGCGAAATCAGCGTGGACGACGCCGTGCTGCGCTTGTTGGCGCTGCGTCAACGCCAATTGATCGACGCACTGGAGCGCCGCGGCCACGCCGCCCGCGACCCGCTGCGGCTGGACCGCCCCGATGACGAATCGCTGCGCAGCGGCCCCTTGCCCGAAGCGCTCAAAGAAGCTCGCAGCCGGCCCGAATGGTCAGCGCTGGCCAAAGGCCACGAAGACAGCGAACGCCGCAAACAAGTGGTGCGCGACTTGGCGAAAACCCTTGCATCGGAACCCGCCCCGGCGCACTGACGCCGCGCGCCCCGGGGCGCTTGCAAAACGCACCATTCAGGACTTGAAGCAAGCAAGTACTAACCCCAATCCAAACCGATTGACGCTTAAACGAATGCGTCTATAAGATTCGTTCTGCATCGGTGCGGTCCGTCCCGGCCAATGACAATCACAAGGGGTTGGATCTACCGTGAACCGCCTTTCGTCGTAAGCAGCAACGCCATGCCCCGGCTCCCCGTGGGGCCAGGGCCCTATCACTTCTGTCGCGCTATCCGCGCATTACGGAGCATGAGGGCTATGCGTACTTTTCCCCACGTCAAACAAGTGGCGCTGGCAGCTGCACTGACTGCCTCGTTGGCATTCAGCGCCGGCGCGGCCGCCAAGACCTTCCATTGGTCCTACCAAGGCGATGCCACATCGATGGATCCGATGGCGCTGAACGAAACCTTCACATTGGGTTTCCAGGGCAACATCTACGAAACGCTGGCCGGCTACGACGGCAACCTGAAACTGACGCCGCTGCTGGCGGAAAGCTGGGAAAACCCGGAGCCCACCAAATGGGTCTTCAAGCTGCGCAAAGGCGTGAAGTTCCATGACGGCTCGCCATTCACGGCCGATGACGTCATCTTCTCCTGGAAGCGCAGCCTCACGCCCGGCTCCGACATGAAGGGCTACGGCGCCAAGGCATCCGACATCAAGAAGATCGACGACTACACCATCGAAGTCACCACGCCCACGCCCAACCCGATCCTGCCGCGCGAATGGGTGTTCCTGTACATCATGAGCAAGTCGTGGTCGGAAAAGAACAAGACCACCGAAGCCACCAACGTCAAGGGCGACAACCAGGGCAACTACGCCAACCTCAACGCCAACGGCACCGGCCCCTTCATGCTGGTCTCGCGCCAGCCCGACGTGAAGACGGTGCTCAAGCGCTACGACGGCTACTGGAACAAGAACATCAAGACCAACGTGGACGAGGTCATCTTCCAGCCGATCACGCAGGAAGCCACCCGCGTCGCGGCGCTGATCTCCGGCGAGATGGACCTGGTGCAGCCGGTGCCGGTGCAGGACTGGAAGCGCCTGGAAGACGCCAAGGGCGTCAAGCCGCTGACCGCGCCCGAAGCCCGCGCCATCTTCATCGGCATGGACCAGGACCGCGACGAACTGCTGTTCTCGGACGTGAAGGGCAAGAACCCCTTCAAGGATCCCAAGGTGCGCGAAGCGGTGGTGCTGGCCGTGGACACCAAGGCCATCAACGAAAAGATCATGCGCAACGCGGCCAAGCCGCTGGGCTCGCTGATCGCCACCGCCATCAACGGCTACGACGAATCGTTCGGCGCCCCCTACAAGCCGGACCCCGAACGCGCCAAGAAGCTGCTGGCCGAAGCGGGCTACCCCAAGGGCTTCTCCGTCACCATGGACTGCCCGAACGACCGCTACGTCAATGACGAAAAGGTCTGCCAGGCGGTCGCCGGCATGCTGGCGCGCGTGGGCATCAAGATCAACCTGCTGGCGCAGACCAAGTCCAAGTACTTCGGCAAGATCCTGCTGCAGGCCGGCAACCAGACCAGCATGTACATGCTGGGTTGGACGCCCAGCTCCACCGACGCGCACAACACGCTGCTGAACCTGGCCGCGTGCCGCGACGCCAAGACGGCGGCGGGCCAGTTCAACCTGGGCGGCTACTGCAACAAGAAGGTCGACGAACTCACCGCCAAGATCGGCGTCGAGACCGACCAGGCCAAGCGCAACGCGATGATCAAGGAAGCCTTCGGCATCGTGCGCAGCGACTTCGGCTACCTGCCGCTGCACCAGCAGCCCATGTCCTGGGGCGTGAAGGACAACATCAAGGTCATCCAGCGCGCCGACGACGTGCTCGACCTGCGCGACGTCGTCCTGCCGTAAATCCCTGACGATGTGAGCCCCGGATGGCGCAAGCCGTCCGGGCGCGCCCGGCCCAGCCCCGCTTCCCGCTTGCAACGGAAACGCGGCCCGGCGTCATCTGCAAACGAGGGCTCCCGATAATGCTTTCCTTTATTGCGCAACGGCTTATCCAGTCGGTGCTGGTGATGTTGACGGTGGCGCTGATCGCGTTCTCCATGTTCCGCTATGTCGGCGACCCGATCGCCAGCATGGTGGGCCAGGACACCACGCCCGAACAGCGCGATCAACTGCGTGAACAGCTGGGCCTGAATGACCCGTTCGTGGTGCAGTACGCACATTTCGTCGCCAACGCGGTGCGCGGCGACTTCGGCATTTCGTACCGACACCGCCGGCCGGTCAGCGAACTGCTGGAAGAACGCATGCCCGCCACGCTGGAACTGTCCTTCGTGTCCGCCGTGATGGCGTTGGCGCTGGGCATCCCCATGGGTATCTACACCGCGCTCAAGCGCCACGGCGTGCTGTCCAAGGCCTTCATGGCCGTCTCGCTCATCGGTATTTCCTTGCCGACCTTCCTGATCGGCATTTTGCTAATCCTGTTCTTTGGGGTGCAACTGCGATGGCTGCCCAGCTTCGGCCGCGGCGACGTGGTCGAACTGGGCTGGTGGACCACGGGCTTTCTGACCAAGTCCGGCCTGCTGGCGCTGATCATGCCTGCCATCACGCTGGCGCTGTTCCAGATGACGCTCATCATGCGGCTGGTGCGGGCCGAGATGCTGGAGGTGCTGCGCGCCGACTTCATCAAGTTCGCACGCGCCCGCGGCCTGCCGGAACGGCTCATCAATTTCCGCCACGCGCTCAAGAACACCATGGTGCCCGTCATCACCATCACCGGCCTGCAGCTGGGTTCCATCATCGCCTTCGCCATCATCACCGAGACCGTGTTCCAGTGGCCCGGCATGGGCCTCTTGTTCATTCAGGCCATCAGCATGGTTGATATCCCGGTGATGGCCGCCTACCTGGTGCTGATCGCTTTCATGTTCGTCGTCATCAACCTGGTCGTCGATCTGCTGTATTTCGCCGTCGACCCGCGCCTGCGCGTGCAGAGCAAATAAGGGACCCCACATGATTGCCCGCATCACTCCCTTTTTCGCGCGCGCCGCCGACAGCGACCTTTGGCACAGCTTCAAACGCTCGCCAGGCGCCATCATCGCCGCCGCCGTCACGCTGGTCATCCTGCTGGGCGCGCTGGGTGCGCCTCTTATCGCGCCCCACAACCCGTTCGATCTGGCCTCCGTGAACATCATGGACGCCAACACGCCGCCCGCCTGGGAAGAGGGCGGCAGCCCGGATTTCCTGCTGGGCACCGACGACCAGGGCCGCGACATCCTGTCGGCCGTGATGTACGGCTCGCGGGTGTCGTTGCTGGTGGGCTTCGCCTCGGTGCTGTTCTCGATGGTGCTGGGCGTTACATTGGGGCTGATCAGCGGCTACGCAGGCGGCCGCGTGGACAGCTTCATCATGCGCATCGCCGACGTGCAGCTGTCGTTTCCCGCCATCCTGGTGGCGTTGCTGATCGACGGCGTGGCCCGCGGCGTGTTGCCGCGCGACATGCACGACCAACTGGCGCTCTATGTGCTGATCTTCGCCATCGGCATCTCCGGCTGGGTCCAGTACGCGCGCACCGTGCGCGGCTCCACGCTGGTGGAACGCAACAAGGAATACGTACAGGCAGCGCGGCTCATCGGCATCGGTCCCTTCACCATCCTGCGCCGGCACATCCTGCCCAACGTCATGGGCCCGGTGCTGGTCATTGCCACCATTCACCTGGCCATCGCCATCATCACCGAAGCCACGTTGTCGTTCCTGGGCGTGGGCTTGCCGCCCACCGCGCCATCACTGGGCACGCTGATCCGCATCGGCAACAGCTACCTGTTCTCCGGCATGTGGTGGATTTCCATCTTCCCCGGCATCGCGCTGGTGGCGCTGGTGCTGTCGGTCAATCTGCTGGGCGACTGGCTGCGCGACGCGCTCAACCCCAAGCTGCGCTGAGGACGTCATGGCCCTGCTCAACATCGAAGATATCCGCATCGAATTCCCCAGCCGCCGCGGCACCCTGGTCGCCGTGGACGGTGTATCGCTGTCGCTGGAAAAAGGCGAAATCCTGGGCGTGGTCGGCGAATCCGGCGCCGGCAAGTCCACCATCGGCAACGCGGTGATCGGTCTGCTGGAAGCGCCCGGCCGACTGGCCGGCGGCGCGGTGCTGCTGAACGGCGAACGCATCGACACGCTCACCCCCGCGCAACAGCGCAAGGTGCGCGGCCGCCGCATCGGCATGATTTTCCAGGACCCGCTGACCTCGCTGGATCCGCTGCAAACCGTGGAAAGCCAGTTGGTCGAAACCATGCAGGTGCACCTGGATCTGTCGCACGCCGCGGCCAAGAAACGCGCGGTGCAATTGCTGGTGCAAGTCGGCATCGACCAGCCGGAGCTGCGCGTGCAGCAGTACCCGCACCAGTTCTCCGGCGGCATGCGCCAGCGGGTAGTGATCGCGCTGGCGCTGTGCTGCGAGCCCGAAGTGATCATCGCCGACGAGCCCACCACGGCCCTGGATGTGTCCATCCAGGCGCAGATCCTGGACCTCTTGAAAAAGCTCTGCCGCCAGGAACAGGTGGGCATGATCATCATCACCCACGACATGGGGGTGATTGCCGACGTGACCGACCGGGTAGCCGTGCTGTACCACGGCAAGCTGGTCGAACAAGGCCCTACCGCCAAGATCCTGGGCGACCCCGATCATCCCTATACCCGCAGCCTGATCTCGGCCGTGCCCCGGCCGGACATCAAGCTCAAGCGCTTTCCGCTGGTCACCTACATCGAAGACGTGAAGACGCCGGCCAAGCCGCTGGACCTGGCAACGCACTGGCTGGGCCAGCGGCGCGACTTCGGTGCGGCTACGGGCGGCCCGCTGGTGCAGGTCCAGGACCTGTCCATGCGCTTCGTGCTGAAGAGCGCACTGCTCAAGCGCAACCAGCGCACGCTGGATGCGGTCAAGCGCGTCAATTTCTCGATTGGCGAAGGCGAGGTGTTCGGCCTGGTGGGCGAATCCGGCTCGGGCAAGTCGACCGTGGCGCGGCTGATCTCGGGCCTGTATACGCCCAGCGCCGGCTCGGTCACGTTCGGCGGCACCGACCTGACCGCGCTCAAGGGCGAGAAGCAGCTCAACCCGTTCCGGCGCCAGATCCAGATGATCTTCCAGGATCCGTTCTCGTCGCTCAACCCGCGCATGCGGGTGCTGGACATCGTGGCCGAGCCGATCCGCTTCCACAAACTGGCGGCCAGCGAGGCCGAAACGCGCCGCGTGGTGGCCGACCTGCTCGACGTGGTCGGACTGGGCGAGCGCGCCGCCGAGCGCTTCCCGCACGAGTTCTCCGGCGGCCAGCGCCAGCGCATCTGCATCGCCCGGGCGTTGGCCACGCGGCCGCGCTTCCTGATCTGCGACGAACCCACTTCGGCGCTGGACGTATCGATCCAGGCGCAGATCCTGAACCTGCTCAAGGACCTGCAGGAACAACTGGGCCTGACCATGCTGTTCATCAGCCACGACCTGCCCGTCATCCGCCAGATGTGCGACCGCGTCGGCGTGATGCGCTACGGCGAATTGCTGGAAGTGGCGGACACCGAAGCGTTGTTCGAGCATCCGCAGCATCCCTACAGCCAGCACCTGCTGGGGCTGATGCCCCGCTTGCAGTCCATGTCCCGCGAGGGCCTGGAGGTGGCGGGCTGAACCCCACCCACACGACAAGGAGCGAGACATGAGTGCGTTGCCACAGACCCTGTTCATCGGCGGCAAGGTGTTCGATGGACGTGGCGGGATCCTGCCGGGCCACGGCGTGCTGGTCGAGGGCAAGCAGGTCACGCGGGTGGCGCCGGCGGCCGAATTCAACGGCTTTGCCGGACGACGCGTCGATACCAGCGGCATGACGCTGATGCCCGGCATGGCCGACTGCCACGTGCACCTGGTCTACACCGGCGGCGCCGACCCGCAGACGCAGATGTCGAAACAGGGCCCGGCGCAGATCACCCTGACCGCGCTGGAGAACGCGCAGGCCGCGCTGCGCGGCGGCTTCACGGCGCTGCGCGATTGCGGCGGCAAGGACTACCTGGAGTTCGGCGTGCGCGACGCAATCGCGCGCGGCGTGTTTCCCGGGCCGACCATCAAGGCGTCGGGCCGTATCATCTGCATGACGGGGGGACACGGCAACCGCATCGGCCGAGTGGCCGACGGCTGCGAAGAAGTGGTCAAGGCGGTGCGCGAGCAAGTCCATGCCGGCTGCGACCTGGTCAAGATCATGGCCACCGGCGGCGTCATGACGCCGGGTGTGAGCCCCATGGACGCGCACTACAGCTTCGACGAAATGAAGGCCGGCGTGCACGAGGCCAAGCGCTTTCGCAAAAGCACGGCCAGCCACGCGCAGGGCACGCAGGGCATCCTGAACGCGGTGCGCGCGGGCATCGACTCCATCGAGCACGGCATCTTCATGGATGAAGACTGCCTGCGCGAAATGCTGGAAGCCCAGACCTATCTCGTGCCCACCATCGCCGCGGTGCGCAACATCGTGGCCAACGCCGACAACGGCATCCCGGCCTACGCCGTGGAAAAGGCCCGCGCGGTGGAACAACGCCACCGCGAATCCATCCAGATGTACTACAAGGCGGGCGGGCGCATCGCGCTGGGCACCGATGCCGGCACGCCGTTCAACCTGCACGGCGACAACGCCATGGAACTGGCCTACATGGTCGAGTTCGGCATGACGCCGGTGGACGCGTTGATCGCGGGCACCTCGCGCGGCCACGACCTGATGGGCATGGACCGGCACGGCGCCGTGGTGGACGGCAATGTGGCTGATCTGCTGCTGGTGCAGGGCGATCCCACCGAAGACATCGTCAAAGCCGCGGACAAGCGCTTCCATGTGGCGGTGCTGAGGAATGGCGAGGTCGCCGCGGGGGCCTTGCCGTCCTGAATTCGGACGTCTGTACAGGCGGGCGCCCGCCGCACCTTACCGCGAGCGAGGCGCCATCAACTTGGCCAGCAGCGTCTCGACCGGCATGCGCTCGCCGTTGAAATCCACCTGGCTGCCCTGGTAGTTCAGGTTGGCGACCAGCTTGCCGTCTTCCAGACGCCCCCACTGACTTTGAACGAACCGGTCGCCCAAGGCGTCGGCCTGCTGCCGGGCGGCATCGCGCGCGGCAGCTTCAGGCAATCCTGCAAGTTGCCCGCGCACGGCAAGCACATCGACCAGACTGTCCACGGGCACACTCAACCGAAAATCAAGCTTCTTCACGGCTTCCTTGACGATGGCGGCCGGCGCACGATTCCAGAGCGTGGGCGCGTCCAGCGCGACGTCCAAGTGCAGGGTCGCCGGGCCGCTGGCCGTGTCCACCTGCAACGGCTCGATCGAAAAGCCCGGTTTGGCAAGCAGGAATTTGATCACATGCGTCCCGGCCTCGATCTTCTCGGCCGTGGAAGCGTTGCCTGCCACGTGCTCCATGGTGCCGTGAAAAGCCCGAAACGACACCAGGTCCAGGTTCGCCGCATTGGCGGCCAACCGGACGCTGGCCACCGGCTTGCCCTGCACGTCGATTCCCGCGAGCTGCACAGCCAGCTTGCCGTTCATGGCGCTTTCGTTGCCGATGGCCTGCGCGGACAAGGCCAGATCACGCAGCGCCACCGGCACGTCGTCGATCTCCACCGTCCACTGCTTGATCGCCGCCTGGGTGCCACTGGTGACTGCGCCGTCGGCGGCCCGGGTCGAGTCATGTGAAAGGGTGAGCCCCTGCAAAGACAGCCGGCGCGTGTGAGGCGAGCCGTCCCTGTCGAATGATTCGGCGGAATCCAAGTGGCCCGCTGCTATCGAAAACGCCGTGTGCCTGCCATCCGGGGCAATGCTGGCCTGCCCCGTCAAGCCTGAGAAGCTAAGCATAGTGCCACCCTCTGAATACTCGGCGGGTGCCACGTGCAAGGTGCCCGACACATCTCGGCTGTAGCTCGCCACGGCCTCGGCGACCACCGGCGCGGCCCCCTTGACGGCGGCAAACCATGCGTCGGTCGACGGCGTTTGCACCAATTGGACGCGGGTCGCCAGCATCGCGGGCAGGAAATGGCCTTGCGACAGCCGTGACAGCGGGAAGGGGCCATGGTCGATGAAGGCCACGAACTGAACGTCGCGCTCGACAGGCGGACCATTCTTGCGCGGCGAGGTGGCCAGGAGGCGGTAGCGCGCCTGCGAAGTAAACACGCCGCGCTCTAACGACACCAGCTCGAACGACAGGGGCGTATCCATGTTCAAGCCGATCTGCTGCGCTTGCTGGTTGGTGATCTCAGCCAACGGCCCCAGCTCCGCCTCCAGCTGCTTGCCGGTGTACCAGGCCGTGCCCGTCCAGATCGCGCCCAGCGCCAGCACGGCGCAACCCACGGCTGCAAATTTCCTCATGGTGTCCTTCCCGCGTTCATCGATGCCATCCGGCCTCGCGGACCGGATCCGTGACAGCATACGCCGCGCATGAAAAACGGGCTGCCGCGCCCGACGGCGCCGCAGCCCGCATGGGGCGCCGGCATCATGCCAGCGCCGAAGTCGTGTTCGCGCCTCAGCGCATGCCGCCCATCGCGCCGCTCATGACCATCATCACGAACTGTTGCAGCGGCATCTTCTTGCCATTGAAGTCGACCTGGCCGTCGGCGTAGTTCAGGTAGGAAACGATGTTGTCGTTTTCCGCCTTGGCCACGCCCATCGCCACCGCCATGGTGCCGACCATTTCGGCCTGGCCCTTGGCGGTCTGGGCGGCACGGTCGGCCGGCACGCCGCGCATCTGCGGCTCGATCGCCATCAGGTCGGCCACGTTGGCCTTGGACAGCACCAGCTTGGCGTTGAGCTTGCGGATGGCTTCCATGGCCAGGTCGCTGGCCGGCTTGTCGGTCGAGGCCGGCTTGGCCAGGTCCACGTCCAGGTTGAAGGTCGAGGTGCCGTTGGCGGTGCGCACCTGCAGCGGCGACACCGACAGGCTGGGGTTGCCGGCCAGCAGCAGTTCGACGTTGGTCTTCAGGATCTGCTGCTCTTCGGGCGTGAACTCGGGCTTGGCCTCGTCGTCGCCGCTTTGCATCATGCGGCGCGACGACGCTTCATAGACGTCGTTCAGGGCCTTGAGCGCCTTGGGATCCATGTTCTTCATGCCGATGGCCAGCTGCAGGCCCGCCATGTCCTTTTCCTTGACATTGATCATGCCGAAGTCCAGCACCATCTTGGCGTTCACGCCGGCATCGGCCTCGGCCAGGTCCACCGCGATGCTGGTGTCCTTGAGCAGCACCGGCGGCTGGGTCTTGGACGTGATGGTCCATTCCTTGAGGACCAGCTTCTGGCTGCCCATGGCCATGTCGTTCTTGCCCGGCGCCAGGTCGCTGTTGAGCGTGATGCCCTTGACCGCCATGCCGACGATATCGCTCTCGCCGGCCGGACCGGCCAGCGTCAGGCTGTCGCTCTTGAGCGCCAGGACGCCGTGCTTGCTCTTGGTGTCGAAGTCGACGTCGCCGGTCATGCCGGAGAAGGTCAGCTTGGTCTTGTCGGTCGAGGCTTCGGCCGGCGCCAGATTGAAGGTGCCGGTGACGTTCTTGCCGTAGCTGACGCTATAGGCGCCGGACAGCGGCGTGGCGCCCTTGGTGGCGGTGAACCAGCCCTTGATCGCCGGCGTTTCCTCGATCTGGAAGCGGCTGGCGACCATCGCCGGCGCGAGCTTGCCCGAAGCCAGGTTCGAGAACGGGAAGGGGCCGTGCGACAGGTGCTCGACGAACTGGATCTCGCGTTCCTCGGCCGGCTTGCCATCCTTGGCGGGCAGGGCGAACTTGACGCGGTAGCGCTCGGTGGACGAGAACACGCCGCGCTCGAACGACATCAGTTCGATCACGGGCGTCACGCCCCACTTTTCACCGAACTTCTGCAGCTCGGTGTTGCCTTGTTCGATCGATTGCTTGACGAACGCCTCGGCCTTCTGACCGGTGTACCAGGCCGTGCCCGTCCAGATTGCGCCCAACGCAACGACCAAACCCGCTACTGCCGCCTTTTTCATAGCAACCCTTTATTTCTTTATGTGGGAGATAAGCGCTCGGATTATAGGGAGCACAGCCTAGGGATTACACTTATTTCGTACATAGGTCCTGCAAATTGTTACGCAGTTATACCTCCGCCGGAAATCCGGCAGGTGCTGCAACGCCGCATCGGCTACAATCGCCCCGTGTGCTTTGCCAATCTGCACACGTCCGCTAGGCACTTCGCCGCCAAGCTTCGCCCAATAAGGGCGCTTCCCTTTTCTCCTTATTCGTCCGCCTGGATTGGAGTCTCTCAACTTGA
>JBEBOQ010000100.1:0-19315 GCA_040396375.1 Achromobacter xylosoxidans
ACACTGGGCTACGACCCGCTGAACGACCTGGCGCCCGTGACCCTGGTCGGCACCAGCCCCAACGTGCTGGCCGTGCCCGGCAACCTGAAGAACGTCAACAACGTCCAGGACTTCGTCAAAATGGTGAAGGAGCACGGCAGCTCGCTGAACTACGGCTCCGTCGGCCCCGGCAGCTCGGCCCACCTGGCCATGGAAATGTTCAAGGAACGCGCCGGCATCGACATGGCGCACATCCCCTACGCCGGCTTCCCGCAAGTCATCAGCGCCATCATTGGGGGCGACATCCAGGCCGGCTTCATGGTCCCCGCCATCGCCATCCCCCAGACCCGCGACGGCAAAGTCAAAGTCCTGGCCGTCACCAGCCTTGAGCCCAGCGACACCCTGCCCGGCATCCCCACCATGGCCTCGCAGGGCTACCCCGACTTCGAAGCCATCTCCTGGAACGCGGTCCTGGCCCCCGCCGAGACCCCGATGCCCATCATCGAACGCCTGAACAGCGAACTGACCCGCATCATCAACAGCGACACCGTCCGCAAGCAGATGGCCCTGCAATACTTCACCCCCGCCGCCTCCACCCCCGAAGCCCTGACCGTCCGAATCCAAGACGAAAAGGCCCGCTGGGACCAGGTCATCCAAAAGCTGAACTTGTCGCTGGACTAAAGCCAAGGCCAAACCCAAACCCGGCCCAAGCCGGTCGCTGCGCGCAACCCCGCCACCACACGCCCACCAGCGCGCAGCGTCATCACAGCCCGCAAGACACCCCAACGCCAAAAAAGGCCGCCCGCGCGGCCGCTTTGGCGACCCCGCCCCCTCCTGCACCTACCAAATAATCTTGGCCAGAACGCCAAGCAAGAAGCTCGCCCCAGCGACCGCCGCTAAGCCTCATCAACAGCGCGTGACGGGGCAGGCAGGTGAGGGCGGGGCGTGTAGATGCGCCCGAGGGAATTCGAAGGGAGCCGAAGGCGGACGAGAATGACAAAGGGGGGGCCGCCGAGGCAAGTCCGGAGCGAAGGCTCCGGACCGCAATCGTAGCCCCGCCCTCACCCGCCTGCCCCGCCACGCGCGGCTCAAGAACCGCAACGCCCAAAAGAACTAAAAAAAAACCGCTATAAGTTCATCAGAACTTAAACCCCACCCTCATATCCCTGCTGCCTCCAAGCCTCAAACACAGTCACCGCCACCGCATTAGAGAGATTCAAGCTCCGCTGCCCCGCCCGCATAGGCAACCGCAACCGCTGCTGCGGCGCAAACATCGCCTGATGTTCCTCAGACAACCCGGCAGTCTCCCGCCCGAACACAAACACATCCCCCTGCTCGAACCGGATATCGCCCACGCTACGCTGCGCCTGCGTCGTCAACGCGTAGATATGGGAAGGCGCCGCCCCCGTATCCGCCAGCGCCTCTTGCAGGGAATCATGCACCCGCACCGGCTGCCACTCGTGATAGTCCAGCCCCGCCCGCCGCATGCGGGCGTCGTCCAGTTCGAACCCCAGCGGGCGCACCAGATGCAGTTGCGCGCCCGTATTGGCGCACAGGCGGATAGCGTTGCCCGTATTGGGCGGAATCTCGGGGCAGACGAGGATGACGTGGAACATGCGGTGTGACCGAAAACGTTGAAAGGCTTGCGGCCGACGAGGCCGCGCATAGCGGATTGTCGCCGATTTGCCGCAGGGCCCGTTGGCACTCGAAGGCGCCGCGCACAGGCCCTAGGACACCTGCGGAGTACGCGCGGCCACGAGCACCGTCACACTGACAGCCCCCGCCGCCAACAGCGCCCTCGCCGCCGCATCCGCCGTGCTGCCGGTAGTCATGACATCGTCCACCAGCCCGACGTGGCGCCCCGGCAAATCCCGGACGCAATGGAACACCCCCGCCGCCCCCCGCAGCCGGGCCTGACGCCCCAGCGCCGTTTGCCTGGGCGTGTCCCGCCGCCGCCGGAGTGCCGCACACGCCAGCGGCCACGCCAATTGCGCCGACAGGCCGCGCGCGATCTCGGCCGCCGGGTTCATGCCGCGCCGGCGCAGCGACGCCCGGCTGGACGGCACCGGGATCAGCAGCAGACCGTGCGGCGCCAGACCTTGCCGCCGTACCGCCTGCGCCAACAGCCGCGCCAGCACCGGCGCGGCGCTCAGGCGCAACTGGGTCTTGAGCTGGCTGATCAGCGTGTCGGCCGGCGGCTCGTAGTCGAAGGCGGCAATGGTGCGCGCAAAGGCCCGCGGCGGCCCCAGGCAGGCGGCGCAATGGGGCGCGGCCAAGCCCAGCCGCAAGGCGCAGCGCGGACAACGCGGCAGCGAGGGTTCGCCAGCCAGGTCCGCCTCGCAACCTTCGCACAACCGGGCGCCCCGTACCCGCGCGCCGCACAGCGGGCAATCGCAAGGCACGCGGGCAAGCAGCCCCCGCCCCATGGCCAGTAGGGACAATCGGCGGCGTCCGCCGGGATGCGCAATAATGTCTGTCATCCCCCATGAAATCATGATCCGCCCGCGGCGCACGCCCGGGCGCGACCGAAATGTCTCTGCCAGCACCCGCAACCCCGCCCTCGCTCCCCCTCGTCGCCGCCGACGTGCCGCGGCAGTTCGCCCGCCGCGGCGACCTGTCCGACGCCCAGTTCCTGTATGGCGAAGTCGCCCGCCGCATGCTCGGCCGGCTGCAGTACATCCGCGTGCAGCCGCAAGCCATGCTGGACGCCGGCTGCGGCGCCGGCGACAACCTCGCCCTGCTGCGAGAACGCTATGCGGACGCCGCCTACACCGGGCTGGATAACTGCGAGGCGCTGCTGGACATCGCCCGCAAGCGCCACACCCCGGGCGGCCTGTCCGCCTGGATCGGCAAACTGGCGCGGCGCGGCCCAGCCACCGAGTTCGTCAACGCCGACCTGGCCGCCACCGGCCTGGCGCCCGAATCGCTGGAACTGGTGTGGTCGAACCTGGCCATGCACTGGCATCGGGAACCCCACGCCGTGCTGGCCGAATGGCGCCGCATCCTGAAGGTCGGCGGCCTGGCGATGTTTTCCTGTCTGGGGCCGGCCACGCTGCGCGAACTGCGCCGGGCGCTTGACGACGCCGGCCTGCGCACCGCCACGCCGGCGTTCGTGGACATGCACGATTTCGGCGATCTGCTGGTGGAAAATGGCTTCGCGGACCCAGTGATGGACCAGGAAATCCTGACCCTGACCTATCGCAGCCCGGAAAAGCTGCTGGAGGACGTGCGCGCCCTGGGCGGCAATCCCGCCGAAGGCCGCCGCAAGGGCTTGGCCGGCCGCGCATGGCGCGAACGCCTGTGCGCGGCGCTGGAATCCCAGCGTCGGCCGGATGGTGTCATCGCCCTGAGCATCGAAGTGGCCTATGGCCATGCATGGCGCGCCGCATCGCATCGCGGCATCGCTGGAGAAACCCGGCTGTCGGTCAGCGCCATCGGCGGCCGCCAGCGCGGCACGCCCTGACACGGCGTAAAAAAAGGGCTGCGGTTAGCAGCCCCTTTTTTCTTAGTGCAACCGTTCGGGCAACGGCGCCGTTACCCCCGGCTCCGACGCCGATAGGGGCTGCATGGGCTCGGAGTTGGCCCGGATACGCCGCCGCAGCACCGCGGTCGGCTCGGCCGGCGCCGCGGCTGGCGGCGCCTCGCCGCGCCAGGCGTGAGACATCGATTCCACCACCAACGGCAGATCGCGCAGGCGATGGAACTGGCTGCGCAGCCAGCGCGCATCGTTGCCGCTGCGCATGGCTTCGTCGCGCAGCGCGGCGATCATGTCGCCCGTACCCAGCTCTTCAGCCACCGGCATCAGCCGCTGGAACAGCGCGCGCAGGTGGTCCATCAGGCGCAGGCGCTGGCCGTCCGGCGTGACGTAGCTGCCCTGCAAGCCAAAGCGGCAAGCCTGGAAGTGGTTGCTGCGGTAAGACAGCCATGCCTTGTCGCTGGGATCGTCTTCGCGCATCAGCAGCACCGACAGGGCCTGGGCGAACGCGGCGATCTGGCAGGCACGTTCCACGGTCAGCGGCGTGTCGCAGACGCGGATTTCCACCGTGCCGAATTCGGGCTTGGGGCGGATGTCCCAGTACAGGTCCTTGATGCTCTCGGCCAGTCCGTAATCGCGGAGCTGCGACAGATGGGCCTCGAACTGGTACCAGTCCTTGACGTCGGGCGGCATGTGGCCGGCCAGCGGGAAGCTGTTGACCGCATTCAGGCGCGAGCAGGAGAACAGGGTATCCACGCCCTCGCAGTACGGCGACGAGGCCGACAGCGCAATGAAGTGAGGCACATAGGGCGACAACCGGCGCAACAGTTTGATAGCTTCGTCGCCGCTTTTCACGCCCAGGTGAATGTGTTGGCCGAACACCGTAAATTGACGCGCCAAGTAACCATACATTTCTGCCAGGTATTGGAAGCGCGGGGTGTCCGAGATGGAGCGCTCTTGCCAGCGCATGAAGGGGTGGGCGCCACCGCCCGCCACGGAAACGCCGACGGCGTCGGCCGCTTCAACCAGGGCGTCGCGCATTTCGCGCATTTCGGCCAGGAGGCCCATCGGGTGCTCGTGCACCGAGGAATTCAGTTCGATCATGGACCGCGTGATTTCCGGTTTAACGCGGTCGGCAATCGGGTGGTTGGCCATTTGGGCCAGCAGTTCGTCTGATGCAGCGGTAAGGTCAAAACTGCGGGGGTCGATCAGTTGCAGCTCGAGTTCGATGCCCAGGGTGTTGGGGGCCGACGAAATGAACGGGATCTGTTCCATCTCGGACTCCTTCGGATATGGATGAGGGGGTGCGCCGTTCGACCTTGAAGCCCGGTAACTTCCCGGGGGGCACTAGACGGCGGCTTGTGAACGCATAATAGCCGCATGTTTGTGGCAAAACGATTGAAAATCGTGACATTTGTGTGCAACATCGCGAAGCAATCGGTTTTGCCCTATAAGGCAAAGTGAGCAAGCGCTCACAACCTAGAATCGGTGGGGCTCGCCGGCCCGCGACGCCCGAAATCGCAGTCTGGACGGGGCTTTTCGGCCGGGATGGGATAACCCTAATCAGGGTTATCCCCCATCAAATTCACAGACTAGAATGGCCGCCCGGCCGCCGGGCCGCCCCAAGGCTGGGCAGCCCCGGGCGGGGGCAGCAAACACGCATAGCGTGTGCGGCGTGGGGGCCCCTACTTCCGCCAGAAGATGGGGGTGAAGAGGACCAGGACGGTCAGAAGCTCCAGCCGGCCGATCAGCATCGCGAATGTGCAGACCCAGATCTGGAAGTCGGACAGCACCGCAAAGTTGCCCATGGGGCCGACGGGGCCCAGGCCGGGGCCAGTGTTGTTGACGCTGGCGAAAACCGCCGAGAAGGCCGTGATCGGGTCCAGGCCGGACAGGAGCAGCAGGCTGGTGAAGACGGCGATGGACAGGCCGTAGAACAGCATGAAGGCCAGCACCGACGACATGGTCCGGGATTCGACCGCGCGGCCGTTGATCCGGACCGGGCTGACCGCGTGAGGATGCAACATTGTTACCAGTTCGTTGCGTGCCTGCTTGACCAGCAGAATCGCCCGGATCATCTTGATGCCGCCCCCGGTCGACCCTGCGGACGTGGCAAAGCCCGACAGCAGCAGCATGGTCAACGGCGCAAACAGCGGCCACTGCGCGAAGTCGGTATTGGCGTAGCCGGTGGTCGTGGCCATGGAAATGGTGTTGAACATACCGTAGCGCAGCGCTTCCAGGGGTTCCTGGTAGACGCCCTTGACGTACAGGAACACCGAAATCACCAGGCCCACGCCCAGCACGATCACCAGATACGGGATGGCCTCGGGACAGCGCAGGTAGGCCCGCAGGTTGCGCTGGCGGAAGGCATTGAAGTGCGTGGCGAAGTTGATGCCGGCGATCAGCATGAACACCATGGCCACCATTTCGACCGCCACCGAGTCGAAGTGCGCGAAACCATCATCCCAGGTGGAAAACCCGCCCAGACCCATGGTGGTGGCCATATGGCACCAGGCCTCGAACCAGGACAGGCCCACCGCCCGGTATGCCAGCAGGCACAGGATGGAAAACGCGAAGTACACCGCGTACAGGGCTTTGGCCGTACTGGCGATGCGCGGGGTCAGCCGTTCGTCTTTCATGGGACCGGGCGTTTCGGCCCGCACCACCTGGTGGCCCCCCACGCCCAGCAACGGCAGAATAGCCACAGCCAGCACCAGAATGCCCATGCCACCGATCCAGACGAGGGTCGCGCGCCACAGGTTGATCGAGGCCGGCAACGCATCCAGGTTGGTCAGCACGGTGGCGCCGGTCGTGGTCAGCCCCGACATGGCCTCGAAATAGGCCCCGGTGAATGACAGCGGCAGGCCGGCACGGTGAAAATAGATCAAAAGCGGGATGGCGGCCAACAGCGGCAGCCCTGCCCACACCGCCGACACCAGCACGAACCCGTCGCGGGGCCGCAGCTCGCTGCGCGAACGCCGCGTTGCCGCGGCCAGGACGGCGCCGATGCCGATGGAGATCAGGAAGCCATGCAGGAACGCGTCGCGCGCCGCATCGCCGCCCACATAGGCGACCACCAGCGGGATCAGCATGGTGAGGGCGAACATCACCATGGTCAGGCCCAGGATATGGAGGGTGGCCAGGACGCGCTTCATGGGAGTTATCCGGCCGCCCTCGGCCCGCCGGGGAGAGGGGCGCGCGCGATCATCAGAAGAACGACGCCGACACTTGGAACAGCTTTTCCACACGCGGCATCTGCTTGCGCGATGGCACGAAAACGATGACGTGATCGTCGGTTTCAATCACGGTATCGGCGTCGGGCAGGATGATTTCGTCTCCGCGCACCAGGGCGCCGATGCTGGCCCCCTTGGGCAGGCTGATATCCCCCACCCGCCGACCCACCACCTTGGAGGTGGAGCGGTCGCCGTGGGCGATGGCTTCCAGGGCCTCGGCCACGCCCTGGCGCAGGCGGTGCACGGCGGCCACGTCGCCGCGCCGCACGTGGCGCAGCAACTCGCTCATGGTGGCCTGCGACGGCGACACGGCGATGTCGATATGGCTGCCCTGCATCAGTTCGCCATAGGCCTGGCGGTTGATCAGCGCGATCACCTTGCGCGCGCCCAGCCGCTTGGCCAGCAGCGACGACATGATGTTGTCCTCGTCGTCGCTGGTCAGCGCCAGCCAGGTGTCCATGTCCTCGATGTTCTCGCGTTCCAGCAGCGCCTCGTCGGTGCCGCTGCCATGCAGCACCAGCACGCTGTCGGGCAACTGCGTGGCCAGGTATTCGCAGCGCTTGAGGTCGCGCTCGATGATGCGCACGCTGTAGTTTTCTTCGGCCAGCACGCGCGCCAGGCGCAGGCCGATGTTGCCGCCGCCCGCGATCATCACGCGGCGCACGGCCTTTTCGGCTTCGCGCAGCTGCCGCACGGCGCGGCGGGCATGGCGCGTATCCACCACCAGCACCACCTCGTCGCCCGGGGCGATGACCGTGCCGGCCCCGGCTCGCAGCGGCCGGCCGCCGCGCAGCACGTCGATCACGCGGGCGGTCACGTCGGGCCAGACCTCGCGCAGCTTGTCCACGGAGTGGTGCGCCATGGGGCTGCCATGCCCCACTCGGACCGTCACGACGCTGACCCGGCCCTCGGCAAATTCCACCACCTGCAGCGCCTCGGGAAATTCGATCAGGCTATGCAGATAGGTGGTGACGCTGCGTTCAGGGCTGATGATGGCGTCGATGCAGAAGCCCTCTTCGCTCATCAGTTCGGGATGCTCGGGGAATTCGGCCGAGCGGATGCGGGCGATGCGGCGGGGAATATTGAACAGCTGGCGCGCGATCTTGCAGGCCACCATATTGGCGGCGTCGGACGCGGCACAGGCGATCAGCAAGTCGGTATCGGCGGCGCCGGCGGCTTCCAGCACCGACACCTGCGAGCCGTCGCCATGGACGACGCGCAGGTCGAAGTGTTCTTGCAGGTATTGCAGCTGGACGGGATCCGAGTCGATCACCGTGATGTCGTTCTCTTCGGACACCAGGTTCTCGGCCACGCTGGTGCCTACGCGACCAGCGCCCATGATCAGGATCTTCATGAGCTCCGCTTGCGGGCGGATTCGATGCCCAATTGCTTGAGCTTGCGGTACAGGTGGGTGCGTTCCAGGCCGGTGCGCTCGGACACGCGCGTCATGCTGTGGCTTTCGCGAACCAGGTGGTATTCGAAGTAAATGCGCTCGAATTCGTCGCGCGCCTCGCGCAGCGGCTGATCCAGCGAAATGCTGCCCAGCTGGCCGTTGGCGGTGACGGGGACTTCGTTGGCCGGCGCGACAGACAGCACCGGCGGGTCGAGTTCATCTTCCAGCGCCACCGTTGCGCTGCTGGTGGCCGGCGCCGCGGCGGGCGTCGGATGCGGCGCCCGGCCCCGGGCCAGGCCCGCGGCCACGGTCTTGAGCAGGCGCTGCAGCGTAATCGGCTTTTCCAGGAAATCCATGGCGCCGATGCGCGTGGCTTCGACCGCCGTGTCGATGGTGGCGTGGCCGCTCATCATGATGACGGGCATGTCCAGCAGGCCCTGCGAGCCCCATTCCTTCAGCAGGCTCACGCCATCGGTGTCGGGCATCCATATGTCCAGCAACACCAGATCGGGACGCATGCGAAGGCGCGCGGCGCGCGCTTGCGCTGCGTTTTCGGCCAATTCGACCGTGTGTCCTTCGTCGTAAAGGATTTCCGACAAAAGCTCGCGAATACCGACTTCGTCGTCAACCACCAGAATTCTGGCCATAAAGCATCCACCTATTGCGTAGCCGCATTATCCTTTTCTTGCGCGGTCGCGTCCATAGTATCGGCCCCGGGCGCAAGCCGGGTCAACAAGATGGAGATCCGCGCGCCGCCTTCCTTGCGATTGGCAAGGTCGATCCGACCGCCATGCTCTTCCACGATCTTGCGTACGATTGCCAATCCTAACCCAGTCCCGTGGGACTTGGTGGTTACGTACGGTTCGAAGGCGCGCTGCATGACCTGAGGCGGGAAGCCCGGCCCGGTATCGGCCACCGTGAAGCGCAGGGCCTGGTGGTCGGCGCGGTCGGGCTGCTCGCTGCGCATCAGTTGGGTGGTGACGCTGACCCGGCCGTCCCCGCCCTTCTCGGCGATGGCGTCGCGGGCATTGGACAGCAGGTTGTGGATGACCTGGCGCAGTTGGGTCGGGTCGCCCTCGATGGCCGGCAGATCCGCGCCCAGATTGACGTCCAGGTTCAGCGCCTTGCCCGCCAGGCGGGCGGGCGCGCCGCCGTCGGGATCCCAGCCGTACAGCGACAGCACGTCAGCCACCAGGGCATTGAAATCGATGCGCTGCATTACCGCCGGCGGCGTGCGGGCGTATTCGCGGAAGTCGTCCACCATCTGCTTGAGCGAGGCCACCTGGTTGACGATGGTGTTGGTGGACCGCTCGACGATCTGGGCCTCGGCCGGTTGCAGCTTGCCCTCCAGCTTCATCGCCAGGCGCTCGGCGGAGAGCTGGATCGGCGTCAGCGGATTCTTGATTTCGTGGGCCAGGCGGCGCGCCACCTCGCCCCAGGCCACCGTGCGGTTGGCCGAAATGACCTCGGTGATGTCGTCGAACACCACCAGGTAGCCGTTGCCACGGCCATCGACCCGCAGGTGGGTGCCGCGCGCCAGCAGCGTCAGCGCCTGCGGCCCGTTGGGCGTGTCGCCCTGCTTGGGGGCGATCTCGAACTGCTGCTGCCAGTGCTGGCGTTCCGAACCCACCGCCGCGTGGGTGGAAAACGCCTGCCGCACGACATTCGCGAATTCGAGCATGCCGTCCACGGTTTCCAGCGGCCGCCCGATCACCGAGCGCAGGTCGGCCTGCAGGATGGTCTGGGCGCCCTGGTTGACGGTGGTGACGCGGAAGGACTCGTCGAACACCAGCACCCCGGAAGACAGGTTCGACAGCACGCTTTCCAGGTAGACGTTGGAGCGCTCGAGCTGCTGGCGGTTGCTTTCGACCATGCGGCGGGCCTCGTCGAGCTGGCGCGTCATGGCATTGAACGACCGGGTGAGCTGGCCGACTTCGTCGCGTTCGGGCGGCTCGGGCAGCGGCCGATAGTCGCCCACGCCCACGGCCTGGGTGCCGCCCGCCAGGCTGAGCAGCGGGCGCACCAGCCGCTTGGACAGCGATAGCGCCACGGCGATGGCGCCAAACGCCGCCAGCAACAGCGCCAGGGTCAGCGTAATGCCGTAGAGCTTGCGCAGACCCAGCCGCGACAGGGCAAGCTCCTGGTAGTCGCGAAAACCCTGCTGCACCAGGTTGGCGTTGTGCGCGATCTGCTCAGGCACCGGCTGCAACAGCTGCAACCAGCGGGGTTCGGACGCGGCGCCCAGCAGATTGTCGTAGCGGTCCGGGCCGGTCAGGGGAATGACAACCCGCAGGTGCAGCCCGCTGTCCATGCCCGGTTTGACCGGATCATCGGCCTCGGCCGCCGAATAGCCGCGCGACAGACGTAGCTGGTTCATGACGGTAGAGGGCGGCATGGCAGGCAACAACTGCCCGTACTGGCTGGTCGAAAACGCCACCATGCGGCCGCTGCCGGTGAACACCATGGCTTCCTGCACGCCGTTGGCTTCGCGCAGGCGGGTCAGCGCCAAGGCCACGCCGGTGTCGGAATTGCGGTTCAGCTCCGCCGCCATGGAGCGCGCCCGCGCGTCCAGGTCGGCCAGGAGGGAATCCAGGGCCGCCCGCCCCAGGTTCAGGCCGGCTTCCAGCGCCGTGTCGACCCGCACGTTGAACCAGGACTCGATCGACCGGGACATGAACTGCACCGACACCGTGTAGATCAGGGCGCCGGGCACCACGCCGATCAGGGCGAACGCCAGGGAAAAGCGGGCCGTGAGCCGGGCGCCGAACTGCCTGCGCCGGATCTGCCGGGCCAGCCGCACCGTCAGCGCCACCACCCAGACGAACAGCGCCAGGGCGAAGATGCCGTTCAGCACCAGCAGGATGTCGTAATAGCGGGCAAAGCGCGAGGCATTGCCGGTGGACCACGCCAACAGGCCCAGCAGCGCCAGGCCGCTCACGGCGCCAACCATCAGGGCCAGCCGAAGCAACAGCCTCATGAGGGATCTTTCTCCTTGGCGCCGAGGGAGAACGTGAAGTCCGTCCAGGGCGTGCCTTGGGCCCACGAACTGCTGTTCAGGGCATTGACCTGGAACGGCCGCGGCAACAGCGAGGTATCCAGCCGCAGCCGGAACTGGCCGCCATAGACCGCGCCTTCGTCGAAATCGTCGGCGTCGGCGACCTGCCAGTTACGGACATGGCGAATGACGCTCATGGCGTCGTCCAGCGAGGCCACCGGGAAGGACAGCTCGCCTACCCCGGCCCGCCACTGGCGGGTCAGCGCGTTATAGATCACGCGCCAGGTGCGGGAGGTGTCGACCAGGGACTTGTCGAACCACCACCAACGCTCGCGCGTGATGGTGACGTCGGCGGTGAAATACAGCGGCACCCCGCGCTGGGCGGCGTCGCGTAGCTGCTGATTCAGTTCGAACTGGATATCGGCGTCGATTTCAAGCTTGTCGCCGCGGACCGCGGGTTCGACGCGCACGACTTTCGGTTCGGCCGCATGCGCCTGGCCGACCGGCGCAAACGAAAGCAAGGCAGATACGAACAACAACCCCAGAAATGCGCGTGAAATGATGGACATACGACACCGAAACCCCCGTCATGCCCCTATTCTTGGCGATTCACGACGCCTTGGCAAACAAGGCGTAGAAAAACCCGTCGTGTTGGTCCACAGGTGTTGCATCGACCGCAACTGGCAGCAATTGGCCCGGGGAATCCAGCCGCTGGGCTTCGGGGTGGCGTTGCAGGAATTCCAGCGCCTGGCGCGCGCCTTCGATCGGGAACACCGAGCAGGTCACATACAGCAGACGGCCGCCGGGCGCCACGGTGGACCAGAGCGCGTCCAGGATCTTGGCTTGCAGGGTGGCCGTGCGGCGCACGTCGTTTTCGCGGCGCAGCCAGCGGATGTCCGGGTGGCGCCGCACGATGCCCGATGCCGTGCAGGGCACGTCCGCCAGCACGGCATCGAAGGGCTTGCCGTCCCACCAGGCGTCCAGGTCGGCGGCGTCGGCTGCCTGCAGCCGCACCCGATCGCCCGACAGGCCCAGGCGGTCCAGGTTCTGGCCCACCCGCACCAGGCGGTCGGCGTCGGCGTCCAGGGCCAACAGGTCAATGTCCGCCAACTCCAGCAAGTGAGCGGTCTTGCCGCCGGGCGCCGAGCAGGCATCCAGCACGCGCATGCCGTCGGCGGGCGCCAGCAATTCGGCGGCCAGTTGCGCGCCGGCATCCTGCACCGACCACCAGCCCTCGGCGAAACCGGGCAGTTGGGCCACCGGCTTGGGCGACGCCAGCACCAGGCCGGCCACGCCCACGGGCTCGGCCGCCAGGCCTGCGGCCTGGAACGCGGCCAACACTTGTTCGCGGCTGGCACGGCGGCGATTCACGCGCAGGGTCAACGGCGCCGGCACGTTGGCCGACTGCAAGATCTCTTGCCATTGCTGCGGGTAGGCCACGCGCAACTGCTTGACCCACCAGCCCGGGTGGTTCCATTGGGCTTCCAGGCTGTCGGCCACGGCGGCGTCCAGCGCCGCCCGCTCGCGCAGGAAACGGCGCAGGCAGGCGTTGAGCAGGCCTTTGAACGAAGCCAGGCTGCGGGTATTGGAGGCGGCCGTCACGGCCTGGTCCACCACCGTGTGCGGCGCGTACACCGGCATGCCCGGCATGGCGGCCGCGGCATCGCCCTCGGCCTTCAAGAGCGTCAGCGACACCAGCAGCAGGGATTCGAACAACACATTGGGATAGCGCTGCACCAACTCGCGGCCGACCGCGTCGGCCCATCCCAGATAGCGCATCGCATGGAACGACACCGCCTGGGTGGCAGGCCGCAAGGCCGAATCGGCGTCGGCCAGGGCCTCGGTCAGCGACCGGCCGTCCAGGACTTCCTCGACCACCCCCGCGGCGGAAAGCAGGACGGAGGAAAGCGGCGGAGCGAGATGGGGAGTGTCGGAACGGGTGGACATGGCAGGAAATCAGACAATAAGACCGCTATGGTAGCCCGGCGCGGCCCGCCGGCCCCGGCGAAGGCTACAGCAGGCCGCGTCAGCGAACACGATGAAGGGCCTTTGGGCGCTGGACGAACCCCGCCGCCCGCGTCACACTGGCCGCTCGCCACGGAGCCCCGCATGTCCACCACCACATTGCTGCTGTTCATCCTGGCCTCGGCCGTCGCCATCGTGACGCCGGGCCCGACGGTCCTGCTCGCCATGAGCAACGGCTCGCGCCATGGTGTGCGCACCGCCTGCTGGGGCATGGGCGGCGCGGTGCTGGCCGATTTCGTCCTGGTGGGCGCGGTGGCGTCGGGGTTGGGCGTGGTGCTGGCGGCGTCCGAAGTCGCTTTCCACGTCATCAAATGGGCGGGCGCGGCCTACCTGGCCTACCTGGGCTGGAAAATGCTGCGTTCCGACGCGGCGCTGGTGCTGCCCGCCGCCACACCGGGGGCTGCGCGCCCCGCCGGGCTGAAACTGGGCCTGCGCAGCTTCGTGGTGGCACTGACCAACCCGAAGGCGTTGCTGTTCATGTCGGCCTTTCTGCCCCAGTTCATCAATACCCAAGCGCCCCTGCTACCGCAATACGCCACCGTGGCCGGCGTGCTGGCGCTGATGAACATCCTGACCATGCTGGCCTACGCTACCCTGGGCGCGCAGCTGGTGCGCGCCTTCCAGGGATCGGGCCTGCGCTGGCTGAACCGCGTCTGCGGCACGCTGATGATCGGGTTGGCCGGCACCCTGGCGCTGTACCGCCGCAGCGGATCCTGAGCGCCCCCGCGGCCGCCTGGCGGCCTGGCCACGACGCCTTCCGGCCGCATATTGGGGACACACGAAATCCGACGCCCACCCCACCGACCCGCTAAAATAACGGCCCCCCGCCCTGCCGCGCTAAAATTGCGCAGTATTTGATCACTGGCGCCGGCTAGCGCCCACCGAGGTATTCCATGTCTTCCCCCAAAGTCGGCTTCGTCAGCCTGGGCTGTCCCAAAGCCCTGGTCGACTCCGAACGCATCCTGACCCAACTGCGCACCGAAGGGTATCAAGTCACGCCCGAATACAACGACGCCGACGTCGTGGTGGTCAACACCTGTGGTTTCATCGACAGCGCCAAGGCCGAGTCGCTGGAAGCCATCGGCGAAGCGCTGGCCGAGAACGGCAAGGTCATCGTCACCGGCTGCATGGGCGTCGAGGAATCGGTGATCCGCAACGTGCACCCCAGCGTGCTGGCCGTGACCGGCCCGCAGCAGTACGAGGAAGTGGTGCGCGCCGTGCACGACGCCGCGCCGCCCAAGAAGGACCACAACCCCTACCTGGACCTGGTGCCGCCGCAGGGCGTCAAGCTGACCCCGCGCCACTACGCCTACCTGAAGATTTCGGAAGGCTGCAATCACCGCTGCAGCTTCTGCATCATCCCGTCGATGCGCGGCGACCTGGTCAGCCGCCCGGTGGGCGACGTGCTCAGCGAAGCCGAGCGCCTGGTCAAGGCCGGCGTCAAGGAACTGCTGGTGATCTCGCAGGACACCAGCGCCTATGGCGTCGACGTCAAGTACCGCAGCGGCTTCTGGAACGGCCGCCCGGTGCGCACCCGCATGACCGAGCTCTGTACGGCCTTGTCCGAAATGGGCGTCTGGACGCGCCTGCACTACGTCTACCCCTACCCGCACGTGGACGAAGTGATTCCGCTGATGGCCGAGGGCAAGATCCTGCCCTATCTGGACATCCCGTTCCAGCACGCCAGCCCGCGCATCCTCAAGGCCATGAAACGCCCGGCGTTCGAGGACAAGACGCTGGCGCGCATCAAGCAGTGGCGCGAGACCTGCCCCGACCTGACCATCCGTTCGACCTTCATCGTCGGCTTCCCCGGCGAAACCGAGGAAGACTTCCAGTACCTGCTGGACTGGATGCAGGAAGCCCAGCTCGACCGCGTCGGCTGTTTCCAGTATTCGCCGGTGGAAGGCGCGCCCGCCAACCTGCTGGACAACCCCGTGCCCGACGAGGTCAAGCAGGAACGTTGGGAACGCTTCATGGAATTGCAGCAGTCCATCTCGACCGCGCGACTGGCCCGGAAGGTCGGCCGCGAGATCGATGTACTGATCGACGAAGTGGACGAAGATGGCGCCGTGGGCCGCAGCAGCGCCGACGCCCCGGAAATCGACGGCTGTGTGTATGTCAGCTCGGACCGCGTCCTCAAGGCCGGCGACCTGGTGCGCGCACGCGTGACGGACTCGGACGAATACGACCTCTGGGCCGAGACGATCTAAGTCAGCCCCAAGCCGGCGGCCACGGCCGCCGGCTCAAGCTTCCAGCAACGCCAATCCCGCCACGCCGCCCACAATCAGCGCGGCGCGCGCCAGGGGCGCGGCGGCGCACGTGATACTTAATGCTTGGCCAGGAAATCCGACATGTCGTCGGCGTGTTCTTCCTCGACCGCCAGGATCTCTTCGAGCAAGCGGCGCGTGGTCGAATCCTGTTCGCCGATGTAGTCGATCATCTGCCGGTAGCTGTCGATGGCGATACGTTCGGCGATCAGGTTTTCCTTGATCATTTCTTCGAGCGTGTTGCCTTCGACGTACTCGGAGTGGCTGCGTTCGAGCAGGCCCTTGGGCGACAGGTTGGGTTCGCCGCCTAGCTGCACGATGCGTTCGGACAGCTTGTCGGCGTGTTCCTGTTCCTGGGCGGCATGTTCGGCGAATTCGGCGGCCACCGGTTCGGCGTTCAGGCCCCGGGCCATGAAGAAGTGGCGCTTATAGCGCAGCACACAGACGATTTCGGTGGCCAGCGCTTCGTTCAGCAGCTTGAGCACTTGCTCGCGGTCTGCGCGATAGCTGTCCGTGACGGCGCCGGATTCGATGTCCTGGCGCGCCTTGGCGCGGATCGCCTTCACATCCATATCGAAAGGGCGGCGGTCCTGTTCGCGGTTACGGGTCGTGTTTTCCATATCGTTAGCTCCTTGTTGGTGAGTCGCAATACGACGCTGGACTTCCAGTCGTTCCGAACAAACCAGTCTACCTACCGCTCGAAAAGATGCTGTGTCCAAACATTGCCCATGACCCCGGATTCGGCCTGCTCCACCCCGTCCCAAAGCGCTGCCGACGCTTCTCGTAAACTATCGGCTTCCCATCAAACCCGTGACGCAATCTGTAACGGCCTAGGCTATAAGTAGCTTCATATGACTTTGAAGAACATCTGCGTGTATTGCGGCTCCAACCCCGGCGCCCGCCCCGAGTACCTGGAACAGGCACGCGTGCTGGCCCGCGAGCTGGTCAAGCGCGATCTGGGCCTGGTCTACGGCGGTTCGGTGGTCGGCATCATGGGCGTGATCGCCAATGAAGTGCTGGCCGGCGGCGGCCGCGTGATCGGCGTGATTCCGGAACTGCTGCAAAAGAAAGAACAAGCCCACCGCGGCCTGACCGAGCTGCATCTGGTGCAGAACATGCACGAGCGCAAGGCCATGATGATGGACAAGGCCGACGGCTTCATCGCGCTGCCCGGCGGCGCCGGCACGCTGGAAGAATTCTTCGAAGTCTGGACCTGGGCCCAGCTGAACATGCACCAGAAGCCCTGCGGCCTGCTGAACATTGCCGGCTACTACGACGCCCTGATGCAATTCGTGGACCACGCGGTCGACGAAGCCTTCATGCGCCCCCAGCACCGTGACATGCTGGTGGTGGAAAGCGATCCCGCGACGCTGCTGGACCGCTACGCCCTGTACGAACCGCCCAACGTCTCGAAGTGGTTCGAGCCGGTGAAGGCCGCCTGACGCCCTCCCTCAACCCCGCCCCAAGGAAAGCCCCCGCAATGTCCATCGGCCCGCTGTCTCCCGCCTGCACCGAGTCCGTATTGCGCGACTACTTCCACGCCAAGGACGAAAACCGCCCGCACTACATGGCGCGCGCTTTCGCCCCGCAAGCGGTGCTGAAGATGGCCCTGCGCACGCAGGCCATCGCGTTTCCCCCCGAGTCCCACGGCCTGGCCGCCATCACCGATACCCTGGTGCGCAAGTTCGGCCAGACCTACGACAACGTCTACACCTTTTACCTGGCCCGGCCCGAGGCCAACGCCTGCCTGCCCGAATACCGCTGCGACTGGATCGTCGGCATGACGGAAAAGGCCACCGGCAATGTGCGCGTGGGCTGTGGTCGGTATGACTGGACGTTCCAGACAGACCCCTACCGCGCCAGCCGGCTGACCATCACCATCGAGACCATGGTGACGCTGCCGCCCGGCGACACGGACGCGGTGTTTGGTTGGCTGCTGGCGCTGGATTACCCCTGGACCAACGCGCAGCGCGTGGTCGCCAGCGCGCCGCCGCTTGAAGACCTGGCTCCCGTGGTGCAGTATCTGCTTCACCCCATGTAGACCGGCAACGGATTGCTTACTTGAAATACGACATTGCAGCTTTCGATTTTGACGGAACCTTGGCAGACACCATGCCTTGGTTCAATTCCATCCTGAACACGGTGGCCGACAAGTACGGCTTTCGCAAGATCGACGCCGCCGAGCGCGATCAGTTGCGCCATCGCGAGGCCTCCGAGATCCTGAAATTCCTGGGTATCCCGCTGTGGAAACTGCCCGCGATCATGACGCACGTGCGCACGCTCATGCAGGAGATCGATCCCAGCGTCCATCTGTTCGACGGCATCCCCGACGCCCTGAACCGCATCAAGGCAAGCGGCATGCGGTTGGCGGTTGTCAGTTCGAATTCACTCGAGAACGTGCAGCGCGTGCTGGGGCCGGATACGGTGGCGCTGTTCGACGACTATGAATGCGGCACCGACCTGTTCGGCAAGCCGGCCAAGATCGACCGGCTGCTGCGCCGCCACGAGACCGCGCCGGAACGCTTCCTGCTGGTGGGCGATGAAATGCGTGACATCGACGCCGCGCGCAAGGCCGGCGTGCGGGTAGGGTCTGTAGCCTGGGGCTACAACCATGTGGACGCGCTGCGCGATCGCGGCCCCGATGAATTATTCATGCGCGTCGACGACCTGCCCGCGATGCTGGGCTGACGCGGCGCCAAGGAAAACACACATGGCTCGCAATGTGGAAATCAAGGCCCGCATACCCAGCGTGGACGACATCGAACCGCTGGCGGCCGCCTTGTCCGGCAAAGAGCCGGTGGCCATCGCGCAAGACGACACCTTCTTCACCTGCCCCAATGGCCGGCTCAAGCTGCGCGCCTTCGCCGACGGCACGGGCGAGCTGATTTTCTATCAACGCGCGGACAACGCCGGGCCGAAAGAAAGCTTCTACGTCATTTCACCGACCAGCGCGCCCGATACCCTGCGCGACACGCTGACCCTGGCCTATGGCGTCGTGGGCCGCGTGCGCAAGACGCGCCTCGTATTCATGGCGGGCCGCACCCGCATCCATCTGGACCGAGTCGAAGGGCTGGGGGATTTCCTGGAGCTGGAAGTGGTGCTGCTTGACGACGAAACCGCCGAGGCTGGCATCGCCGAAGCCCATGAATTGCTGGCCAGCCTGCAGGTCAAGCCGGATCAATTGTTGTCGGGCGCGTATCTGGATCTGCTGGCGGATCAGGACTGAAGCCTGGCGCCACCGCAGGCGCGGCGGCCATCGGGCCCGAGTGGGCAACCGGCCACAAGGCGCGGCCGGCCGGCATCAAGCCGGCTGCCAACCCCGCACGAATACATCCACCGGCTGGCGCTTGCCGCCCGCCTTTTGTAGTTCCAGCAGGCGCAGCACGCCGTCGCCCGTGGCGATATCAATGCCTTGGGCGTCCGCACGCAGCACGCTGCCGGGCGCGGCCGTCACGGCCTGATCCAGCGCCTGGGCCCGCCACACTTTCACGGGATCATCCAGACCCGCCAGGCGAATGCTGGCGCCGGGCACGGGGTTGAAGGCGCGCACACGGCGCGCCAACAATGCCGCGGGCTGGCTGCAGTCCAGCGCAGCCTCGGCCTTGTCCAGCTTGGCCGCGTAGGTCACGCCATCTTGCGGTTGCGGCACGGGCGTCAACCTGCCCTGCTCCAGCGCGGCCAGCGTAGCGACGATCGCCTCGCCGCCGGCCAACGCCAGCGCGTCGTGCAATTGCGCCGCCGTGGTGTCGTCGCCGATGGGCACCACCCGTTCCAGCAGCATGTCACCCGTATCCAGGCCCGCGTCCATCTGCATGATGGTCACGCCGGTGCGGGCGTCGCCCGCCTCAATGGCGCGTTGGATCGGCGCCGCGCCGCGCCAACGCGGCAACAGGCTGGCGTGGATGTTCAGGCAGCCCAGGCGCGGCAGGTCCAGCACCCATTGCGGCA
>JBEBOQ010000101.1:0-19014 GCA_040396375.1 Achromobacter xylosoxidans
GTGGTGCCCATGGCGCGGATCGAACGCGCGACCTCTCCCTTACCAAGGGAGTGCTCTACCACTGAGCCACATGGGCATGTAAATCTTGGAGCGGGTGAAGGGAATCGAACCCTCGTCGTAAGCTTGGAAGGCTTCTGCTCTACCATTGAGCTACACCCGCGGCTGTCCTTTCACCACCTCACTATCTATCCCAGACTTTCAAAACTAAGGCCTTGGAGAACCAGCCACCTTCGTTGCGAAGGCCGCCCAGTTCCCTAGGCCTACATTTTAAAATCCAGGCAAACATCGCCTGGATTCAGGTTTGGGTCTCTGGTGGAGGAGGTTGGATTCGAACCAACGTAGGCGCAAGGCCAACAGATTTACAGTCTGCCCCCTTTAACCACTCGGGCACCCCTCCAGCGGAGAACTTGAGATTATGAACACTTTCAAATCCGCTGTCAAACGCCTGGGACGAAAAATATTCAAAACTTTCGTTCTGCCTGCCGCGTTTCCGCGCAGAGGGGGCGAAGCTTACAAGATTCCGCGAACGGCTGCACGAAAAAGTTCGGCGTACTGGTCTGGCGTGTAGGCGACGGGGTTGGTGCCGCCCGATGGATCCTCGCTGGCCATGCGCCCTACCCGCTCGGCTTGCGCGTCGTCGATGCCGATGTCGGCCAGGGTGTGCGGGATGCCGACGGTCTCGCGCAACGCCAGGACCCAGTCGAGCACGGCGCCGGGACTGTCGTCCGGCAGCGCCAGGTAGCGCGCCAGCGCCTGCAGCCGCGGCGCGACCGCGTGCTGGTTGGCCTTGAGCACGTAAGGCATGAGGATGGCGTTGAGCATGCCGTGGTGGGCGTCGTACAACGCCCCCAGCGGATGCGCCAGCGCGTGCATCGCGCCGAGCCCGCGCTGGAACGCGGTGGCGCCCATGCTGGAGGCCACCAGCATCTGCTGGCGCGCCTGCAGGTCGGCGCCATCGGCCACGGCCTGCGGCAGGTATTCCTTGATCATGCGCATGCCTTCCAGCGCGATGCCGGCCGCCATGGGATGGAAGAACGGCGAACAGTAGGCTTCCAGGTTGTGCGATAGCGCATCCATGCCGGTGGCCGCAGTGATTTTGGGGGGCAGACCAACGGTCAGTTCGGGATCCAGGATGACGACGGCAGGCAACATGCGCGCGTGGAAAATGATGCGTTTGACCTGCGCCGCTTCGTCGGTGATGACCGACGCGCGCCCGACTTCCGATCCGGTGCCCGCAGTGGTCGGCACCGCCACCACCGGCGCCATGCCAGCCACGTTGACGCGCAGGTAGTTATCGCCCACGTCTTCGAAATCCCACAACGGGCGGCTCTGGCCCGCCATCAATGCGATCGCCTTGGCCGCGTCCAGCGCCGAGCCGCCACCGAACGCGATCACGCCGTCGTGGCGGCCTTCACGGTACCGCGCAACGCCGTCGTCCACGTTGCGGCCCGTCGGGTTGCCCTTCACTTCGTGGAACAGGCCGCATTCCAGGCCGGCTTCACGGCATGCGCGCACGGCTTCGCCAATCATGGGCAGCGCCGCCAGGCCTGGGTCGGTGACCAGCAGTGGCCGTGCCATGCCGAGCTCGCGGCACCACTGAGGCAATTCCCTGATGCGGCCGGGGCCCGCTTTGATGGCGGTGGGATAGTTCCAGTTGACGCTGGGGACGTTCATGTCGGCTCCTGGTCGCGCAGCGTCAGGCCACGCTGCGCAGATGAAAGGATTTGGCTTGCGTGAGTTGTTCGTAGCCGACCTGCGACAACGACACGCCGCGGCCGGTGTTCTTGACGCCGGTCCAGGCCAGCGCGGGATCGAGGTAGTCGCAGCGGTTCATGAAAAAGGTACCGGTGCGCACCTGGCGACCCAGATGCAGCGCGGCGTCTTCGTCCTGCGTGAACACCGCGGCGGTCAGGCCATAGGGGCTGTCGTTCATCAATGCGACGGCCTCTTCATCGCTGTCTACCGGCATCACGCCGACCACCGGGCCGAAGCATTCGTCGTTCATGACGCGCATGTGATGGTCGACTTGCGTGAGCAACGCCGGCGCGACGTAGGGCGTGTCGGCGCGCGCGGCCTCGAAGCGGGCCGGATCAGTCAGATTGCGCGCGCCGCGCGACAAGGCCTCGGCGATCACTTCGCGCACGTCGTCGGCAGCACGCGTACGCACAACCGGCCCCAATGTCGTTTCCGCGCGCAGCGGATCACCCAGCACGTACTCGTCGGTCAAGGCCGCGGCGCGGTCGATGAATTCCTGGTAGCGCGCCCGCGCCACATAGATGCGCTGGATGCCGCAGCATGATTGACCGGAATTGAAAAACGCGCCGTCCACCAGCGTTTCGACCGCATGCTCCAGCTTGGCGTCGGCGCGAACATACGCGGGATCGTTGCCGCCCAGCTCCAGGCCCACGCCGATGAAGCGCCCTGCCGCGGCCTGCTCCACGCTACGGCCGCCTCGCACGGAACCGGTGAACGACACGTAGCCGATTTCGGGCGCGCGAATCAGCCGCTGCGCAATATCGTGGTTGGCGTGCAGATACTGGAACACGCCTTGCGGCACACCGGCTTCGCTGAACGCACGGCCGATCAGTTCGGCACACAGCGGTGTCTGGTCGGAGTGCTTGAGGATGACGGTGTTGCCCGCCATGAGTGCCGGCACGATGCTGTTGACGGCGGTCAGCAGCGGATAGTTCCATGGTGCGATCGTCAACGCGACGCCGATCGGTTCGCGGCTGATGAAACGCGTGAAACCCGTCAGCTCGGGCACGCGCATCGGCGCCAGCGCGTCGGCGGCAATGCTGATCATGTGACGCGCCCGCGCTTCAAAGCCATCCACCTCGCCCGGCGTGTAGCGCAACGGCCGCCCCATCTGAATGGTGATCGCGCGCGCTGCCTCGGCCTTGGCGGTGACAAAGCGCGAGACCGCGTCCGACAGGATGCGCCCCCGCTGCTCGACGCCCAACGCGTGCCAAGCTCCTTGCGCGGCCTGGGCCGCGGTCAGTGCCTGCGCGATTTGCGCTTCGCTGGCGTATGGCCGGCGCACGACTTCGCGACCGTCGATGGGACTGATGGTGATGAGTTCCTGCGTCATGGCGGCCCTATGCGTGCATGGTGGATAAGTGGAGGTGAGCGGCGGCGGTCAGATGATCTCGAAGTAGCGCGCCAGTTCCCAATCGGTGACGTGACGCCTGAACTGGCGCTCTTCCCACTCGCGCGTGGCGGCGTAGTGTTCGACGAAGGCGTCGCCGAACAGATGACGCGCCGCTTCGGATTCGCGCAGGCGCTGGGCCGCTTCCCACAAGGTGGTCGGCAAGCGCAAGTGCGCAGGGAATTGCTGCGTATACGCGTTGCCCTGCACCATGGGCTCGGGCTTGAGGCCTTGTTCGATGCCGTACAAGCCCGATGCCAAGGCGGCGGACAAGGCCAGGTAGGGATTGGCGTCGGCCGAGCCGATGCGCACTTCGACCCGCTGCGATTTATCGCTGCCGGGAATGAGCCGCAACGCGGTCGTGCGGTTTTCCATGCCCCAGGTGGCGTCCAGCGGCGCCCAGTAACCCGGCACCAGCCGCGAATAGCTGTTGATGGTCTGCGCGTACAACGCCATGAATTCGGGCAGGTAGCGCTGCACGCCGGCCATGAATGCGGTCTGCGTCGCACTCATGCCATGCGGCTGCGATTCGTCGTAGAACGCCGAGTGGCCGCTCTTGCGGTCACGCAGTGAAAGGTGGATATGGCCGCTCTGGCCAGGATGATCGTGCGACCACTTGGCCATGAAGGTGGCCATCAGGCCATTTTGCTGCGCCAGCGCCTTGGTGAAGGTCTTGAAGAGAAAGGCCTTGTCGCCGGCGGCCGCGGCATGGTCCACCGCGATAGCCGCTTCCAGCACGCCGGGCCCGGTCTCGGTATGCAGGCCTTCGATCGGCATGTCCATGCGTTCGCACATGTCGAGCAGCTTGCGGTAGAAGTCGCCCTGCACCGTGCTGCGCAACATGGAATAGCCGAAGTTGCCGGGCGTCCAGTTTTCCATGTCGCGGTAATGCTTGGCGCGCACCGAATGCGGCGTTTCGCGGAACATGAAGAACTCGTATTCCAGCGCGGCGTAGACCTCGTAGCCCATGCCGGTGGCCCGATCGAGCGTGCGGTGCAGCAAGCGGCGTGGACAGATCTCGGCCGCAGGGCCTTCGAATTCGGCCAGGAACAGCAGCATGTCTTCGCCGCCGGGCCCTTGCTCCAGCGGCAGCCGGCGCCCCGTGGACGGAACGATGCGCAGCTTGGCGTCGGGATAAGCGGTGTGCCAACCCGTGTACTTGGTGTTGTCGTAGAGCTGGTCGTCCAGATCCCAGCCGAACACGACATCGCAAAACGCCAGCCCGCCACGCAGCGCGGACAGGAACTTGTCGCGCCGGATGTATTTGCCCAGCATGACGCCGTCGACGTCGGACAGGCCGACTTTGATGTGCGAGAGCGTGCTGGCTTGCACCAGCCGCTCCGCGTCCTCCACCGTTGCTACCCCTAGTGCATGCATGCTTGTTCACCTTGTCCGTGGCTGAAGCGTTGCGTTGACTTGCGGGGTCGCGGGGCGGCGTGTCAGGTCTTGGCCGCCCCCAGCACCCGCATCGCTTCGCGATGCAGTTGCGGCGTAGCGGCCGCAATCACGCGGCCCTGCGACTCGAGGCCTAACGGCTGCCCCGACCAATCGGTAATGACGCCGCCCGCGCCTTCGATCACGGGCATCAGCGCCAGATAGTCATACGGCTGCAGGCCGGCCTCGACCACCAGGTCGACATGGCCGCTGGCCAGCAGGCCATAGCTGTAGCAATCGCCGCCATAGCGGCGCATGCGCACCGAGCGCGCCAGCGCGTCGAATGCGGCCAGATCGGCGCCTTCGAAGATGTCGGGCGAGGTGGCGTAGAGAATCGCCTGGTCCAGTTCGGTGCATTGACGGGTGCGGCAGGGCTCGCCATTCAGGCGCGCGGGCGAACCGGCGGCGCCGAGCCAGCGCTCGGCCATCATGGGAATGTCGATCAGGCCCAGCACCGGGCGGCCGCGGTGCAGCAGGCCCAGCAGCGTGCCCCACAGGGGATTGCCGGAAATGAACGCGCGGGTGCCGTCGATGGGGTCGAGCGACCACACCCACTCGGCCTCGGCATGGCTGGCGCCGTATTCCTCGCCGAAGATGCCGTGATCCGGATACTGGCGGGCGATGGCTTCGCGCAGCGCTTGCTCGACCTCGCGGTCGGCGCGGGTGACGGGACTTTCATCCGCCTTGGTCTCCACCATCAGGGGGTGGCGGAACCACTGGCGCGACAGGGGCCGGACCTGGTCCGCCAGCGTCTGGGCGAACGAGGAAAACGCGGCCAATTGCTGCGCGGTGGGCAGCGGCGAAGTTTGCATGACGAGCTCCGAGGCGTAACGCGGCGCGGAAAGACCCATGCGATTCGGGTTTTTCCAGTCTAGACACGTTGCCACAAATTTGCAAATATACCTAAAAACGCAACCTCACCGTCTTCCAGCAGGTCGCCGTCCGCAAATCGCAGCTCACCGCCGTTGCCGTGTATTCCTTTTCGGAGTTCCATCATGCAATGTAAGAAGAAGCTTAGCCTTGTGGTTGCAGTAATTTCCCTAAGTTGTGCACAGGCCGCCCACGCGGGCGCCATTACCGTCTATTCCGCCCTGGAAGAAGACGAAATCGCCGCCTACCTGAAGGCCGCCAACGCCGCCATGCCGGACGTGAAGGTGAATGTGCTGCGGCTGTCCACCGGCGACCTGGGCGCACGCCTGATCGCCGAAGCGGCCAATCCACAGCAAGACGTGATCTGGGGCTTCGCCGTCAGCAACATGCTGGACCCGCGGCTGCAGAAGCTGCTGGAACCCTATGCCGCGAAAGGCATCGACACCCTGCCCGCCCAATACAAGGCCGCCGACAACAAATGGTTCGCCGCCACCGGCTACGTGGCGGCCTTCTGTGTGAACACCGACCGGCTCAAGTCCAAGAACCTGCCCATGCCTACGTCGTGGGAAGACCTGGCCAAGCCCGTCTACAAGGGCGAAATCGTGATTCCCAGCCCGGCCGCGTCCGGCACCGGCTACCTGCAGATCGTGGCGCTGCTGCAGGGCCTGGGCGCCGAGAAGGGCTGGGCGCTGCTGAAAGACCTGGACAAGAACGTGGCGCAGTACACCCCGTCCGGCTCACGCCCTTGCAAAATGGCGCGTGCTGGCGAATACGCCATCGGCGTGTCGTTCGCGTTTCCCGCCATGCAATCCATCGAGGAAGGCTTTCCGGTCAAGATGGTGATCCCGTCGAAATGGGTGGGCTACGAACTGGAAGCGTCCGGCCTGATGAAGACGGCGAAGAATCCTTCGGATGCCAAGCGCTTCCTGGACTGGACGCTATCGCCCGAGGCCGGCGGCCTGTACAGCAAGTACAAGGAGCTGGTCACGATTCCCGGATCCGCCCCCAATAAGGCGGCAGAAGCCGCGGGCCTGCCCAAGGACCTGACGGCCGTGCTGTACCCGGTGGACTTCCAGAAATCAGCCGCCGAGCGCGACGCCACCATCAAGACCTGGCAGGACACCATCAAACGCTGAAAGCCCGGGGCCGGCGCCGCCGGCCGCAGCGCCCAGCTGGAGCAGCCATGTACCTGGAACTGCGCGGGATACGCAAAACCTTCGACGGCGCCGTCGCGCTGGAAGACATCGACCTGTCGGTGGGCGAACACGAATTCGTCTGCCTCCTGGGCCCCAGCGGCTGCGGCAAGACCACGCTGCTGCGCATTGTGGCGGGGCTGCTGCCATTTGACGGCGGCAGCATCATGCTTGGCGGCCACGACTTGTCCGCACTGCCGGCGCGCAAGCGCGGCTTCGGCATCGTATTCCAGTCGTATTCACTCTTTCCCAACATGACCGTGGCCGAGAACGTCGGCTACGGCCTGCGCATACGCGGCGAGAGCCGCGACCGCATTGCCGCGCGGGTGCGAGAGCTGCTGACGCTGATCAAGCTGCCTGACTACGCCCAGCGCTATCCGCACCAACTGTCCGGCGGCCAGCAGCAACGCGTGGCGTTGGCGCGTGCGCTGGCCGTGGACCCCGCCTTGATCTTGCTGGACGAGCCGCTGTCGGCGCTGGACGCGCGGGTGCGCACGGACATGCGCGCCGAAATCCACGAGGTGCAGCGCCGGCTGCGGATTCCCACCGTCATGGTGACCCACGACCAGGAAGAAGCGCTGACGCTGGCCGACAAGATCGTCTGCATGAACGAGGGGCGCGTGGAGCAAGTGGGGTCGCCGTCTGACCTGTACCTGCGTCCGCAAACGCGCTTCGTCGCCAACTTCGTGGGCCTGAGCAATCTGCTGCCGACCGATTGGGTGCGCCAAGCCATGCCGGCGTTGCTGGCCACGCGGCCGGACGGCGCCAGCGACCGGTTCGAAGCCTGCCTGCGGCCAGAAAGCCTGCGCATCGCCGCCGACGCCCAGGGGCCCGGGCGGGTGCGCGAGATGACCTTCATGGGCAACCTGACCCGCTTGCGGGTCGACTGGCAAGGCCGCGAACTCCTGGTGGAACAACATGGCGCCGCGGGGCTGTCAAAAGGTGCGCCCGTGCGCCTGGACATGGAACCCGCGCAATGCGCCTGGGTCCGCGTATGACGCCGTCCGAGCTCGCGCAGCAGCCCGGAGCCGCAGCGTGAACACGGCCCGCATGAGCGCCACGGCCTCCGCCCCCGTCCGTCGCGCGCCCTGGTCGCTGGACCGGGTGCTGCTATGGACCTGTGTCGGCATCCCGATGGCAGGACTGGCGCTGTTCTTCCTGTACCCGCTGGCGACCGTCGCCTGGCGCAGTCTGGTGGAAAAGGACGGCGCGATCGGCCTGGGCAACTATGCCGATGTATTCGCCACCCGCGGCATCCTGACCGCCACCGCCAACAGCCTGACCATGAGCGCGGCCACTACCGCCATCAGCCTGCTGCTGGGCTTCGCCATCGCCTACGGGCTGGACCGCAGTCGCATGCGCGGCAAGCCCTACGTCAAGCTGGCGCTGGTGCTGCCGCTGCTGGCGCCGTCGCTGGTGCAAGGGCTGGGCCTGATCTTCATCCTGGGCCGCAATGGGCTGGTGCATCGCTGGACGGGCTGGGAATTCGACATCTATGGTTTCTGGGGCCTGCTGATTTCCAACGTGTTCTATGCGCTGCCCCAGGCCGTACTGATCCTGCAGGCCGCGCTGCGCAATACCGACGCCCGCTACTACGACGCCGCCGAAGTCATGGGCGCATCCAGCGCGCGGCAGTTCTTTGACATCACGCTGCCCAATTGCAAGTTCGGCCTGCTGAGCGCCGCGTTCGTGGTCTTCGTGATCACGATCACCGATTTCGGCAACGCCGCCGTCATCGGCGGCAACTACAAGGTGCTGGCCACGGAAATCTACAGCCAGGTATCAGGCCAGATGAACTTCGGCATGGGCTCGGTGGTGGGCATCCTGCTGCTGCTGCCATCCTTGATCTCGGTGCAGATTGAACGAGTAGCCTCGCAACGCCAATTTGGCGCCGCATCGCCCAGCGGGCTACCGGTGACACCCCAGCCGTCGCGCGGGCGCGACCGCGCCTTCACAGTCGGCGTGCTGCTCTGCACCAGCACCATCGTGGCGACGATGGCCACCGTCGTGTTCGCCAGCTTCATGCGGCTGTGGCCATACCGCATGGAATGGACGCTGAAGCACTACGACATCACGGTCAGCGGCGGCTACGCGCCGCTGTGGACGTCGCTGTACCTGTCGCTGGCAGCCGCATCCGGTGGCGTGCTGCTGCTGTTCTTCCTGACCTTCGGCGTCTGCCGCATTCCCCGGGCGTGGGCCAAGCTGGTCTACCTGGTGTCGGTGCTGCCGGTGGGCGTGCCTGGCCTGGTGCTGGGCCTGTCGTACATCTTCGCGTTCAATTCGCCTTCGACGCCTCTGTATGCGCTGTACGGCAGCGCCGCGCTGATCGCGCTGTGCAACTTCTACCACTATCACACGCAGGGTTTCCTGACGATGATGACCGGCATGCGCGCCGTGCCGCAAGCGCTGGAGGAGGCTGTGAGCTGCCTGGGCGGGGGCACCTGGCAAGTGCTGCGTGATGCCGTGCTGCCGCAGATCGCCCCCACGGTGCTGGGCGTGTTCTTTTTCCTGTTCATGCGATCCATGGTCACGCTGTCCGCGGTGATTTTCCTGGTGACGCCGTCGGTCAGCGTCGCGCCGGTATCTGTCTTGCGGTTGGACGAAGCAGGCTTCGTCTCGCAAGCGGCGGCCTATTCGACGCTTATCATGCTGGTCGTGGGAGGTTCCCTGCTGGCGATGCGCGCATTGATCGCGCTGGCCGCAAGGCGCCGCAAATAGATTAGGAAGCATCCGATATGTGGCAAGAAGAGCGGTATCAAAGAATCCGCGCCCTGCTGTCTTCACTGCAGCAGGTATCGACCGACCGTATCGTCGGCGAGCTGGGGGTATCGCGGGAGACGGTCAGGCGCGACCTGCTGGAACTGGAGGCCATGGGCGAACTGCGCCGCGTGCACGGCGGCGCGGTGCCGGTGCACAGCGAGCCGCCCATCACCGAACGCGTGCATACCCGCGTCAAGTACAAGCGCGCCATCGCGCGCGCAGCGGCCGGCCTGGTGAGCAGCGGCCAGACGCTGTTCCTGGACGCCGGCAGCACCACCAGCGTATTGGCCGACGAACTGGCCAAGCTGACGGGGCTGACCATCATCACCAATTCGTTCGACGTGGCGCTGAAAGTCGGCGCGGCCGGCAACGGCGCCAACGAGCTGATCATGCTGGGTGGATCTGTGGGCGGTCCGGTCTGCGCCACGGCGGGCGACATCACCATTGCCGAGATCCACCGCTACCGCGCAGACCTGGCGCTGTTGTCGCCGGTGGGCGTGGATGCCGAATTCGGCGCCACCAGCTACGACCTGCGTGAGGCCGAGGTGGCGCGCGCCATGGCCGCCAACGCCAAGCAGCGGGTGCTGCTGGCCGATTTCAGCAAGATCGGCCTGTGCAGCCGTGTGTCGTATTGCGAGGTGAGCCGCATCGACCATTTGGTCACCAATGCGAATGCGGAAAAGATGCCCGCGTTCGCGTCGCTGAAGACCGCGGTAGGCAACACGCTGACGGTGTAGCCGCGCGTCAGTCCACCGAGACGCCTGCCACCTTCACCATGTCCGCCCAGTACACGGTATCTTGCTGCAGCCGTGTCTGAAAGGCTGCGGGCGCGCTGCCCACGGGTTGGCTGCCGCCGGCCTGGATCTTGGCGATCACGTTGGGCGATTTCATGGCCTGGGCCACCGCCTGCGCCAGATACGCGATGCGCTCGGGCGGCGTGCCGGCGGGTGCGAACAGGCCATACCAGTCGTCGGCGGTAATGCCGTCCATGCCCGATTGCTTGAGCGTGGGCGCCGTCTTGAAAATGCCGATGCCGTTGTCGTGACTGAGCGCCAGGATGCGCAGCTTGCCGGCGGCCACCATGGGCTCGGCCGATGCGGGTGAGGTGATGAGCATGTCGACCGTGCCGCCCAGCAGATCGGTGATGGCCGGCGCGGCGCCACGGTATGGCACGTGCACCAGCTTGACGCCAGCCTTCTGCGACAGCAACGCACCCATCAGGTGGCTCATCGTGCCGTTGCCCGGTGTGGCGTACGTGATGACGCCGGGCTGCTTGCGCGCAGCGTCCAGATAGTCGCCCAACGACTTGTAGGCGCTTTCGCTACGCGAGACCAGCACCAAGGGCGCGGAGGTGATCTGCGAGATGGGGACGAAGTCCTTGATCGGATCAAAGCCCACGTTCTTGTACAGCCGCGGATTGACCGCCATGACGCTGGTCTGCGACATCACCAGCGTGTAGCCGTCGGGCTTGGCACGCGAGACCTGCGAGGTGCCCACATTGCCGCCGGCGCCCGAGCGGTTTTCCACCACCACGCTCTGGCCCGTGATCGCGCCCAGCTCCTGCGCGATCAAACGCGCCACGCCGTCGTTGCCGCCCCCTGGCGGGAAAGGCGACACCACGGTGATGGCTTGCTTGGGATAGTCGGCCAGCGGCGCCGGCGCCTGGGCGTGGGTATTGGCCCCCCACGCCAGGCAGGCCAGGGCCGCTGCGGTTTTGCAGGCGTGCAGCACGTTGTGCTTTTTCATCGGTACTTCCCCTTGTAGTCGGCAGCCGGATACTCGGCCGTCCGTTGCATTCCGGTTCTCCATGAACCGTCCGCGCCCCGGCGGCTGGCCGCCGGGGCGTGCTGATCGGATAACGCTTGTCGTGCGGCCGCCAACGCGGCCTGGGCCTCAACCGGCCGGGAAGCGGTACGCGGCGCGCTCGCGCTCGTCGATCTGCTTGACCAGGTTGGTTTCCCAGGCGAGGTACTGGCGCGCGGCGGCCTTGTTGCCGTCGTGGCGGTCATGCACGAAGAACAGGTAGTCGATGCAATCGACGTCGGCCGGTTCGGCAGGCGTGGCTTGCAGCGTCAGGCCGGCGGCCGACCAGCTGGCGGGCGCACCGAGGTTCACCTTGACGTCTTGCACGCCAAGCGCGCGCAGATCAGCGGCGGCCCAGGCGGCCATCGCCAGCTCGTCGGCCAACAGCACCAGCGGGCGCGCCAGATCCAGCGTCAGGCCATCAAACCGCGGGCGTATCGACCATTGCGCCCCCGCGATATGCTGCGCGCGATAACGCATGCTGGGGCGGATATCGAGGAGCTGCGCGCCCTGCTCCAACGCAGCGGCCAGAGCCTTGTCATCCAGCACCGCGACAGACGGCAAGGCCGTGGGCGCTACCGGCGGCTTCAGTGCCGCGGCCACGCCCTCTTGCAGCACGCTCGCGTCCCAGCCCATCTGGCGCAGCCAGCTCGCCACGACGGGGGCGCGCACTCCCTCGGCGTCGAACACCACGATGCGCGCGCCGCGCACGGCCAGGTATTGGTCGGTGGCCTGGATCAGCTGACCACCGGGCGTGTGCTGCGCGCCCGGCAAAGAACCTTGCGCGTATTCTTCCGCGCTGCGTACATCGCACAGGAAAGTGCTGCGGTCTGTGTCATCCAGCCATGCCTGCACCTGCGCGGCATCAACACGCGGCACGCCATGGCGTTCGGCCAAGCCCTCCGAGCGTTGTGCCAGCGCGGGCAGGTCTTCGGGCGCGACGGCATCGTCATAGCGGCGTCGCGCGCCGTGTTCCAGCGCGAGGTCCTCCAGATACCAGCCCTGCGTGCCGTTTTCCAGCGCGTAGACAGGGTTGGGCACGCCCAGGTTGATCAGCGTCTGTGCGCCGATGATGCTGCGCGTGCGGCCGGCGCAATTGACCACGATGGTGGTGTTGGGGTCCCGAGCTAAGGTGTGTGCGCGCAGCGCCAGTTCACCGTTGGGGCAGCAGACGCCGCCGGGGATGCTCATCTTCTGGTATTCGGCGTAGGGCCTGCCGTCCAGCACGATCAGGTTGTCGCCGCGGCGTTGACGTTCAGCCAGTTCGCGCGCGCCGATGCGAGGGGTGTGGAAAACTTCTTCCGCCAATTCGCCGAAGGTTTTGCTGGGCACGTTCACGCCGGCGAATGCCGCGTAGCCGTCCCGCCGCCATTGATCGATACCGCCGGCCAACCGGTGCACCTGCGTGTAGCCCACAGCGCGCAAGGCGCGAGCCGCGCGCGCCGCGGTGTCGTCGGCGCCGCCTTCGTCATAGACCACCACCCGCACAGCGCGCCGCGGCGCGAGTCGCACAATGTCGGCCTCCAGCCGGCTGTACGGCACCGGGGCGGCATAGAACAGGTGGGACTCGCCGTACTGGCCATGTTCACGCACATCCAGCAGCGCGATCTCGCTGCCGTCGTGCAACCAGCGCTTGAGCGTGTGGGAATCGATATCGGCCGTGTTCAGGTCGGAATGGGAATGCATCGTTAAATCCGCAGGGAATCGGGAGAATGGGAAGAAGAAGATTGGGGCTCAAGGCGTAGCAGGCCAAACGCCTGTTCAAGGTCGGCGATCAGGTCGTCTGGATCCTCCAGCCCGATATGCAGGCGCAGCATGGCGCCCTGCGCCGGTACGCCAGGCAGCGAACGCGCATTGCGCAACTGAACGGGAATCGCCAGGCTTTCAAAGCCGCCCCACGACGCGCCGATGCCGAACAGATGCAACGCATCGATGACACGCTCCATGTCTGCCTCGCCAACAGAAGCGGCAAACTCCAGCGTCAACAGGCCATTGGTGCCGGTGCATTCGCGGCGCCAGATTGCATGTGACGGATCGCCGGGCAACGCCGGGCACAGCACGCGCGCCACCTCCGCCCTGCCTTGCAGCCACTCGGCCACGCGCAAGGCGCTGCGGGCATGCTGTGCCATGCGTAGCGGCAACGAACGCATGCCGCGCAGCACCAGAAAAGCGTCGTCGGCGCCAACGGTCTGGCCAAAATCGATGCTGGCTCGTTCCAACGCACGCCAGGCGCGCGGGTTGGTGACAACCGCCCCCATCATCACATCGGCGTGGCCACCCAGGTATTTGGTAGCGGCCAGAATCGACAAGTCGGCCCCCAGCGCCAGCGGCTGGCACAGCAATCCGGACGCCCACGTGTTATCCACAGCCAACCAGCAGTCGTGGCGCTGCGCCAGGTCGGCCAGAACGCGCAGGTCCGGCATCTCGTACGTCAGCGAACCCGGCGACTCCGCGTAGATCATGCGGGTATTGGGACGCAGCAACTCCGTGATGCCGTTGCCGTCCGGCGCATAGAAAGAAAACTCGATGCCCAGCCGCGACAGGTGTTCGGCGCAGAATCGACGCACCGGCTCGTACACCGCATCCGTCACCAACACGTGGTCGCCGGCGCGCAGATAGGCCAGCAGCACGGTGGCGATGGCGGCCTGCCCGGTGGGGAACAGCTTGGCGCGAAAGCCCTGCTCCAGCTCGACCAGCGCGTCTTCCAGCGCGTGAGTGCTGTCAGTACCGCGCGCGCCATAGGACGGCAGGCGTTCCTGCTCGCGGCGCGCCCGCGTGTCGCGCCAAGCTGCGACGCTATCGAACACATAAGTGCTGGCGCGCGTGACCGGGGTGTTGACCCAGCCGCTGTGAGGACGCCCGGCGCGCAGCAGGCGCGTCGCGGACCGATAGGGCTTGTCCATGGGTCAGCGGCGCGTCTGCACGCCGATAGGCATGACTTTGCAAGTGCCGGCGGCCAGGTCGAACGCCAGACGCTCGGTCAGCGTTTCCAGCGCGCGGCCGTACATGTGCAGATGGCGGATGACGCTGTCGCCCTGAATCTCGACCGCGTGGATGTCGTCGGGCATCAGCGCGATCCCCGTGCCCGGCCCAACCACGACGGTGCCGGTCTTTTCGAGCAGGCCCACGCCGGCCACCGCACCGTCGTCGGTGCGGTCATAGACGTAGTTGTATTCCACTCCTTCCACGGCTGCGATACAGGCCCAGGTGGTGTGGTTGTGCGGCACGATCTGCTTACCCGGGCGCATCACGTTCAGGTACAGCGCGTACTGCTTGTCGGCGTCTTCGCTGATCAGGTAGCGCGCCTGGCGCTCACCTTCTTCGGGCGCCGGGTAGCGGTCCTCTGCCCACCAGTCGGCGTGGCCGGCCAGCCCGATCAGCTCGTCCAGGACGACCCTCAGGCTGTCGCGGTTCAGGCCCTTATTTCCTAAAGTATTTTTAATATTTCCGATGGCGCTGTCGATGCCCGGCTGGTGAGGATGCGTGTTGCCCACAGTGACTTTCCCTCTTGTTTCATGAGTTATTTCGGTCACTGTATCGCCGTGGGCCCATGCCAACAATTTAAATTGCCTTAATATTCCATAAGCATCCTTAATACATTATTGGGACCTGTCCCACCCATCATGCGCAATCTTGATCTGGATCTCCTGCGGACGCTGACGGCGATCGCGCGCTACGAAACGTTCTCCGAGGCAGCTAATCGGCTGCACAAGACGCAATCGGCCGTGACCCAGCAAATGCAGCGCCTGGAGGCAGCCATTGGCCTGCCTCTGTTCGAAAAACAGGGGCGCAACAAGGCCCTGTCCTCGCATGGCCGGCGGCTGGTCGAGTACGCACGCCACATGCTGGCCATCAACGACGAAGCGCTGCGCGCGCTGCAGGACGGCCCACTGGAAGGCGATCTGCGGCTGGGCGCCCCGCTGGATGTGGCGGACACCATCCTGCCCACCCTGCTGACGCACATCGCGCGTTCGGCGCCCCGCGTGAAACTCGAAATCCGCGCCGACCGCAGTCCTTTCCTGATGGACGCCTTGCGCGCCGGCGAACTGGATCTGACGATCTCAACCCGATTCGACCACGACTTCGAGGGCGTGGCGTTGCGCACCTCGCCCACGGTGTGGCTGGCGTCGGCCGACTACGTGCACGACATCAGCGCGCCCGTGCCACTGGTGCTGGCCGATGAACCCAGCATCTTCCGGCGCCTGGCACTGACCGCGCTGGAACAGGCGCAGGTGCGCTGGCACACCAACTACGTGGCGCCGAACCTGGTGGGCATCAAGGCCGCGCTACGCGCCGGCCTGGGCGTCACGGCGCGCAGCGTCGAGCTGCTGGGGCCGGAAATGCGCGTGTTGGGCGAAAAGGAAGGGTTGCCGCCCTTGCCGGACGTGACGTACTTCCTGTGGATAAGGCGTGACCTGATCAATCCGCTGACGCGGCAGGTCTACGACATGCTCAAAGCCAGCCTGGGACTGGCGCGGCATGCGGATGCCGCGGCAACCCCGGCAAGCCTTCAGTAAAGGTCGAAGTAGCGCTGCAGCGCTGCCGAGTCGCGCGTCACGCACAGAGCAAGCATCAGCAGGATACGGGCCTTCTGCGGATTCAGGTCGCGCGCGGCGACAAAGCCGAGCGCCGCGTCGTCCAGTTCGACGTCGCGCGCGACGAAACCGCTGCCGGTGCGGCTGGACCGCACCACGGCCACGCCCTCGGCTGCGGCGCCAGCCAACGCATCGACAGCCAGGTCAGTGGCATTGCCGTCGCCCACACCGGCCAGCACGATGCCATCGGCATGGTCAGCGATGAAGGCGATCACGTCGGCTTGCAGGTTGGCATGCGCGTAGACGATGTCCACACGCGGCCAGCCGGCCTTTTCCAATAATGCGAGTGAAAACTCGCTTTGTGCGGTATGCGTGGTGGTGTTGCGCGAATAGAAGTAAGGCGTGCCGCCGTGCATCACGCCGGCGCGTCCGCGGTTGGGCGACGCAAAGGCGCTGATGCCAGCGCTGGCGATCTTCTGGATCTCGCGGGCGTAATGCACGTCTTCGTTCATCACGACCAGTGGGCCGCGGCCGCGTGCATCGGGATGCCGGGCCAAGGCGACTGCGTTGTACAAGTTCGCAGGCCCTTCCGCGCCGAGCGCGGTGGCTGGACGCATCGCGCCCACCAGCACGACCGGCTTGTCGTGGCGGATCACCAGGCTGAGGAAATACGCGGTCTCTTCGAGCGTATCCGTGCCGTGGGTAATGACAATGCCGGCGATCGAGGCGTCCGCGCACAGCGCGTCCACGCGCTGCGCCAGCGCGCGCCAGACGTCGTGCGTCATGTTCTGGCTGCCCACGTTGGCAACCTGTTCGGCGCGGATGTCCGCCAGGCCCGCCAGCTGCGGCACAGCGGCCAACAGGTCGCCTACCGAGAACGAGCCGGCCCTATAGCCGGCCGAGGTCGCGTCGGCCTGGGCGCCGGCAATGGTGCCACCGGTAGCTAGTACCGCAATGACCGGCAACGCCTGATCAGGCATCAACCACTCCGGACAGGCCTTGGCGCTCGAGCAGCGAATTCAGGTGTTCCCAGCCATGGAAATCGATCACGATCTGGCCCTTTTCCTTGGCGCCGACCTTCAGCGCCACGCGCGTGCCCAGATGATCGGACAAAGCTTCTTCCAGGCGGGTCAGGTCGCGCGAAGCGCCGTTGGTCTTTTTGCGGGGCGAGGCCGAGGTCTCGGCTTCTTTGGCAGTCTTGGCGACCAGCTTTTCGGCTTCGCGTACCGACAGGCGGCGCGCGATGATCTGATTGGCCAGCTGGATCTGCGTGGCCGCGTCAACCGCCAGCAACGCACGGGCATGGCCCATGTCGACGTCGCCGGCGAGCAGCATGGTCTGCACTGCGGCGGCCAGGTTCAACAGGCGCAGCAGGTTGCTGGTGGCCGAGCGCGAGCGGCCGATGGCCTGGGCGGCCTGCTCGTGCGTCAAACCGAATTCATCCAGCAGGCGGCGCACGCCATGCGCTTCTTCCAGCGGATTCAGGTCTTCACGCTGAATGTTTTCGATCAGCGCCATGACGGCCGCGTTTTCGTCGGCGACTTCACGCACCAGCACCGGTACTTCTTTCAGCCCGGCGAGCTGCGCCGCGCGGAAACGGCGCTCGCCCGCGATGATCTCGTAGTGGCCAGGCGCATCGCCCAGCGCGCGCACAAGAATGGGTTGCATGATTCCTTGTGTGCGTATCGATTCGGCCAGCTCGCCCAGCGCGCCCTCGTCCATGCGGGTGCGCGGCTGATACTTGCCGGCCCGCATCTTCGAAACAGGCAAGGTGGACGGCAGACCCTCGGGCTTGGCCGCAGCCTTGCCGATGTTGTCGATCGCGGGCGCGTCGGCGCCCAGCAAGGCGTCAAGTCCGCGACCCAAACCCTTGGGTTTCTTGGTGGCCATAGTTAAATCCTCTTTCCTTCTGTTTTTGTATCCCGAGCCAGGCTCAGGCGTCCGCCTGCTCGGCGGGCAGGCGGTACCAATACGCGTAACAGTCTTTGAAACCGTAGCGGCCGTACAAGGCGCGCGCCGCGGTGTTTTCCGGCTCTACTTGCAAATAGGCCGTGGTGGCGCCACCCTCGGCGCCGCAAGCCAACAGATGCTCGACCAGTTTTCCGGCGTGGCCTTGGCGCCGCTGTCCGGGGTCTGTCACCACATCGAACACCCCCACGACATCACCATCGCGTACGGCCATGCCGGCGGCCACGCAATGTCCGGCGCTGTCCGTGGCCAGCACCGGCAAGATATCCACAGCCAAGCCTTCGAGACGCGCTTGATGCTCGGCGATGTGCTCTGCGCGGGAATCACGCATGCGTCCGACCGCCGCCGCGAATCGGGCAGCGTCCACTGTCTTGAAAAGCAGATCGCCCCGGGCGCCAGGCCTGGGGGCGAGCGGCATGCTCATGACTCGGGTCTCGCCGGTGAGGATGTAACCACGGGACTCCAGATCGGCATCCAGGGCGAAATCGGGACCGATGGAGGTGATGCGCAGCACCATGGGCAAGCCATGGCGCGCATACAACGTTGAACAATACGCCAGCCGCTCGTCCAGCGGACGTGTGGATAACCCCAGCACATTGATGCTGCGTACCCGTTTGGCGGACGACTGCGCGAAACGCACCAGCCAGCCGTCATAGAGCACCTGCGCGCGCACCGCCGTGGCATTGAGCGCGGCTTCTTCCAACCGCACGCGCAGCGCATCGCGCACGTCGGCAGGCGGCGTGCGTGGGAAGGCGTCGTTGGTCGAAGAAAGGCGCGTTGCGGCGGACATGCTCAGAACTTATTTATTGAGATCGCGAACGCGCTCGATCATTTCGGCACCGAAGGCGATATAGGCCTGCGCACCGCGCGATGCACGGTCGTACACCACGCCAGGCATGCCGTAGCTGGGCGCCTCGGCCAAGCGCACGTTGCGCGGCACGACGGTCTTGAAGACCTTGTCGCCGAAGTGCGCTTCGAGTTGCGCGGACACCTGCTGCTGCAGAGTCATGCGCGGGTCGAACATCACGCGCAGCAAACCGATGACACGCAGGTCGTCGTTGATGTTGCGGTGGACGCGCTTGATCGTATTGACCAGATCCGACAGCCCTTCCAGTGCAAAGTATTCGCACTGCATCGGGATGATGACGCCATGCGCGGCTGCCAGGCCGTTCAGCGTCAGCAGCGACAAGGTGGGCGGGCAGTCGATCAGGACGAAGTCGTATTGAGTGGCGACGGTATCGATGGCGGCCTTGAGCTGACGCTCGCGTTCGTCCATCTGCACCAGGTCGATCTCGGCGCCGGACAG
>JBEBOQ010000102.1:0-19013 GCA_040396375.1 Achromobacter xylosoxidans
CCCGCGGCTCGGCCGACGCCACCGAAGGCATGGCCACCATCGACATGAACACCACGTTCCTGTCGCCCGGCACGGGCGACCTGGTGGTCGAGGCTCGCTGCCTGCGCCGCGGCGCCTCCATCGCCTTCTGTGAAGGCGACATCCGCCGCGCCGACGGCGAACTCGTCGCCCGCGCCACCGCCACCTTCAAGATCATCCGCCGCAGACCTGGCGGGGATTGAGCCGCCGCCCCCGCGACCATCCATGCGCCCGCCGGGCTAACCGCCTGCTGGCAATACCGCGATCAGTCCGCGCGTGAATCCCGCAGGGAACACCGTCAGGTGGTTCTCGTCCGGAATCACGATCGACCGAAGCTTCAGTCCGCGGTAGGCATGCGACTTCAGCCGCTGCACGAAGTCGGCGTTGTCCTTGACCATGTCGGCAGAACGGTTGTAGCGGCTGTCGCCCTTCCTGGCCGCCTCGAACTGGCCAACATACAGGAACACGTCGGCCGGCATGTCGCGCCCGGATTTCGTGAACGCCTCCTCCAGCCGGTTGATCGCGTGATTGCCGTACCAGAACGACGGGCTGCCCAGGATATAGCTCTTGAACAGCGTGGGTTCAGTCAGGAGGACCTGCGCGCCCAGCAAACCGCCGTACGAATGCCCCATGAAGACGCGCTTTGCCGGGTCGGCGCGGAATTTCGCTTCCACGAAGGGCAGCACGCGGTCGCGCAGATAGGCTTGGTACGCGGCACCCCCGCCGCCCGTGCCGTCCTTGCCCGCCACGGGCGTGTAATCGCGGGTCCGGCTCTTGCCAGGGTCTTCGCCCATGGCATAGGACAGCGCGACCAGGATGAACTCCTGCGTCACCGGTTTGTCATGATTGATCCGGCGCGTCAGGCTTCGAATGACCGGAAAGCCATAATCGGCATCCGCCACGTACAGCACCGGAAAGCGCCGCTCGGGCTGGGAGGCGTAACTGGGCGGCAGGCTGACGAAGATCGAGTAATCCCGGCCCGACGCAGGGTCCGGGACAGACCAGACCTGTGTGCCTTCAAGGACATACGCGCTACCATCCGCCGCGCACGCAACCGGGTGATGAAAAGCGGCCGCGCCCAGACTGACGGCCAACACGCACGACCCGACCCACTTTGCAGCTTTCAACGCCGTTATTCCTCTATTGAAGCCAAGGCAGGGCTATGGCGGGGCAGCCGGCACGCGCAGTGTGGGCGGCGCGGGGCTTACCCCCTGGCTTACTTCCCTAGATCGCGCGACTGCTTGACCGGGGGACGCGGATCCAAGGGCATGTACGTCGCGCACGACGTCAGGTTGTAGAAAATCGCGTCCTGCATGGCGCGCATGGCCGCCACGTCCCAGGTGCCCTTGCCCCAGACCACGATGCGGGCGTCGGTGCTCTTGGCGCCGGCGGCCTTCAGGTCGACCCGCGTCAGTTCGTTGTCGGTGTACGGCGCCAGCACCTGCACGACGGCGGATTGCGCGCCTTCGTCCAGGTTGGACACCACGCGGTAAGCGTTGTCGGCGCCACGCAGGCAGGCGTTGGCCTGGCGCACCACCGTCGCGTAGGCGTCCTTGTAGTTCACGGGCGCCTTGAATTCGCTGTGCGGCGACGCGCCGTTCTGCGAAATGCCCAGCGAGCAGCCGGCCAAGCCAAGGGCCAGCGCCGACACCGCGACCAGATTCCTAACCATGTGTTTCTCCAGATTGATAGCCGCGATTATCCCGCAAACGAGGCAATCCCGGGGGCAGCCCCGGGCGGGACAATCCGGTGACAGCGCGGTTCGACACCCCGGGCGCGGCTATGGCATTATCAATCAGTCCGCCGGCTTACCCGCCGGCCAACGTCCGCAGGCTGCAACGCGCGCCTGGCCTGGCCCGTCGCGGCCGGCCGCCGGCACGTAGCAGCCAGCTGCATCCGTCGGAGGTTCGCCTTGCTCTCTTTCATGAAAAACACCATTTTGGCCGCCGGCATCGTCGGCGCGTCGCTGGGCGCCAATGCCGCGCAGCCGCCCCGAGCCTACCCGCTGAAAGACTTCTTCCGCAATCCGGAGCGCGGCTTCTTCCGCCTGGCCGACGATGGCAAGACCCTGGGCTTCATGCAGCCCACCAGCGTGGACGGCAAGCCGCCGCGCATGAACATCTACGTGCAGGCCCTGGAAGGCAGCAAGCCCGTGGGCGAAGCCCGCAAGCTCACCAGCGAATCGGCCCGCGACATCAGCAATTTCTTCTGGAAAGGCCCCGACGTGGTGCTCTACCAGAAAGACTTCGGCGGCGACGAAAACTTCCACGTCCTGGCGGTGGACGCCAAGACCGGCAAGATCACCGACCTGACCCCCTATGAAGGCGTGCGCGCCAGCATCGAAGACGACCTCGAAGACGATCCCGACCACATCCTGATCAGCCACAACCAGCGCGACCCGCAGGTGTTCGACGTCTACCGCATCAACGTGCACACCGGCGCCGGCGTGCTGGTGGCCCAGAACCCGGGCAACATCGTCGGCTGGCAAACCGATCACGCCGGCAAAGTGCGCGCCGCCGTCACCAGCGACGGCCTGAACACCACCCTGCTCTACCGCGACAACGAAGCCTCGGAATTCCGTCCGCTCCTCACTACCGACTACCGCACCAGCGTCAGCCCGGCCTTCTTCACCTTCGACGACAAGAAGTTCTACGCCCTGTCCAACCGCGGCCGCGACAAGCTCGCGCTGGTGGTGATCGACCCGGCCAGCCCCGACAAGGAAGACGAGATCTTCACCCCGGACACGGTCGACCTGGACGCCGCCGGCTTCTCGCGCAAGCGCCGCGTGCTGACGGTGGCCTCGTACCAGACCGACAAGCCGCAATACAAGTTCTTCGACGCCGAGACCGAAACCCTGTTCAAGAAACTGTCAGCCCAGCTCGAGGGCTACCAGTTCGCCATCCAGGGCGCCAACCGCGACGAAGACAAGTTCATCGTCGCCGCCTACAACGACCGCACGCCGGGCTCGCGCTACATCTACGACGCCCGCACCGACACGCTGAGCAAACTGGCCGACATCAACCCGTCCATCCCCGAGGCCGACATGGCGCGGGTGCAGCCGATCAGCTACCAGACCCGCGACGGCCTGACCGTCCACGGTTACCTGACGCTGCCCGCCGGACGCGACCCCAAGAACCTGGCGTGCATCGTCAACCCGCACGGCGGACCCTGGGCCCGCGACGGCTGGGGCTATAACCCCGAAGTGCAGTTCCTGGCCAACCGCGGCTTCTGCGTGCTGCAGATGAACTTCCGCGGATCGACCGGCTATGGCCGCGCTTTCTGGGAAGCCAGCTTCGGCCAATGGGGCCTGAAGATGCAGGACGACATCACCGACGGCGTGCTGTGGCTGGTGCAGCAAGGCATCGCCGACCCCAAGCGCATCGGTATCTACGGCGCCAGCTACGGCGGCTACGCCACGCTCGCCGGCGTCACCTTCACCCCCGACCTGTACGCCGCCGCGGTGGACTACGTGGGCGTGTCCAACCTGTTCACGTTCATGAAGTCGATTCCGCCCTACTGGAAGCCGATGCTGGACAAGATGCAGGACATGGTCGGCGACCCGGTGCGCGACAAGGACCGCCTGGCGGCGACCTCGCCGGCCCTGCACGCCGACAGGATCAAGACGCCGCTGTTCATCGCCCAGGGCGCCAAGGACCCGCGCGTCAACAAGGACGAAAGCGATCAGATGGTCAAGGCGCTGAAGGCGCGCGGCGTCGAAGTGGAATACATGGTCAAGGACAACGAAGGCCACGGCTTCCACAACGACGAAAACAAGTTCGAGTTCTACGCCGCGATGGAAAAGTTCTTCACCGAACACCTCAAACCGTAGTGCCCGGCGCCAGCGAGGCGGCGCCTTCCGCCTCGTTGCGGGCCGCCTGGCGGCCCGGCAGGCGCCCGCTCCAGGCCATCTCGACCCGGTCGCGCCCCAGTTCCTTGGCCTTGTACAGCGCCAGGTCGGCGCGGGCCAGAATGCCATCGGCCGAATCGCCCGGCTGAAAAGTCGCCACGCCGCCGCTGGTGGTCATGCGCACTTCCTGCCCCTGCAGGTACAGCGGCGAATCGCGCAGAGCATCGCACACCCGCTGCGCCTGCACCAACGCGCGGGCCGCGTCACAGTCATACATCAACAGCACGAATTCCTCACCCCCCAGGCGGCCGAAACGGTCGCTGGCGCGCACGGACTTGGGCACCACCTGCGCGAAATGGCGCAGCGCGCTGTCGCCCGCCGCGTGGCCGTAGCGGTCGTTGATGGACTTGAAGTGGTCGATGTCCAGCACCAGTACCGCCAGCCGGCCGCCGCTGCGCTCGCAGCGCTGCAGTTCGTGTTCCAGCTCGTCCAGGATGCTGCGGCGCGAATGGGCGCGGGTCAGGCTGTCGAAGGTCAGCGCGGCCTGCATCTGCTCGGACAGCGTGGTCTGGATCAACAGCAGCAGCGCCAGGAACAGCGCCGGCACCGCCACCGATCCGCCCACCACGAAAAACAGGCCCCAAGGCGCCGGGTCCAGCAGCGACGCCACCGGCACCCAGCCGCTGCCGTAGACGACCACGCGTAGCGCGCTCAGCGCGGCCAGGCCGAATATCGACAGCATCACGTACAGCATCACGCCGGGCGTCTGGATGCTCTTGCGTTGCCGGTAGACCACCCTGCCCGTGGCCATCATCAGCACGCACGTGTAGCCGGAAAAAAGCATCATGCGCCCGATAAGGTTGTCGGTGACGTACAGCATCAGCGCGGCCGCCACTATGCTGATGCCGGCGGCCACGGCCGCGCGCCTGGCGTGCGGTCGCAGTCCGAAGAACTGCCGCACGCCGACATACACCAGGCCCATCGCGGCCAGCCAGGCGGCGTTGTAGACCATCACGTAGGCGCCGGGCGGAATGATCTCGCACGACGCATAGGCCAGCAGCGATAGCACCGCCAATGCGTTGGCGGCCGTAAAGGCCCGCACGCCGCCAATGCCGCGCGCCTGGAAGGGCAGCAGCAACGGCAGTGCTAACGCCGTCGCCAGGCCCCATACAAGGAAAAATAGAGCAGTCGTCATGTTTTTGCCGGCTTCTCGCCCGGTTGGGCGGTTGCCGTCGCTTGGAAATCACCTGTTGCACCGGACTCGTGGTCGGGGCCACGTTACACACCAGTATCTTTGACGTTTTTTGTTACGAACATGGCGGACCCATCCGCCCTTTCCGCCGCGTCAAACGTTCCGTGCCGGGTCTGCCGGCAGTCGGCGATACCGGCCACGACGGTCGCACGGTATACGGCAAAGAATACGCCAAGGCCCTGGGCGGCGGCCCTTCCTTTGCACTAATTGACAGTTGGATCGGCCGAAAACCCATAAAGTTCGACTTATCGACGGCGCCGTCCGAAGCGCCGCGATCACACCCCACGGGTGTGGCGCGTACTAGCCATGCACTCCCTCGCGCGAGTGCGAAGGTCCCCGTAGCGGGCGCCGCGCAGTGAAAACCTAACGCTCTTCCTCCGCCGCCGGATGCCTTTGGCGTCCGCGCAGCGCATTCGGCAACGCGATGCCGTGCGTCTGGCCGGCGGAGCCACGAGCGCCCACATTGCAACTGCGGAAGTACTACGGATGCTGAAGAAAAGAACGCCCCGCCGGGGCGAAGACACCCGCCACGCGCCACGCGTCCTGCGGGCGACGCCGCGGCTGCGCGCCGCCCGATCCCGATGGCAGGCGCTGACCATCTGCGCCCTGCTGGCCCCCACGCTGACCCTGGCCGCGCCAGGCAACGACTACGACGCGTTGATCGAGCGCGCTCGCGCCGGCGACTACGAACCCGCGCTGGCCCTGCTGCGCCAGCAAGGACCCGCCGCGTCGCGGCAGGCGGTCTACGACCACATCGTCATCGCCGGCTGGGCCGGCCAGCCTGCCGAGGCGGTGGCCGCCTATGAAACGCTGCCACCCGCCAGCGCCCTGCCCGCCGACATCCAGTTGGCCGTGGCGCGCGCCTATCGCGACCTGCGCCGCTGGCCCGACGCCCTGGCGGCCTACCGCCAGGGCCTGCGCCGCCATCCCGGCCAATCCGCCTTCTCCGCCGGAGAAATCATGACCCTGGCCGATGCCGGCCAAGCCCAGGCCGCGCGCGACGCCGGCCTGGCCTGGGTCAAGCGCGAGCCACGCAATGTCGATGCGCGCCTGGCCCTGAGCTATGCCCACGTGCGCCTGCGCCAGCCCTACGAGGCCTTGCACCAAGCCGACCAGGCGCTGGCCATCGCGCCCGGCACGCCCTACGTGCTGCGCGAATACATCGACGCGCTCAGCCGCGCCCGGCTGGCCGAACCGGCGCTGGCGCTGGCCCGCCAACACCCCGACCTGTACAGCGCGGCCCAACTGCGGCGCTTCGAAGCCGACGCCGTCGCCCAGCAGGTGCGGCTCGCGTCCATGCCCACCCGCACCGAAGCCGAACGTTTCGCCATCGCCGACCGCGCGCTGGCGCGCTACGCCGACCTGATCCCCGCCTGGCAGGCGCTGGGCGATCCGGCGCGCGGCGACGTGCTGCGCGCCCGCATCGATCGGCTGCACGCGCTGCACGCCCGGGTCCGGATGACCGAGCTGGTCGCCGAATACGAGGCCCTGGCCGCACAAGGCGTCGCCGTGCCGCGCTACGCCTTGAACGACGTCGCCTCGGCCTACCTGTATCTGCGCCAGCCCGAAAAGGCGCGCGACCTCTATCGCCAGGTCGACAGCAACGGCGCGGGCCGCAATGACGACCCCGAAGACCGCCTGCGCACCGAGACCGGCCTGTACTACGCCCTGGCCGAAGCCGAGCAATTCGACCAGACCGGCCCCGTCACCGACGCAGTCGAATCCGGCTACGCCCCCTGGCTGTATTACAAAGGCCAGGCCACCCGCAATCCCAACGACCTGAAGCTGGAAAGCGCGCAGACCGCGGCCGCCGCCCGGCTGCAGGCGGACGACACCGTCAGCGCCCAGCAGCAGCTGGAAGACATGGTCGCCAACGCGCCCAACAACTCCACGCTGCGCGGCGACCTGGCATCGGCCTACCGCAAGCGCGAGTGGCCACGCGCCTCGGAGCGCGAACTGAAGTTGGCCGAAACGCTGGCGCCGCGCGCGCTGCCGATCGAAAACGGCCAAGGCTTCACCGCCATGGACCTGCAGGAATGGCGCCAGGCGGAAGCCCTGTCCGCCGACACGCTGACCCGCGCGCCCGACGACCTGACCAGCCGCCGCCTGGCCCGCGAATGGGAAGTCCACAACAAGGCCGAACTGCGCATCGAAGGCTATCGCGGACTGGCGTCCGACAGCCCGGTGAACGGCAACGGCGACTTCGGCATCGACGCAGTCCTGTACACCCCGCCCATTGACTACAACTGGCGCGCGTTCGGCGGCGGCGGCTACGCCACGGGCAATTTCGAGGAGGGCCGCGGCAATTACCGCTGGCTGCGCACCGGCGTGGAGTGGCGCGGCCGCGACCTGACCGTCGAAGGCGAAGTCTCCACCCACAGCTACGGCTTCGGCGTCAAACCGGGCCTGCGCCTGTCGGCCGCCTACGACCTGGACGACCATTGGCAGGTGGGCGGCGGCGGCGAAGTCATGTCGCGCGACACGCCGTTGCGGGCGTTGACCAACGACATTTCGTCCAACCGGCTGTCCGGTTTTGTGCGCTGGCGCGCCAACGAACGGCGTGAATGGACGCTGTCGCTGGCGCCGTCGCGCTTCTCCGACGGCAACCAACGCTGGGAACTGGGGCTGGCCGGCCGCGAGCGCGTCTACACCGCCCCGCACCTGAAGGCCGACCTGGAGTTGAACCTGTCGTCACAGCGCAATACGCGCAGCGACGCGCCCTACTTCAATCCGCGTTCGGACCTGATGCTGCTGCCCGGCGCGCGCCTGACGCACACGCTGTACCGCCGCTACGAGACCGCCTGGGAACAGATCGGCACCGTCGGCGCGGGCACCTACACCCAGCAAGGCTACGGCACCGGCGGCGTCATCGCCCTGGGCTACGGCCAGCGCTACCGCGCCAACGACGTGCTGGACATGGGCGCGATGGTCACCGGCATCAGCCGCCCGTACGACGGCCAGCGCGAGCGCGAACTGCGCATCGTGTTCGACCTTGCCTACCGCTTCTGAGACCGCCATGTTGCTCAAGCTACCCATCCGACTCCTGCTGGCTGCCCTGCTGCTGCTGGCCATCCTGGCGCTGACCGCCTGCGCCAAGGACATCCCGGTCTACACGCCGCCGTCCGAACGGCCCGTGGCGCCCGCCGAACAACCCTGGGCACAGGGAAATTTCCTGGCCCTGGCCTACCACGACGTCGAAGACGAAGACCCCGACCAGGCCTTTCTGAGCGTGCGCACCGACCGCCTGGTCGACCAACTGGCCTGGCTGCGCGAAAACGGCTACCAGGCCGTCTCGGTCGACCAGATCCTGGCCGCGCGCCAGGGCGGCAAGCCGCTGCCCGAACGCGCCGTGCTGCTGTCGTTCGACGACGGCTACCGCAGCTTCTACACACGCGTGCTGCCGATTCTGAAGGCCTACCGCTGGCCCGCGCTGCTGGCGCCGGTAGGCGCCTGGATGGACACGCCTGCCGGCAAGCAGGTGGACTTCGGCGGCAGCTTGCAGCCGCGCGGCCGCTTCCTGAACTGGGACGAGATCCGCGAGATATCCCAATCGGGTCTGGTCGAGATCGCCGCACACACCGACGCCTCGCACTACGGCGCGCTGGCCAATCCGCAAGGCAACACCGAGCCCGCCGCCGCCGTACGCGCCTACGACGCCACGACGCGTCAATATGAAACCGACGCGCAGTTCAACGCCCGCATGGGCGCCGACGTGGCCGCCATCAGCCGCAAGATCGAACGCGTGACCGGCAAGGCGCCGCGCGTGTGGGTCTGGCCCTACGGCGCCGAAGGCGGCTCCACCCTGCGCATCGCCGCCGACCACGGCTACCAGTTGGCGCTGACGCTGGAAGACGGCGCCGGCCGGCTGGAACGCCTGATGTCCACGCCGCGCCTGCTACTGGCCAGCGACCCGGCGCTGAAGTCCTTCGCCAACAGCATCGTGGGCATCGACGCCACCCCGTTCATGCGCGTGGCGCATGTGGACCTGGACTACGTCTACGATCCCGATCCGGCCCAGACCGACCGCAACCTGGGCGAACTGGTGCAGCGCATCCTCGACCTGCAGATCAACACCGTGTTCCTGCAGGCCTACTCGGACCCCACGGGCGACGGGCTGGTGCGCTCGGTCTACTTCCCCAACCGCTGGCTGCCCATGCGCGCCGACCTGTTCAACCGCGCCGCCTGGCAGTTGCACAACCGCGCCAACGTGATGGTCTACGCCTGGATGCCGGTGCTGGCCTATGACCTGGACCCGGCTATCCCGCGCGTGACGCGGTGGCAGCCGGACCAGCCAGGGGCGCCGCTTCACCCCGACCCCGACCAGTACCCGCGCCTGTCCCCCTTCGACGCCACCGCCCGCGCCCGTATCGGCGACCTGTACGAAGACCTGGCGCGCCACGCGATCTTCGACGGCATCCTCTTTCACGACGACGCCGTGCTGTCCGACTTTGAAGACGCCAGCCCCGGCGCGCTGGCCGCCTACCGCGCCGCCGGCCTGCCGGGCGATATCGCGCAACTGCGCGCCGACCCCGCCACGATGCAGCGCTGGACCCGCTTCAAGAGCCGCGCCTTGATCGACTTCACCACCGAGCTGACCGCGAAGGTGCGCGCCGTGCGCGGGCCGCAGATCAAGACCGCGCGCAATATCTTCGCTGCGCCGATCCTGGACCCGCAGTCCGAAACCTGGTTCGCGCAGAACCTGGACGACTTCCTGGGCGCCTACGACTGGACCGCGCCCATGGCCATGCCGCTGATGGAGAACGTGCCCAAGGGCCAGGAAAACGCCTGGCTCGACCGGTTGGTCGACGCCGTGGCGCGGCGCCCCGGCGCGCTCGACCGGACTGTATTCGAACTGCAGGCGCGCGACTGGCGCACCGGCCCCGGCCGCCCCGAGGCCACGCCCGTCGACACCGCGGTGCTGGCCGGCTGGATGCAACGCCTGCAACTGCGCGGCGCCCGCAGCTTCGGCTACTACCCCGACGACTTCTCGCAAGACCAGCCCCGGTTGCAAGGCATCCGGCCCGCCATCTCCGAAGCCTGGTACCCCATCCGATGATCGACCGACTGATCGCCCTGATAATTCTGCTGGCGGTGCTGGGCGCGCCGTTCGGCTTCACCATGATGCTGACCGGCCAGGCGCTGCTGGGCTTCGTCTTCTTCTACCCGCTGTTCATGTCCGGCATGTGGATGGCCGGCGGCCTGTACTTCTGGTGGCATTGGGAACGGCGCTGGCAGTGGGGCCCCGGATCGGCGCCGCCGGCGCTGGCCGGCGATCCGCTGGTGTCGATCCTGGTGCCCTGCTACAACGAGGCCGACAACGGCGAAGAGACCCTGCTGGCCGCGCTCAACCAGCGCTATCCGAACATCGAGGTCATCGCCATCAACGACGGCTCCAGCGACGGCACCGGCCCGATGCTGGACCGCCTGGCCGAACAGCACCCGCGCCTGCGCGTGGTGCACCTGGCGCAGAACCAGGGCAAGGCGATGGCGCTGCGCATGGGCGCGCTGGCCGCGCGCAGCGAATACCTGGTCTGCATCGACGGCGACGCGGTGCTCGACCCGGACGCCGCCGCCTACCTGGTGGCGCCGCTGATCGACAACCCGCGCGTGGGCGCCGTCACCGGCAACCCGCGCATCCGCACCCGCTCGACCCTGATCGGCCGCGTCCAGGTGGGCGAATTCTCGTCCATCATCGGCCTGATCAAGCGCACCCAGCGCGTCTACGGCCAGGTCTTCACCGTGTCGGGCGTGGTCGCCGCCTTCCGCCGCGCCGCGCTCGACCGGGTCGGTTACTGGAGCCTGGACATGATCACGGAAGACATCGACATCAGCTGGAAGCTGCAGCGCGACCACTGGTCGATCTTCTACGAACCGCGCGGCCTGTGCTGGATCCTGATGCCGGAAACGCTGCGCGGGCTGTGGAAGCAGCGCCTGCGCTGGGCCCAGGGCGGCGCCGAAGTGTTCCTGAAGAACCTGCGCTCGATCTGGACCTGGCGCCACCGGCGCCTGTGGCCGCTGATGCTGGAATATTGCCTGTCCACCGCCTGGGCCTTCGCCTTTGGCGTCTCGGTGCTGCTGTGGCTGATCAGCCTGGTCGTGACCTTGCCCCACAACATGCACATCGCCAGCCTGATGCCGCCCGCCTTCACCGGCATGATGCTGGCGGTGGTCTGCCTGCTGCAGTTCGCCGTCAGCATCCTGATCGACCGCCGCTACGAACCCGGCCTGTGGCGCGCGCTGTATTGGGTCATCTGGTATCCGCTGGCCTACTGGATGGTCAGCCTGTTCACCACCCTGGTCAGTTTCCCCAAAGTCATGCTGCGCAAACAGGCCCGGCGCGCGCGCTGGACCAGCCCCGACCGCGGCATCCAATCTCCGGACGCCTCATGATCATCACCACGCAACGCTCGCGCGCGGGCTACCTGTTCGACCTGCTGCTGACCGCGGTGGGCTGGTTCGCCTTCGTCTATCTGTTCGGCTCGGGCATCGCGGCCATCCTGCGCGGCGCCGCCAGCGGCCCGCAGGCGCCGCTGTGGCCGACCTTCCTGCCCACCCTGCATACGCTGGGCGGCTACGCCCTGCTGGCGCTGGCCAACGCCGCCGTGCTGGTGGCCTGGGCAGTCTACAACCACCTGCGCTTTCGTGGCAAAGACCGTCGCCAGCCCATCCGCGCGCTCGACGACTACCAACTGGCCATGAGTTTCGCGGTCACGCCGCAGCAGCTTACCCAGCTACGGAGCGCCCGCGTCGCCGTCATCCACCACACCGGCGACGGCGAAATCCAGGACATCGAAGCGGCGCGGTCCCGGCTTGCCGCCGTGCAGGCCGCCGCGGCCTGATACCCAAACACTGCGGGGCCCCACCAGGGGCCCCGCAGTGTTCATCGGCCGCATTGGCCCCATGCCGCCGTCAAGCCCGCTTGCGCTCCACATTGGGCAGCAGCACCGCCACCACGCCCAGCAACGGCAGATACGCGCACACCTGATAGACATAGCCGATGCTCGTCGCGTCGGCCAGCTTGCCCAACGCCGCCGCGCCCAGGCCGCCCATGCCGAAGGCAAAGCCGAAGAACAGGCCGGCGATCATGCCGACCTTGCCCGGCACCAGTTCCTGCGCATACACCACGATGGCCGAAAACGCGGACGCCAGCACCACACCGATGACCACCACCAGCACGCCGGTCCAGAACAGGTTGGCGTACGGCAACAGCAGCGTGAACGGCGCCACGCCCAGGATCGACACCCAGATCACGATCTTGCGGCCGATGCGGTCGCCCACCGGGCCGCCCACCACCGTGCCCACCGCCACCGCGGCCAGGAACAGGAACAGGTACAGCTGCGCCTCACGCACCGACAAGGCGAACTTGTCGATCAGGTAGAACGTGAAATAGCTATTCAGGCTGGACAGGTAGAAGTACTTGGAAAACACCAGCAGCCCCAACACCCCCAACGCACCCAGCACCTGATTGCGCGTCAGGCCGTGGTCCACGCCTTCGCGTTTGGCGCGCGGCTTCAAGCGTACGCGGTTGGCGCTGTACCAACGGCCGATGCCGGTCAGCACCACGATGCCGAACAGCGCGGCCAGCGAAAACCAGGCCACGCTGCCCTGGCCGTGCGGAATGATGAACAGCGCGGCCAGCAACGGCCCCAAGGCCGACCCGACGTTGCCGCCCACCTGGAACAAAGACTGCGCCAAGCCGTGCCGTCCGCCCGAGGCCATGCGCGCCACCCGCGACGATTCCGGGTGGAACACCGACGACCCTGTGCCCACCAGCACCGCGGCCACCAGCAGCCATCCGAACGACGGCGCCACCGACAGCAGCAACAGCCCCACCAACGTGAAGCCCATGCCCACCGGCAACGAATACGGCTTGGGATTGCGGTCGGTATAGAAACCGATAAAAGGCTGCAGCAGCGACGCCGCCAGTTGATAGACCAGCGTGATCAGCCCGATCTGCGCGAACGACAGGCTGAACGATTCCTTGAGCATCGGGTAGATGGCCAACAGGATCGACTGGATCATGTCGTTCATCAGGTGGGCCACGCTGATCGCGCCCAGCACCTTGAACGCAGTGGACGGATCGGACACGGCGGGGTTCGCCGTCGGGGCTGCCGTGGGCACGGGGTGGTCCGGCAATCCGGCGGCGGGATTCTGGGCGGAGTTCATGGGTGGCGAAGGCGCAAAAAAAAGGGGTTGCGCCGGCGGCACGCCGGACGCTCTCGACAGTGTAGGAACGGCCGCCACGACCCATCTGCCAATTTTCGTCGGGAAAGTGACAAAATACGCCTAGTCCCACCCTGAATCCGGTCTCATCCTATTGCTGGAAGTGACACCATGCCCACCCGGCCCTCCCGCCCCGACCCCGCCCGCAGCATCAACGCGCAGGACTACCAGGACCGTCCGCGCAGCGTCACCGCCATGGCCAAGGAATTCCCGGCGGCCGCCCGCACCGGCGCGCACTCGCATCCGCGCGCCCAGCTCATCTATGCCGTCCAGGGCGTGATGCACGTCACCACGCCCAGCGGCTTCTGGGCCCTGCCGCCGCTGCGCGCGCTGTGGGTGCCGGCGGGCGTGCCGCACGGGGTCGACATGATCGGCGCGGTCTCGATGCGCTCGCTCTACATCCAGCCCGAGGCCGCGCACACGTATTGGCCCGAGTGCCAGGTGATCGAGGTCAGCGGCCTGTTGCGCGAACTGATCCTGACCCTGACCGCCGAACCCATCGACTACCCGCTGGGCGGCCGGGCCGAACAGGTGGCCGCGCTGATCCTGTCCGAACTGGCCGCCGCGCGCATCGTGCCGTTCCAGATCCCCTGGCCGCGCGACCGCCGCCTGCAGACCATCTGCGAGGCTATCCTGGACCAACCCGGCCTGCAACGCGGCATCGAAGACTGGGGCAGCGAGGTCGGCGCCAGCGCGCGCACCCTGATCCGGCTGTTCCAGGCTGAATTAGGACTGAATTACCGCCAATGGGTGCAACAGGTGCGCTTGGCGGACGCCGTCTGCCGCCTGTCGCTGGGCGTGCCGGTGGCGCGCATCGCGGCCGACCTGGGCTATCGCAGTCCCAGCGCTTTCAGCGCCATGTTCCACCGCGCGCTGGGTGCGCCGCCGCAGCGTTACCTGCAAAACGCCGCATGACATCTGCAACCGGCCTTGCCGTTTGTCACGGCGCGCAATACATTTCACGGCGCGCTTGTGCAGCGCCGCAGCGCGAAACCCGCGCAGCGCGTATGCTCAAACCCGTCCCTAAATCCTTTGCCTGCCCGCCGGACTTTCCGGCTGGGCAAGTTTGGTTACTGAAACCTTCCGGCGCCGTCGCCGGTCAATAAGGTTCTGCCCTAGAATCGCCTGCAATGAGCACCCCCCAGCAATCCTCCGCCACCCCGGGCGGCAAATCGGGCTTCCCCTGGAAACGACTCCTCGTCAAAGCGGCCGTCGCCGTCGCCGGCCTCGGCGTCTGCGGGGCGGTGCTCGTCGGCCTGGCGCTGGCCCTGGCCTGGCCCAGCCTGCCCGACCTGCACGCCATGACCGACTACCGGCCGCGGGTGCCGCTGCGCATCTATACCGCCGACAAGGTCCTGATCGGCGAATACGGCGAAGAGCACCGCAACGTGCTGCGCTTCGACGAAATCCCGCCGGTGATGCGCCAGGCGGTGCTGGCGGCCGAGGACGACCGCTTCTACCAGCACGGCGGCGTCGACTGGATGGGCATGGTGCGCGCCGTGCTCGTGAACCTCGTCAAGCAATCCAAGACCCAGGGCGGCAGCACGATCACCATGCAGGTGGCGCGCAACTTCTACCTGTCGTCCGAAAAGACCTATTCGCGCAAGTTCTACGAACTGCTGCTGACCTACAAAATCGAATCCGAGCTCACCAAGGACCAGATCCTCGAGCTCTACATGAACCAGATCTACCTGGGCCACCGCGCCTATGGCTTCGCCGCCGCCTCGCGCACCTACCTGGGCAAGCCGCTGTCCGAAGTCACGCCGGCCGAGGCCGCGATGCTGGCCGGCATTCCCAAGGCGCCTTCGCGCTTCAACCCCATCACCAATTTCCCGCGCGCCGAGATCCGCCAGCACTACGTGCTGGGCCGCATGAAGACGCTGGGCTACCTGACGCCGGAACAGACCGAAGAAGCCCTCAAGCAGCACGTAGTGATCCGCGGCGCCGACGGCGCCAGCCTGCGCGGCTTCGCCATCCACGGCGAATACCCGGCCGAACTGGCGCGCCAGCTGATGTACGGCGTGTTCCAGGAGCAGACCTACTCCAAGGGCATCGACGTCTACACCACGATCGACTCCAAGGACCAGGAAGCGGCCTACCGCGCCGTGCGCGACGGCGTGCTGGACTACACCCGGCGCGCGCCCTACCCCGGCCCGGAAGACCAGATCGACCTGCCCGACGGCGTCGAAAAGGACGCCGCGGCGTTCGACGACATCCTCGACGGCGTGCAGGAAAAGACGCCCGACAGCGAAGACCTGCTGACCGCCGTGGTGCTGGCCGCCAGCCCGCAGGAAGTGACCGTGGCGCGCAGCGCGCGCGAGATCATCACCATCTCCGACAAGAAGGCGCTGGCGGTGGTGGCGCGCGCCCTCAACCCCAAGGCCAGCGACAGCCAGCGCATCCAGCGCGGCTCGGTGGTCTACATCCACAAGAACGGCGACGGCTGGGAAATCATCAACATGCCGGCGCTGCAGGCGGCGCTGGTGTCGATGGTGCCGCAGGACGGCGCCATCCGCGCCATGATCGGCGGCTTCGACTACAACCGCGGCACCTTCAACCGCGTCACGCAGGCCTGGCGCCAGCCGGGCTCGAACATCAAGCCGTTCGTGTACGCCGCGGCCCTCGAACGCGGCCTGACGCCGGCCACCCAGGTGTCCGACCAGCCCTTCATGCTGACCGCCGCGCAGACCGGCTCGAAGGACTGGCAGCCCAAGAACGACGGCAACCGCTATGAGCCCATGCTGACCCTGCGGCAGGGCCTGTACAAGTCCAAGAACATGGTCACCATCCGCATCCTGCAGGCCATCGGCCCGCAGTACGCGCAGGACTACCTGACCCGCTTCGGCTTCGACAAGGCCCGCTGGCCGGCGGTGCTGCCGCTGGGCCTGGGCGCCGGCGGCGCCACGCCGCTGCAGGTGGTCAACGGCTACAGCGTCTTTGCCAACGGCGGCTACCGCGTCACGCCCTATCTGGTGGACCGCGTCACCGACCGCTCGGGCAACGTGCTGATGCAGGCTCAGCCCGTGGTCGCCGGTGACGCCGCCGCGCGCGCCATCGACCCGCGCACCGCCTGGGTCATGGACGACATCCTGCGCGGCGTCACCGTCAACGGCACGGCCGCCCGGGCGCACCAGGTGCTCAAGCGCAACGACGTGGGCGGCAAGACCGGCACCACCAACGAGGCGGTCGACGTCTGGTTCTCGGGCTTCACGCCCAACCTGGCCACCACGGTCTGGATGGGCTTTGACCAGCCCAAGTCGCTGGGCACCAATGAATTCGGCAGTGGCCTGGCCCTGTCCACCTGGCTCGACTACATGCAGCCGATGCTCAAGGGCGTACCCGACGCCAAGCCGGCGCCGCGCCCCGACGGTCTGCTGGTCGACAACGGCGAATACTATTTCTCGGAATTCCCGCCCGGACAGTCCGTGGCCTCGCTGGACCTGTCCTCCGGCGACTCGCTGACCGACTTCCTGAACAACAACCGGTCCACCGATGGCGTGGACAACTCGGTCAAGCCCTTGCCGGCGCCCGGCGCGGCGGCGCCGCAGACGCAGGTCCCGCAGGCGCAATCGCCGCAAGCGCAGGTGCCGCCAACCGGCGGCTCGCAGCAGGCGCCCGTGGCCCAGCCCATTCCGGTGCCCGCCGCCGGCGGCGGTGTCATCAACGGGGGTGGCGGCGGCAATATGCCGATCCCGCCGATCCCGGTGCCGCGCGTCGATGCGGACACCGATGGCGTGCGCACCAGCGCGGTCAATGGCACGGGCGCACTGGCCGCGCGGCCGCTGTAACCCGTTCTAGTCTGTCGTCGGCGCGCACAGGCGCGCCGACCGTCCTCGCAGCGACTGCCTCCCAGGCAACGCCCACCGCGCCCCTCGGGCCGCGGCAGCGCAATCCCCGCTATCTCAATCCGCCGTTTCCGCCAGCTCGGTCACCACCGCGCGCGGCCAGGCGGTCAGCGTTTCCAGGTCCAGGAACGTGAAGTAGCCATCGCGCCACCCCTCGGTATCGATGTGATAGACGTTGCCCAGCGCCAGCGGCGCGGCAACCGGGGTGTGCCCCGCCACCACCGCCCGCACGCCGCGGATGCCCGTACGGTCCAGTTGGCGCAGTCGCTCGCGCGACCACTGGCAGGCGGCGCTGGTGCGCTTGTAGCGGTCTTGCAGCGCGGATTCCAGGCGCGGCCAGAACAGCACCGGGCAGTCCGCGTGCAGCAGCCCCACCGCACCTGACGCCGTTTCCACTTCGATCGCGATCGGCAATTGCCCGAAGGCCTCGGCAAAGACCTGCTGGCGCTCGGCCGGCAGGTCCAGGAACCAGCCGCCGCCGTAGCTGCGCCAGTTCACCACATCGACCTGCTGGGTGCGCACGTGGCGCACGGCATAGTCCTCGTGGTTGCCCTGCACGGCGTAAAACCAGGGGCGCTCCAGCCAGTCCAGCGCGGCCTCGCTCTCGGGCCCGCGGTCGACCAGGTCGCCCACCGAAAACAGCCGGTCGCGGGCGGGGTCGAAACCCAGCTCGTCCAGGCTCTGTTGCAGGCGGGTAAAACAGCCGTGCACATCGCCCACCGCGAAGTCGCGGCCCAGCTCGTTGCGCGGTACTTTCAGAAAACGTTGCTGCATGATGATCCAGCGCGCCCAATCGGGCCCAAGCTTCTTTTTAACCCGCTTTTAATGCGTCCCTTATTACTCGCCGATGGGGCCGCCGTGCGCAATTGCGGTACGAGAATAGCTATTATTCGTGATAATGTTCCGTCTTTCCCAAACCATACCTTGAACGGGGCCGCGCAAGCCGCCCCCGCCGTCGCCATGACCGCCGCCTCTACGATCAAAACCTGGTATCTCGTCCATAAATGGACCAGCCTGGTCTGCACGATCTTCCTGCTCATCATCTGTCTTACCGGGTTGCCGCTGGTGTTCCACCACGAGATCGAGCACTGGCTGGACGACGCCAAGCCCTTGTCCGCCGTGCCCGCCTCGACGCCGCCGGCCAACCTGGACAAGCTGGTCGAAAACGCCAAGGCCATGTACCCCGGCGAAGTCGTCGACTACCTGTTCTTCGACCCCGACGAGCCCCAGGTCTACGTCGGCATGGCGAAAAAGCCCGGCGACGGCCAGGTGTCCGGCCACGCGGTGCGCATGGACGGCCGCACCGGCGATGTCCTGCTCGACGGCCCGCTCTACACCGAAGACAAATTCTCGTTCATGGGCATCATGCTGGCCCTGCACGTCGACCTGTTCGCGGGCCTGCCCGGCGAACTGTTCCTGGGTTTCATGGGCCTGTTGTTCTGCGTCGCCATCGTCTCGGGCGTGGTGCTGTACGGCCCCTTCATGAAAAAGCTGGATTTCGGCACCGTGCGCGCCGGCCGCTCCACCCGCCTGAAGTGGCTGGACCTGCATAACCTGCTTGGCATCGTGACCCTGGTGTGGGCCTTTGTCGTGGGACTCACCGGCGTCATCAACGAGCTGTCCACGCCGCTGTTCCGCCTATGGCAGGGCACCGAGCTGGTGCGCATCCTGGAACCCTACAAGGGCCAGGGCGTGCCCGCCGAACTGGCATCGGCCCAGGGCGCAGCCGACACGGCGCGCAAGGCCCTGCCGGGCAACGAAGTGTCGTTCATTGCCTTCCCCGGCAACGCCTTCGGCAGTCCGCACCACTACATCACCTGGATGCGCG
>JBEBOQ010000103.1:0-18988 GCA_040396375.1 Achromobacter xylosoxidans
TGACCTTCACGACCGTCTCGTAGGGCACCTTGCCGTCGGCCGCGATCACCACCGGGGTTTCCGCGGTGATGCGCGAACGCACCTGCGCCACCAGTTCGGGGCGGGCGATGTCCTGCAGGGTGGCGCCCGGTTCGCGCATGCGCAGCGCGATCTTGCCGTCTTCCGAAATCTGGACTTCAAGCGGCTTGACCGGGACATCGGACGCCGCGCCCACCGAGGGCAACTGGATCAGGCCCGGCGTGATCAGCGGCGCGGTCACCATGAAGATGACCAGCAGCACCAGCATCACGTCGATGTACGGCACCACATTGATGTCGGCCTTCATGCGGCGGCCGGACCTGCCGCGCGAGCTTACCGAGGGCATTAGCGCACCTGCCGTTGCAGAATGTTCAGGAATTCATCGACGAAGCTGTCGAAACGGATCGAGATGCGGTCGATGTCGTTCGTGAAGCGGTTGTAGGCGACCACAGCGGGAATGGCCGCGAACAGGCCGATGGCGGTAGCGATCAGGGCTTCGGCGATGCCGGGGGCCACCGAGGCCAGCGTGGCCTGCTGCATGTTCGACAGGCCGATGAAGGCGTGCATGATGCCCCAGACCGTGCCGAGCAGGCCGATGTACGGCGAGACCGAGCCGGCCGAGGCCAGGAAGTTCAGGTGCGACTCCAGCGCATCCATTTCGCGCTGGTAGGCGGCGCGCATGGCACGGCGCGGGCCGTCGAGCAGGGCGGTGGCGTCGCTGCCGGCGTTGCCGCGGCGGGCTTTCAGGAATTCGGTCATGCCGGCGTCGAAGATGCGGGCCAGCGCGCCTTGCTCGTCGCGGCGCGAGGCCACGGCCTGCTGCAGCATGGACAGGTCGCCGCCCGACCAGAAATCATCCTCGAAGCGGCGGGTCTGGGCGTGGGCGCGCTTGATGGCCAGCCGCTTGGCGAAGATGTACGTCCAGGACATGATCGAGATGCCCAGGAGCATCAGCATGATCAGCTGGACCGGCACGCTGGCGTGCGAAATCAACGAAAGCAACGACATGTCGTTGGTGGCTTGCATGGTTATTCCTGAATTGATTCCAGTTTGGCGCGGACGTCGGCCGGTAGTTCCACCGGCCGCATGTTGACGGCATCGACGCAGCAGACTTGGATATTGCCTTCGGCAAGCAGTTCCCCGTCCCGTTCTGCGCGCTGCGCGAAGTGTATCGAAGCGCGGCCCAGTCGTGTGACCCGGCTGCGTATCGTAAGCAAATCGTCCAGCTTGGCCGGTTTGCGATAAGACATGTCCAGGGCGCGGACAACGAACAGGCGCTGCTCGCCGACGGCCAGGTCGGATTGATTGACTCCCAGGTCGCGCAGCCATTCGGTGCGGGCGCGCTCCAGGAATTTCAAATAGTTGGCGTAGAAAACCACCCCGCCCGCGTCCGTGTCTTCGTAGTAGACACGGACCTGCAGGAGGGATTCGGTGGACTTCGGATCGGTCACGATGGGAGATTCGATGATGCGGGTCGGGACGCGAAAAGTCCGTAGTTACTTTAAGGTTTACAGCGTGTCGAGTTTCGTCAGCACGGTTTCAAGCGCGGACTCTACCGGAATCTTGGCCGCTTCGGTTTCCCGACGGGCCTGCAATTCCACCACACCGTCGTTCAATCCGCGTTCTCCAACTGTTACACGGAGCGGCGCGCCGATCAGTTCCCACTCGGCAAACATCACGCCGGGGCGGGCATCGCGGTCGTCCAGGATGACGTCCACGCCGCGCGCCAGCAGCGATTCGTACAGCTTCAGGGAGGTGTTACGCACGGTTTCGCTTTTGCCCCAGCCCACCGGGCAGATGACGACTTCGAACGGCGCGATGGCGCGCGGCCAGATGATGCCGCGGTCGTCGTGGTTCTGCTCGATGGCGGCGCCGACGATACGGGTGATGCCGATGCCGTAGCAGCCCATTTCCAGCACGGCCGGCTTGCCGGTTTCGTCCAGGAAGGTGGCCTTGAGGGCTTCGGAGTACTTTTTACCCAGGTAGAAAACGTGTCCGACCTCGATGCCGCGCTGGATCGACAGCGTGCCCTTGCCGTCCGGCGAGGGGTCGCCGGCGACCACGTTGCGCAGGTCGGCCACCTGTTCGGGTTCGGGCAGGTCACGGCCCCAGTTCACTCCCTGGATGTGGAAGTCTTCGCGGTTGGCGCCGCAGACGAAATCGGCCATGTTGGCCACGGTGCGGTCGGCGATGACGTGCACCGGGCGCGCGGTGCGCACCGGGCCCAGGTAGCCGGGCTTGCAGCCGAAATGCTCGACGATTTCGCTTTCGGTGGCGAAACGGAAGCCGGCCAGGCCGGGCAGCTTGCTGGCCTTGATCTCGTTCAGTTCGTGGTCGCCGCGCAGCAGCAGCAGCCAGATCTCGACCTTGCCCTTGTCGCCATCGGTGGCCAGGACGATGGACTTCACCGTGCGCTCCAGCGGCAGGTCCAGCAGGCGGGCCACGTCTTCGCACTTGGCGGCGCCCGGGGTGGCCACGTCGGCCATGGGCTGGGTGGGCGCGCCGCGCTCGGCGTACAGGCCGGGCGCCTCGGCCAGCTCGATGTTGGCGGCGTAGTCGGAATCGGCGTTGTAGACCAGCAGGTCTTCGCCGGTGTCGGCGATCACCTGGAATTCATGGCTGCGGGTGCCGCCGATCGAGCCCGTGTCAGCGGCCACGGCGCGGAATTCCAGGCCCAGCCGGCCGAAAATGCGCATGTAGGCGTTGAACATGTTGTCGTAGCTGGCCTGGGCGCCGGCTTCGTCGCGATCGAAGGAATAGGCGTCCTTCATGGTGAATTCGCGGCCGCGCATCAGGCCGAAGCGCGGGCGGCGCTCGTCCCGGAACTTGGTCTGAATGTGATAGAAATTCAGCGGCAACTGGCGGTAGCTGTGGATTTCGTTACGGGCGATGTCGGTGATCACCTCTTCCGAGGTGGGCTGCAGCACGAAGTCGCGCTGGTGCCGGTCCTTGATGCGCAGCAGTTCCGCGCCGTATTGCTCCCAGCGGCCGGATTCCATCCAGAGTTCGGCCGGCTGCACCACCGGCATCAGCAGCTCGATCGCGCCGGAGGCGTTCATTTCCTCCCGGACGATAGCCTCGACCTTGCGGATGATCTTCAGGCCCAGGGGCATGTAGGTGTAGATGCCGCCCGCGAGCTTGCGGATCATGCCGGCCCGGGTCATCAGCTGGTGGCTGGCGACTTCGGCTTCGGAAGGGGCTTCTTTGAGGGTGTTGATGTGGTAGTTGGATGCGCGCATGTTTAAAGGTGGCAGCAGATACGTATAATCGACTGTAATTGTATTGAATTCGGTGGGGGTGGCCCATGCTTGACCGCGAAGGCTACCGCCCCAATGTCGGCATCATTCTCGTCAATAGCAGAAACGAGGTCTTTTGGGGCAAGCGTATCAGGGAACATGCCTGGCAGTTCCCGCAGGGCGGCATCAAGTACGGCGAAAGCCCGGTGCAGGCCATGTATCGCGAGCTCCATGAAGAGGTGGGCCTGAAGCCCGAGCATGTCCGTATTTTGGGGCGTACACGCGATTGGTTACGTTATAACGTGCCCGATCACTTCGTCCGGCGTGAGTGGCGTGGCCACTATAAAGGACAAAAACAGATTTGGTTCTTGTTGCGCCTGGTGGGACGTGACAGCGACGTTTGCCTGCGCGCGACGCAGCATCCGGAATTCGATGCCTGGCGCTGGAGCCAGTATTGGGTGCCCCTGGATGCCGTCATCGAGTTCAAGCGGGACGTCTATACCCAGGCGTTGAACGAGTTGTCAGCAATCCTCTTTCGGCGTCATCACGAAACCCGCTACCTGCGTCAGCGCGTGCATGGGCAGCGGGCGGCGGAGAACTTGCCCGAAGGAACGGACGGTCATGCGCATATTGTTGGTTGAAGATGAACGGGACATGGCGTCCTGGCTGATGCGCGCGCTTGCGCAAAGCGGCTTCGTGCCGGACCACGCGGCCGACGCCCGCACGGCCGAGGCCTTCATGGCGGGCACCGAGTACGACGCCATCGTCATGGACCTGCGCCTGCCCGACAAGCACGGCCTGGTGGTGCTGCGTGAGATGCGCAACCGCGATGACCGCACCCCGGTGCTGCTGCTGACCGCCCAGGGCGCCCTGCAGGACCGGGTCCGCGGCCTGAACCTGGGCGCTGACGATTTCCTGACCAAGCCGTTCGCCCTGGAAGAACTGGAAGCCCGCCTGACCGCGCTGGTGCGCCGCAGCCGCGGCCGCCAGCATCCGCGCCTGCAGTGCGGCTCGCTGTCCTACGACAGTGAAAGCCGTGCTTTCACGCTCGACGGCTCGCTGCTGTTCCTGACCCCGCGCGAGCACGCCGCCCTGGCGGCCCTGCTGACCCGCAGCGGCTATCCGGTGGACAAGTCGCAGTTGTTCGGCAAGGTCTTCACGCACGACAGTGAAGCCAATCCCGACGCCATCGAAGTCGTCCTGCATCGCCTGCGCAAGAAGCTGGCCGGCAGCGATGTGCGCATCGTGACCGTACGCGGGCTGGGCTACATGCTGGAGAGCGTCGCCAGCGAAGCCGCCGACACCTGACCTGTCCCCCGTGAGCCTCCGGATTCCTGGACTGCCGCGGGTCGGCATCCGTGCCCTGCTGATCATCCTGCTGCTGCCCGGCGTGGTTGCGCTGCTGGTCATCGACAGCCTTAACGACTACCGCACCCTGTCCGAGATCACCAACGAGGCGTACGACAGTGCGCTGGTCGAACCGGCCCGGGTGTTGGAAAGCAGCCTCGAATTCACCCCCGACGGCTCCCTGCAGGTGGCTACACCCCTGTACGCCCAGGTCATGCTCGAATCCCGGGCAGGGCTGCGCAAGTATTTCCGTATCGAGCAGATCGATCCGCCGCTGCCGGACGAATCGCCGGTACCCACCGAGCAGGGCAAGACCCTGCTGGGCATGCCCGAGCTGCCCCGGCCACCCACCTGGCCGCGCGCCAATGGCCAACCGGTGTTCTACGACGGCGTTTACCGCAACGATCCGGTGCGGGTGGTGTCGGTGGTGCGCGACCTGTACTACCAGGGCAACCACCGCCAGGTGCTGGTGCTGGTCGCCGAAAGCACCGGCAAGCGCATCGAGGCCGAAAACAGCGCGCGGCGCCAGGAAATCCTGCGCGACGCCCGCATGCTGGCGCTGGTCGTGCTGCTGGTCTGGTGGGGCGTATCGTGGGCCCTGAAGCCGCTGCGACGACTGCGAGCCGACATCCGCAATCGCCGCCCCGACGACCTGACCCCGCTGGACGCCTCGCGCGTGCCCAGCGAAGTGGCGCCGCTGGTCGACGCCGTCAATCACCATATCGCCCGCTACCGGCGCGTGCTGGAAGAGCAGTCTCACTTCCTGGCCGACGCCTCGCACCAGCTGCGCACGCCCCTGGCCATCATGCTGACCCAGGCGCAGTACGCGCTGCGCGAGCGCGACCCCGCGCGGGCACAAGAAGGCCTGCGCGCCATCGTCGACCAACTGGGGCGCACCCGCCGGCTGACCGAGCAGTTGCTGTCGCTGGCGCACGCCAACCAGGCCGACCAGCTGCCGCGGCAGTTGCTCGACATGAACGCCGTCTCGCGCGAGGTGGTGCTGCAGTACCTGCCGTTGGCGCACGAAAAGCAGCAAGACCTGGGCTGGGTACAGGCCATGAACGAGCAGGGCCAGGAGATCGGCGCGCCGGTGTCCGGTAGCGAGGCCGAACTGCACGAAGCCCTGTCCAACCTGGTGCACAACGCCATCCATTACGCGCCTGTGGGCGCGCGCATCACGGTGTCGGTCAGCCGGCTCGACAACCGCGCCGAAGTCGCCGTGTCCGATAACGGCCCCGGCCTGGAACCGTTGCTGCGCGCCCGGGCGTTTGCCCGCTTCGAGCGGGTCGGCACCGACAAGCCCGTGGCCTCGTCCGGGTCCGGCCTGGGCCTGGCGATCGCCCGGGCCTACGCCCGGCGCAACGATGGCGACATCGACCTGCGCGACGGCGAGCCCAACGAGCAGGGCGGGGTGGGTCTGGCGTCCGTACTATGGCTGCCGTTGGCCGCCACGGTCTCGCAGTACCCCCGTCCGACAGATGTCGAGTTCACGGGCGAACAGTAGATTTGTCCAACTCAGCTTTCATTCTTTCCTCCTAGCCGCCATTGCCGATCCCGCCTGTTTCCATCAGGGATAACCCCAGGATTCAGGCTTGCGACAGCGCATAGAAAGCGGATTAGCAGCTTGCTTCCGTAACCTGCCAGCCGGTCTGTCGTAAAGGGCCGGGTGGTGCTCGGTCTGAGCGGCGCCTAAAGGGCCCGCACGGCCCTGCTTCAGGAGGATGGAAGTGCAAAAAACAATTAATAGAAAGGACTACTACGGCGGCGCGCTGATGGTCCTTGTCGGGTTGGGGGCGATCTACGGTGGTACGGACTATCACATCGGAACGCTCAGTCACATGGGGCCGGGGTTCTTCCCCGCGGCACTGGGCGGCCTGCTGGCGCTGACGGGGATCCTGATCGCGATCTCGGCGCGCTCCGGCGAATCCACGCCGCCCGCGCCGGGCGATGGCCACGCGCACGGCCTGCCGGACCTGCGCGGCAGCGTCTGCATCCTGCTCGGGACGCTGGCGTTCCTGCTGTTGGGCCACTACGGCGGCCTGCTGCCCGCCACGTTCGCCATCGTGTTCATCTCCGCCCTGGGCGACCGCAAGAACACGGTCAAGCAGGCATTCGTGCTGTCGATCGGCATGTCCGTGATCGCGGTGGTGGTTTTCTGGTGGGCGCTGCAACTGCAGCTGCCGCTGTTTCGCTGGGGTTGATACGCCATGATTTCTCAAGCTTTGACCGATCTCTGGTACGGCTTCGGCGTCGCGTTCCAGCTCCATAACCTGATGTGGTCGTTCTTCGGCGTGCTGGTGGGCAACCTCATCGGCGTGCTGCCCGGCATGGGCGCGCTGTCGGCCATTTCGATCCTGCTGCCGCTGACCTACGTCATGCATCCGGTGCCCGCCATCCTGATGCTGGCCGGCATCTTCTACGGCTCGCAGTACGGCGGCGCCATCGGCGCGATCCTGCTCAACCTGCCTTCGCATCCGCCGCACGCGGTGACGTGTCTTGACGGGTATCCACTGACCAAACAGGGCAAGGGAGGGACGGCGCTCGGCATCACGATGATCTGCTCGTTCTTCGCGGCCTCGGTCGGCATCATCGTCATGATCTTCGCCTCGCCGCTGCTGGTCGAGGTGGCCTTCAAGTTCGGCCCGACCGAGATCTTCTCGATCATGCTGCTGGGCCTGCTGGCCGGCGCCACGATGTCGCGCGGCTCGCCGCTCAAGGGCGTGGCCATGACGCTGTTCGGCCTGATGTGCGGCGTGGTCGGCACCGACGTGAACACCGGCACCATCCGCTTCTCGTTCGGCCTGCTGGACCTGTCCGATGGCCTGGAACTGGTGGCGATCTCGATGGGCCTGTTCGGCGTGGCCGACTTCCTGATGAGCGTCAACCGCATGACCATCATCGGCAGCGGCGCCAAGCTGCGCCTGCGCGACATGCGCCCCAGCAAGCAGGAAATGAAGACGGCCTTCTGGCCGATGGTGCGCGGCACCGCGGTGGGCACGCTGTTTGGCGCCATGCCCGGCACCGGTCCCACCATCACCACCTTCGTGGCCTACGCGCTGGAACGCAAGATCTCCAAGACGCCCGAGCAGTTCGGCACCGGCATGATCGCGGGCGTGGCCTCGCCCGAAGCCTCGTCGCACTCCAAGACGCAGGTCGACTTCATCCCCACGATGAGCCTGGGCATCCCCGGCGACGCGGTGATGGCGCTGATCCTGGGCGCGCTGCTGATCCAGGGCATCCAGCCCGGCCCGCAGCTGATCACCGAGCATCCGGACATCTTCTGGGGCCTGATCGCCAGCTTCTGGGTCGGCAACGTGCTGCTGATGGTGCTCAACGTGCCGCTGATCGGCGTCTGGGTCAAGCTGCTGCAGGTGCCATACCGCTACCTGTTCCCGTCGGCGCTGTTCTTCATCGCGGTGGGCGTGTTCAGTACCCAGAACAGCCTCTTCCAGATCTGGGAAGTGCTGGCCTTCGGTGTGATCGGCGCCATCCTCATGACGCTGGAATTCTCGGTCGCGCCCATCCTGCTCGGCTTTGTGCTGGGCCCCATGGTCGAAGAGAACTTCCGCCGCGCCTTGCTGTTGTCGCGCGGTGACCTGGCAGTGTTCGTGCAGCGTCCGATCAGTGCCTGGTTCATCGGCGCCAGCGCGCTGCTGATCCTGTTGCAAGTGTGGGCCTTCCTGCGCCGCAACAAGGGCAAGAACAAGCCGGCGGTCACGCAGACGGTCTGATTCCGCCTGGCGGTACCTGGTTTACGCACGGCCCGGCTTTCATGCCGGGCCGTTTGATTTACGGGCCGCCTTGCCGCATGCTTCTGGTTTCCCCAGCCCGCACAGATCCCCGTCATGCACATACTCTTTGCCTGCCCCCTGCACGATCCCGATGTCTGGGTCCCGCGCTTGGAAGCCGCCATGCCCGGTTGCCGCATTTCCGTCTGGAATCCCGATGGCCCGCCGTCCGGCGCCGAAGTCGCCCTGGTCTGGCGTCCGCCGGTGGAACTGTTCAGCCACGAAACCGGTATCACCACGCTGTTCAACCTGGGCGCGGGCGTGGATGCCTTGCTCAAGATGCCCGAGATTCCACCGCACGTGCGCATCGTGCGTCTGGAAGACGCCGGCATGTCGGTGCAGATGGCCGAATACGCGCTCTACGCGCTGCTGCGCGTGTCGCGCGATTTCCAGGCCTTTGACGAGGCGCAGGCGCGCCAGCATTGGGACACCCGCGAAGGCACTCGCCAGGCCGATTGGCCGGTGGGCGTATTGGGCCTGGGGCAGGTCGGCGCCCGCGTGGCGCAGACGCTGGCCGAATTCGGTTACCCCGTGGCGGGCTGGTCGCGCACCCCGCGCGAGATCGCCGGCGTGCAGTCGTTTTCAGGTCAGGACGCGCTGCCGGCCTTCCTGGCCCGCACGCGTTTCCTGGTCAACGTCCTGCCGCTCACGCCGGATACGCGCGGCATCCTCAACCGCGACACGCTTGGGCAATTGCTGCCCGACGCGCATTTGGTCAACGTCGGCCGTGGCGAACACCTGGTCGAAGACGACCTGGTGCAGATGCTCGAAGAAGGCGAGATCGCCGGCGCCACGCTGGACGTCTTCCATACCGAGCCGCTGCCCAAGGATCACCCATTCTGGCGCGATCCGCGCGTGCACGTCACGCCGCACATCGCCGCGCGCACCCTGCGCGACGAAAGCATCGAGCAGATCGCTGCCAAGGTCGCGCAGTTGAAGCGTGGCGAGCCCATCACGGGCGTGGTCGAGCGTTCGCGCGGCTACTGAGCTGCCACCGGCGCCGCGGCGCCTTGCTTTTCCAACCGCTGATAGGTGGGAGGCAGGCGCTGCGACAGGAAGTCCAGCAAGGTACGCACCGCGGGCATCATGCCCCGGCGCGACGGATAGATGCAGTGGACGATGCCTTCCGGCGACTGCCACTGTGGCAGCACCGGCACTAACTGGCCGCGGCGCAGTTCTTCCTGCGTCGCGATCGACGGCAACAGCGCGATGCCGCGGCCGCGTACCGCAGCCTCGACCAGCACGATGAAATCGTTGCACGACAGCTGTGGCTTCAATTCAATATGCACCTCTTCGCCCTTGTCGTTGCGCAAAGGCCAGCGCACCTCGTTCTGCGGGTCGCTGAAGCTCAGCGTGGTGTGCGAGGCCAGGTCCTGCGGCGTATCGGGCGCGCCGTGGCGCTGCAGGTAGCCAGGGCTGGCCACCAGCGTGCCGCGCGCCGTGCCCAGGTGGCGCACCACCAGTTCGGCGTCGGTATCCAGCTTGGTCCGCACGCGTAGCGCCAGGTCCACGCCTTCTCGGATCAGGTCCACGCGGCGGTTGGTCACCAGCAACTGCACCGATATCGTCGGCCAGGCGTCCAGGAATTCCGGGAGCAGCGGCGCCAGCACGTCCTGTGCGATCGACACGGGGCAACTGACCACCACGGGGCCGGTGGGCTCGGACTGCAGTTGGCGCATGGCGTCGTCGGCGGCGCGGGCCGAGGCTGCCATCTCGCGGCAGTAGTGCAGGTAGCGCTCGCCGGCCGCCGTCAGGCGCAGGCGCCGGGTCGTGCGTTGCAAGAGCCGTACGCCCAGGCTTTCTTCCAGGTGGGAGATGCGGCGCGACAAGCGGGATTTGGGAATATCCAACGCCCGGGCCGCCGCGCTGAAGCCGCCTTGCTCGACGACTTGGGAGAAGTAGTAGAGGTCGTTCAGATCTTGCATGATTGTTCTATGTGTGGAACGAGTAGTTCATCATACAGGGGTTTATGTGATCAATTAAGCCGTCTACAGTGGCTTCATGCATTCAGGACCTGCCCCACCCGCGCGGTCCCCACTGGAGATTACGTCATGAAAACCCTGATCATTCTTTCGTCGATTCTCGGCGACCGTTCACACACCAAGCAATTGGCCGACCACTTGGCTGCCCGCGTCAAACAGGCCGATCCGGCCGCAGTCATCACCACCCGCGATATCGGCGCGCAGCCGCTGCCTTACTTCGACGGCGCCACGGCTGGCGCCTTGTTCACACCCGCCGATGCGCGCAGCCTGGAGCAGCAGCGCATTGTCGAACTGAGCGACACGCTGGTGGCGGAACTGATGCAGGCCGATCGCATCGTGTTCGCGGTGCCCGTGTACAACTTCAATCTGCCGGCGCAGTTCAAGAGCTACCTGGACTACGTTGCCCGTGCCGGCGTCACGTTCCGTTATACGCCGGAAGGCGTGCCGGAGGGTTTGGTGAAGGGTAAGCAGGTGTTCGTGCTGACGGCGCGCGGCGGCAAGGCCGAAGGCACGCCGTCGGACACCATGACGCCGTACCTGCGGCAGATGCTTGCCTTCCTGGGCATGACGGACGTCACCTTCATCGCCGCCGAAGGCATGGCGATGGGCGAAGCGGCCGCGTTGGAAGGCGTGGCGCTGGCCCGCCAGCGCATTGATGCGCTGCTGCAGGGCGCACCGCAAGCTGCGCTGCAAGCGGCCTGATGCAGTCCGCCTGATGCCGGCGGCTTGAAATACAAAAAGGCGGGCCCGCGGGCCCGCCTTTTTTCTTGCTGCGCGCGGCGTATCAGTCGCGCAAGCGCTTGACGAGGCTGGATGTGTCCCAGCGACCGCCGCCCATTTTCTGCACATCGCCATAGAACTGGTCCACCAGCGCCGTCAGCGGCAGGCGGGCGCCGTTGTGGCGCGCCTCGGCCAGCACCAAGCCCAGGTCCTTGCGCATCCAGTCCACCGCGAAACCGAAATCGAACTTGTCGTCGACCATGGTGCCGCCGCGGTTCTCCATTTGCCAGCTCTGCGCCGCGCCTTTGCTGATCACGTCCAGCACCACCTTCATGTCCAGGTCCGCGGCCTGGCCAAACGCCACGGCTTCCGACAGGCCCTGCACGATGCCGGCGATACAGATCTGATTGACCATCTTGGCTAGTTGCCCGGCGCCCGGAGGGCCCACGCGCGTGACGGCGCGGCCGAATACCTGCGCTACCGGCTTGATGGCGTCGAACACGGCTTGTTCGCCGCCGCACATGATGGTCAGCGCGCCGTTGACCGCGCCGGCCTGGCCGCCGGAGACCGGTGCGTCCACAAAATTCAGTCCCAGGTCCTTGGCCTGCGCGTAAAGCTCGCGGGCTACGTCCGCCGACGCGGTGGTGTGGTCCACGAACACCGCGCCCGGCGCCATGCCCGAGAAGGCGCCGTCCGGGCCCAGCACCACGCTGCGCAGGTCGTCATCGTTGCCCACGCAGGCAAAGACGATCTGCGCGCCGGCAACGGCTTCACGCGGCGTCATGGCGCTGCGGCCGCCGAATTCCGCTGCCCAGGCCTGGGCCTTGGAAGACGTGCGGTTGTAGACGGTGACGTCGTGCCCGGCGCGGGCCAGGTGGCCGGCCATGGGCAGGCCCATCACGCCCAGGCCGAGGAATGCGACTTTCTGGGCCACGACCGCGTCGTAGCTCTTGGTACCGATCGATGCCATGCAGGGGACTCCGCTGTGGAAAGGAAAACCTGAGGCAGTAACCTTAACGCAATCAAAAGCCGGCGGCGAGTCCGTCGCGACGACTATCGCTGGCGCTGACATAGCCGTCCACCGCGGGGTCGCCCAGGCGCCAGATGAATTGGCCAGAGCCGAAATCCATGTAGGGGTCTTCGATGCCTTCAAGTATGTGGCCGCGTGCGCGCAAACCCTGCGCCACCGTGGGGCCCATCGAGGCTTCCACATCCACCGCCAGCCCCTGGTTCCATTTCCAGCGTGGCGCGTCGCACGCCGCCTGGGGTTGCTGGCCGTAGTCCAGCATGCGCACCAGCGTCTGCACTTGACCTTGCGGCTGCATATTGCCGCCCATGACGCCAAAGCTCATCACAGGCGCGCCGTCGCGCGTGAGAAAGCCCGGAATGATGGTGTGGAACGGGCGCTTGCCACCTGCCACGACGTTGGGGTGATCGGGCAGGGTGCTGAAACAGTGGCCGCGGTTCTGCAGGCTGACGCCCGTGCCCGGTACCACCACGCCCGAGCCGAAGCCCATGTAGTTGGACTGGATGAAGCTCACCATCATGCCGTTGCGATCGGCGGCGGTCAGGTACACCGTGCCGCCCTGCGGCGCATGGCCACAGGCGAAGGCCTGGGCCACATTGGGATCGATCAGCCGGGCGCGTTCGGCCAGGTAGTCGGCGCGCAGCATCTGCGCGACGCTCAGGCGCATATGGCGCGAGTCCGCAACATGGGTATAGACATCGGCGAAAGCCAGCTTCATGGCCTCGATCAGCAGGTGCTGGGTCTCGGGGTGGTCCACGGGCCGGGCCGCCAGGTCGAAATTCTGCAGGATGCCCAGCGCGATCAAGGCAGCGATGCCCTGGCCGTTCGGCGGGATCTGGTGCAGCGTGTGGCCGCGATAGACCTGGCTGATCGGCGCGACCCACTCGGGCGCGTAGTCGCGCAGGTCCGCCAGGGTCAGGGCGGCATCATGGGCCTGCGCATGGGCCACCAGTTTGTGGGCCGTTTCGCCTTCATAGAAGTCGCGGCCGCCGCTGGCGGCGATGCGCTTGAGCGTCGCGGCGGCGCCTTTCAGCACGAAATGCTCGCCAACCTGCGGCGCCCGGCCGCGCGGCAGGAAGTGTTCAGCAAAACCCGGCTGCGGCTGCAGCACGTCGGCTTGGGCCGCCCACTTCTGGCGCACCATCGGACTGATGGCGAAGCCGCGCTCGGCGTAGTCAATCGCGGGTGCAAGGACATCGGCGAACGCCAGGCTGCCCAGCTTTTCATGCAGCGCGGCCCAGCCCGCCACGCATCCAGGCACTGTGACGCTGTCCCAGCCGCGGGTCGGGATGACGCCTTGGTGCCGGCGCCGGAAATAGTCCAGGTTCCAGGCTGCGGGAGCGGGGCCTGATGCATTCAGGCCGTGCAGTTTCGAGCCGTCCCAGACGATGGCGAAGCAATCCGATCCCAGGCCGTTGCTGACCGGCTCGGTCAGCGTCAGCGTGGCCGCCGCCGCAATGGCCGCGTCCACGGCATTGCCGCCGTTGGCCAGGATGCGCAATCCGGCCTGCGCCGCCAGCGGCTGCGAGGTGGCGACGACATTGCGGGCGAAGACCGGCGTGCGCGTGGTGGGATAGGGGTTATTCCAGTCGAAATTCATGTCGACTCATCGCGTGGGGTAAACCCGTAGCTTAACGTAGATGTCGGGCGATACCGCACACGCTGTAGCGCGTTGTAGCTAACAGTAGCTTTTGTCGAATGGGTGCTTTGGCGGTGGCGTCATCGACGGCCAAAGAAAAACCCCCGGCAAGCCGGGGGTTGGGAAGGGCGCTCAACCGCCGCCGCAAGGGCAGCGGTCAGGGCGTCATTCTTCTTCGACGAAAGTCTCTTCGCGCTTCTTGCGGATGGCCGGCAGGGCCACCAGGATCACCAGGAACACGGCCACGGCCAGCAGCGATGCCGACAGGGGGCGCGTCACGAAGGTGGTGAAGTCGCCGCGGGACAGCAGCAGGGCACGACGGAAGTTCTCTTCCATCATGGGGCCCAGCACCAGGCCCAGCAGCAGCGGAGCGCCTTCGCACTTCAGCTTCGACCAGACATAGCCCACGATGCCGAACATGGCGGTCGTGAAGATGTCGAACGCGTTGTAGTTAAGCGAGTACACACCGATGGTGCAGAACACCAGAATCGCCGGGAACAGGATGCGGTAGGGCACCTTCAGCAGCTTGACCCACAGGCCGATCAGCGGCAGGTTCAGCACCACCAGCATCAGGTTGCCGATCCACATCGAGGCGATCAGGCCCCAGAACAGCTCGGGGTGGCTCGTCATCACTTGCGGGCCGGGCTGGATGTTGTGGATCGTCATCGCGCCGACCATCAGCGCCATCACGGCGTTGCCCGGGATGCCCAGGGTCAGCAGCGGGATGAACGAGGTCTGCGCGGCCGCGTTGTTGGCCGATTCCGGGCCCGCCAGGCCGGCCGGGTGGCCCTTGCCGAAGCGTTCCGGATTCTTCGAGATCTTCTTTTCCAGCGTGTAGGACGCGAACGACGACAGCACGGCGCCACCGCCCGGCAGGATGCCCAGGGCCGAACCCAGGGCCGTGCCGCGGATCACGGCGGGAGCGGCTTCCTTGAATTCCTGCTTGTTGGGATACAGCGTGCCGATCTTGTCGGTGATGTCGACGCGGTTTTCCTTCTGCTCGAGGTTGGTCATGATTTCGGCGAAGCCGAACACGCCCATGGCCACGATGGCGAAGTCGATGCCGTCCTGCAGTTCGGGGATGCCGAAGTCGAAGCGGGCCACGCCCGAGTTGACGTCGGTGCCGACCATGCCCAGCAACAGGCCCAGGATGATCATCGCGATCGCCTTGGGCAGCGAGCCCGAGGCCAGCACCACGGCGCCGACCAGGCCCAGGCACATCAGCGAGAAGTACTCGGCGGGGCCGAACTTGAACGCGACTTCAGCCAGCGGGGGCGCGAAGGCGGCCAGCAGCAGCGTGGCCACGCAGCCCGCGAAGAACGAGCCCAGCGCGGCGATCGCCAGGGCGGCGCCGGCACGGCCATTGCGCGCCATCTGGTGACCGTCGAGCACGGTCACCACCGCGGACGTCTCACCGGGCAGCGCCACCAGAATGGCCGTGGTCGAGCCGCCGTACTGGGCGCCGTAATAGATACCCGCCAGCATGATCAGGCCGGCCACCGGGGGCAGCACGTACGTGATCGGCAGCAGCATTGCGATGGTCGGGACGGGGCCGATACCCGGCAGCACGCCGATCAGCGTACCCAGGACGCAGCCCAGCAGCGCGTACAACAGGTTTTCGGGCGTAAACGCAACCGCGAAACCCAACATCAGGTTGTCAAACAATTCCATGACCGGTTGCTCCTTAGTTCATGCCCAGAAACGACGGCCACAGCGGGAAAATCAGCCCCAGCCCCTTGACGAACGCCAGATACGAGAACACCACCAGGAAGATGCCGTTGGCGACGGCGACCTTGAGGCTGAACTCGTGGCTGGCCAGGCTGCTGAGCACCACCAGCAGGAACACCGAGATATAGATACCCAGCAGTTTCAGGACCAGGCCATAGAAAACCACGGACCCCACCACCAGGAACACGATGCGCCAGTCGAACTTGTCGACGTGGGTTTCATGGGCCTTCTTGGACAGCGAGCCAAGCAGCACGATGGCACCCAGCAATGCGAGAACAATGCCCAGCCAGAAAGGAAAATACCCGGGGCCCATCCGGGCGGCAGTACCCATTTGGTAGCTGCTGGCTTGCCAGGCGAATCCCAGTCCAAGGGCGATGAACATCACCCCCGACCAGAAGTCCTGTCGATTGCGTAGCTGCATGATTGGTTGGCTCCTGTTTACAGCATGTAGATAAAAAAAGGCTTGTGATCTGTCGCGCAGGCCGGAAAGGCAAGTGACAGGCACAAAAAAGGCACGTCGCGGTGCCTTGGGTTCTTATGAAAGCGTCGGCGAGGCTTCTTGAAAGGCCGAATGGTAATGGACGCCCGCGACGATGCAAACCCTGTAAGCTCGGTGAAAGCCTGGGGTTTTCCCTAGAATTGGGGAACTCCCGATCCCCAGATGTAACGGGGCGGGCAGATTGATGGCGTTTTGAAAGCTAAGTGAAAGTTTATAGAAAGAAATGCGAAAGCGGGTCGGAGCGATCCGGCGGATTTCCGTTGCGCGGGACTTTTCTAGTTGGGCCTGATCGGTTATGTTGCCCGCCGCTGGAACATCAGCTGCATTTCCTACTGAATATTGCCGTGTTTCTCACCTTGCATGAAGAGGCCCGATTCCCCCCTGGATGGTTTACGATAGCGCCCATGCTGCAAGACCTAGACCAACTCGCCGCCCGTATCGGGCAACTGGTGCAACGCACCCGGCAACTCCACGCCGAGCGTGACGCGCTGCGCGCGCGCCTGAACGACTCCGAAACCGAGCAGCGTGTGCTCAAGCAACGCGCCGCCGAGCGTGATGCCGACATCGCCGCGCTGCAGGCCAAATTGCAGGACAACGACGGCGCCGTCACCGCGATGCTTGAGCAGGCGCAACAGGCCGAAGCCGCCTTGCGCGAACAGCTCGCACGCGAAACCGCCGAGCGCCAGTCGCTCGAGGCGCGTTTCTCCGCCCGGGAAACCGAACTGCAGGGCAACCTGCAACGCAGCGACACCGAACTACAGCGCCTGCGCGTGGCGGCCGCCGCCGCCCGCGAGCGCATCGACGCCGTCCTGGCCCGTCTGCCGGGTGCGCCGTCCGGAGAGCAACACTGATGGAACGCGTAGATGTAACGATACTCGGGCGCGACTACTCGCTGGCGTGCTCGGCCGAGGAAAAGCCCACGCTGCTGGCCGCGGTGCGCCACGTCGACCAGCTCATGCTGCGCATCCAGGGCACCGGCAAGGTCTCCAGCAACGAGCGCATCGCCGTGATGGCCGCGCTGCAGGTGGCTGGCGAGCTGCTCGCCATGAAAGCGCCGGATGGTCCGCTGGGTGGTTTGGCGGTCGGCGACTTCAAGCGTAGAATCGAGGACATGAACGCAGTCCTGGACGACGCCCTGTCAGGGCAAGAAAAGCTGCTCTGACGTTCATACGCGGTTTTCACCAAGGTTTTTCAGTATTTTCAGTTTGTCCCTGCCGTGTCCGTGACCTGGCCATACATTCTCTGAACCTATGTCTTATGGCATATTGGTTGCGGGAGTGCAGAGCTGGAGTGATCGTCTCTCGTAGACGAACCCGACGCTCTTCGGAACGCGACCACCTTGAACCTCAGGGTTCGAGATGCCGGCCTTGACGGCACAGGCGGGGCATTTACCCAGCGGGCCTGCCATAAGAGCAGGTCCGCGTCGGGCGCCTCCCCCCATCGTCCTCCCTCATAGGACCAGTCCATGTTCAAACCCCCCGTTTTTTCGCTGACCAAACTTGGCGCAGCATGCGCAGCCGTGGCCGCCTTGACCATGGCGCAGCCTGTCTTCGCTCAAGCTCAGGCCCAGGCGCCTGCAGCGGAAGCCACGGTCAACCGTTCACCGGAACTGACCCTGCAGGCCATGGCCTCGTCCGAGGTCAAGCAAGACACGGTGCGCATTTCGCTGTCCGCCGAGGTCGAGGCGGCGGACCAACCGGCCGCCGGCAAGAAGCTGACGGCCATGCTTGACGACGTCGTCAAGCGTGCGCGCGACACCAAGGGTGTGGACGTGCGCACGGGTAGCTTCAATGTCTGGCCCAATTCCAGCAGTAGCAGCAAGGTCGTCAAGAACGCCGGCTGGCGGGGCCAGGGAGAGATCATCCTGGAATCGAAGGACTTCGCGGCTGCGGCAGCGCTGGCTTCCACGCTGTCCGACAAGACCGCCATTTCGAACATCAGCTTCTCGCTGTCGCGTGAAGTGCGTGAAGCCGAAGAGCGCAAACTGCTGAAAGAAGCCGCGCAGGCTTTCATGGACCGCGCGCTGGCCGCATCCAACGCCTTCGGCTTCTCCGGCTACCGCCTGAGCAAGCTCGAACTGGGCGGCTCCGGCGGCGTGACGCCCGGGCCGCGCATGCTGGGCGCGATGGCCAAGGACGCCTCCGGCGGCGCAGGTTTCAGCGCGGACGTCCCCCTGGAAGCGGGAGACGTCACGGTCAGCATCTCGGTTAACGGGACGATCGTTTTGCAGTAATGCTGAACATGATGGCGCCCAGGGCGACCATCGGCAGGGACAGCCACTGTCCCATGCTCAACCCGCCCGCGAGCAGGCCCAGGAAGTTGTCCGGCTCGCGGGTGAATTCCACCAGGAAACGGAACGTTCCGTAGCCCATCAGGAATACCGCGCTGACCTGCCCCAGGGGGCGCGGCTTGCTCGAAAACCACCACATCAGCGCGAACAGCACGATGCCTTCCAGGCCCAGCTCATAAAGCTGGGAGGGGTGGCGCGGCACGCCGTCGCCGCTGCTCGGGAACACCATCGCCCACGGCACGTCGGTCGGACGGCCCCACAGTTCGCCGTTGATGAAGTTGCCCAGGCGGCCAAAGCCCAGCCCCAGCGGGATCAGCGGCGCGATGAAGTCGCTGACCGCGAAGAAGGGCAGGCCTTTCTTGCGGGCGAACAGCAACATCACCAGGATCACGCCGATCAGGCCGCCATGGAAGGACATGCCGCCTTCCCACAGGTAAAACACTTCCAGCGGGTGCGACAGGTAGTAGGTCGGCTTGTAGAACAGCACATAGCCCAGCCGCCCGCCCAGCACCACGCCCAGCACGCTGTAGAAGATCAGGTCTTCCAGGTCGCGCACGTTCAGGGACGTGGTGTGGCCGCGCGTGATGCGCCGGCGGCCCAGGAAGTACACCAGGGCGAAGCCCACCAGATACATCAGCCCGTACCAATGGATGGCGAGAGGCCCGATCTGCAGGGCAACGGGGTCGAATTTTGGATATTGCAGCATGTTCCGCC
>JBEBOQ010000104.1:0-18942 GCA_040396375.1 Achromobacter xylosoxidans
CGGTGCGCAGGGTTTCCTGGCATTGCGCAACGCCGCAAGAAACCGCCACGACTTCAGCCACGGCGCCCTTTTCCTTCAGGCGCGTGGCTTCTTCGACGGCGATTTCGTCAAAGGGGTTCATGGACATCTTCACATTGGCGATATCCACGCCAGTCTGATCAGACTTGACGCGCACCTTGACGTTGTAGTCAACGACGCGCTTGACAGGTACCAACACCTTCATCCCGCTGCCTCCAAATGGAAATAATTACCCGGCATGCGCCGGGATCGCATTGCACAATTTTTTCCTGATTCTACAGCTTCGCCAGCGCCCGTATATGCGCCACGACGCTGCGACCCAGGGCGGACAGGTTGTAACCGCCCTCGAGCGTGCTGACGATCCGGCCCTGGCAGTGGCGTTCGGCCACATCCACGAGCTGCTCGGTGATCCAGGCATAGTCGGCCTCCACCAGCCCCATCTGCCCCATATCGTCTTCGCGGTGGGCATCGAAGCCGGCTGAAATCAGGATAAGTTCCGGGCGATGCGCCTCGAGCCGGGGCAGCCAGGAATCGGTAACGATGGGCCGCACCGCGGCGCCCGTCGTGTAGGCCGCCACCGGCACGTTCAGCATGTTGGCGGCCGGGTGCTCGGCGCCGCTGTTGGGAAAGAACGGATGCTGGAAAAAACTGCACATCAGCACGCGCTCGTCGCCCGCGAAGATATCTTCGGTGCCGTTGCCATGGTGCACGTCGAAGTCGACGATGGCGACCCGCGACAGGCCGTGGAAATCGATGGCATGGCGCGCCGCGATGGCCACGTTGTTCAGGAAACAAAAGCCCATGGCCTGCGAGCGGCAGGCATGGTGCCCGGGGGGGCGCACCGCGCAGAACGCCGTGCGGGCCTCTCCCCCCATCACCGCATCGACCGCCGCCACGCCCGCGCCGGCCGCATGCAACGCGGCCTCGTAGGTGTGCGGGTTCATGAGGGTGTCGGGATCTATCGGGTAATACCCGTGGTCCGGCGTATGTTCGCGCAGACTGTCCAGGTACTGGACAGTGTGCACGCGCAGCAAGTCGTGCCGGGACGCCTGGGGCGCCTGCCGGTCATCCAGATAAGGCATCAAGCCGCTGGCGAGCAACTGGTCGGAAATGGCGTCCAGCCTCTGCGGGCTCTCCGGATGCCAACTGCCCATTTCATGCAAGCGGCATGCCGGGTGGGTAAGATACATGGTCTCCATAAGGAAGATTATGTTCATCTGTCGGCGATTACTGCAACTCGGAACCCTTTCGGCCCTCCTGGCCGGCTGCTCCACCACCGCTCCCACCGCCCAAAACACGTCCGCCGCCCAACCGCCGGTGGCCACGGGCACCGCTCCCATCCGCATCGGGCCCAGTACGCCGACACTCGGCCCCGAACAGGCGGATGACACCCCGGCCACCCTGACGCCCAGCGGCGCCCTGCGGCCCGAGGTGCGCGCCTTTGCGCAATCCCTGGCCGCCGAGCGCAACCTGCCTCTGCAGCCCATGATTTCGGCGCTGGAAAGCTCGCGCTACAACGCCACCGTGGCCCGCCTGATCGCCCCGTCGCCCCCGGGCAAGAAAATCTGGCGCAGCTGGCTGACCTATCGCTCGCGCTTCGTCGAGCCCAAGCGCATCGGCTGGGGCGTGGACTTCTACAACGAGCACCGCGACCAGCTCAACCAGGCGGCGCAGCGCTTTGGCGTGCCGGCCCCGATCATCGCGTCCATCATCGGCGTTGAAACGCTGTATGGCCGCAATATGGGCAACTTCCGGGTGCTGGACGCGCTGGCCACCCTGGCCTTTGATTACCCGGACCCCGCCAAGCCCGAACGCGCCACCATGTTCCGTGGCCAATTGGCGGATTTCCTGACGCTGGCGATGAACGGCAAGCTGGACCTGGAGACCCGCGGCTCGTACGCCGGCGCCATCGGCATGCCGCAGTTCATGCCCACCAGCATCAAGCACTATGCGGTGGACGGCGACGACAGCGGCCATATCGACCTGACCAACAACACCCGCGACGCCATCATGTCGGTCGGCAGCTTCCTGTCGCAGCACGGTTGGCAGCGCGGCCTGCCGGTGTTCGCGCCGGTGGTACTGCCCGCGGACCCCACTGCGCTGGTCGATGGCGGCCTGGAGCCCAAGCAAACCTGGAGCACCCTGACCGCGGCGGGTGCGCGGTTGCAGCCCGGGGCGTCGAGCGCCGGCTGGAGCAGCCAACCGATGGGCGTCGTGGACCTGGTCGAAGAAGCCCGCGGCACCGCGCAGTACCGCGTGGGCACGCCCAACTTCTTTGCGCTGACCAAGTACAACCGCAGCTATTTCTACGCCACCTCCGTGGCCGACCTGGCCAGCGAAATCGAAGCCCGCGTCGGCCGCTGACGGCAAGACGAAAAAACAAACGCAGCGGCGGGACAGTCCCGGCGCTGCGTTTGTCAGGATGCCGTCGCGAACGGCTGGCGGTCGGGCGTTACGCCGTCCTTGCCCGACCCCTGGCCCTCACACAGTAGCCACGGGCGTGGCGGGCGAGCCCACGGCGCCAGGCAGGTTCAGCGGCGGCGCGGTCAACAGGAAGCGGCTGCGGCCGTTGGCGGTCAGCCAACGGGCAAGCGCGCCCAGGTACCACATCTCACCAATCGGCATGCCCAACTTGAAGATGCAGTGATGATGCAGCGGCAGCGCCGCGCAGCAGGCGTTGGGCTTTTGCGTGGGGTAGATCTCCAGCGCATGGTTATCCGACGCCATCGCGGCCACCTTGGAATCCGTGATCCACTGCAGCAGCTTTTCGTCGCTGCCGTCCAGGCCCGCGCAGATCTCGTGCAGCGTATGCGGATCCGGCTCGCGGTTCTTTTCCAGCAAGGCATCGCCGAATTCGGTATGGAACAACACGATGTCGCCCTGCTCGATCTCGATCCGGTCCGCTTCCAGGATGCGCATCAGGTCGTCGTAGCCCACCGACTTTTGCTCGCGGCCGTAGTGCCGGGCCAGGTCGACCATCACGCCGCGGCTCTGCAGGCACGATTCGGCCAACTGGGTGATGTCCAGCTTCTTGGCGTTCGACGCGCCGCCCTGACCCAGGTCGGTCTTGGCGAAACCGTTGTCCACGTCGTAGTCCACCGGACCCACCACGTGCTCATTGGGCCGGTAGCCGTTGTAATAGACGCGCTCGGGCAGACCATCACCATTGGCATCGAACAGCGCGCCCACGTGCGCCAGCGAATCCCATTGGGTCGAGTACTGCAAGCTCATCTCGACGATATCGTCGCTGAGCACGTCGACACAGCCCGGGCGCAGCCGCCCCAACGGGAAATTCAGGTATTGGTCGCCGTCCCTCTCGGTGGGCCGCAGCTTGGGCGGCAGGCGCCGGACGTTGACGCCGTTGCCGCCGGGATAGTCCAGCGGCAGCGACAGGCAGAAGCTCAATCCTTCGCGGACTTCCTGGATCGCCTTCATCACGTTCGCGGTAGTGATGTAATTCAGGCAACCTCTTTGGTCATCAGGGCCGAAGTCCCCCCAGTTCGATCCCTCGGGACGGTTCTTCCATCTCATATGGCGCGGCTCCTTGGCCAGGAATTAAGAATTTGACACAAATTTATCACATATAGGATAATAACATCATGGATGTGAAAACAGCTGCCAGAGTCCTGGATGTCCTGAACCTCTTCGCCGAGGCGCAGAAGCCGTTGCTGTACAGCGAAATCGCCGCCCAGATGGAAATCCCGCTCTCCAGTTGCCACGGTCTGCTCAAGACCATGGTGGCGCGCGGCTATCTCTATGAAATCGGCAAAAAACACGGCTACTACCCGACCCAGAAGCTGATCCATGTCGCCACGCTGATCTGTCGCAGCGATCCCCTGAACGCGGTGATCGAGCCGGTGCTGGCGCGAGTGCGCGACATCACCGGCGAAACCGCCCTGCTGGCCAAGCTGGCCGACGACAAGGTCGTGTACCTGATCGTCGCCGAATCCAAACAGACCATCCGCTTTTCACACCAACCCGGCGGCTTCAAGGCGGCGCACGCCACCAGCTCGGGCAAGGCCCTGCTGTCGGTGTTGACCGAAGACGAACGCCAGAAATGGTTCAAGACCTATACCGGATTCACCCGGTATACCGAGACCACGCTTACCAGCCAGGCCGCGTTCGAACGCGACCTGCAAGCGGGGATCCAACGCGGCTGGCAACGCTCCATCGGCGAAAACGTCGAAGACGTGATGTCCATTTCGCTGGGCTTTCGGGCCTATGAACAACCCTTCGCCATCGTGGTGGCCGGCCCCTTGGGGCGCATGCAAAAGAACGAAGCCGCCACTGGAAAACAACTGGAAGAGGTCAAGGGGCTGCTGCTCGCCGCCCTGCCCTCGGCCAATCTAACCTTTGTAGGAGAGGACAGCAGATGAACAAGCGCACTTTGCTCGCCGCGGCATGCTCGGCGATCGCCATCGGGGCCTTGCCCCTGGCTAGCGCGCAGGCGCAGGACGCCTATCCCGACAAGCCGATCCGCGTGATCATGCCGTGGGCCGCCGGTGGCCCGACCGACGTGGTGGGCCGCGTGATCGCGGTGCGCATGGGCGAGATCCTGGGCCAGCCGCTGGTGATCGAAAGCCGGCCCGGCGCCAGCGGCACCATCGGCGCCGCCCAGGTGGCGCGCGCGCCCGCCGACGGCTACACGGTGCTGATGAACCCGTCCGTGCAGGGCATCTACCCCGCGCAGTTCAAGAGCCTGACCTTCGATCCGATCAAGGACTTCCGCATGGTCGGCGTGCTGGGCACGGTGCCCATGGTGGCCGTGGTTCCGCCCGATTCGAAATTCAAGACGTTCGGCGAACTGATTGCGCAGGCCAAGGCCCAGCCCGGCACACTGAGCTTCGCCTCGCCCGGCGTAGCGACGCTGCCTCACCTGGCCGGCGAGCTGATCAACACCACCACCAAGGCGTCGATCTCGCACGTGGGCTACCGTGGCAGCAGCCCGGCCCTGACCGACGTCGCCGGCGGCCACGTCGACCTGATGTACGCGCCGCTGGCCCCCGCCCTGCCCCTGATCCAGAGCGGCAAGGTGCGCCCGATCGCCGTCACCACCAAGGCCCGCCTGGCCGAACTGCCCGACGTGCCGACCATCGCCGAAAACGGCCTGCCCGGTTTCGACATCGTCACCTGGTACGGCATGTGGGTGCCCAAGGATACGCCCGAGCCCATCGTCGCCAAGCTCAACAAGGTCATGATCGAGGCCTCGCAATCGCCCAAGGTGGTCGAGGCGCTGAAGTCGCAGGGCACCCTGCCCAGCACCATGACCTACCAGGAAGCCGAAGCCTTCAACCTGGCCGAAAGCGCGCGCTGGATCAAGGTCATGAAAGACGCCAACATCCAGCCCGAATAAGCGCCAGGGGCGTGATACGCCCTGAACGCGAACGCCCCGCGAATCGGATGATATTCCGGTTCGCGGGGCGTTTTTTTATTTCCCGATGACTTCAGCCCCTTGCCTGCTGGACGGTCAAATATGAATCCACCAGTGCAATCAGCTCCAGCCTGAAGACGGGCGACGACAACGTGCCTTGACGAGCAGCGTCATGCACGGTTCCGGCGACCGCGGCCGCCAGCACTTGAGACGCGATGCGCGGCCTGGCGGCAGCGTCTGGCGCATTCGCAACGAAAACCGCCTCGTAACCTTTCTGGTAGGCGGCCTCGAACACGCGATCGTCAGCGCGCGCGTCCTTGCCGAGCGAGACTTCTTCCAGCAGCACTCGATGCGCCGCCGGGTACCGTCCATGCACGGCGATCATCCCATCGACTAGCGCCGCGATGCGGCGCCCGCGGGATGTCGCTATGTCAGCCGCGGCACGCAACACGGCAAGCACTTCATCAAGATGCCTGCGCCTGACCGCTTCAACCAGCGCCAGCTTGTTGGGAAAGTACTGATAGAGCGAGCCGATGCTCACGCCCGCCGTCTCAGCCACAGCGTTGGTCGTGATTCCGGCCCAACCCCGCGCACCCAGAATGTGAGCGGCCGCATCGAGCATTGCCTCGACCGTAGCGCGCGCCCTGGCCTGGCGCGGCGCTTTGCGCATCGTTTCAGCCGGCGTCCGGATGCGAGTAGCCACGGCAAGGCCTCCTGTTCAGAATATGAATGAAATACTCACATTCTGCCCGATAGGATATCCACCGCAAAGGAGCCCCATGACCGCCGCCACTCCCACCCATAACCGTGAGGTCCGGCTGAAGGCGAGACCAGTGGGATTGCCCGCGCCGGAGCACTTCGAAATCGTCACGGTGCCGATACCGGCGAGGACGGCGGACACGGTGCTGGTACGCAACCTTCACTTCCTCGTCTCGGCGTCGATTCGGCAAATGGTGAGCGAAGGCGCGCGAGAGGTACCCGGCGTGCCGTTCCCCGCGCTGCGACCGGGCGATGGACTCCTCGGCGAAGCGATTGGCGAAGTGGTCGAAGCTCCGGCCGGCAGCGGCCTGTCGCGCGGCGACAAGGTTCAGCATTTCTTCGGCTGGCGCGATTACGCCCTTGTTCCGATTGCGCAATGTCGACGCCTGGACCGGCCGCTGCCGCAACCACTGGGCTATCTCGGTTATCTGGGGCACGGCTGGACCGCCTATGCGGCCCTGACGCGCGGCGTGCAGATTCGTGAGGGCGATACCGTTTTTGTGTCCAGCGCCGCCGGCGCGATCGGTTCGATCGCCGGACAGCTCGCGCGCCAACTCGGGGCGGGCCGCGTGATCGGCAGCACCAGTTCACGCAAGAAGGCCGACCAGTTGATCGCGGACTGGGGCTATGACGCCGCCGTGATCCGGGGCGGCGCCCATCCGTTCGCAGAGCAGTTGCTCGAAGCTGCCCCCGACGGCCTGGACGTTGTCATCGACAACGTGGGGGGCGAACAGCTACAGGCGGCCATTGCGGCAGCGCGCGAGCATGCGCGCGTCGTGATCGTCGGTACGTTGTCGGGGCAGCTCGCCGCGACGGGAACCGGCCGCACGGCCCCCGTCGAACTCGACTCGACGCAAATACTCTTGAAGAAGATCACCTTGCGCGGCTATAGCGCCGACGACGACCCCGATGCGCACGAGGAATGGCGGGAATGCTTTGCGGACTGGCTTCGCGCCGGCAGCATGCGCTTTCCCCATGTCGTGATCGACGGACTGGAGCACGCCACAGCGGCCTTGCGTGACGCGACGCAAGGCCGGTATCTCGGTGCGGTCATCGTCAGCTTGTAGCCGCGAGTCAGTTGAACACGCCCGTGGACAGATAACGGTCGCCGCGGTCGCAGACAATGAACACGATGGTCGCGTCGTTGACGCGCTCGGCCACGCGCAGCGCTGCGATCAGGGCGCCGGCGGACGAGATGCCGCCGAAGATGCCCTCTTCCGACGCCAGGCGGCGCGCCATGACCTCGGCGTCAGCCTGCTCGATGGACTCGTAGGCATCCACGCGGCTGCGGTCGAAGATCTTGGGCAGATAAGCTTCGGGCCACTTGCGGATGCCAGGGATGGACGAGCCCTCGGCGGGCTGCGCACCCACCACCTGTACCGCCGGATTGCGCGACTTCAGGTAGGTGGAGACCCCCATGATCGTGCCGGTGGTGCCCATCGCGCTGACGAAGTGCGTGACACGGCCGTCGGTCTGGTTCCAGATTTCGGGGCCTGTGGTTTCGATATGGGCGCGGGGATTATCCGGGTTGGAAAACTGGTCCAGGACCAGTCCTCGGCCATCGGCCTGCATTTCGGTCGCCAGGTCGCGGGCGTATTCCATGCCCCCCTTGTCGGCCGGCGTCAGGATCAGCTCCGCGCCGTAGGCCGTCATGGCCGCGCGGCGCTCCACCGACAGGTTGTCCGGCATGATCAGGATCATGCGGTAGCCGCGCATGGCGGCCGCCATGGCCAGCGCGATGCCGGTATTGCCGCTGGTGGCTTCGATCAGCGTATCGCCCGGCTTGATGTCGCCGCGCGCTTCCGCATGCTTGATCATGGAGAGCGCCGGGCGGTCTTTCACCGACCCTGCGGGATTGTTGCCTTCCAGCTTGGCCAGGATGACGTTGCCTCGCGCGGCGCCCGCGGCTCCGGGAATGCGCTGCAGGCGCACCAGCGGCGTGTTGCCGACGGTTTGCTCGATGGTGGGATAGGTAGTAGTCATGGAGCCGATCATAACTCTCCCCGGCGACGGGCACAGCCAAAAGCCGCGCTCGCGCCAGGGGTTCACCCTGGGCCGGCGAATCCGCCGCGCCGGCCCCGCCACGGCAAGAATCAGGGTCGCGGCCGGACCGCCGGCGCGGACTTGGCCGCTGACCCCGCGATGCCCGCCTTGGCCGCGCCCGCGCTCGGCGCCGCCGTTTTGGGGGCACCCTGCCCCGGCACCGCCGCCTTGCCGCCAACCCCTCCGGTCGCACCAGGTGCGGTCGCCGTCGCGGCTTTCGGCACCGATCCGGCCGCCCCTACCGTCAGGCCGGCGGCCTCCAGGGCCTCGGCCTTTTTCTGGCTGATGCCGCGCACGCGCTCGGCCAGATCCTGCAGCGAATCAAACTTGCCGGCGCGGTCGCGTTCGCGCACGATGATTTCGGCCGTGCGCGGGCCGATGCCGCGGATGCCCTCGAGCTGCTGCACGGTGGCGCCGTTGACGTCCAGCGCATGCGCGGGCGCCTGCGCCAAGCCGGCCGCCAGCAACGCCGTGCCCAGCGCCTGGCGCAATGCGCGCTGTCCGCCCTGCGACGATGCCTGCCGACGCGGTCGGCGCCAGGGCGTCGCGGACAACTGGCCAGCGGCGGTGGAATGCAAAAATGGATTCATGAACAGGTCTCCTGGTAAGGCGCAGCGCAACGGCTGTTGCGCCACGACCTGATCATTGCGCGCCCGGCCCGACGCGCCGGCGCGCAGTGAACGATTCCATCCACCTCGGCAATCTGCAAGGGCGAAAAAAAGCCACCGACCAGCGGTGGCTTTTCAGGCAGGGACCGGGGGCTTACCGGTTGCGGGCGCGCCAGTAGCGCACGTACTCGGCCACGCCGGTCTGCACGTCGCGCATGGGGGCGGCAAAACCCGCCGCGCGCAGTTGGCTGACGTCGGCCTGGGTATAGCTCTGGTAGCGCCCCTTCAGGTCGTCCGGGAACGGAATGTAGCGGATCAGGTCCAGCTCGACCAGTTGGGCCAGCGTCAGTTGCGCTTCGCCGCGTTCGGCGCGCAGGGTGTTCACCACCGCCGCAGCGACGTCGTTGAACGGCTGCGCCCGACCGGTGCCGCAATTGAAAATGCCCGACTGGTCCGGATGATCCAGGAAATGCAGGTTCACGGCCACCACGTCTTCGACCGAGATGAAGTCGCGGCTTTGGCCGCCGTCCACATAGCCGTCCCAACCTGCGAACAGGCGTACATGGCCGTGTTCCAGGAACTGGTTCATGTTGTGGAACGCCACCGACGCCATGCGACCCTTGTGCTGCTCATGCGGGCCATAGACGTTGAAATAGCGCAGGCCCACGACCTGCGCGGTCAGGGTATCCATGCGGGTGCGCAGCACCTGATCGAACAGCAGCTTGGAATAGCCGTAGACGTTCAGGGGGCCTTCATTGACCGGGTCTTCGACGTAGACCGACGAACCGCCGTAGACAGCGGCCGACGACGCGTACAGGAAGGGGATGCGGCGCTCTTGGCAGAATTCGAACAGCTCCAGGGTGACCTGGTAGTTATTGTCCATCATGTAGCGGCCGTTGCGCTCGGTCGTGTCCGAGCATGCGCCTTGGTGCAATACCGCGCGCAAGCCCGGCAGGCTGCCTTCCGCGACGCGCTGGCGGAAGTCGTCCTTGTCCATGTAGTCGGCGATCTTGCAGTCGACCAGATTGACGAACTTGTCGCCTTCGGTCAGGTCGTCGACCGCGATGATGTCCTGGATGCCGCGGCGGTTCAGGCCTCGTACCAGATTGCTGCCAATGAAGCCCGCGGCTCCGGTTACGACGATCATGAGAGTTCTCCTGCCAATTCGGCTGCGGTGACGACGGACGTGCCCAGCTTGCCCACGGCGATGCCGCCGGCCCGGTTGGCCCAGCCCATGGCATCCACCCACGGCAACCCGATGGCGCGCGAGACGGCCAGCGTGGCCAGCACGGTATCGCCCGCGCCGGATACGTCGAACACCTCATGTGCCTGCGCGTCGATGTGTTCGCGGCCCGTGTCGGTAAACAAAGTCATGCCTTGCTCGGAACGCGTCACGAGCAAAGCCTCCAGGTCCAGATCGGCACGCAAGCGCTGCGCCCGGTCGGTCAGTTCGGATTCGGAATTCCAGCGGCCCACGGCCTGCTGCATTTCGGAGCGGTTGGGCGTGACCAGCGTCGCGCCCCGGTAACGGGCGTAGTCGTCGCCCTTGGGGTCGACCAACACCGGAATGCCGGCGCTGCGCGCCAACCCGATCAGCGATTCGACCCGCGCCAGTACGCCCTTGGCGTAGTCGGACAGCACCACGATGTCATGGTTGGCCAGATGGCGCGCCAATGCGGCGTCGATGCCGTCCAGCGCGTCTTGGGCCGGATGCTGCTCGAAATCGACTCGCAGCAGTTGCTGCTGACGGCCCAGCACACGCATCTTCAGGGTCGTGTGCAGGCTGCGGTCGGTAATCAGGTCGGCCTGGATACCGGCTTCGGACGACAGGCGGCGCACGCTGTCGCCTGCCTCGTCTTCGCCCAGCACCCCCACCAGGGTCACGTGGCCGCCCAACGCCGCTACGTTGCGCGCCACGTTGGCGGCGCCGCCCAGGCGGTCTTCGCGGCGCGCCACGCGCACCACGGGGACCGGCGCTTCGGGCGAAATGCGTTCCACCTCGCCAAACCAATAGCGGTCCAGCATGACGTCGCCCACCACGAGCACGCGGCTATGCGAAATGGATTCGGCGGGAAATTGATTCATTCAAGTTCTTCCAGACGGCGCGGCGCGTAAGTCTCCCAGGCATTGCAGCCGGGGCATTGCCAGTAGAAACGGCGCGCTTGAAAACCGCAATTCCGGCACGCGTAGCGGTCCAGACGTTGCGTATGCTTGTGGATCAGGCTGCGCAGCAGCGTGAGGTCGGCGCCAGGCACCGGGCCTTGCTCGGCAGCGGCTTCGCCATTGGCGAGTTCGGCCTCGAGCAGGCGATCCAGACCCAGCAACGAAGGATGGCTGCGCAATGCACCGCGGGCGAACGCCCAGGCGGGCGCGGACCCTTGCTGCACGCGCAATTCGCGGAACACGACATTGAACAGATCGAGCGAAGCGTGACGCGCGTACTGCCTTTGCAGCAGTTCCAGGCCGGCCTGGGCCTGGTCTGCCGCGCGGTAGTTGGCCAACAATTGCTCGGCCACCAGGCCGGCGTACTCGGGCGCGTCGGTCATGACCGACTCCAGGTACAGCCGTTCGCGCTTGGGGTCTTGTTCGAGCAACGCCAGACGGGCGCGCAACATCGCGGTGCGAACCATCGAACCCTTGCTCGACATGCCGGCATCGACGGTCGACAAGGCATGGTCGGCAGCGTCCAGGGCCGTATGCGCGGCGTCGACGTTGGGCGGCTTGGCGGCCAGAGCGGTGGCGGCCTGTTCGCAGTAGTAATGCACGATCTGCGGCACTGGTTCGTCGACCAGGCCGTGCAGCGTCTTGACGGCCTCGATGGCGCGCGGCCAGTCGTGTTCCGATTCAAAGATGCGGATCAGGGAGCGCAGCGCGGGCAACGCGTAGCGGGTGTCCTTGAGCTGCTCGAAACCGCTTTCGGCGCGGTCAAGCATCCCGGCCTTGAGAAAATCCTGCGCCAATTCATGCTGCGCGTGTTCGCGTTCGGCGACGGGCAGGTCAGACCGGTTCAGCAGGCTCTGGTGCACCCGGATGGCGCGTTCCATTTCGCCACGACGGCGAAACAGGCTGCCCAACGCGAAGTGCAGTTCGGTGGTTTCGGGATCAAGCTTGGCCACTTCGACGAACGCGTCGATGGCGCGGTCGGGCTGCTCGTTAAGCAGGAAGTTCAGGCCCCGGAAATAGGAATCGGGCAGGCTGCGGGTTTCCCGGAGCATCTGCCGGATGTCGAAGCGCGCGGCCAGCCAGCCTAGCGCGAACAACACCGGCACGAATATCAACCACCAAGGTTCAAAATCCACTATGCGGGCTCATGCGGTAATTCAATGCGGGAAAAAGGGCATGCCGGCGGCGCGGGGCCATCACAGCGGCGACATCGGGGCGACGGCTTCCGGCGGCACGACCGGCGTGGTGCCGTTGACGGCAGCCTGGACGCGGTCGAGTTCGCGGCGCAGGCGAATCGCTTCGCGGCGGCGGCGCATGGCGGCGGGCACGGTCAGGAGCAGGCCAAACAGGGCGCCCACCACGAACACCACCAGCATGACGACAATCAGCGGCACGTCTTGCACGACGTAATCGGCGTAGAACTTCACGGCAACGGGATCGGTGTTCTTCAGTGCGAACATCAATACCGCCACGAACACGAGCAATCGCAGGGCCCAGACAAGGTAGCGCATGACGCATGCTCCTAAGTATTCAAGAGGGTCAATTGTAAGCGACCTCCACTGCTCGAGCGAGGCCCCAAAAAACAAAGCCCCTTGATTGCTCAAGGGGCGTTGTTCGCGGTCCGATCTGCCCGAAGGCAGCCTTGCTGTCCGTGCTGTCAATGCATGGCGTGAAGACTCGCCATGGACGGCATCGGTTCACTCGATCCGGAGGATTGAGCGTCCTCGTCATTGCCGCCGACCAAGTCCACCCGTTCGCGCAATTCCTTGCCCGCCTTGAAGTGCGGCACCTGTTTGCCAGGCACCAGCACTTGTTCGCCGGATTTCGGATTGCGGCCGATACGGGGAGACCGCTGCGACAGCGAGAAGCTGCCAAAACCGCGGATCTCGATGCGCTGACCCGAGGCCAGGGCCTGGGTCATTGCGTCGAGCACGGTCTTGACCGCGTAATCGGTGTCGCGGGCGGCCAGCTGAGGATAGCGGGCCGCCAAGGCGGCGATCAGCTCCGACTTGGTCACGAATTAACCGTCGTTGCGCTGTTGGTCCAGCTTGGCCTTCAGCAGCGCGCCGAGGTTGGTGGTGCCGGACGAAGCGCTGGCGTCGGACATGCGCTGGATCGTTTCGGCGGTTTCGGCGTTGTCGCGGGCCTTGATCGACAGCTGGATCGAACGCGTCTTGCGGTCGATGTTGACGATCATGGCTTCGATGTTCTCGCCGGCGGTCAGCACGGTGGTGGCATCTTCGACGCGGCCCGAGGAGATCTCGGAAGCGCGCAGGTAGCCTTCGACGTCCACGGACAGCGTCACGACGGCGCCCTTGGCTTCGACCGACTTGATGGTGCCCGGAACCACGGCGCCCTTGTCGAACGTGGCAACGAAGTTGTTGAAGGGGTCGCCTTCCAGCTGCTTGATGCCCAGCGAGATGCGTTCCTTGTCGGTATCGATGCCCAGAACCACGGCTTCGATCTCGTCGCCCTTCTTGAAGTTGCGCACGGCTTCTTCGCCGGTTTCCGTCCACGACAGGTCGGACAGGTGAACCAGGCCATCGATGCCGCCGGGCAGACCGACGAACACGCCGAAGTCGGTGATCGACTTGATGGCGCCGCGGACCTTGTCACCACGCTTGAAGTTGGTGGCGAACTCTTCCCACGGGTTCTGGCGGCACTGCTTCATGCCCAGCGAGATGCGGCGACGGTCTTCGTCGATTTCCAGGACCATGACTTCGACTTCTTCGCCCAGGGTCACGACCTTGCGCGGATCGACGTTCTTGTTGGTCCAGTCCATTTCGGAGACGTGCACCAGGCCTTCGATGCCGGCTTCGACTTCAACGAACGCGCCGTAGTCGGTCAGGTTGGTGACCTTGCCGAACAGGCGGGTGCCTTGCGGGTAGCGGCGAGCCAGGCCCACCCACGGATCTTCGCCCAGCTGCTTGACGCCCAGCGAGACGCGGCTCTTTTCCTGGTCGAACTTGAGGACCTTGGCTTCGACTTCCTGACCCACTTGCAGGACTTCGGACGGGTGACGCACACGGCGCCAGGCCATGTCGGTGATGTGCAGCAGGCCGTCGATACCGCCCAGGTCCACGAACGCGCCGTAGTCGGTGATGTTCTTGACCACGCCCTTGACCACGGCACCTTCGTGCAGGGTTTCGAGCAGCTTTTGACGCTCTTCGCCCATGCTGGCTTCCAGCACCTGGCGACGCGACAGCACAACGTTGTTGCGCTTGCGATCGAGCTTGATGACCTTGAATTCGAGGGTCTTGCCTTCGTACGGGGTGGTGTCCTTGACCGGACGCAGATCCACCAGCGAACCCGGCAGGAACGCGCGGATGCCGTTGGTCATGACGGTCAGGCCGCCCTTCACCTTGCCGGTGATGGTGCCGGTAACCAGCTCGCCGTTTTCCAGGGCCTTTTCCAGTTGCAGCCAGGCCGACAGGCGCTTGGCGCGGTCACGCGACAGGATGGTGTCGCCGTAGCCGTTTTCCAGGGAATCGATGGCCACCGAGACGAAATCGCCGGGTTGCACTTCGAGCTCGCCCTGGTCGTTCAGGAACTCTTCCAGGGGGATCAGCGCTTCGGACTTCAGGCCGGCGTTGACGACGACGAAATTGTGGTCGACGCGCACGACTTCGGCGCTGATGACCTCGCCGGACTTCATGTCCTGGCTCTTGAGGCTTTGTGCGAAAAGGTCGGCGAAGCTTTCGCCGCCGGTGGCGGTAGTGGAAACGGAAGACATGGGGTTGAAATCCATTGGGCCGAAATGGCCGTTAAAAACACACCGCAGCGGATTGCCCGCCACAGTGGAGTCAAAATACCTGCCTGCCGGTTTGCCCTTGCGGGGTGTCCCGTGGGGGTGTCGCCTGGCGAGCGCAGGGCCTATAAGAAAAAAATCAGAAAATCACAGGCGGGGCGTTAAAGCAGAACAGCGTTCTCAAAACGGGGTTCTCACAAACTAGCGCCCTGCCAGAAATCCAGTATTGCTTGCACGGTTTCCGCAATCGTCAAATCAGACGAATCCAGCACTCGCGCATCTGCTGCAGGAGCCAAAGGCGCCGTGGCGCGCTGCGTGTCACGGGCGTCCCGTTCACGCATGTCTCGCAGAAGGTCATCAAGATTAGCAGAAATTCCCTTTTCGATCAACTGCTTACGCCGCCGCTCGGCCCGGGCGACCACGTCGGCCACCAGGAACACCTTCAGGGACGCATCGGGAAACACCACCGTACCCATGTCCCGGCCGTCAGCCACCAGCCCCGGGGGCAGGCGAAACGCCCGCTGGCGCTCGAGCAAGGCCTGGCGCACGCCAGGAAAAGCGGCCACGCGGGAAGCGAAATTGCCGACTTCCTCGCGCCGGATCTCGTGGCCGACGTCGGCGCCCTCGAGGTAGACGTGAGGGCCATCGAAACGCACATCCAGCGTTTCCGCCACGCGCGCCACGGCGGGCTCGTCGGCGGCGTCCACGCCGTGCTTGAGCGCGGCCAGGGCGGTCAGCCGATACAGCGCGCCACTGTCCAGCACCGCCCAGCCCAGCGCCTTGGCGACGCGGTGGGCGACGGTGCCCTTGCCCGACGCGGTGGGGCCGTCAATGGTGATGACCGGAGCGATGGAGGTCACGGTTGAATCTGTCGAAGTCATGTAAAAGGAATGGGCCCAAGCCAATGAACAAACCCGGGCGCGCTACGCCGACACCAGGCCCGCGTAAACATCAAAGTAACCCGGGAACGTCTTGCTGACGCAACCCGGATCCAGGATACGCACCGCCGCCGGACCAAAAGCGGCCAGCGAAAAGCACATCGCCATGCGATGGTCGTCCCAGGTGCCGATATGGGCGTCGCGCCAGGCGCCTTGTGCGGGCGGCGTCACGCGCAGCCAATCCGGCCCCGATTCCACCTGCGCGCCCAGCTTTTCCAGCTCGGTCTGCATGGCGTGGATGCGGTCGGTTTCCTTGACGCGCCAACTGCCGATGTTGCGCAGGCGGCATGGGCCGTCGGCGTACAGGGCCAGCGCCGCCGCGGTCATGGCGGCGTCGGGGATCAGGTTGAAATCGGTGTCGAAGGCCTTCAGGCGGCCGCCATCGGCCACGCAAACGCCCGTGACCTCGATCCAGCCGTCGCCGTAGGTGACTGACGCCCCCATGGCGGCCAGGGTGTCGGCGAATTTCACATCGCCCTGGATGCTGTCGGCGCCCACGCCGGTCACCCGCAGCGGACCGCCGCCGACGGCGCCCAGCGCCAGGAAATACGAGGCCGTGGACGCATCGCCTTCCACCGCGATCTTGCCCGGGCTGCGGTAGCGCGCACCGCCTTCCACGGTGAACCGACTCCAGCCGTCACGCCGCACCGTCACGCCGAAGCGCGCCATCAGGTTCAGGGTGATTTCAATATAAGGCTTGGAGATCAGCTCGCCGACCACCTCGATGACGACGGGCTGGCCGCTCTGCCCCGCCTGCAACGGCGCGGCCAGGAGCAATGCGGTCAGGAACTGGCTGGAAACAGAGCCCTGCACCTGGGTCACGGCCGGCGCGGCGATCTGGCCGCGGCCGATGCGCAGCGGCGGGTAACCCGGCTGGCCGAGGTAGTCGATGCGGGCGCCCAGGGCCGTCAATGCGTCCACCAGGTCGCCGATGGGGCGTTCGTGCATGCGCGGCACGCCCGACAGGCGGTAATCGCCACCCATCAGCGCCAGCGCGGCCGTCAGCGGCCGGATGGCGGTGCCGGCATTGCCCATGAACAGGTCTGCGCTGTCCACCGGAAAACGGCTGACGCCCTGCACGGTGACCTGCCCCTGATCCAATTCAGACACCTGCACGCCCACTTGGCGCAAGGCGGCCAGCATCACGCGCGTATCGTCGGAATCCAGCAGGCCGGTGATCGTGGTGGCGCCGTCGGCGATGGCCGCCAGCAGCAACACCCGGTTGGAAATACTCTTGGAGCCAGGCAAGGCCATGACGCCCTGCGCGCGCCGCACGCGCGGCAGATCCAGGAAAGGCAACGCACCCATGTCGATTACTCCTTGCGCCAGTTGCGGCGCGCCTGCGCCGCCGTGTCCAGCAATGCCAGCAAGGCCGCGCCGTCGCCGCCATCGATCGCGCGCTCGGCCCGATCCAGCACGGCGCGCACGGCCGCCAGCTCCGCCAGCATGGCGTCGCGGTTGGATAGAAAGATATCGCGCCACATCTCGGGCGATCCCGCCGCGATGCGGGTGAAATCGCGAAAGCCGCTGCCCGCCAGCGCCAGCCGCGTGGCGGCGTCCTCGGCGGTGGCGACCTGCTCCATGTACACAGACGACAGCAGGTGCGGCAGGTGGCTGACCGACGCCAGCACCCGGTCATGCGCGCCGGCGTCCATGTCGATCACTTGCGCCCCACAAGCCAGCCACGCATCGCGCACCAGGGCAATGGCGGCAGCAGCGTTCTCGGCCAGCGGCGTCAGGATGACGCAACGGCCCTGGTACAGGCCGGCATCGGCGGCCTCGGGTCCGCTGCGCTCGGCGCCGGCGATGGGATGGCCCGGCACGAACTGGCCGATGCGCGCGCCCAGCGCCAGGCGGGCGGCATCGACCACCTCGGCCTTGGTGCTGCCGCCATCGGTCAGCAGCGTGGCATCGCGCAGATGCGGCAGCATGCGCGCCAGCATGTCCTGCAGGCCGCCCACGGGCGTGGCCAGGAACACCAGGTCGGCGCGGGCGGCGGCGTCTTCGGCGCTGACGGCTTCGTCGATCAGGCCCAGTTCCACCGCGCGCGCCAGCGACGCGGCATTGCGGCCCACGCCCAGCACCCGTCCCACCTGCCCCGCCCGGCGCAAGGCCGCGGCGAAGGAACCGCCGATCAGGCCCACGCCGACGACGGCCAGCACAGGAATCAGGGGGCCAGCGGCCCCCTGATTCGGCTTGGAGGAAGCGCCGTTCATTCGGACAGGATGGCGGTCAGCGCGTCGATGAAGCGGGCGTTTTCCTGCGGCAGGCCGATGGACACGCGCAGCCACTCGGGCAGGCCGTCGCCGGCCACCGGACGCACGATCACGCCGCGCTTGAGCAGCGCCAGGTTGATGCGCGGCGCGTCGCCCACGTGCACCAGCACGAAGTTGCCGTAGCTGGGCACGTAGCGCAGCTTGAGGCGGTCGAAGGCTTCGCACAGTTGCGCCTTGCCGGCCTTGTTGGACGTGTACGCCTGTTCCAGGTAGGCGGCATCGCCCAGCGCGGCCACGGCGGCGGCCTGCGCCAGCGTGTTGACGTTGAAGGGCTGGCGCACGCGGTTGAGCAGGTCGGTCAGGGCCGGTTGCGCCACCGCGAAGCCCACGCGCAGGCCGGCCAGGCCGTAGGCCTTGGAGAAGGTGCGCGAGACGATCAGGTTGGGATAGCGGCGCACCAGCGCGGTGCTGTCGAACCGGAATTGCGGTTCCAGGTATTCGTTGTAGGCCTCATCCAGCACCACCGTGACGCGATCGCCGTGCGCGGCATGGACGCGCTCCAGGAACGCGGCCACCTGGTCGCCCGGCACAAAGGTGCCGGTGGGGGTGTTGGGGTTGGCGATGAACAGGAGGCGCGTGTCGTCGGCGATGGCGTCGAACATGGCGTCCAGGTCATGGCCGTAGTCCTTGGCCGGCACCACGATGTGGCGCGCGCCGCGCGCCTGGGTGGCCAGGCGGTAGACCGCGAACGAATGCTGCGCGTACACCGCCGACACGCCCGGCTCCAGCAGCGCCAGCGCCGCGATTTCCAGGATGTCGTTGGAGCCGTTGCCCAGCGTGATCCAGTTCATCGGCACGTCGTAGCGTGCGGCCAGCGCGGCCTTCAGGTCGAAGCCGTTGGGATCCGGGTAGCGGGCCAACGATTCAGCGGCGGCCAGCATGGCCGCGCGGGCCGACTGGGGCATGCCCAGCGGGTTTTCGTTGGACGCCAGCTTGACGATGCCAGCCGGGTCCAGCCCGAACTCGCGGGCCAGTTCTTCGATGGGCTTGCCCGCCTGGTAAGGCGCAATGGCGCTGA
>JBEBOQ010000105.1:0-18743 GCA_040396375.1 Achromobacter xylosoxidans
TCGACGGCTTCTGGATGCAGAAGGCCTACCGCATCCCCGACAACGACTGCGCCTGCACCCCGGTGGGTAAAGCGCCGGAAAAAACCCGCCCCATCGGCCGCTACAACGTACGCAGCTTCATCACCAGCCTGACCGACGGCGCCCGCGTGGCCCGCGGCCAGCGCGTGCAGGTGCGTGGCATTGCCTTTGACGGCGGCCGCGGCATTCGCGACGTGCAATTCTCGGCCGACGGCGGCAAGACCTGGCGCGCCGCCGCGCTGGGGCAGGACCTGGGGCGCTATTCCTTTCGCGAGTGGCACGCCGACTTCACGCCCGAGCAGGCCGGCGCCTACGCCCTGAAGGTCCGCGCCACCAATGCGGCCGGCGAAACCCAACCCCTGGACCCGCTGTGGAACCCTTCCGGGTACATGCGCAACGTGGTCGAAACCGTGCGCGTCGACGCCGCGTAAGGAGCCCGCCATGACCCGCCCCGCCCGTCGTCATCCCCATGCCCGCCTGGCTGGCCTGGCCTTGGCCCTGGCCGCCGCCTTTGCCTGCGCGCCGGCCACCGCCCTGGACATCCAGCTGCCCACGGAGACCGCCACGCTGCACCCCGGCACCGGCCCGGGCGCGCAAAGCGCCGCCCTGTGCCTGATGTGCCACTCGGTCGATTACCTGTCGTCGCAGCCGCCCATGCCGCTGGGCTTCTGGGACGCCGAGGTCAAGAAAATGGTCGGCACCTATGGCGCCCCCATTCCAGCCGAACAGGTGCCGCTGATCGTGCAATACCTGAACCAGGCCTATCCGCCGCCGGCCGCGTCCGCTAAACCCTGAGCGCCCCTTGCGGACCACCCCCGACGCCGCGCCGCCACCCAGCGCGCGGCGTCGCAATCCCTCACATTCCCGCTTCGCCTCGTCTTAACCGGGACCCCTATTAGGCGTACCATTGGACGGCCCCCGCCCGCCGTTCCCGGAGTTCTCAGAGGCCTTCATGCTCCAGCCCGTCTCGGCCAACAGCGATCTGGCCGCCGCCCCTCCCGAGGCGGCCGCGCCCCAACCCGTCCTGCGGGTCAGCACGCTTTCCCCCCTGTCGTTTCCCGCGTTCCGCATCATCTGGATCGCCAACCTGTTCGCCAACCTGGGCACCTGGGCGCAATCGGTCGCCGCGGCCTGGGTCATCACCACCGAGCAGAGCAGTCCCCTGATGGTCGCCATGATCCAGGTGGCCGCGGCCTTCCCCCTGGTAGCGCTGTCCATCCTGACCGGGGTGCTGGCCGACAACTACGACCGCCGCAAGGTCATGCTCACCGGCATGCTGCTCGAGCTGGCGGGCGGCATCTTCATCACCATCCTGGCGTTCGCCGGCCTGCTGCACCCCGTCACCCTGATCATCTCCGTGTTCTGCATCGCCATCGGCAGCGCCGTCGTCACACCCGCCTGGCAGGCGGCGGTGGGCGAGCAGGTGCCGCGTGCCCACGTCGGCAGCGCGGTGCTGCTCAACAGCGTGAACTTCAACGTGGCGCGCGCGGTGGGCCCGGCCATCGGCGGCCTGCTGCTGGGCGCCACGGGCGCGCCCACCGTCTTCCTGCTGAACTGTGTGTGCTACGGCGGGTTGATCTGGGCCATCTGGCGCTGGCGCCGGGACATCCCGGTGCGGCGCCTGCCGCCCGAACGGCTGTTCGAAGGCGTGGTGGCGGCGCTGCGCTACACCCAGCACTCCACCGTGACGCGGGTGGTGATGCTGCGCGCTTTCGCCTTCGGCCTGTCCGCCAGCGCCTTGTGGGCGCTGCTGCCGCTGCTGGCCTACGACCACGAGGACGGCAACGCGCTGCTGTACGGCTACATGCTGGGCGCGCTGGGCGTTGGCGCCATCCTGGGCAGCGCCGTGGTGCGCCGGCTGCAGGCAGCCTGGGGCGCCAACGGGCTGGTCAGCGCCGCCGCGGGGCTGTTGGCGGCCTGCCTGCTGGCGCTGGGGCTTACGTCCAACCTGTGGGTGGCGTTTCCCGCGCTGCTGCTGTCCGGCGGCTGCTGGATCGGCGTGCTGGCCACCTACAACACCACGGTGCAGATGCTGGTGCCCGACTGGGTCAAGGCGCGTTCGCTGGCGCTGTACCAGACCGCGATCTTCGGCGGCCTGGCGGCCGGCTCGTTCATGTGGGGCCATTTCGCCGGCACCATGGGCGTGTCCGGCGCGCTGTCGGCGGCCGGCGTGATGCTGGCCATCACCGTCGCGCTGCTGTACCGCTCGCGCCTGCCCGAACAGGTCAACACCCAATCGCTGGCGCGCGCCGACGCCACCGAACCGGCGCTGTCGGCGGCCGGCTTCAACACCCAGCACGGCGCGGTGCTGGTGGCGGTGGAATACCTGATCCCCAAGGAAAAGCTGACCGCCCTGATCGATGCGGCGCGGCCATTGCGCCTGCTGCGGCTGCGCAATGGCGCGCAGCAATGGCAGCTGTTCCGCGACCTGGAGCGCGAGGGCGTCTGGCGCGAAGTCTTCCTGGTGGAAAGCTGGATGCAGTACCTGCGCATGATCGACCGCATGACCCTGGCCGACAAGATGGTGCTGGACGAATTGCGCGCCCTGCATGCCGGCGACAAGCCGCCGGTGGTGTCGCGCAATGTCAGCTACCTGGCCATGAACGAAGCGCAGGGATTTTCGCTGCGCCGCGAACCCGAATCGCTCTGATCCGCGAGGTACGAACATGCTGACCTCTCTCTGGCGTAAATGGCGCGCGTCGCGGCATGGCGGGCCCCAGCTGGACACGATCCTCGCCAGCGCCGACCCCGAGGCGCCGCTGGCGCAGCGCAACCTGTGGATGGTGGACCTGTGCCGCTGGATCGACCGCCCCGGGCGCGATCCGTCCGAGGACGGCCGCCACCCGCAGCACGCGCGGCTGCGCTATGTGCTGCAGGTGCTGGAGAACAACCCCGCCCTGGCCGCTCCCGTGGCCGCCACGCTGCGCTCGCTGGTCACCGACAACGACCCGACCTCGCTGCTGTGTGACACCGGCGTGGCCTCGCACCCCGGATTCTGGGGCGAGTTCTGGGAGCGCGCGCAGGCGCGGCTGCTGCCGCCTCCGCCCAACCGCGGCGACATGTTCGGACTTTTCGCGCTGATCTTCCGCAGGGCGCATGATGCCGCCTGGATCCAGGCGCTTGACGAGGAAACCCGCGCCCGCTTGCGGCGCCTCATGCGCCATGGCGACGGCATCGCCCACGCCGATCCCCTGGCGCCCGAGCCACCCCCGCGACACCTGGTCGACGCCCTGACCACCAGCATCCAGGTGCTGGCCAGCCAGGTGCGCGCCACGGGCCTGAGCCAGGACATCCGCACGCGCCTGCCTGGGCGCGTTCAGGAAAATCCCTTCTTTCCGCTGGCCGCGGCCGCCGCCGAACTCTGCGACAGCGCGCCGGACACGCCGCGCGAGGTCTTCGGCCGGCGTCTGAATGTATTTCGCGCGCTGCTCGACAGCTGCCGCGCCGCCTCGCAGCACGTCTACGCCGAACTGGAACAGAACGGCGTGTCGGTGGAAGTCGTGTTTCAGGTCGAACGCATGAAGCTGCGACTGGCACGCATCGAACTGCTGCTGAGCGTATGGGTCGACCCCACCCAGCGCCACAAGTACGTGCACCTGGCCGCCGAACTGATCCGCTCGACCCAGGCCCGTAGCAGCATCCGTCACCTGGCGGCGTCGTCATTCGCGCAGCTTGCGCGCCGGGTGATGGAACGCACCGCCGAAACCGGCGAACACTACATCGCGCGCGACGCCACCGAATACCTGACGATGCTGAAGGCCTCGGCCGGCGGCGGCCTGGTGATGGTGCTGACCGTCTACCTGAAGTTCTTCATCGTCTCGCTGCACCTGGACAAATTCATCGAAGGGCTGCTGGCATCACTGAACTACGCCGGCGGCTTCCTGGCGATCCACTTCGCGCACTTCACGCTGGCCACCAAGCAGCCCGCCATGACCGGCCCGGCCCTGGCGCACCGGCTGGACGAGGCCAACACTCCCGAGGGGCGCGAGGCCTTCCTGGACGACACGCTGGCGATGATCCGGTCCAACGCGGCGGCCATCCTGGGCAACCTGGCGGTGGTGTTTCCGCTGGCCTGGGCGGTGCAATGGGTGGCACAGCACTGGCTGAACCGGCCGCTGATCGACGCGCAGAAAGCGCAGGCGACACTGGAGTCGTTTTCCGCTTGGGGGCCGACCCCCATCTACGCGGCGGCCACCGGCGTGCTGCTGTGGCTGTCCAGCCTGGTCGCCGGCTGGGCCGACAACTGGTTCGCGCTGCACCGCGTGCACGACGTGATGGCCTACGACCGGCGCGTGCGCCACCTGTTCGGCGAGCGTGGCGCGGCCCGCTGGGCAGGGTTCTGGCAACGCAATATCTCGGGCATTGCCGGCAACGTCTCGCTGGGCCTGATGCTGGGGTTGGGGCCGGCCATCGTCAGCTTCTTCGGCCCGCACGTCGAAGTGCGCCACGTGACGCTCTCGGCCGGCCAGATCGGCTCGGCCATCGGTGCACTGGGCTGGGAAGTGGTGCACACGCATGCCTTCTGGATGGCGGTGGCCGGCACGGCGCTGACCGGCATTCTGAACGTAGGGGTGAGCTTCGCGCTGGCCTTCAACGTGGCGCTGCGTTCGCGCAACCTGCGCCGTGGCGATCGCCAGGCCCTGGCGTCGGGTGTGCGCCAGCGCATCTGGCAACGGCCGGCAACGCTGTTCTGGCCGGTCAAGCCGCGGACGCAGGCGCCGCAGGCCTGATCCGCCGCACCCTAGACGCCCGATTCCGGCGCCCAGCCGTCCGCCACGCGCCGCATGCGCGGCGATTCGAAGGCGCAGGCCAGCGGGATCGCGGCGCCGTTCGCATCCACCAGCCGCGAGCGCCAGCGCTCGCCCTGGCACATGGCCACCACGATGCCGGCAACCTGCGCCTGGCAACGCTGCAGCAGCGTCAGCGCCGATGCCATGGTCTGGCCGGTGCTGACGGCATCGTCCACCACCAGCACGCGCCGGCCACGCAGCGCGCCTGCCAAGTTCGGGTCCACGTACAGCAGCTTGCCGGCATCCGGCGTGGTCAACGACCGCACCGGCACCGCCAGGCTTTCGTCATACCAATACTTGCGCGAATAGCCGAACGGCACGTAGCGCGAAAAACCCAGACCCCGCGCGACCAGCGGTGCGAACGCCAGCCCCAACGTCGGCAGGCCCACCACGACTTCGGCATTGAAGGCCCGGGCCCGCTCGGCCATGAAGCCCGCCAGCGTCTCCACCACGTCCAGACTGGCGTGGTTGGCGATCAGCGAGGCCACGCAGCGCTCGGGGTCCGCCGGCACGCCGCGCAGCGGCAGCACCAGATAGCGTCCGTCAGGCAGCCGGGCCGGATAGGCGCGGGAATAGGGCGGTTCAACAGGCACCGTCAGCGCGTCCGCGGCAACGATCTCCTGCCAGTAGCCGGTGGTGGCGTCGAAAGGCGTGGCGGTGGAACGCGGGGCCTCGAAAGGCGACGCACCCGCGTCGCCCTGGTCGTCAATGGCAGTCATGCGATTCAAGGAAAGAACGGCCGGCGGCGCTTAGCGCGCGCCTTCGGCCAGGAAAGCCTCGGTCAGCTTGACCCAGTAGCTGGCCGTGACCGGAAGGATGGCGTCGTTGAAGTCGTAGTCGGGGTTGTGCACCATGCAGCCGCCTTCGCCTTCGCCGTTGCCAACGATGAAATAGCTGCCCGGCACCGCTTCCAGCATGAACGCGAAGTCGTCGCTGGCCTGCAGCGGCTCCAGGTCGGGGATCACCAGTTGCTCGCCCAGCCAGTCGCGCGCGACCGCGGCAGCGAACTCGGTGGCGCCGGCGTCGTTCACCACCGGCGGATAGCGCCAGCGGTAGTCCACCGTTACGGTCGCGCGATGCACCGCGGCCTGGGCGGTGGCGATCGCCGTGATGCGTTCGCGCAATAGCGCCCGCGTGCCGGGTTTGCGCGCGCGAACGGTCAAACGCAACTCGACGGTCTTGGGAATCACGTTGGGCGCGTCGCCGCCGTGGATGGCGCCGATGGTCACCACCGCCATGTCGTTCGGGTCGATCTCGCGCGACACGATGGTCTGCAAGGCCAGCACGATGCTGGCCGCAGCCACCACCGGGTCCACCGCCACATGCGGCATGGCGCCGTGCCCGCCCACGCCGCTGACCGTCAGCACCACGGTGTCCGACGAGCTATACATGGCCCCGGCGCGAAAACCGAAATGGCCGACCGGATAGCCGGGTTCGTTGTGGAAGCTATACACCGCATCGCACGGAAAGCGCTCGAACAGGCCGTCGGCAATCATCTTCTGCGCGCCGCCGTGGCCTTCCTCGGCGGGTTGGAAGATCAGGTGCACGGTGCCGTCAAAGCGCCCGCGCAACGCCAGTGCGCGGGCCGCGGCCAAGAGCGTGGCCGTGTGGCCGTCGTGGCCGCAGGCGTGCATTTTTCCGGGATGGGCGCTGGCATAGGGCAGGCCGGTGGTTTCATGGATGGGCAGGGCGTCCATATCGGCGCGCAGGCCCAGGCGGCGCGTGCCCGAACCCAGCCGCAGCGTCCCCACCACACCGGTCACGCCCAGGCCGCGATGCACCTCGAAACCCCAGGCGGTCAGGCGCTCGGCCACCAGGTCGCCGGTGGCGACTTCTTCGTAGGCCAGCTCCGGGTTGGCATGGATGCGGTGGCGCAGCGCCACCATTTCTTCCTGGATATCGCGGATCTCGGGCAGCACGGGACCTTGCACGGCGTGGCTCATGGCGTCTACTCCTGCTGGATGTTGGCGCTTTTGACGATGTGCGCGTACACGTCTTTCTCTTTCTTGAGGAACGCGGCGAATGCCTGCGGCGAACCCTGGCCGGGAATCGCGCCGCCTTCGGCCAGGCGCTTTTTCACCTCGTCCAGCTGCAACACCGCGTTCAGTTCGTGATTCAGGCGCTGCACCACCTCGGGCGGCGTGCCGGCCGGCACGAACACGCCTGTCCAGGTGTTCAGTTCAAAGCCCTTGAGCTCGGGCGTCTCGGCAAAAGCCTGCACGCCCGGCAGCGTGGCGATGCGCGCGGCCGACGTCAGGCCCAGCGCACGCAGCTTGTTCTGCTGCACCAGCGGCGTGGCGCTGGTGGTGACCAACAGGCCCAGGTCCACCTGGCCGCCCATGACGTCATTGGTGATCTGCGCACCGCCCCGGTAGGGCACGTGCACCAGCTTGACCTTGGCCTGCTCCTGCATCACTTCCATCGCCAGGTGCAGCACGGTGCCCACACCGGAGGAGGCATAAGTCAAGGTGTCCGGCTTGCTGCGCGCCAGCGCGATCAGCTCCTGCATGTTGTTGGCCGGCAGGCCCGGGCGGGCCAGCAGCACCACTGGCGCGGTAGTCACCAGCGCCACCGGCGCCAGGGCGGTCTCGGCGTCGTACTTGACCGCCGGGTTGATCAGCCGCGCCACGCTGACCGGGCCGTCAAAGCCCATCACCAGCGTGTAGCCGTCGGCCGCCGCGTGGGTGGCCTTGGCCACGCCCAGCACGCCGCCCGCGCCCGCCACGTTGTCCACGATGATGGATTGCTTCAGGCGTTCGGCCAACTTCTGCGCCACCAGGCGGGCGGTGGTATCCACGTTGCCGCCAGGGCTGACGGGCACGATCAGGGTCAGCGGCTTGGCGGCGGGCCAGGCGTCGGCCGCACAGGCGGCCGGGGCAAGGCACAGCGCGGCCGCCAGCGCGGAGACGGACAGGAACAGGCGTTTGAACATGATGGCGGGAATCCGGAGCGGACAGAACGCACAGGGCCGACCCTGCGCGTAGAAGGCGAGGGCGCCATCCTACGCAGCATTGCGTCATAACTGAAATGGGTTATTTTTATAGATTCATCAGGTAAATCTATGACCAAGCCGTCCACCCGCGAATCCGCCGCCCCCCTCCGCCAGCCCACGCTGCGCCAGCTGCGCGGTTTCAAAGAGGTGGCCCGCCACGCCAGCTTCAGCCGCGCCGCCGAGGCCCTGGCGCTGAGCCAGCCCGCCCTGTCGTCCGCCATCCGCGAGCTGGAGGCCCTGATGGGCGTGACGCTGTTTGACCGCGGCACCCACCACGTGCGCCTGACCCCGGCCGGCCAGGCCGCCCGCGCCCAGATCGAATGGCTGCTCAACAGCTACACGCAAGGCGCCGAAGACCTGCGCCGCCTGCTGGATACGCAGGCCGCCACCGTGCGCATCGGCTGCATCCCATCCACCATGCACCTGTTGGCGCCCGCTGTGGCCCAATGGCGGTTGCGCCACCCCGAAATCGTGCTGATCCTGTCCGACCACCTGAACGATGAGCTGATGGCCGCGCTGGCCAACGGCGAACTGGACATCGGTTTGGGGCTGGATTTCGGTCTGGAGCCAGGCTTGGCGGCCGCGTTCGTGGCCGAGGACGACCTGGTGGCGGTGCTGTCCGACAGCCACCGGTTGTCGCGCCGCCGGCAGATCACGTGGCAGGACCTGAAGCGCGAGCCGCTGGCCGTGCTATCGCGCGGCAGCACCTACGAGATGATCGTATCCGCGCTGCGCCAGCAGGGTGCCGACCTGGCCGCCACGGACACACTGAACTACACCGACACGCTCTATAGCCTGGTGCGCGCCGGCCTGCGGGTGGGGTTGATCTCGCGCCTGTACACGCAGGGCCAGCGACCCGATGGCCTGGCGATCGTGCCGCTGCAGCATCCCCGGCTGACGCGCCGCATCTGCCTGATGGCGCGCGCCCCCGAACACGAGGCCCGCGCCGCGGTGCAGCACTGCTATACCGAACTGGCCCACATGCTGCGGGCTCGCGCGGCGGCCGGGACGTGAATGCGATATGGCTGGCCTGCGAGCGCCGCGCTGTCAGAACGTGATGGTGGCGGTGACGGTATCGGAATAGTTGCCTGGCCGCGGCGTCGCCTGCACGGGCACCCGACCATATACGGTGAACAGCTGGTTGGAACCCGTCCCCGTGCCCGTCAACGGCGTGCCGCCGGTGACACCGTCGCCCCAGATCGTGGCGTAGCCGCCGTCCTGGTACAGCTGATAGCTGACGGTGTCCGCGGCCGTCGCATGCTTCATCTTGCGCGCCGCCACGTTGTTGGCCACCGAGCCACCGCTGAGCGCGACCGAGAAGGCATTGTTGTTAGTGCAACGCACCGTAATCGTGCCGTTCCCCGTCACCACGCTGTTCAACAGCCCCTGTGGCGGAAACGCCAGATTGGTCGCGTTGACGGTGCAGTTCTTCTGCACCGTCGCCTGCACGGTCAACGGGATGTTGAGTGTCTGGGAGGGCGCGGAGATCGGGCAATTGACCAACAGGGTAGCCAGCAACCCTGATGCAATATCCACCCGCAAGGTCGTCGTGTAGGTTTCGCTGTACAGCGTATTGGCGTTGCCAATGGTCGATACCGTGTTCTGGTTGCCAGGCAGCTTCGCATAGAACGAAAACGAGCCCGACGCCGGACCGCCTGTCAGCAGCGGACCCGTCACCAGCACCGACGTGGTCGTGTTGGCGGCGGAAGCGTTCCATACCTGGCTATGGCCGCTGTCCGTATACAGGTTGTAGCCCATACGGAATGCACCGGCGCCCATCGCGCGCGCGGTCACCGACGGGCTGGTGCTGCCTAAGCCGGCGGAAAAGCACAGGCGCGCGCCCAGCGCCAGGCTGGTGAAATTGCACGTCACCACCACCGTATTGCTGTCGGCGAACGTATCCGCCGGCAGCAATGGATTGACCGTGCCGAAATTGACCGTACTGGTCGTGCCCGCGGCCAGCGCACAAGTGGTTGCTTGCGCATCCACCGACCACCCCAGCCCCAGCAAGGCGCCCAACACGAACAGGGCAGACTTCATTGACCGGACTCCTTCAGCGGCTGGCACACGAACGGCCCCAACGTGGGCAGCGGCCGCGCGGGGTCATGCTGATACGGGAATTCGACCACGCACGACGCGCCGGCGCCCTTCACCCGCAGGTGGTTTTCCGGCTGCAGATCTTCCACGAATGCGATGCCGTCGTAACCCACCACCGACTGCTTGCCGCTTTCCACATGCGCCACCTGCGCCCCCACCGGCAACACATTGCCGTCCGGCAGACGCAGGACGACGGACGCTGCGGCGTAGCGCTGCAAGTGGAATTTGGCCAGTACGCCGGAGCCCGCCTGCGGCACCACCACCAGCTTGGTCGACTCCATTTTCATGTCCACCGGAAAATCATCGGGGTCGATCGACAGGCGGTTGATCTGATAGGAATTCAGGTCCGGCACCAACAAGTGCCCGGCGCTATTGGTGCTGCCCAGCTTGCGGTTCTCGTGCAGCACCGTCACATCCGGCGTGCCGTCGGTGCTGACCAGCGCGAAGCCGTCGTTGATTCGGCGCGAAGGCGTCAGCGCGCCGTCCATCAACACCACCGCGCCCGAGGCCTGCAACGCCGCCTGGCTCTTGCCGCCGTAGTCCTGCCCCAGCGCGGTCAACTGGCCATAGCGCCCCAGGAACTGCACCTTGCCCTGGTTGTATTGCATGCCGCCGCTGCGGCCGTTTTCCACGCCCCAGCCCCAGCCGCCGTCATAGTCCACATTGCGTTGTGCGCCCACGCTGTAGATATCCTGGTCGCCCTGCCTGCCAATCGACGCATTGATCTGGGTGTTGTCGCCCAGCATGATGGAAACGCCCAGGTAGACGCCGTGCGAGCCGGTCTGGGCGAAGTCGTTGTAGGCGCTCACATTCATCGACACGCGGCTGTGCAGGTTGGCGGTATAGGAAGCCGACCCTATCTTGGCGGCGGGCGTCTGCGGCATGCGAAAGCCGATATAACTCAAGGCGACGCTTTGCGAATTGGTCAGCGGCAGCGAAAGCGTCACCCGGTCCGTCTGACGCGGCACCGGCGCGTCTTCGCGTGAACCCAGGTCGCCGTAGTCACCCAGCGCGCGCACCGATTGCAGCTCCACGCTGAAGGCCGGCTGCACGTATTGGTATCCCACGCTCAATTGGCCGCCCGCATGGTTGCCAGCGCTGCCCGACAGCGCGCCGTTGACCACGCCCGCCTGCCCCAACCGGACCAATGCGCCCGCGCCCACGTTGTAGACGCCGGCGCTGAGCTCCGAGTGGCCTTCCAGCGTCAACGCGTCGTCCAGCCCGTAACGCCCGGATGCGGTCATGGCAGGGCGCTTGTCGTAGTCGAACGAACGCACGCTGAATTGGCGCCGCGCAAAGCCCGCCTCGATGGAGTAGCTGGACAGCCCGGCCGCCAGCATGCGGGTGTCGATATACAGCGGCACCGACGTGCTGACACTGCGTCCCAGCGCATCGCGCGTCACCAGGGTGGCCTGGCCCGACCCGGTGATGCCCGGGATCTGGTTGACCACGAACGGCCCGGCCGGCACATTGCCCGAATACTGCTGCACCCCGTTGACGTACAGCGACACCGACGACGGCACCACCGACGAGGCGCTCAACGACGACACGGGGAAGGTCACCAGGTCGGGCCGCAGCGCGAAGTTGCGGCCCCACTGGATACCGGCCACGCGCACCGAGCGCGACCAGTTCAAGGACGACGTAATGGTGTCGCCCACCCGCAGCGTGCGCAGGGTGTCCTGGTTGGATTGGGTCCAGTAGGTGTCGTAGCGCACATAGCGATCCGCGCGACCGCCCAGATAGGTGGTTCCGGTGTTGTTGAACGTGCCGAGCGGATCGAAGTAGCGCTGCTCGGAATACATCGACACCTTGGCGTAGGCGTCGGTCTGGGCATAAGCGTCGTAATTGAGGATCAGGCCGCGGCCCGAGGTGGCCGGCGGCGCCTGGGGCTGGCCGCGGGTGTCCACCTGGAAGGGCTGGCGCAGCGCGTCCGGCACTACCAGGTTCACCGATTGCATGGCGGCGTTGTAGGTGTAGCGCAGGCCGGCAATCTCATCGAGCCGGATCTCGGTGTCTTGCGGCACCCCCAGCTTGCGCACGTCCACGCCCACCGAGCCCAGCGCGCCGGGGCTGGCCGACAGCCGACCTTGCGCGTCCCGAAAGCGCAACAGCTGGGTCGTGTTCACACCGTTGATACTCACCTCCAAATAGACGTCGCGTTCGGCAATATCGCCGAACGACACCAGTTGGATGGGCAAATCCGCCGCCACCGCCGACGCCCCGATCAGCACGAGCGCGAGGCGGCATGCGCAGCGCCCGCAAGCACGGATAGCGCGTACTGCCATGGGCTGCCTTCTCTTACCCCGCAACCACCGGCAAGGCGGCCCGGGACGCAATCAGTCAGTCAACTCGCGGAGTCACGGTGACGGCACTGCCGTTCACCAAGGCCTTTATCTTTACCGGGCCGGCCGCGCCGTGTTTGACGGGAATCCGCCACTCGCGCTGCCGTTGGGCCAATGCATAGCCCAGCAGGCCGTCCACTTTCGCCACCGGCGCCTCCGCGCCGGTCACGATCTGCAGCGACGCCACCTGGGCGTAACGGGTGCCGGTGTTATCCAGTCGCAGGATCCATTCCTTGTCCGCACGCGTCACCCGCCAGGCCAGCTCGGGCGCCGGCGCCGGCGTCGCACCGGCCACGAACACCGGCACTGAATAGCGCATGCGCAGCACCACGCCATTGACCAGCGGCGTGGAGGGATCGGGAATCTCGTCGATCACCAGCCGGTAGCTTTTCTCTACCGCCGGCAGATCCTTGCCGGCCCGCACCAACCGCACCAGTTGCTCGCCCTTGGGCGGCACCTGGATGATCGGCGGGCTGGCTTGGAGGTCGGTCGTGGGCGTCAGTACGTCATCGCCCTGCGTCTGGTCCCAGGCGTACACGCGCACCTGGCCGTAGATCGGGGTCGTGCCCGGATTGCGCAGCATGATGCCCGAAGCGCCCTGCTGCGCCGCCAGGTCCACCAGCACCGGGGAAATCTGCAACGTGGCCGCATGCATCGGCAGGGCTGCCATCCCAAGGCACCACGCCAACACCGCGCCGGCCAGTCTGCGGATCGTGCCGCCCCGGACAGGGCGGTCCTCGACCGTGCGCCGCACTAGAAGTACACCGTCGCGGTGACGGTGGACGAATACGTGTCCGGAGCCGGCGTGGCCTGCGCCGGCACCGTGCCGTTGACGGTGAGCGGTTGGGCCGAGCCGTTGCCAGTGCCGCCCACGCGGTCCGCCGCGCCGGTATCGCCCCACACCACCGTCTGGTTCGGCGCCGGCTGGTAAAGCTGGTAGGCCACGGTAGATGTGGTGTTGCCCGCGGTCGTGCCTTGCATGAGCCGGTTGGCCAGGGTGGACCCCGTGCCACTGCCGGCGCTCAGGCCCACGGTATAGGGGGTGGTGTTGGTGCAGGTCACGTTGACCGTGGTGGTATTGCTGAATGCCGTGCTCAGCAATCCGTGGCTGCCGAAATTCAGAGGATTCGCGGCAATGGTGCAGTTTGCAGTGATCGTCAGCGTCACCGCCATATTGGCAGTGACTTGCGCCTGGGCCGCCAGCGGCAATGCGCCCGCGGTTACCAAGGCCAGAGTCGTCGCGCACAAAGACAAGCGTTTCATGAAATCACCCCCACGAAATACTGTTGCACTATCAGACCAGCACACGAAATATGGTACGTCGGATATAGCCGTACTGCGTGATTCGGTTAATTTTCAAATCGGCTTATTTACGCTTTCTAACCGTTTCGATTAAAGCTCTGCCACTAATCGGACACGGTTTCTCTATGAAAACATGCTTCGGTCGTTGCGGGAAAAATTGTTGTAATTCAGCAAATTAGATAATTTCCGTTAGTAACAAAAGCGGCAAAAAAGCGGCGGAATTTCGCTGCACTGCCGCAGCGGCGGATTATCCCGACGGATTATTCCTTGACCGGCAAGAAGTGACCGACTGGTCGCATTATGTGGTGCTGCGCCGATATTGGCGGCGCCGGACAACGCTCCCGGCGTAGCGTCCGCCCTTCGGCCGCCCCACGGCTGACGAAGCGTTGAATCTCCATGTCGCACTAGAATCAACGCTCAATCAACGCACACCCCTGTCGGTGGCCCCGTGCCCCGACGCCTAGCCGCGCGGCCCCTTATGTTCTCGTTCTCACGCCACACCACCTATCCCGCGGGCCAAGGCCTGCCGGCTTCCGAGCGCCTGGGCGCGTTGCTGGCCGTCATGCTGGCGGTCTGCATGGCCAGCCTGGACACTGCCATCGCCAACACCGCGCTGCCCACCATCGCGCGCGATCTGCAGGCCAGCGACGCGGGCTCCATCTGGGTCATCAGCGGCTACCAGCTGGCGATGGTGGCGGGCCTGCTGCCGGCGGCCGCGCTGGGCGAGATCCTGGGGCACCGCCGGGTCTACATGGTGGGCATCGTGGTGTTCACCTTGTCGTCGCTGGCTTGTGGCCTGGCGCCGTCGCTGCCGGTGCTGGTGGGCGCCCGCATCCTGCAGGGGCTGGGCGCCGCCGGCGTCATGAGCGTGAACGCCGCCTTGCTGCGCTTTATCTATCCCGCGCCGGTACTGGGGCGTGGCATGGGCCTGAACGCGATGGTGGTCGGCTTGTCGTTCGCCGCAGGCCCCACCGCCGCATCCACCATCCTGCTGCTGGGATCGTGGCACTGGCTGTTCCTGATCAATGTGCCGATCGGCCTGCTTGCCATGGCGCTGGGCCTGCGCGGCCTGCCCGAAACCACCCGCTCGTCGCATGGTTTCGACGGCCTGGCCGCCGCACTCTGCGCGCTGACGCTGGGCCTGTTCGTGCTGGGCTCGAACGAGCTGGCGCACAGCGCACCATGGTCGCGCGTGACGCTGGAATGGGGTCTGGCGGTGGCCAGCCTGTGGCTGCTGATGCGCCGGCAAGCTGGCCATCCGGCCCCTATCCTGGCGGTGGACCTGCTGCGCCGGCCGCTGTTCGCGCTGTCCGCCGCCACGGCGGTCTGCGCTTTCGCCGCGCAGGCGCTGGCGTTCGTCTCGTTGCCCTTCCTGTTCCAGACCGTGCTGGGCTACACCCAGGTGCATACCGGCTTTTTGATCACACCCTGGCCGGTGGTCGTGGCCATCATGGCGCCCATCGCGGGACGCCTGTCGGACCGCTACCCGGCAGGCATGCTGGGCGGCGTGGGCCTGGCGCTGCTGGCGTTGGGCATGGCGTCGCTGGCCTTGCTGCCGGCCGCGCCGTCGGCCTGGGATATTTCGTGGCGCATGGCGCTGTGCGGCGCCGGCTTCGGCTTTTTCCAGTCGCCCAACCTGCGCGCCATCATGACCTCGGCGCCGCCGTCGCGGGCGGGCGGCGCCAGCGGCATGATCGGCACCGTGCGGCTATTGGGCCAGGCCACGGGCGCCGCGCTGGTGGCGGCCTGCTTCAACGTGTCCACCACCCATGGCGCCGTCATCGCGCTGTGGCTGGGCGGCCTGTGTGCTGCGCTTGCCAGCCTGGCCAGTTTCGCGCGGCTGCGCTTTGGGGCGGTCGAGCCCGCCGAGGCCGCCGCGACGCGCTGAAACCCCTATTTATTGCGGTTAATGTTGATATATTCCAGGCCGGCTCAGACATATACGTAAGATGTGCAACACCTGCTAAATATCGTTCAGGTGGGGCCGTTGTCCGGGTGTAGTCCCTCTCTACACCCTAGAACGACGCGTATGACACAGTTCCTGAAAGACATCACTATCCGCCGCATGATCCTGTGCACGCTGCTCATGATCAGTGTCCTCTTAGCCGGCCAATCGGCCATCAGCGTAAATGGTTTGCACAGCTCCGGTGAAGCGCTCGCCGCCAGCAACGAACTCCTGAACGAAGTCTCATCGCTTTCCCGCGTCAACGACCAGATCATGCGCGCTCGCCTGCGCCTGGCCCGCCAACTGGAATATGCGCGGGACGGCTTGGCAGGCCCGGCGGCGGAAGAAGGCCGCGGCATTGACATCGCATTGGACGAAGCGCGGAAAAACCAGGCCCTGTTCCTGGAATCAGCCAAGCGCGATACGCCTGCGTCGATCCTCGACCCGCTGCAAAGCGATTTTGACGCACTGGTCAACGGCGGCATCACCGTACAGCGCAATTTCCTGGCCCAGGACGATATAGAAAAAGCGCGCGCCCACGCCGCCGTTGCGGTCGTCACCGCCAGCCGCGCCTTCGGCAAGAGCATCGAGGGCTACGAAGCCTACGCCAAGGAGCGCCAAGACGCGCTGGGCGTACGCGCCGTCCAAGAACGCCAGCACGCCTACCTGGGCATCGGCATCGTGCTGGGCGTCAGCCTGCTGCTGCTGTTTCTGGGCGACCGCTATGTGGTCGCCTTCGTCAGGCGTCCCTTGGACGACATCAAGCAGCACTTCCAGCACATCGCGCGCGGCGACCTGACCGTGCCCATTGCGCCGTTCGGCGGCAACTGCGCCGGGCAGCTGATTCCTTATCTGCAGGACATGCAGGCCAGCCTGGCGCGCACCGTGCACGCCGTGCGCGACGGCGTGGCCGAGATCAATACCGGTTCCAGCGAAATCGCCGCTGGCAACCAGGACCTGTCCAGCCGCACGGAACAGCAGGCTGCCTCGCTGGAAGAAACCGCGGCCAGCATGGAACAACTGCTGTCCACCGTGACCAGCAACGCCGATAACGCGCGCCAGGCCAACGCCATGGCCGCCGAAGCCTCGCAGGTTGCGCGCCGCGGCGCCGACGCGGTGCAGAGCGCCGTGGCCACCATGCGCGAAATCGCCCAGGACTCGGGCCGCATCGAAGACATCGTCAGCGTGATCGACGGCATCGCCTTCCAGACCAACATCCTGGCGCTGAACGCGGCGGTGGAAGCCGCCCGAGCGGGCGAGGAAGGCAAGGGCTTCGCGGTGGTAGCGGGCGAAGTGCGCTCGCTGGCGCAGCGCAGCGCCAGCGCCGCCAAGGAAATCAAGCAGTTGCTCAGCGCGTCCGGGGCAACGGTGCAAGCCGGTTCCACCCAGGTCGAAGCCGCAGGCCGCACCATGCAGGAGATCCAGGTGGCGATCGAGCGGCTGACCCTGCTGGTAGGCGACATCGCGGCGGCCTCGCGTGAACAGGTGACCGGCATCGGCCAGGTCAATACGGCGGTCACCCAGATGGATCAGGTGACGCAGCAGAACGCCGCGCTGGTTGAACAGGCGGCCGCTGCGGCGGCCTCGCTGGAGGCGCAGGCGCAGCGGCTGCAGAGTTCGGTCAGCACGTTCCGGCTGCCGGGCCGCGAGTCTGGCCACGAGCCGGTGGCGTTGCCGGTGCGCGAGCAGTTGGCGCTATCGGCCTGACGCGCTGCGGACCACGGTGACACACTGCCGCGCGGCCACGCGTTATTCCAACGCGGTCGCGCAGACTTCCTCGCCGTGGCGAATGACCCGCTTGGGCAACTCACCGCCGATCCAGTAGGCCAGCTCGGCGGGGTGCGAAATATCCCAGGCAACGAAGTCGGCCGTCATGTCTGGCGCCAGCACGCCGTGCGTGCCCTGCAGGCCCAGCGCGCGAGCGGCGTGCACCGTGGCCCCGGCCAGCGCCTCTTGCGGCGTCAGCCGAAACAGCGTGCACGCCATGCTCAGCATCAGACGCAAGGACAGCGCAGGCGAGGTGCCCGGATTGAGGTCGCTGGAAATCGCGATGGGCACGCCATGGCGGCGCAACAGGTCAATGGGCGGCAGCTGCGTCTCGCGTAGCGCGTAGAACGCGCCCGGCAGCAGCACCGCCACCGTGCCGGCGTCGGCCATGGCCAGCACGTCGGCCTCGGTCAGGTATTCCAGGTGATCCGCCGACAGCGCGCCATAGCGCGCGGCCAGGCTGGCGCCGTGCAGCGACGATAGCTGCTCGGCGTGCAGCTTGACCGGCAGACCCAGGTGCGCCGCGGCCACGAACACGCGTTCGACCTGCGCCGGCGAAAACGCCAGGTGCTCGCAGAACGCGTCCACCGCGTCGACCAGGCCTTCGGCCGCCAACACCGGCAGCATGCGGCGCGCGACTTCGTCGATGTAGTCGTCCGGCCGTCCGGCGAACTCGGGCGGCAGCGCGTGCGCGGCCAGGCAGGTGGCGCGCACCGTCAGCGGCAGCGTCTGCCCCAGGCGGCGCGCCACCCGCAGCATCTTGCGTTCATTGGGCAGGTCCAGGCCGTAGCCGGACTTGACCTCCAGCGTGGTCACGCCGTCGCGCAGCAGGTGCAGCGCGCGCTTGCGGGCGCTGGCGTAGAGCTCCTGCTCAGTGGCCTGGCGGGTCGCCCGCACCGTGCTGGCGATGCCGCCGCCTTGCGCCGCGATCACCGCGTAGTCCACCCCCTGCAGCCGTTGCTCGAATTCCTGGCTGCGGTTGCCACCGAACACCAGATGGGTGTGACAGTCGATCAGGCCTGGCGTCACCCAGGCGCCGTTCAGGTCATGTTCCTCTGCGTGGTCCCCGCGTGGCAGCGCATCCTGCGGCCCGATCCATTCAATGCGCGAACCGTCCGTCACCAGCGCGGCGCGCTCGATCGCCGAATACGCACCCCCGGCCATCGTGGCCACGTGGCAATTGCGCCAAACGCGTTTCATACACCTCCTCCGTCAAAGGCTGGGCAACAGGCCAGGGGGCATCAGGGCATTCAGGTGGCGGCCGCCGATCAACTGGCTGGCGGCTTCGATGTCTGGCGCGAAGAAGCGGTCTTTCTCGTAGTGGGCGACCTTTTCGCGCAACAGGCCGCGGGCTCGCTCCAGCTTGGGCGACGTCTTCAGGCCGGCGCGAAAGTCCAGGCCCTGGCAGGCGCCCAGCCATTCGATCGCCAGGATGTCGCGCACGTTCTCGGCCATGGGCCAGAGCCGCTTGCCGGCGTTGGGCGCCATCG
>JBEBOQ010000106.1:0-18734 GCA_040396375.1 Achromobacter xylosoxidans
CCATGATGGTCACGCACAGCATGCGCCAGGCGCTGGACGTGGGCGACCGCACCGTGATGCTGCACCAGGGGCAGGTGGTGTTGGACGTGTCCGGCGACGAGCGCCGCGGCATGGACGTGCCGGATCTGCTGGCGATGTTCGAGCGCGTGCGCGGCGAAAAGCTGTCGGACGACGCATTGCTGCTGGGTTGATCCGGCGCTGACCGGTTCAGCCAAACGCCCGGTGCAAGCCTCCAAGCGAGGCCCGCACCGGGCGTTTTTTCATGGCGGGCGCAGATTGGCGGTCAGGTCGTCAGGCCGCGCCAGGTCTTTAACAGCAGCGTTTCGATGTCATGCACCCGCAGTCCGGTGGCGCGCGCCACGGCGTCGCGGTAGGGCGGCATGTTGGTGCATTCCAGCACGATGTCGGTCAGGCCGGGGGCCCGTTTGGCCAGTCGCTCGGCGGCCTGGACTACATCGCGTTCGACCTGGGCCAGGTCCATCACGGGGCTATTTTCCAGGATGCGCGCATGCATTTCGCAACCGGGTGCCAGGCCTTCGACGATGGCGTTGGCCGGCACGTCGACCGCGTCCAGGATGCCGCGCGACAGCGACTGCGCGTCAAAGGTCAGGATGCCGACGCGCGCCAGGCCGCGGCATTGCAGCAGGCTGGACGTGACGACTGGCACCGGCACCGAGGCGGCAAGCGCTGACTGGTATTTGGCCAGGAAGCCGCAACTGGTCGAGATCAGCGCGGCGCCATCCTTGGCCAGGCCAATGGCGGCATCGATGAACGGCTGCAGGAAGGCCGGGTCGGCTTCCTGCACGATCTTGCGCGGTGATGCGCCCTGCACCGTGACAAAGCGCACCGGGATGCCGGCGCGTTCAAAGGTCTGGCGGTTGCCGATGTCGCCCGGCGGCCGCGGAAAGCGGGTGTCCAGCATCAGCACGCCCAGGAATCCGGCGGCGGTCATACGGGGGACTCGAGTCCCGGCGCACGGTGAAAGCGCGCCAGGAAGGCGCGGGTGGCCTCGTTTTGCGGATTGCCGATCACGACCTCGGGCGGCCCGCTTTCGGCCACCACGCCGTCGCGCATGAACACGACCTGGTCGGCCACTTCGCGGGCGAAGCCGATTTCGTGGGTGACCAGGATCATCGTCATGCCGTCGCGGGCCAAGCCCTTGATCACGTTCAGCACTTCGCCCACCAGTTCGGGGTCCAGCGCCGACGTGGCTTCGTCGAACAGCATCACGGCCGGCTGCATGGCCAGGGCGCGGGCGATGGCCACGCGCTGCTTCTGCCCGCCGGACAGCTTGTCGGGGTAGTAGTCGGCGCGCTCGGCCAGGCCGACCTTGCGCAGCAGTTCGCGGGCGCGTTCCTCGGCCTCTTTTTTGGGCATGCGCAGCACGGTGATGGGGCCTTCCATGACGTTGCGCAGCGCCGTCATGTGCGGGAACAGATTGAAGTGCTGGAACACCATGCCAGCCGAGGCGCGAAAGCTGGCCAGCTTTTTCTCGCTGGGCAGGCGAGTGGCGGCGCCCTGGAACGCCAGCGACTGTTCGCCCACCGTGATGCGGCCGCCGTCGGGAATGGTCAGCAGGTTGATGCAGCGCAGCAGCGTGGACTTGCCCGAACCCGACGGCCCGATCAGGGCCACGGCCTGGCCGCGTTCGACCTGCAGGTTGATGTCCTTGAGCACTTCCTGGCCGCCGAACGACTTGCGCAGGCCCTGGATGTTGATAAGGGGATTGCCCATGGTCATGCCTCTTTGGCGGTGCTGCCGAATTCGAGCTTTTTGGCCCACAGGGTGAAGGGCAGCAGGATCACGAAGTACGCGACCGCGATGAAGGTGTAGATCTCCAGCGGACGGTAGGTGTCATGCGCCACGACTTGGCCCTGGTAGAGCAGGTCGGGCACTGCCAGCACCGACAGCAGCGAGGTGTTCTTCAGCTGCATGATGGACTGGTTCATCAGGGGCGGCACCATCTTCTTGAACGCCTGCGGCAGGATCACGCGGCGCAGGGCCTGCGCGGGCGTCATGCCCAGCGCCTTGGCGGCCTCGGTCTGGCCGGCGTCGGTGGAAATGATGCCGCCGCGGATGATCTCGGAATAGAACGCGCCACCGTATAGCGCCAGGCACAGCGTGGCCGCCGCCACCGGCGACATTTCGATGCCGGTGACCACGGGCAGGGCGTAATAGAACCAGACCAGTTGCACCAGCACCGGGGTGCAGCGGAACACCTCGATGTAGGCGCGGATCGGGGCGGTGACCAGCACGTTGCGCGACAACCGGCCCAGGCCGGTCACCAGGCCCACGGCCAGGCCCAGGAACACGCACAGGATGGTGAACAGGATGGTGTTCAGCACGCCCACGGCGATCAGCTTGCGGTATTCCCACAGCACGCTGAAGTCCCAGTCGTACTGGACTGCCGGGCCGAAGATGGCCTCGCGTTTCAGGATGACTGCGAGCACGGCGACGACGGCCGCCGCGCCCAGCAGCCAGGCACCTGCCCGCGAACGAGGCAGGGTTTCGTTCTGGTCATTCATCGCCGTGGCCTTAGAACTGGATTTCAGGCGGGAACGCCTCGGGCGGCACGCCGGCCAGCTTCTGCATGTTGGACAGGATCACGCCGCGTACCTCGCCCTTGGCGCGGATATCGGCCAGCCAGGCGTTGACGGCCTTTTGCAGCGAGTCGTCGGCTTCCTTGCGCAGGCCGATGCTGACCGGAGCAGTTTCAACCGGGCTGGGGATGGACATGACGCCGATGCCCGGCCGCTTTTCCAGCAGCGGCTTGGCCAGCAGCACCACCAGGATCTGGCAATCCGCGCGGCCGGACGACAGCGCCAGCGTGGCCGAGCCGGAGTTTTCCAGGCGGGTGACGGTGGCCTTGGTGAGCACCCGGGTGGCCAACTGGTCGTGGCTGGAGCCCACGTCGACCACGACGCGGTTTTCGGGGGCGTTCAGTTCGGCCCACGACTTGGCGGGAAAACCCTTGCGGCAGACGGTGGTGTAGGTGTTCTGGAACAAGGTGTCGGAGAAATTCACGACTTCCTTGCGCGCCGGGGTGGGCGCCATGCCGAACATCAGGTCGATCTTGTTGGTCTGCACGTCCAGCACCGAATTGCCCCAGGTGGTTTCCAGGTATTCGGTCTTGACGCCCAGGCGGGCGGCGAACATCTCGGCGAAGTCGGGGCCGAAGCCTTCCCACTTGCCGGTGTTGATGTTCTTGTTGAAGTAGGGGATGGCGCCGGCGATGGCGCCGATGCGGATCGTCTTGGTGCGCATGATGCGCTCCATGGCGGTCTCGTTGGCGGATTGGGCGTGCGTCGCGCCGGCGAATGCCAGGCCGGCCAACGCCAGGACGGACGCGACGAATTTGCGTTTGGTGTTCATGGGCTTCTCCTTGGGGTCTGTTTGGTATCGGGCCGCGGACGGCCCGTGCTGTTGCGATCGCGTCTTAAATAAACCGGCCGGGGCGGAAGGCGTGATGCCGCCCCGCGGTGTTCTCGAACATCAGCTCGCCTAGTATCTTCGCCGTTCCTGGCGCGGTGCTGAAACCAATATGTTGATGGCCCAGCGCCAGCCACAGGCCCGGATGGCGCGGCGCCTGGCCGATCATCGGGCGGCTGTCCGGCAGGGTCGGGCGGCGGCCCAGCCAAGCCTGCGAGTCCAGCCGCGCGCCCAGGGCCAGGGCTTCGCGGGCGCGGGTTTCCGCCAGGTCCAGCTGGTCCGGTCGGGCCGGGGCCTCGCAGTCGTCCAGCTCGACGCCGGTCGTCAGCCGCAGGCCGCGGGCCATGGGCGACAGCACGTAGCCGCCGCCGGTGTCGTAGACGGGGCGGGTCAGCGCCGGGCCGTCGCCGGCGCCGTAATGCATGTGATAACCGCGCTCAAACGCCATGGGCAGGTCGATGCCGGTGGTCTTGAGCAGGGACTTGGACCAGGGGCCCAGCGCCACCACCAAGGCGGGCGCGGTCAGCGCGTCGGACGCGCGGTCGCCCTGTACGGTCCAGCGCTCGCCGTCGCGGCGGATGGCGGTGGCGCTCAGACGGCGCAAGACGCCGCCCTGTCGCTGGAACAGGTCCGCGTAGGCCTGCGTTACAGCGCCGGGATCGTCCACCGAATACGAGCCTTGAATCCACAGGGCGCAGGCAAATATCGGGGCCAGGGCGGGTTCCAACTGCGCCAGCTCGGCGGGGTCCAGGGCCTGGGTCGGCACCTGGTGCCGGGCGTAGGCGGCGCGCGACAGGGCGTTGCCCTGCCAGGCCGCTTCGCTGCGGAACAGGAACACCCAGCCCGTATCGCGCAGGCGGTGGGCGGCGCCGGCCGCGGCCAACAGGCGTAGGTGCTCGGGCGCGGACAACCGGATCAGTCCGTCCAGCGCTTGCGTGGTTTCCTGGAACACCGACGGCCGCGCGCGCCACAGAAAGCCCGCCGCCCAGCCCAGGTTGCGGGCCAGGTATTGCGGGCGATAACGGAATTGGACGGTGTCGTTCTTGAGCAGCCGGGGCAGTTGGCGCCACAGGCCGGGGTGGTTGAACGGCATCAGCGAGCTGCGGGCCAGCACGCCGGCGTTGCCGTGCGAGGTCTCCCGGCCAGGTTCCTGGCGGTCAACCAGGGTGACGTCCATGCCGCGCCGCTGCAGTTCCAGCGCGCAGCAGACGCCGACGATGCCGGCGCCGAGCACAATGACTTGTTTTCCCATCGTTTTGTGTGGACTCAGTCAACGGTCAAAGGGACCAGCCGGCGATTGTAGGGCAGCGGGGGCGACCTGCGCGCGATTCAGGCCACGGCGCGGACGCTCGCGGTGACGGCCGCACAAACCCTACGGCGGTGCGCGCCGGATGGTCCGGCAAGCCGCGGCAGAGGCCGCCGGGCCGCCAGCCTCAGGCCGGCGGCCGCTGCCCCAGGATCCGGCCGGCCGCGGCCACGCCCCACCACGCCGCTTCCTCGAAAACGGAATAGCCGGACAGGTCGGCGTGGGCGAACAGCACCGGGCCGTCGACGTCGCGCAGGGCCGCCAGGCCCGGGTTGGACAGGTAGCCGCAATACGGCGAGGCCATGGCGTGGCCGCGCACCGTGATTTCAAGCTGGCGCGCATGCCGCCAGAAGTCATCGCCGTAGGCGGCCACCAGGTCCGCCGCCGCTTCGTCGCGCAGGGCTTCGGGGCTGGCGCTGGCCAGCCATTGGCGCGTCGCTTGCGGCGTCTTGCCGCTGAGCGCGTCGTAGGCGGTGAACACCGTGCGGGGGGACCGCGCCACGCGCAGCAACTGGTGGGTCGACACCACATAGCCGAGCGCGCGGCCCTGGTAGACCACGTTGTCCCAGGATAGCGGTTCGCCGGGCGCCTCGCGCGGATAGCCGTCCATGACGAAGTTGGACACCAGCCAGGGTGCGTGCGGCGAGGCATGCACCGCCGGGTCGTAGCCATAGGCCCGGATGTCGGGCAGCAGGCGCTGGGCGACGAACAGCGGCATGGCGCAGACGGCGCGCCGCGCTTCCAATGTGTAGACGGCGGCGGTGGGCCCCGGCGCCAGGCAGTCGATCCGGGGGCCGGCGGCGGTCTCGCGCAGGCGCACCGCGGTGCCGGGCAGCAGCCAGCCGGTATGGCCGACGCGCGCGCTGATCGCGTCCCGCATGCGCTGCACTAAAGGTGCCAGGCCGCCGGGCCAGGTCAGCACCGCGCCCTCGGTGGCGTTGGCGGCGTGGCCGTCGCGGCTGGCGAAATAGTGCAGGCCGGCCCAGGCCGAGACCGCGTCGTATTGCGCGCCGTAGTCGTCGCGGCAGCAGTAGTTCAGGTACCAGTGCAGGGCCGGCGAGGTATAGCCCTCGCGGTCCAGCCACTGCTTGAAGGTCAGGGTGTCCAGCGCGCGCCATGCCGGATCGCGCGAGGACAGGGCGATGGGGATGCAGAAGACCTTGCGGCCGTCGTTGCCGACCTGCCCGTGCAACTGGTCCACCAGCGCCAGGAACTTGCGGTGCTGCTCGGCGTCGCCGTCGGGCAGCCCGGTCATGGGCAGCAGGCCGTCTTCCCAGTGGCCATCGCGCAGCAGGCGTTCTTGCGGTGAATGCGCCAGGATGGCTTCGTCGTAATAGGGGCGCGCCGCGTAGGCGTCGCGCTCGGCGATGCCGAAGTCGGCCAGCATTTCGCGCACATGGGTGGACTGCATCGACGGCAGCGGCAGGTAGTGCGCGCCCAGCGGATAGTCCAGCCCGTCGCGCACGCCGGCCGAGGCGTTGCCGCCGTACTCGGGGCCTTCAACCACCAGGAAATCGGTATGGCCTTCGCGCGCCAGTTTCCAGGCGCAGGACAGCCCGGCCACGCCGGACCCCAGGATCGCCACTTGGCACCGGCGGCTGGACGACGACGCCGGCAGCGCCGCGCCATCGCGCAATGCATGGCCGGCCTGCATGCCGGGATAGCGCACGTCGGGCGTGGTCTCGACGATGCGCGACCGGTAATAGCCCGCCGTGCCCGCCGCGGCGGCCGTGGCTGCGCCCAACAGGAAGGTGCGGCGGCGCATCAGCGGATGACCTTGCGCCAGTCCTCGTCGAAGTAGCGCACGAGCGATTGCTCGTTCAGGCGGTTCGGCGGCATGGCCAGCGCCGGCATGTCGGCGGGAAAGTGGAACAGCTCGCGCAGGGTGGCGGGGTCGAGGTAGCGGGTGGGCACCGACACCGCCGTCGGCGGCGTGTAGTCGCGGCGCTTGCCGGCCAGGATGAAGCCCCAGTCGCCGAACGACGGCACGTAGGCGTGGTACGGCCAGGTGTTCAGGCCGGCCTCCTTGAGCGTGGCGTCCACGCTCCAGAACGAGCGCGGCGCGAAGTAGGGCGAGGTCGACTGGATCACCATGTAGCCGTTCTCGGCCAGGTGCCGCGCCATCAGGTGGTAGACCGGCACGGAGTACAGCCGGCCCAGGCCGAAGTTGGACGGATCCGGAAAGTCCACCACGATGAAGTCGTAGACCTCGGCGTGGCTTTCGAGCCAGCGGCCGGCGTCGTCATTGATGACGGTGACGCGCGGATCGGTCAGCGAGCCCTGGTTCAGTTTCGTCAGCGGTTCGGAGCGCGAGAACAGGCCCGTCATGGCAGGATCCAGGTCCACCAGCGTGACGTGCTCCACATGCTTGTACTTGAGGATCTCGCGCACCGCCAGGCCATCGCCGCCGCCCAGCACCAGCACGTTGCGGGCCCACGGCAGCGCCTGCAGGCCGGGGATCACCAGCGACTCGTGGTAGCGGTGCTCGTCGCGCGACGAGAATTGCAGGTTGCCGTTGATGTACAGCCGCAGGTCGTCGTGCCAGCGCGTCACGATCAGGCGCTGGTAGGGCGTGGTCTCGGCGTGCACCACGTCGTCGCCGTACAGGCCCTTTTCGGCCCACGCCGTCATCTGGCCGGAAAACAGGAAGCCCAGGGCCAGCAGCCCCAGCACCACGCCGCCGCGCACGGCGCGTTCGGCCGGACGCCGGATCTCGCCGCGGAACAGCCAGGTGGTCCACAGCGCCACGCCGGCGTTGAGCATGCCGAACAGGAAACTGGTGCGCAGCAGGCCCAGCTTGGGCGCCAGCAACAGCGGAAAGATCAGCGACACGGCCAGCGCGCCGAGATAATCGAAGGTCAGCACGCGGCTGACGATTTCGCGGAACTCGGCCTTGCGCTGGTTGAATACCCGCATCACCAGCGGAATTTCCATGCCGACCATCAGTCCGATAATGAAGACGCCCGCGTACAACGCCGCGCGAAACGGCGCCGACAGCCAGGCGAACACCAGGAACAGGACCGCGGCGGAAACCCCGCCCAACAATGCGACGGCCAGCTCGACGTCGATGAATCGATTCAAAACGTCGTCGTCTCTTACATATTTTGACAACCACGATCCGATGCCCATCGCGAACAGATAGCAGCCGATGACGGACGAGAACTGGAGAATGGAATCCCCCAGCAGATAGCTGGCCAGCGCGCTGCTGATGAGCTCATAGCCCAGGCCGCAGGAAGCGACGATCAATACCGACAGGATGAGAACGCGGTCGCGCATGGGGGTTCCGACGTGAAAATGCGTTCGCAGTATATCGAAGGCGCCGTATATACTGCGCGCAATTAGGGCCTGAAGGGGGCGAATATGGGAGAAGCGATGCATCCGGCCGTGACTTATCTGATCTACATCGTCTCGGCGTTGGTCATGCTGGGCGTGTTCACCGTCGTCTACACCACGGTGACGCGCTACAAGGAATTCGACCTGATCCGCGAAGGCAATATCGCCGCGGTGTTGTCCTACAGCGGCGCGCTGGTGGGCTTTTCCTTCACGCTGTGCTCCAGCATCGCCATCCACGCCAGCTTCCTCATGTTCGTGGTCTGGGGCGTCGCCGCCATGGCGGTGCAACTGGTCGTCTACGTGATCATGGCGCAGGCCATCCGCGGCCTGAACGAAGCCATCGAAGAAAACAATATCGCCATGGGCGGCCTGATCGGATCGATCTCGCTGGCCGCCGGCATCGTCAACGCCGCCTGCCTGACCTGAGCGGGCCCGGCGCGCTGATTCCGATCTGACACAGGAGTACTTGCCATGAGTCTCGGTTCATTTATTCGCAAGCAGTTTATTGACATCCTGCAATGGAACGAGGATGCCGACGGCGTGCTGGCCTGGCGCCATCCGATGCAGGATTTCGAAATCCAGTACGGCGCCAGCCTGACCGTGCGCGAATCGCAGATGGCGGTGTTCGTCAACGAAGGCAAGGTGGCCGACGTGTTCGGCCCCGGCATGTACAAGCTGACGACCCAGACCCTGCCGGTGCTGACGTACCTGAAGAACTGGGACAAGCTGTTCGAGTCGCCCTTCAAGTCGGACGTGATCTTTTTCAGCACGCGCCTGCAACTGGGCCGGCGCTGGGGCACGGCGCAGCCGGTCACGCTGCGCGACAGCGAATTCGGCATGGTGCGGCTGCGCGCCTTCGGCGTGTATTCGTACCAGATCACCGACCCGGCCAAGTTCTATCGCGAAATCAGCGGCACGCGCGACGTCTATACCGTCGACGACCTGGAATTGCAGCTGCGCAACATGGTGGTCGCCGCCATGACGACCGCGCTGGGCGGCTCCAAGGTGCCGTTCCTGGATATCGCCGGCAACCAGGGCCTGATGTCGCAGAGCATCAGTGAACAGCTGGCGCCGGTGTTCGACCGCTACGGCGTCAAGCTGGACAACTTCACGGTTGAAAACGTGTCGCTGCCCGAAGAGCTGCAAAAGGCGCTGGACACCCGGATTTCGATGGGCATGGCCGGCGACCTGGGCAAGTTCACCCAGTACCAGACGGCCACCTCGATCCCGCTGGCGGCGCAGAACGAAGGCGGCATCGCCGGCATCGGCGCGGGCCTGGCGGCCGGCGCGGCGCTGGGCCAGACCATGGCGGCCGGGCTGGGCGTGGGGCAGGCGGTAGGCCAGGGCCAGCCGGCGCAGGCCGCGGCGGCTGGCGCTGCGGCGGGTGCCGCGAGCGCGGCGGCCGGGGGCGACCCCGTGCAGCGGCTGCAGCAGCTCAAGGACCTGCTCGACAAAGGCCTGATCACGCCGGCCGATTACGACTCGGCCAAGGCCGAAGTGCTGAAGAAACTCACCAGCTAAGCGCCGAACGCCCATGCAGCAGGTCCTGTGTCCGCAGTGCGGAGCGCCCGTCAAGTTCACGTCCACGGCGTCGGTCATGGCGGTCTGCGGCGCGTGCCGCAGCACGCTGCTCAAAGACGCCGAGTCGGTCAAGCGCATCGGCGAAACGGCGGATGTGCTGGAAGACTATTCCCCGCTGTGCCTGGGCGCCGCCGGCCAGTTCGAAGGCAAGCGCTTCGACCTGATCGGCCGCATCCAGCTGCGCTATGAAGACGGCTTCTGGAACGAGTGGTACCTGTGGTTCGACGACGGCTCGGACGGCTGGCTGTCGGACGCCTCTGGCCAATACGCCATCACGCGTCGCCGCAAGGTCAAGTCGACCCAGGGCATGCCGGCGTTTGCCGACATTTCGCCGGGCGACGAACTGAAGCTGGATGGCCAGCGTTTCGCGGCATCCGACGTGCGCAGCTGCCGCGCCGGCGGCGCGCAGGGCGAGTTGCCCTTTGTGCCCGGCGACGGCTGGGAAGCCAAGGTGGCCGACTACCGCAGCGTGGACGCCTTCCTGACGCTGGACTTTTCCGATAGCCCCGACCCCGAGCTGTATATCGGCAAGGCTTTCGACCTGTCGGGCATGCAGGCGGCCTCGCTGCGCTCGAACGAGCAGGTCGAAGAGACTGCCGGACGCTTTCGCGGCCAGATCAAGGCGCTGGAGTGCCCCAATTGCGGCGCGCCCATCAGCTTTGTCGCGGCCATGGCCACCCAGGTGGTGTGCCCGTCATGCGCGGCCACGGTCGATTGCGCCGGCGAAACCGCCGAAGTCATCGCCAAGGCGCAGAAGGTCAAGACCATCCGCACGACGCTGGCGCTGGGCGCCACCGCCAAGATCGATGGCGCCGCCTACACCTTGATCGGCCTGATGAAATGCGCCGACCCGGACCCCGAAGAGCCGTCCGACTGGATCGAATATCTGCTGTTCAACCCGGTCAAGGGCTTCATCTGGCTGGTGGAAACCGACGAGGGCTGGGAACGCGTGCAGGTCTGCGACACCTGGCCCAGCCGCAACAACGACACCAGCGTGCGCTGGCGCAACAAGCTCTACCAGAAGCTGTACGACTACACCTCGCGGGTTGAGCTGGCGCTGGGCGCCTTCAATTGGCGCGTGAAGGTGGGCGACAGCACCCAGATCACCGACTACAAGGCGGGCAACCTTAAGCTCACCAGCGAACGGGGGCCGGCCGAATGGGGCTGGTCCGCGTCGGGGCCGGTGGCGCCGGCCCAGTTGGCCGAATGGTTCGGCAATCCCGAACTGGCCAAACAGAAGGCGATGCCGCGCGCTGGCAAGCCGGGCGGCTATCGCAAGTGGGCCTGGTTCGCGACCATCGCCATGGGGTTCTTGAACCTGGGCAATATCTTCAACGGCCGCCTCCTGCCAATCGTGATCGGCCTGGCATTCCTGTGGTTGCCGGCCAGCCTCGCGGACAAGATGTCCGCAAAGGACGAATAGCGGATGGGCAAGTTCCTTTACGCCATCTATGCCGTCATCGTGGTCATGGCCGCCACGGGCGCCAGCTCGCCCGGCGCCCGGTTCACCAGCGGCGGTAGCAGCAGCAGTAGCAGCAGCAGTTGGGGCGGCGGCTCGTCGGGCAGTTCCGGCTGGTCGTCCGGCGGATCGCACAAGTGACGCAGCAGGCCCCGACCTTGCAAGACCCGCGGCCCGCCCCGGCGACGCCGCACGCCACGCCTGGCCGCCACATCCTGGCCGATTTTCGCGGGGTGCCCGCCGGCTTGCTGGCTGACGCCCAGGCGCTGGAGCGCGAACTGGTGCGGGCCGCCGAAGCCGCGGGCGCCAAGGTGCTGGGCGCACATTTCCACCATTTCGGCGAAGGAGCGGGCGTGACCGGCGTGGTCATGCTGAGCGAATCCCACATCAGCGTGCATTCCTGGCCCGAACACCAGTTCGCGGCGCTGGACATCTTCATGTGCGGCGCCGCCCGGCCCGAGCTGGCGCTGGAGCGCCTGCGGACGGCGCTGGGTCCGCTGACGGTGCGCGTCACCACGGTCGAGCGCGGCTAAGCGCCCGGAACCGGCTTCATTGCCCGACGTTTGACCTGGCGCAAGCCGCCCCTCGGCGGCAAATTGACGGGCGTTATATACCTATATATATTTCGTTACCGATATTGATCTTGTTCTAGGAGAGTGCCATGTTCCGCAAACACCCGATCCTGGCCGTGTCGCTGGCCCTGGCCGCCGTCTGGGGCTCCAGCGCCCATGCCGGCGACCTGGTGGTCTCCGCCGCCGCCAGCCTGACCAACGCATTCAAGGAAGTGGCGCAGGGCTACGAGAAAGAGCATGCCGGCACCAAGGTCATCCTGAACTTCGGCGCCTCCGATGTGCTGCTGCAGCAGATCGTCAAGGGCGCGCCCGCCGACGTGTTCGCATCCGCTGACCAGAAGGCGATGGACAAGGCCGTCGAGGAAAAAGCCGTCAAGGCCGACTCGCGGGTGGATTTCGCGGCCAACCAGATCGTGCTGATTGTGCCGACCGACAGCAAGCTCAACATCACCGCGCTCAAGGACCTGACGCGCGACGACGTCAAGCGCATCGCCTATGGCAACCCGGCCTCGGTGCCGGTGGGCCGCTATACCCAGGGCGCACTGCAGGCCGCCGGCCTGTGGGATGCGGTGCAGGCCAAGAGCGTGCTGGCGCAGAACGTGCGCCAGAGCCTGGACTACGTGTCGCGCGGTGAAGTGGACGCGGGCTTCGTGTTCGCTACCGACGCCGCCGTCATGCCGGACAAGGTCAAGGTCGCCGTGCGCGTGCCGTCGCAAACGCCGGTCACCTATCCCATCGCCGTGACCGCGCGTGACGCCGCCGCCAAGGAAGCCAAGAGCTTCGTGGCCTATGTGCTGTCGCCCGCCGGCCAGGAAATCCTGTCGCGTTACGGCTTCCAGAAGCCCTGAGACCGCGCCGGGATTGAACGTTGAACTTTGAATCGCAGGCGTCATGAGCGATCCAGTATGGGTGCCCCTGCTGCTTACCTTGAAAGTGGCGGGCTGGGCAACGCTGTTGGCGACCGTGGCCGGCACCGCGGCCGCCTACGGCTTGTCCCGCTGGCGTTGGCCGGGGCGGGACCTGCTGGATGCCATTCTGACGCTGCCCTTGGTGCTGCCGCCCACGGTGCTGGGCTATTACCTGCTGGTGCTGCTCGGCCGGCGCGGCGTGCTGGGCGAAAAGCTGGCAGAGCTGGGCATTGAACTGGTGTTCACCTGGCAGGGCGCCGTCATCGCCGCATCGGTGGTGGCGTTTCCGCTGGTGTTCAAGTCGGCCCGCGCCGCGTTCGAAAACGTCGACGCGCAACTGGAAAACGCCGCCCGGGTGCTGGGCGTGTGCGAAGCCGGCATCTTCTTCCGAGTGACGTTGCCGCTGGCGGCGCGCGGCATCGTGGCCGGCGTGCTGCTGGCCTTCGCCCGCGCGCTGGGTGAGTTCGGCGCCACGCTGATGATCGCCGGCAATCTGCCGGGCCGCACGCAAACGCTGTCGGTCGCGATCTACGAAGCCGTACAGGCGGGCGACGACTCCACTGCCAATTTCCTGGTGCTGGTCACTTCGATCACTTGCATCGTGGTGTTGCTGGCGGCCGGCAAGCTGGTGCCGATCAGTTCCAGCCGCCGCAGCGGGGGCGCGTAATGAGCGTCGACCTGCGGATTCGCAAGAATATGGTCTCGGGCGACCGGCACTTTTCGCTGGATGTGGCGTTTTCGTCCGCGTCCAAGCGAATCGCGCTGTTTGGGCCGTCGGGCGCGGGCAAGAGCCTGACGCTGCGGGCGGTGGCCGGCCTGCTGCGGCCCGACGCTGGCCGCATCGAGGTCAACGGTCGGGTGCTGTTCGATTCCGATGCCCGCGTCAGCGTGGCGCCGCAAGCCCGCCGGGTGGCCTACCTGTTCCAGGACTATGCGCTGTTTCCGCATCTGACGGTGGCGCAGAACATTGCCTTTGGCTCGCGCCGCGGCTGGCTCAATCCGCCCAGGCGGGCGGTCTCGGCCGATGCGCGGCGTTGGGTCGATGCGTTTGAATTGGGCGCTATCGTGGGTAGCTACCCCAACGAGATTTCGGGCGGCCAGAAGCAGCGCGTCGCCTTGGCGCGGGCGCTGATGCTCAAACCCGAAATCTTGCTGCTGGATGAGCCATTTTCGGCGTTGGATTCGCAGTTGCGCGGCAAGATGCGCCAGGAACTGAACGCCCTGCAACGCCAGTTGGACGTGCCGATGCTGCTGATCACGCACGATCCGGCCGACGTCGAGGCGCTGGCTGACGAGGTGTTCGAGGTGCGCGACGGCAAGGTGCGCCGCCGCGACGAGGACGAGGGCGTATAAGGTCGCGGGCAGGGCGGAAGCGGGGCGCCGCCTTTCATCAACGCCGCGTCGGCGTTAGTCCAACACACCCAGGATCACGCTGGACGCCTTGAAGATGGCGACCGCGGGGGCGCCGTCGGCCAAGCCCAGATCCCTGGCGCTTTCGTTGGTGACGATCGCCACCAGCGTGGTGCCGCCTTCCAGGTCGATCAGGATTTCGCTGTTGACCGCGCCGGTGCGCACTGCCGCGATGGTGCCCGGCAACTGGTTGCGGGCCGACAGCCGCAGGCCAGGGCCCGGGGCGCCGACGATCACTGACGACGCCTTCACCAGCGCCAGCGCTTCCTTGCCGGGGGCCAGCCCCAGTTCCTGCGTGCTTTCGCGGGTGATGGTGGCGGTGATGACTTGGCCGCCGGCGATGCGCAGCAGGATCTCGTCGTTGACGGCCCCGGTGCGCACTTCCATCACGGTGCCCAGGAGTTTGTTGCGTGCACTGGTTTTCAACATAAATCGCCTCATCAAGTCGATGTCGCCGCTGGCGGTCAGGCCGGCGCGCGTCAGGTTTTCCATGAATTTGCGGTGCTCGGACTCAAGCGCGCGGAAGGTGGCGATCAGGCTGCGGGCGCGGTCGGTCAGCCGCGTGCCGCCGCCACCCTTGCCACCCGCGGCGCGCAGCACCAGCGGTTCGCCCGCCAGGTTGTTCATCGCGTCGATGGCGTCCCAGGCACCCTTGTAGCTCATGCCCACCGCGCGGGCGGCAGCCGTGATGGAGCCGGTGGCGTCGATTTGCGCCAGCAGGTCTATGCGGTTCTTTCCGCCCCAGTTCTGGGCGCCGGAACGAAACCAAATCGAGCCGTCGAGTTCCAACATGGGGTTATCTTCTGGTCTGGGTCTGGAATAATCCCCCGAGTGTAATGGAGCCCGCCTGCGCCGCGGTTTGATATTGATCCAATGAGAATGCGTCCTTGTTGAAACTTTATCCGCTTCGCGGCACTATGAACGCGCCTAGGACCTGTTGACACTTGAGCCCGCTCGCGGGCTCCTACTCTCGGAGATCGACATGAAAGCGTTCAGAATGCTGGCAGTGGGTTCCCTGACGGGCTTGTTGGCGGCATGCGCCTCCGGCCCCACCGTGAAGGGCGACTACGATCATCAAGCCGATTTCGCGCAGTACCGCACCTTCGGCTATATGTCGCCGCTAGGCACCGACAGGGCCGGCTACAGCACCCTGCTGACCGAAAGGCTGAAAGACGCCACCCGCGGCCAGATGGAGATGCGCGGCTACGTCTACAGCGCCTCCAACCCCGACCTGCTGGTCAATTTCAACGGCAAGCTGCAGCAAAAGACCCAGGTGACCGAAGCCCCGCCACCCATGGGGCCGTACTACGGCTACCGCGGCGGTTTCTACGGCGGCTGGCCCGGCTATGGCTGGGGCGACAGCGTCTACCAGTACACCGAGGGCACCCTGAACGTGGATCTGGTCGACTCGCGCCGCAAACAGCTGGTCTGGGAAGGCGTGGCGGTCGGCGAGGTCCAGAATCCCGAGACGGCGACGTCGGCGCAAAGCGTCGATAAAGCCGTCGCGCTGATTTTCGCCAAGTATCCGTTCCGGGCCGGCGTCGCCGCCCCGCAATTGCCGGACAAAAGCAAACCCTAGGGTTTGCGGTCATGAAAAGGATCCCCGCATGAGTACACGCCGCAAGGCCCTGACCCCCGACACCGGTGCAACGCCGCCCTATGACACCGTCGCCCTGGTCCTGCAGGGCGGGGGCGCCCTGGGGTCGTACCAGGCGGGGGTGTACGAGGGCCTGCACGAGGCGGGGATCCGGCCCAACTGGGTTTCGGGCATTTCCATCGGGTCGATCAACGCGGCGATCATCGCCGGCTCGCCCGAGGACGAACGGGTGGCGCGGCTGCGCGGCTTCTGGGAAAGCATCTGCCGACCCACCGGCTTTGCTGCCCTGCCATGGGGCGAAGCGCTGGCGAACATGTTCGACGGCATTCCGTTCGGCTTCGGTTCGCCCGCCATGAACGGCCAGTTGTCGGCCTTTCAGGCGCTGTTTTCCGGCCAGCCGGGTTTCTTCAAACTGCGTGTCCCGCCGCCTTACTTGCTGCACGGCAAGGGGGCGGCATCCACCAGCTTCTACGACACCGCGCCGCTGGCGGCTACCTTGCGCGAGTACGTGGATTTCGACCTGCTCAATGCCGGCAAGGTGCGCGCCAGTTTTGGCGTGGTGAATGTGCGCAGCGGCAACTTCGCCTATTTCGACAGCCAGAAGGACACGCTCGGCCCCGAGCACATCATGGCCTCGGGCGCCTTGCCGCCGGGGTTCCCGTCGGTGGAGATCGACGGCGAGCACTATTGGGACGGCGGCGTCGTGTCCAACACGCCGCTGGCCCAGGTGCTGACCACCGACAACATGCGCGACACGCTGGCCTTCCAGGTGGACCTCTGGCCCGCCCGCGGCGGCCTGCCCACCACGCTCGAAGAGGTGGCCGAGCGCCAGAAGGACATCCAGTATTCCAGCCGCACCCGGATGGTCACCGACCAGTTGCGGCGCGTGCTGAAACTGCGCCACGGCCTGCAGCAACTGCTCGAACGCCTGCCCGAGGACGAGCGCGGCGGACCCGAACTGGCCGAAATCCGCAAGCTGGCCAATACCCCGGCCACCAACATCATCAACCTGATCTACGAGTCCAAGCACCGCGAGCGCTTTTCCAAGGACTACGAGTTCGGCACCGAGGCCATGCGCGAGCACTGGGAATCGGGCCTGGCCGATATCCGCCAGACGCTGGCCAAGCCCGGCATCCTGGCGCGCCCCACCCAGAACAGTTGCTTTGTCGCCCACGACATCCACCGCAACGGCAAACACGTGTCGTAGGCAGTGCTGCGGTCGCCCGCCTTGCGGACGGCCGCAAGTGGAACGTGTCGGCCCCCCGATTTTCGTCGGACCAGTCTGATTCCAAGGTCATTGAGCGGCACAGCTCGCTCAAGCCCGGTAGTCTTTCGGCAGGATTAGCAACCTTGTTCCGGATACGGAGCGCCGTTCCCTCCCGGGCGGCCTGTCCGGAGGAGACCCTGGCGTGACTGTTCCCTTTCCGCGTTCTTCCGCTTCCCCGGCCACCACCCCCGGCCCCGCCATGCCCGCCGCGGGCGCCCCACAGGCATCTTCCGCGCGCAAGCGCGCCGCCGCCGAGCCTGCCCGCGCAGCGCCCGCCTTTGCGTCCGACGGCTGGTGGAGCCTGGCCTATCGCGGCTGGACCCTGCTGACTCCCGACGGCGCACGGCTGGACTTGACCGAGGTCGAGCGCGCCTGCTTCCAGTGCCTGTTGCGCAATCCACGGCGCGAGCTGCTGCGCGACGAACTCATGGCCGCGCGCCAAGGCACCAACTTGCGCACGCTGAACGTGGCGATCTGCCGATTGCGCCGCAAAGTGCGACATCTGGATGCGCGCCTGCCCCTGCATACGGTGCATGGTGCGGGCTATGTCTTCCTGGGCAACCTCCGAGAGGTCTCCAACCTTTGATTTGTGGGCTTCGGCGCTGCGCTGTGAATGCGTTGCCATGCTGTGAAAATCAGTGATTTCCCCAATAACTGAGTTACATTAACGGGCTATTCACGTGTCACAGGCGGGGCGCAGGGTTTTGCTTTGATCGCAAACAAGGATTGCGGTCAAATACGGCGGTCGAAATGCGGCCGCGCAACCCCGTGGCCGCCTACGGCAACCGGACGCGGCGATGGTCATCGCCGTCACATTGTTGCGGTCGCTTGGCGCGGTTAACTTCGCGGGGGTTTCAATGCGGTTTTCGCCTAAACGTGTCTCAGGTCTGGCTTTCTCCGGCGGCGTCCTCGCGCTGTTGTTGGCAGGGTGCGGTGAAAAGCCGCAGATGAACCCTGGCATGCCCCAGGTCAGCGTCATTACCGTGCAGCCGCAGCGCACGCCCATCGTCTCCGAACTGCCCGGGCGCGTCGACGCCGTGCGCGACGCCCAGATCCGCTCGCGGGTCACCGGCATCGTCCAGAAGATCACCTTCGAACAGGGCGGCGACGTCAAGGAAAACCAGCTGCTGTTCAAGATCGATCCGGCGCCCTACAAGGCCGCCTACGACCAGGCCACCGCGCAGCTCAAGCAGGCGCAGGCCAATCTGTTCAGCGCCAAGCTGCTGGCCGACCGCTACGCGCCGCTGGTCAAGGCCAACGCCGTCAGCAAGCAGGAATACGACAACGCCGTGGCGGCCTATCGCCAGGCCGAGGCCACCGTGGCCGCCGCCAAGGCGACCCAGGACAACGCCTCGATCAACCTGGGCTACACCGACGTCGTGTCGCCCATCACGGGCCGCATCGGCAAGCCGCTGGTGACCGAAGGCGCGCTGGTCGAGGCCACCTCGGCCACGCAGATGGCCACCGTGCAGCAGCTCGACCCGATCTACGTCGACTTCACCCAGTCCACCGCCGACCTCGCCGCATTGCGCCGCGCCTTCGCCAGCGGCAAGCTGCAGCAGGTGGGCAAGGACGCCGCGCGCGCCACCGTGGTTTTGGAAGACGGCTCTGAATACGACAAGCCCGGCAAGCTGCTGTTCACGGGCATCACCGTCGATCCGTCCACCGGCCAGGTCAACCTGCGCGCCGAAGTCCCCAACCCCGATGGCATCCTGCTGCCCGGCATGTACGTGCGCGTGCGCCTGGAGCAAGGCGTGGACGACCAGGCCCTGGTGGTGCCGCAGCAGGCGCTGCAGCGTACCGCCGACGGCTCGCAAAGCCTGATGCTGGTCAAGGACAACAAGATCGAACAGTTGCCCGTCACCACCGGCG
>JBEBOQ010000107.1:0-18650 GCA_040396375.1 Achromobacter xylosoxidans
CCCTTGTACGGCACGTGCACGATGTCGGTGCCCGTGGCCATCTTGAACGATTCGCCCATCAAGTGCAGCACGCCGCACGTACCCGAGCTGCCGTACGAGTACTTGCCCGGGTTCTTCTTGAGTTCTTCCACGAAGTCCTTGAAGTCCTTGGCGGGGAACTTCGGATTCACGGCGACGACGTTGGCGGTGTTGGCGAAGTTGGTGACGGCCTGGAAGTCCTTGATGGGATCGTACGGCAGGTCGTTCGGGCGGCAAGCCGGGTTCACGGCCATGGTCGACACGGTGGCGATGGACAGCGTGTAGCCGTCCTTGTCGGCGCGCGCGGCTTCGGCTGCGCCGATGGCGCCGCCTGCGCCGCCCTTGTTTTCAACGACCATCGGCTGGCCCAGTTCCTGGCTCATGCGCTGCGTCACGAGGCGCGCGATGATGTCGGTGGAACCGCCGGGGGCGAAGGGGACGATGACGCGGATCGGCTTGCTGGGGTACTTGTCGGCGGCGTGGGCGACGGATGCGCCGAGCGTGCCGGCGGCACCGGTGGCCACTGCGATGGCGACAGCCAGGGAGCGAACTTTATTCATTGATGTCTTTCCTCCAAGTGTGCGAGCCCGTATGTAAACGGACCGTTGTGTGATGCACCCGTCTGTAGACGGGTCAGCAGTTAACGGTGGGGGCGCATTGCTTAGTTTGCAGGGTCGAAAGCCGTGCTGTTATGAATTGCTTGTGGCACACGCGCCCGCCAGAATGACGGAGAATAGCAGCAAATGCTTACAGTCGCATAGCGTGCCGATCCCCGGCTAAGGTCCTAGAAAAAACACATCCCCTATGTCTGTCGCCTTGCTGGTTTTCCCTGATTTCATGCTGGTTGCGCTGGGTTGGGCACTACGCCACAAACTGAATTTCTCGCGCGAGTTTTTTGCGGGCACCGAGCGGCTGGTGTACTTCGTTCTGTTCCCCGCACTGCTGTTCCAATCCATTCTGCGCACGCCGATCAGCGCGGGCAATGCCGCAATACTGTTGCAGGCGACGGCGGCGGTGATCGTGTCCGGCGTGGCGTTGTCGTGGCTGGCGGGGCTGGTGCTCAAGCCGTCTTCGCTGGGGCTGGCGTCATCGGCGCAATGCGGCTTTCGGTTCAACACGTATATCGGGCTGGCGCTGTCGGCCAGCCTGGGCGGCACGCAGGGCCAGACGGTGATGGCGCTGATCATCGGATTCGCGGTGCCGATGGCGAATGTGGCGGCAGTGTACGGACTGGCGCGGCACAACGGCGGCAATCTGCTGCGCGAGCTGGCGCGCAATCCGCTGGTGGTGTCGACGCTGGCGGCGCTGGCGTGCAATCTGGCGGGGCTGCATTTGCCAGGGCCGGTGGATACGGTGCTGGCGCGGTTGGGGGCGGCAGCGATCGCGCTGGGCATTCTTTGCGTGGGGGCCAGTCTGGCTTGGGAAGGCGGCAAGGGGTATGGAGGGTTGATTGGCTGGATGCTGGTGGTGAAGCTGGTGGGGCTGCCTGTTGTGGCGTTGGGGGTGGCTTTCTTGCTGGGGTTGCCGGCGTTGGAGGGGCGGATGCTGGTGTTGTTTGGAGCGTTGCCTACGGCTTCTGCGGCTTATGTGCTGGCCATGCGGATGGGGGGGGATGGGCGCATGGTTGCTGTGTTGATTTCCCTGGGGACGTTGCTTTCTGCTTTGACGATTCCTTTGTGGATGGTGGTTGCGGGCGGCGGTTGATGTCGCGTTGAGGTTGGTGTGTTTTTCTTGCGTTGATTTTTGCTTCGTAGGTCGCCCCTCGGGGCGGCGGCTTGCGGAGCGGGCGCCCACGATTGCGGTCCGGCGCGCGGGCGCCGGACTGCCCCTTCGTCATCTTCGTCACAGCCTTCGGCTGTTCCTTCAGATTCCCTCGGGCGCATCGAGGTTGCCCGCTCCGCAAGCCGCCGCCCCGAGGGGCTACGTGCGTCTTGGCTTGTCGCGTTGCTAGACCGAGGCCTATGCGAGAGGTTTGCGGGGCCCGCAAAAACCGGCTGCGCGGGCAGCCGGTTTTTGCATACGTGGTGTGGGGCGTCGTTACGGTGGTCGCTGCGCGCTTGCCGGGGGGGGAGGCGGTGGGCGCTGCGTGCATGCGCCGGGTGGCGAGGCGATGGGTGCTGCCGGGATGCGAAGGCGGGGGTGATGGATGTCGCCATGCGGGTGAGGCAGGCGAAAAAAAATCCGTCCCTTGGGACGGATTTTTTGTGGGTGGCGCCGCGGGGTGTTGCGGCGCCTGGCGCTTTACTTGCCGGCGTTGGTCATGCTGGCGGGGACGACCCAGTCGGCGAATTGGGCTTCGGTGACGTAGCCCAGGGCCAGGGCGGACTCTTTCAGGGAGAGTCCTTCCTTGTGCGCCTTCTTGGCGATCTGGGCGGCCTTGTCGTAGCCGATGTGCGGGTTCAGGGCGGTGACCAGCATCAGCGAGCGGTCGACCAGTTCGGCGATGCGCTCGCGGTTGGGCTGGATGCCGGCGGCGCAGTGCTGGTCGAAGCTGGCCATGCCGTCGGTCAGCAGGCGCACCGACTGCAGGAAGTTGTGGATCACCAGGGGCTTGTAGACGTTCAGCTCGAAGTTGCCGCTGGCGCCGCCGATGTTGATGGCGACGTCATTGCCCAGCACCTGGGCGGCCAGCATGGTGATGGCTTCGCATTGGGTGGGGTTGACCTTGCCCGGCATGATCGAACTGCCGGGTTCGTTTTCGGGGATGCTGATTTCACCCAGGCCGGAACGCGGACCGCTGGACAGCCAGCGCACGTCGTTGGCGATTTTCATCAGGCCGGCGGCCAGGGACTTCAGGGCGCCGTGGGCGAACAGCAGGGCTTCGTGGGACGCCAGGGCCTGGAACTTGTTGGGGGCCGAGACGAAGGCGGTTTCGGTGGCGTGGGCCAGTTCGGCCGAGACCTTGGCGCTGAATTGCGGGTGGGCGTTCAGGCCGGTGCCGACGGCGGTGCCGCCGATGGCCAGTTGGTGCAGGCCGGGCAAGGTGGCGCGAATCTGCTGTTCGGCCAGGTCGAGCTGGGCGACGTAGCCGGACAGTTCCTGGCCGAGCGTCAGCGGGGTAGCGTCCTGCAGGTGGGTGCGGCCGATCTTGACGATGTCGTAGAACTCGGCGCTCTTGGCGGCGAAGGTGGCGCGCAGGGTCTTCAAGGCCGGCAGCAGGTGATGTTCGACCTGGACGGCGGCGGCCACGTGCATGGCGGTGGGGAAGGTGTCGTTGGACGACTGGCCGCGGTTGACGTGGTCGTTGGGGTGGACCTTGCGTTCTTCGCCGCGCACGCCGCCCAAGATTTCCGAGGCGCGGTTAGCCAGCACCTCGTTCATGTTCATGTTGCTCTGCGTGCCCGAACCGGTCTGCCACACGGACAGCGGGAATTCGTTGGGCCACTTGCCGGCAATGACTTCATCGGCGGCGCGGATGATGCCGTCAGCGATCTTGGAATCGAGCTCGCCCAGGTCGGCGTTGACTTTGGCGGCCGCACGCTTCAAGCGCGCCATCGCGTTGACCAGGGGTTCGGGCATTTTCTCGGTGGAGATCGCGAAAAAATGCAGCGAGCGCTGCGTCTGCGCGCCCCAGAGGTGGTCCTCGGGGACTTCGATGGGGCCAAAGGTGTCTTTTTCGATGCGGGTCTTCATGGCGCTTACAGCTCCGTAGCAGCGTCCGTCGCGGTCGGCGGAGGAGCCGCCAGGCACGACTTATTTGAGAATAGCAATCACTTATAGATTAGCAGAAACCCGAATTCCTATAATTGCGTTCAATCCGCGTTTCCATCCCCATCTTTTACCACTCGCCAACCGCCCCGCGCCATGTCCGCTCCCCTACGCAGCCTGACCCTGCACCTGCCCGACGAAGCTGCCACCGATGCCTTGGCGCAGCAGCTGGCGCCGCTTGTTTCCGGCAAGCAAACCGGGCTGGCAGGCGCATGTATCCACCTTCAGGGGGACCTGGGGGCAGGAAAGACGGCCTTCACCAGGGCATTGTTGCGTGAATGCGGCATCACAGGCCGAATCAAGAGTCCTAGCTACGCGCTGCTTGAATCCTATAAAGTTTCTAACTTATACTTCTATCACCTTGATTTTTATAGATTTAGTGATTCGCGCGAATGGTTGGACGCAGGATTCCGGGATTTACTGCGTGAGGATGCGGTCGTTTTGATCGAATGGCCGGAGCGGGCCGAGGGTCTTTTGCCTCCGCCCGACCTGCAGATTTCCCTGGCCTATGCCGGCCATGGACGCGACGCCACCCTGACCGCGTACACCGCTCGAGGACAAACATGGTTGAACGCGATTGTCCCCCCGCCCGACACGGCGCCCTCCCAGCGGCAGGCGCCACCCGACGTCGCCTGATCAGCGTCGCCGCCACCCTGCTCGTCCTGCCGGTGGTGCCGCGGCTGGCGCAGGCCGCCACCATCCTGGCCGTGCGCACCTGGCCGGCCGACGAATACACCCGCGTCACGCTGGAACTGGACAGCGAGCTCAAGGCCGAACAGTTCACCCTGGAAAATCCGCACCGCCTGGTGGTGGATATCGAGGGACTGACCCTGAGCGCGGCGCTCAACGACCTGGTGTCCAAGGTCCGCCCCGACGATCCCTACATCCAGAGCCTGCGCGTGGCGCAGAACCGTCCCAACGTGGTACGGCTGGTGTTCGACCTGAAGCAGGCCGTGGCGCCGCAGGTGTTCACGCTCAAGCCCGTGGCGGACTACCAGTACCGCCTGGTGCTGGACCTGTATCCCAAGATCGCCCAAGACCCGCTGGTGGCCATTCTGAACAAGAGCGGCCCCGACGCGGACGATCCGCTGGCCCGCATCCTGGAAGACATCCAGCGCAATCCGGCCACCCGTGCCGATCCGCCCGAACCGCCGCGCGTGCGCGGCCAGCAGCCAGCCCCGCCGTTGGCGGTGCCCAAGACCCCTCCGACCACCGCCGGCCGCGGCAAGCAACGCATGCTGACCATCGCGCTGGATCCTGGCCATGGCGGCGAAGATCCGGGCGCCATCGGCAGCAGCGGCCTGCGCGAAAAAGACGTGGTGCTGCGCATTGCGCGACGCCTGAAGCAGCTGATCGACAGCCAGCCCTACATGCGCGCCTACCTGACGCGCGACGACGATTTCTTCGTGCCGCTGCATGTGCGCGTGCAGAAGGCGCGGCGAGTGCACGCCGACCTGTTCGTGTCGATCCACGCGGACGCCTGGGTCAAGCCCTCGGCCAACGGCTCCTCGGTGTTCGCGCTGTCGCAGCGCGGCGCCTCCAGCGCCCAGGCGCGCTGGATGGCCGACAAGGAAAACGCGGCCGACCTGATCGGCGGCGTCAACCTGGGCAGCCACGACCGCCAGGTGGCCAAGGTGCTGCTGGACCTGTCCACCACCGCGCAGATCAACGATTCGCTCAAGGTCGGCAATGCCTTCCTGGACGAGATCAAGAAGATCAACCGGCTGCACAAGAACAGCGTCGAGCAGGCGGGTTTTGCCGTGCTGAAGGCGCCGGATATTCCGTCGGTGCTGGTCGAGACCGCCTTCATCAGCAATCCGCAGGAAGAGGCGCTGCTCAAGACCCAGGCGCACCAGGAAAAGCTGGCACAGGCCATGATGACCGGCATCCAGCGCTACTTCACCGCCAACCCGCCGTTGGCGCGGCTGGGCGACGTCAGCTGACGCCTGGCGGGGGCCCGCCCCCGCTGCCCGGAATCCAACACCCGGGGCACAAAAAAAGCCATGCGCCCAAGCGCATGGCTTTTTCATTTGTGGTGCGCCGTGCATGCCGCGGATTGGCTGGCGTGGCTTGGCAAGCCAGCCTATCCCCGCCAGCGCCCCCCGATGCGCCCTACTCGCTCCGACGCGAGCGCAGCAGCTTGAACAGCGCCGCGCCCACCACCGGCACGATGGCCGCGGCCAGACCCAGCAGCACGATGGTGTTCAGGTGTTCGCGCACCAGCGGGATGTTGCCGAAGAAGTAGCCCGCGGCCACCAGGCTGATGACCCACAGCAGCGCGCCCGTGATGTTGAACAGCTGGAAGCGCGCCACGGGCATGTCGGCAACGCCGGCCACGAACGGCGCGAACGTACGCACGACGGGGATGAAGCGCGACATGACAATGGTCTTGCCGCCGTGCTTCTCGTAGAACGCATGCGTGCGCATCAGGGCGCCGCGGTCCAGGAAGCGCAAGTTCATCGAAAAAACGCGCGGTCCGATATAGCGGCCGATGGCGTAGTTCAGGGTATTGCCGGTGATGGCGGCGACGATCAGCAGTATCGACAGCAGGACGGGGTCCAGGCTGCCCGTGGCGCCGAAAGCGCCGGCGATGAACAGCAGCGAATCGCCCGGCAGGAACGGCAACACCACCAACCCGGTTTCCGCGAACACGATCAGGAACAGCACCAGATAGACCCACACGCCGTATTGCTGGACCCAGACGCCAAGCGTCTGGTCGATGTGGAGCACCATTTGGAAAAATTCAAGCATCAATACGGCCCTGGAAGCGAAGGTGGAATCAGCCAGGGAATATAGCCCACCGAGTCAAGAGGCTAAAATCATCCTTATAGCTACACCGAGATACCCCATGACAGAACGCCGCTCCATTCTTGCGCTTCCCGACCTGCTGATCAGCCAGATCGCCGCGGGCGAAGTGATCGAGAGACCCGCATCGGTGCTCAAGGAAATCCTTGAGAACGCCATCGACGCGGGCGGACGCGCGATCGAAGTGCGCCTGGAAGGCGGCGGTATCCGCCGCATTGCCGTCACCGACGACGGCGGCGGAATTCCGCCCGAGGAACTGCCGCTGGCGCTGGCGCGCCACGCCACCAGCAAGATCCGCAACCTGCACGAGCTGGAATCGGTCGCGTCCATGGGGTTCCGCGGCGAGGCCCTGGCCTCGATTGCCTCGGTGGCGCAGGTGTCCATCATTTCGCGCACCCGTGACGGCGAGCATGCCTGGCAGATCCAGGCCGGCAACATGCAGGTCACCCCCGCCTCGGGTCCGCCGGGCACCACCGTGGACGTGCGCCAGCTGTTCGACGCGGTGCCGGCGCGGCGCAAGTTCCTGCGCTCGGAAGCCACCGAATTCGGCCACTGCGTCGACGCCATGGAGCGCATCGCGCTGGCCCATCCGCAGATCGCCTTCCGCCTGTTCCACCACGACCGCGCGCAGCGCCAGTGGCTGCCGGCCGAACCGCCGCAGCGCATCCGCGACGTGCTGGGCGCGGAATTCGCCGAACACGGCCTGCTGCTGTCGCACAGCGTCGGCACGGTCAGCCTGGCCGGCATGATCACCCGCCCCACCGCGGCCCGCGCCCGCGCCGACCGCCAGTACCTGTACGTCAACGGCCGCTACGTGCGCGACCGCACCGTCAGCCACGCGCTGCGCGCCGCCTACGCCGACGTGCTGCATGGCGACCGCCAGCCGGCCTATGTGCTGTTCCTGGACATCGACCCGGCCGCGGTCGACGTCAACGTGCATCCGGCCAAGCACGAGGTGCGCTTTCGCGACAGCGGCGCGGTGCACCGCTTCGTCAACCACGCGGTCAGCCAGACGCTGGCGCAGACCGGCGGATCGTCGGCGGTGGCGCCGGCCGCGGCGACGCGCGATGACGATGATGGATTCGAGACCGTGGCGCCGTCAGCGCCCGCGGCAACCGGCGGCTTGCCCGCCTCCGCGCCGGCCGACACGCCTCGCCCCGGCTATACCGGCGCCAGCCCGGGCGCCGCGCCCGCCTACGGCCTGCGGCCCTCGCCGGCGCCGCAGCGCCCGCATACGCAGGTGCCGTTCCGCCTGCACGCCGAGCCGGCCGGGATTCCCGCCGCCGACTGGCAATCGCTGTATCGCCCGCTGACCGAAGACACCGCCGCGCGCGTCGAGCCGCTGCGCGACGTGGCGGCGCTGGCGCCGCAGGCCGCGCCCGCGCCGACGCTGCCGGCCGACGAGGAACACCCGCTCGGCATGGCGCTGGGCCAGTTGCACGGCATCTACATCCTGGCGCAGAACCGCCGCGGCATGGTGCTGGTGGACATGCACGCCGCCCATGAACGGGTGGTCTACGAACAGCTCAAGCAGGCGCTGGACGCGCGCAGCCTGCCGCGCCAGGACCTGCTGGTGCCGGTGGTGTTCCACGCCCAGGAAAAAGACGTGGCGGTGGTCGAGGAATTCGAAGAACAGCTGGAAGACCTGGGCTTTCAGATGCGGCCGTCGGGCCCCACGTCGATCGCGGTGCGGTCGGTGCCCGCCATCCTGGCGCGGGGCGATATCGAAACGCTGGCCCGCGCCGTGCTGCGGGACCTGGCCGGCGTGGGCGTGTCGCGCCTGTTGACCGAACAGCGCAACGAACTGCTGTCCACCATGGCCTGCCACGGTTCGGTGCGCGCCAACCGCAAGCTGACCCTGGAAGAAATGAACGGCCTGTTGCGCCAGATGGAAGCCACCGAGCGTGCCGACCAGTGCAACCACGGCCGCCCGACCTGGGTGCAGTGGTCCGTGTCGGACCTGGACAAGCTGTTCCTGCGCGGGCAATAGGTCTTGTCCGTGTCGTCCCCTGCCCCTCTCGTCATCTGCCTGGCCGGCCCCACGGCGGCCGGCAAGAGCGCATCCACCCTGGCGCTGGCCGAACGCTGGCCGCTCGAAATCATCAACGTCGATTCGGCCACGATCTACCGCGGCATGGACATCGGCACGGCCAAGCCGTCGCCTGCCGAACAGGCGCGGGTGCCGCAGCACTTGCTGGATATCCTGGACCCGGCGCAATCGTATTCGGCCGCGGAATTTCGCACCGACGCGCGGCGCCTGATCGGCGAGATCCGCGCACGCGGCCGCATTCCGCTGCTGGCCGGCGGCACCATGATGTACTACAAGGCGCTGCGCGACGGGCTGGACGACCTGCCGCAGGCCGACCCCGCGCTGCGCGCCGAACTGGAAGCCCGCGCCGCCCGCCTGGGCTGGCCGGCGCTGCACGCCGAGCTGGCCGTGCTGGACCCGGTCACCGCGGCGCGCCTGGCGCCCAATGACAGCCAGCGCATCCAGCGCGCGCTGGAGATCTGCCAGTTGTCCGGCCAACCCATGTCCGCCCTGCTCAGCCGCGGCCAGCGCCCGCCCGACGACGACGCCGATCGCTACCTGACCATCAGCCTGGAACCCTCGGACCGTGCCGCGCTGCACGCGCGCATCGAACAGCGCTTTGACGCGATGCTGGCCAACGGCCTGCTGGACGAGGTGCGCGGCCTGCATGCCCGTCCCGACCTGCATCCGGGGCTGCCGTCGGTGCGCTGCGTGGGCTATCGCCAGATGTGGGCGCACCTGGACGGCGAGATCAGCCTGGACGAAGCGCGCGAACAAGGCATTGCCGCCACCCGCCAGTTGGCCAAGCGCCAGATCACCTGGCTGCGGGCCCAGCCCGACCGCGTGATCGTCGATTGCCTGGCGGCCGACGCGGTGGCGCAGACCATCGACGCGGTGGCCGTGGCGCTGGCGACCGCCCCTCAAGGCGGCGGCTGAGCCGTCGTGGGACAGCAGGTCAGTGCTTTGGAGGACCGTGTTTCAGGTCTGCGGCTGGATTGACTGAGAGCGACTCAAGACCTTTACCTGCACCACGTACAAAGACGATCTTGGAAACCTATGAACGAGCGGACCGCCATTCCCGTTTCAGTTGAGACCGAGTCCGACAAGGGCAGGTTCTTTCTCATTGATCCAAGCCTCAGAGGGAATGGTCAGGTTTCGGGGCTGGAGTTTGCGAACGAAGACGCATTGATCCACCCTGGCATGAATATTGTCGAGCGGCCGACTGGCGAACCCGATCAGTACCCCGAGCGGCCACATCTGGTGCACATGCCGGAGAAAGGGGGGCTACCGCGCGACTTTGAAGTGCTGGCAGGCATCTGGGTTGTCTCCGAGGCACTCAGGCAGGTATTCCTGCGTGTAGACCCCGAAGCATTCGCATTCGTCCCATGCGACTTCACCCTTGCCGACGGCTCCCCCGGTCCACAGTACTACCTCTGCAATGTGCTGCGCACGCTGAATGCACTGGACGAAGCCCGATCGCGGGTGAAGATCAAGCTTGATCACGACCCCCAGACTGGGCAGGACGTAAAGCTGTACAGCGTGGTGGGTGGAGCGAGTCTGATCTTCAAAGCAAACGCCTTGGCAAATGCCCACATCTTTCGCCAAGAGCGCTTGGGTGCTTCTCCTATCTGCGGCCGGGTGATGTCTGATGCCCTGGTTGCGGCGAAGTTGAACGGTGTCCGGCTGCGTGACGTAGCGGAGCTCTAAACAAAGTCCCCCTCAATCGAACTTGAGAGAAGTTGCATCTATCGCTGACGTACCGGTTTTTCAAGGCCGCCCTTTGATTCAGCAGGTGGCGTTGGAGAACTAAGCTAAAAGGCCTGAGCCCGGTGCAATACCGAGCTCAGGCCTTCGGGCTTTAGCTTCTGACCGTCCAACTTCTGGGGGGGCAGTTCACCTGGGCGGATTTTTCATGCAAGCCCGCCGGCTCAGACCACCACGGTCTGGGGCATGCCGTCGGTCTGCTCGACGATCTCGCCCAGCGTGCTGACGGTTTCGCCCTGCTCGCGCAGCGTGGCGGCGATGGCGTCGGCCTGGGCCGGGTCCACCACCAGCACCATGCCGATGCCGCAGTTGAACACGCGGTACATCTCGGTGTCTTCGACGCCGCCCTGGGCTTGCAGCCACTGGAACAGCTTGGGCATTTCCCAGCTGTCGCGCTGCAGCTTGGCCGCCAGGCCCGGCTGCAGGATGCGCGGCACGTTGTCCAGCAGGCCGCCGCCGGTGATGTGGGCCAGGCCCTTGATGGCGGTGCCGTGCTTGGCCAGCGCGGCCAGCACCTGCTTGACGTAGATGCGGGTCGGGGCCATGACCACGTCGACCAGCGGCTGGCCGTGGAAGTCGTCGTCGGGCTTGGCGCCGGCGCGCTCCAGGATCTTGCGCAAGAGCGAGTAGCCGTTGGAGTGCGCGCCGCTGGAAGCCAGGCCCAGCACGACATCGCCGGTCTTGATGGACTTGCCGTCGATGATGGCCGACTTTTCGACCGCGCCCACCGCGAACCCGGCCAGGTCGTATTCGCCGTCGGGGTACATGCCCGGCATTTCAGCGGTTTCGCCGCCGATCAGGGCGCAACCCGAGAGCTCGCAGCCCTTGGCGATGCCGCCCACCACCGACGCCGCCGTGTCCACCGAAAGCTTGCCGCAACCGAAATAGTCCAGGAAGAACAGCGGCTCGGCGCCCTGCACCAGGATGTCGTTGACGCTCATCGCCACCAGGTCGATGCCGACGGTGTCGTGGCGGTTCCAGTCGAACGCCAGGCGCAGCTTGGTGCCCACGCCGTCGGTACCCGACACCAGCACCGGCTCTTTGTAGTGCTTGGGCACTTCGAACAGGCCGCCAAAGCCGCCGATACCGGCCAGCACCCCGGGACGCATGGTGCGTGCCGCGAGCGGTTTGATACGGTCGACCAGGGCGTCGCCCGCGTCGATGTCGACACCGGCATCGCGGTAGGTCAAGGGAGCTTTGGGTTGATTCGTCATGAGAAATGCCGTGGGGTATGTAACAATTGCTGGGAATTTGGGTGGAACGCCCTGCATTTTACGATGTTGCGGCCCGATCCAGGCTGGCGCCCAGTGAAACCCACCCGAGACGGGCGGGGCAACGCCAGGCCGGCGGGACGCGATTTTCGCGCAAACCCAAGCCAGGCAAAGGGCTTGGACGCGACACCGCCCCCCCGGGTGGTTTAAAGTGTAGGGTTGGCCGATAGCGATTTTGCCAGTTTCTGGCGGGCAACGCCGCCGCCGGCCATGGGCTCACCCCGGAGCCTGGCTCTACCCGCCTGATCGATAACCTCTCATGAACCGCCAGCTGCTGCTCGACGTTCTTCCCGCGCCAGCGCCATCGCTGAACAATTACATCGCCGGTCCTAACGGAGAGGCGCTGGCGGCCGTACGCACGCTCGCCCCGGGCCGCGCGCTGTACATATGGGGTTCCGCCGGCTGCGGCCGCAGCCACCTGCTGCGCGCCCTGACCGCACGCCCGGACGCCGTCTACATCGAAGCCTCCAACAGCGCCAATATCCTGCGCGTGCTGGCCGAAGCCGATTCCAAGTCGCCCATGCCCAAGTTCGTGGCCGTGGACGACGTGCACCGCATGGACGACCACCGCCAGGCAGGCCTGTTTGCCCTGTACAACCGCTGGCGCGAATCCGCCGCCACCGGCCGCGCCTTTGCGCTGGCCGTGGCCGGCGACCGCGCGCCGCTGTCGATGCCGCTGCGCGAAGACCTGCGCACCCGCCTGGGCTGGGACTTGGTGTTCCGCCTGGACCCGCTTTCCGACGCCGACAAGCTGGCGGCGCTGGCGGCCCAAGCGGCCGAGCGCGGCCTGCACCTGGCGCCCGAAATCATCAACTGGATGCTGACGCACCACGAGCGCGACATCCGCAAACTGGCGGCGCTGCTCGACGCGCTGGACCGTTATTCCCTGGCCACCGGCCGTCCCATCACCCTGCCTTTGCTGCGGGCCATGCTCGCAGACCCTGATTCACAACGCACATGACCTCCCGACGTCTCGCCCTGTTCGACCTGGATCACACCCTGTTGCCGCTGGATAGCGACTATCAATGGGCCGACTATCTGGCGCGGACCGGCCGCGCGGGCGATCCCGACCAGGCCCGCCGCCGCAACGACGACCTGATGGACCGCTACAACCGCGGTGAACTCACCGCCGAGCAGGCCGCCGAGTTCATGCTGGGCCTGTTGGCGGCGCACTCGCCGTTCGAGCTGGCCGCCTGGCACGAGGAATTCATGGCCGAGGTCATCCGGCCGTCGATCACGCCCGCCGCGCGCGAGCTGGTCGAATCGCACCTGGAAGCCGGCGACCTGTGCGCGGTGGTCACGGCCACCAACAGTTTCGTCACTGCCCCCATCGCCCGCGCCTTCGGCGTGCCCCACCTGGTCGCCACCGACGCCGAAGTCCAGCGCGGCCGCTATACCGGCCGCATCCTGGGCACGCCCAGCTTCAAGGAAGGCAAGGTGGTGCGCGTGAACGATTGGCTGGGTGCGATGGGATTAGGACTTGCGGATTTTTCCGAATCGTTTTTCTATAGCGATTCGGTCAATGATGTCCCACTGCTCGAAAAGGTGACCCGTCCGATCGCCGCCAACCCCAGCCCGACCCTGCGCAAGATAGCCCAGGAACGCGGCTGGCAAGTGATCGACCTGTTCGACCACGTCATAGATGCCAAGTCCTAAATGATCACCGAAACCATAAAAAAATTCGTCGGCCGACTGTTCGCGCCGGCAGCCCGGGGGCCTTTGCGCATCGGACGCGACAAGCACGGCATCGACCGCCGCAACGTCTCGCGCCACGCCATCAAGGTATGCGAGGTGCTGCGCCAGCATGGCTATGAAGCCTATATCGTCGGCGGCGCGGTGCGCGACCTGATCGTCGGCCTGGAACCCAAGGACTTCGACGTCGCCACCAACGCCACGCCCGAGCAGATCCGCCCGCTGTTCCGCCGCGCCCGCATCATCGGCCGCCGCTTCCAGCTGGTGCACGTGGTGTTCGGCCAGGAAATCATCGAAACCTCCACCTTCCGCGCGCCCGCCTCGGAAGACCAGGAAACCGACGAGCACGGCCGCATCCTGCGCGACAACGTATTCGGCTCGCAGGAAGAAGACGCGAAGCGCCGCGACTTCACCATGAACGCGCTGTACTACGACCCGCACAACGAGGAAGTCATCGACTTCCACAACGGCGTGGCCGACCTGAAAAAGCGCCAGGTCCGCATCATCGGCGACCCCACCAAGCGCTACCGCGAAGACCCGGTGCGCATGCTGCGCGCCGTGCGCTTTGCCGCCAAGCTGAACGGCACCATCGATCCGGCCACGCGCCAGCCCATCCGCACGATGGCCAACCTGATCGAAAACGTCCCGGCCTCGCGGCTGTTCGACGAAATGCTCAAGCTGCTGACCTGCGGCCACGCCATGGACTGCCTGCGCCAACTGCGCGCCGACGGCCTGCACAACGGCCTGCTGCCGCTGCTGGACGTGGTGCTGGAACAACCGGGCGGCGAGCACTTCGTGGAACTGGCGCTGGAACGCACCGACGCCCGCGTGCGCGCCGGCAAGACCATCAGCCCCAGCTTCCTGTTCGCCGCGCTGCTGTGGCAGCAAGTGGACGTGCGCTGGAAGCAACTGCGCGCCCAGGGCGAGCACACCATCCCCGCGTTGTCGCAAGCCGCCGATTCGGTGCTCGACGAGCAGACCGAAAAGCTGGCCATCCAGCGCCGCTTCTCGTCGGACATGCGTGAAATCTGGTTCATGCAACCGCGCTTCGAGCGCCGCATGGGCAAGACCATCTTCCGCATGATCGAACAACCGCGCTTTCGCGCCGCCTGCGACTTCCTGCAGCTGCGCGCCGCCGCCGGCGAGTTCGACAGCGTGCTGGCGCAGTGGTGGATGGACCTGGCCAACGCCGACGACGCTACCCGCGCCGACATGATCGAAGCGCTGGGCCGCCAGCCGCGCGACCCGGCCGAAGCCCCCGCACCGGCCGCGCGCAAGCGCCGCCCGCGTCGCCGCCCCAGCTCGCGTAGCGCCGGCGGCAGCGCCGACAGCGCCGAATAAGGCCATGGCCGGCACTGTGCGCGCCTACATCGGGCTGGGCGCGAACCTGGGCGACAGCGCGGCCACCTTGCGCACCGTGTTGACTGAACTGGCCGGCGCGGACGGCATCTTGGCGGTGACGGCGTCGCCGTTCTACCGCAGCGCGCCGGTGGACGCCACCGGTCCGGATTTCGTCAATGCCGTCGCGGCCCTGGACACCACGCTGGCGCCGCTGGCCCTGCTGGACCTGCTACAGGCGCTGGAACAGCGCCATGGTCGCGAACGCCCCTACAAGAATGCCCCGCGCACGCTCGACCTGGATCTGCTGCTGCACGGCGACGCCACGCTGGCGCACCAGCGCCTGGTCCTGCCCCACCCCCGCATGCAGTTGCGCGCCTTCGTGCTGCGGCCGCTGCGCGACCTGGCGCCCACGCTGACGCTGGCCGGCCGCGACATCGACGCCTGGCTCGGCGACATCACCGACCAGCCGATCGAACGCATCGCGTGATCGGCGCGGCCGGGTCCGGCCGCGCCGTTGCCCAGACTTTCATTGAATCCCCAACCGCACCCAATGGCGCGGCTGCGCTACGCCTTGGGCGCGAACGCCAGCATGGCGCGCTCGACATCGCCCACGGTCGGCAAGCCGGCCTCGTTGCCCAGGTGCTGGATCTTGTGCGCCGACGCGGCCCGCGCGAAGGTGAAGTGTTCTTTCCAGGACAGTTCGGGACGGTTCACGTAGGACCACACATAGGCGCCGTGAAATACGTCGCCCGCGCCCGAGGTATCGACAATGCGCGTCGCCGGCACATCCAGCGACGGCAGCACGTCGACGGCGCCGGTTTCGTCGTACCAGAGCATGCCGCGTTCGCCCAGGGTCACCGCGCCGATGCGGCAGCCGCGCTGGCGCAGCAGGTCCAGCAGCTCTCGCGGCGCCAGGTCCAGTTGCTCGCACATGCGTTCGGCGCAGACGGCTACGTCGATATGGCGCAGCAATTCATCGGTGTTTTCGCGCACCCCGCCGCCATCCAGCGACGTCAGGATGCCCGCCTGACGGCAGGCGCGCGCGTAATGCAACGCCGCGTCGGGCTGATGGCCGTCCAGGTGCAGCGCGCGGTAGCCCGCCACATCCAGGCGCGGAAAATCGGTCAGGTAGTCGGTGTCGCGCGCCCGCACGATGGCACGTTTGCCGTTGTTGGGCATGATGAACGACAGCGACGAACGCCGCACCTGGCGTCCGTGCAGCGTGACGCCGTGCGCGGTGGCCATGTCCGTGTACATGTGGCCCAGCCAGTCGGGCGCCAGCGAACACACCAGGTCGGGCGGGGTGCCCAGCTTGCCGCAGGCGAACGCCGCGGTGACGGCATTGCCGCCGAACGAGACGGCGTAGTCGCGCGCCACGCTTTTTTCGTCGCCGGTGGGCCATTCGTCGGCCAACACAGTGACGTCGATATAGGTATGCCCGATGAAGAGCGCTTCGCTCATGAGTCCGCCTGCTGAGTAGTTTGCCGGATTGTAGGCCGGCCGGGCAGGCCGACACGATGTGGCCGGCAATGCCTGGTGCTGCCAGGGTCGGCGCTCAAGCCGGCGTCGGCTCAACCGCCAGGCGCTTCCCCGGCCTGCGCCAGCACGCGGCGCGCTCGGGTGATGACCGGCGCATCCACCATCTTGCCTTCCAGCATGAAGGTGCCGGCGGACTTGTCCCGGTGCGCGTCGATGACGCGGCGGGCCCAGGCCAGTTCGGCCGGGTCGGGTGCGAAAGCCGCGTGGATGGCGTCGACCTGCGCGGGATGGATGCACAGCATGCCGCCAAACCCCATCTGCTGCGCGCGGGCGGCTGCCCGCGACAGCCCGGCTTGGTCTTCGACACCCGCAAACACGCCATCCAGCGCAGGCGCCAGCCCGGCCGCGCGGGTCTGCAACAGCACCTGCACCCGGGCGTGGTCCAGCACCGCCTGCGCGCCGTCGGTGTCGGGCGCAAGGCCCAGGTCCAGGCCGTAGTCCAGGCTACCGAAGGCCAGCCGCGCCACGCCAGGCGTGCCGGCGACTTCGGCCGCGTTCAGGATGCCGCGCGCGGTTTCAAGAATGGGGATGACGGGCAGGCCGGTCTGCGCCACGTGCCGCACCTGGGCCAGGCTTTCGGCCTTGGGCAAGAGGATGCCCGCCACCGCGGGCCGGCCCCGGCAGGCTTTCAAGTCGTCGTCGTGCCACGAGGTGGACGCGTCGTTGATGCGCACCCAGACCCGGGCCTGCAGATGCGTGCCCAGGAAGTCGCACAGGGCCTCGCGGGCCGAGGCCTTGGCCAGGTGTTCGACCGCGTCTTCCAGGTCGACGATGACGGCGTCGGCGCCGGCAGCCAGGGCCTTGGGGATACGCTCGGGGCGCGAGGCCGGCACGAACAGCGCGGTACGAACGACGGGATGCATCACACGACCTCCGAGGCATGGAATTGCGCCACTTGATCCGGCGCGTATCCCAGTGATGCTAGCACCGCATCCGTGTTTTGGCCCACGCCGGGCACCGCCGCCATGCGCGGCGCAAAGGCATTGCTGCTGGCCGGCGGCAGCAGCGCCGGCAGCGTGCCCGCGGGGCTGTCGACCTGGCTCCAGCGGGCGCGGGCCTGCAGTTGAGGATGGGCCCAGACGCCCGCCATGTCATTGACACGCGCATTGGCGATCTGGGCGTCTTCCAGCCGGTCGGTGACCTGCTGCACGGACAGGCCGGCAAACGCCGCCACGATCAGCGCGCGCAAGGCATCGCGGTTGGCGGTGCGCAGCGAATTGGAGGCAAAGCGCGGGTCTTCGGCCAATTCGGCCTGGCGCAGCACCTGGGCGCAGAACACGCGCCATTCGCGCTCGTTCTGCAGGCCCAGCATGATGGTGTTGCCGTCGCCGGTGGGAAACGGGCCATAGGGGTAGATGGACGCATGCGCCGCGCCGGCGCGCACCGGCGGCGTGGCGCCCTCGAATGCGTAGTACATCGGAAAGCCCATCCACTCGACCATGCTTTCGAGCATGGAGACATCGAGCCGGCTGCCCAGGCCGGTTTTCTGGCGCAGCAGCAGCGCATTCAGGATGGCCGAATAGGCGTACATGCCGGCGGAGATGTCGGCGATGGAACACCCCGCCTTGACCGGGTCGTCGGCCGTGCCGGTGACCGACAGGAAGCCGCTTTCGCTCTGGATCAGCAGGTCGTAAGCCTTTTTGTCCTGGTAGGGGCCGCCTTCGCCATAACCGGAGATGTCGCAGACGATCAGGCGCGGAAACTTGGCGTGCAGCGCCTCGAACGACAGGCCCAGGCGGGCCGCGGCGCCCGGCGCCAGGTTCTGCACCAGCACGTCGGCGCCTTGCAGCAGGCGGTCCATGATGCCGCCGGCCTCATCGCGCTTGAGGTCCAGCGTCAGGCTTTCCTTGGACCGGTTGGTCCAGACGAAATGCGACGACAGGCCGCGCACGCGTTCGTCGTAGCCTCGGGCGAAGTCGCCTGCGCCCGGGCGTTCGATCTTGATGACGCGCGCGCCCATGTCCGCCAGTTGGCGGGTGCAGAACGGGGCGGCGATGGCGTGTTCGAGGCTGACGACGGTGATGCCGTCCAGCGGGCGGGGGGCCGGGTTGCTCATTCGGTGAACCTCAGTTCGGCTTGATGGGCCAACGTGCCGTCCTGCTCGGCCCACAACCGGGCCAGGCCCGGTTCTTCGACGCGGCCTGCCACCTGGAAGGGCGTGGGCGAGATCAGCGGCCGCAGGCCGCGGTACGTCAGGTGCGTGGGGCGGGCCTGGGGGTGGGCTCGCTGGAAGGCGGCGACCATCTCGGTGGCGATCAGCGGCCCGTGCACCACCAGGCCCGGGTAACCCTCGGTGCCGGTGACGTAAGGGTGGTCGTAGTGGATGCGGTGGCCGTTGAAGGTCACGGCCGAATAGCGGAACAGCAGCACCGCCGACGGCTCGACCGTATCGCGCCATTGCGCCTGGGGCGCCGGCTCGGTGCCGGTCAGCTTGGGCGGCGTGGGCTGGCGGTAGACGATGTCCTGCTCTTCCAGGATGGCCA
>JBEBOQ010000108.1:0-18624 GCA_040396375.1 Achromobacter xylosoxidans
CGGCGCCGGCGGCGCGCAGCCGTTCGGCGATGGTGCCCTGCGGCACGCATTCCAGTTCGATGGCGCCGCGCCGGTACAGGTCGTCGAAGACCCACGAATGCGATGCCTTGGGGAACGAGCAGATCACCTTGCGCACGCGGCCGGCCTTGATCAGCGCGGCCAGGCCGGTCTCGTGGTTGCCGGCGTTGTTGCTGACCACGGTGAGTTCGCGCGCGCCCTGGTCGATCAGGGCGTGCAGCAGTTCGGTGGGCATGCCGGCGCCGCCGAAGCCGCTGACCAGCAGCGTGGCGCCGTCATGGATGTCGGCCACCGCGGCCTGGGGGGGGTCGATGAACTTGTCGATCATGGTTGCCTTCTGTTCGGGCGGGGCGCGGTTTGCCGGCGCGCCCCGCGGGACTGCGTGCCAACAGGCCTTAGTCCACGGTGATGCGGGCTTGCTTGATGATGTCGGCGTAGCGTGCCGAGTCCTGCTTCATCAGCTCGGCGAACTGGTCGCTGGTGCCGCTGGCGGGCAGAAAGCCGGCGTCCAGGAACTTTTGCCGCACGTCCGGCTCTTGCACGATCTCGCTGATCTCGCGCGCCATGCGTTCGATGATCGGTTTGGGCGTGTTGGCCGGCGCCATCAGGCCGGCCCAGGAGCCGGTCACAAAGCCCGGCATGCCGGCTTCTTCCATGGTGGGAATGTCGGGTTCGGTGGGCCAGCGCGCCTTGCCTGTAAAGCCCAGCGCCTTCAGGCGGTTCTGCTTCACGTATTGCATCGGCACCAGGATGGGGTCGAACACCATGGATACCCGGCCACCCAACAGGTCGGTCAGGATGGGCGCGCTGCCCTTGTAGGCCACATGCGTCATCGTGAGCTTGTTGCGTAGCGCGAAGTCGGCGCCGGTCAGATGCGCGCTGGATCCATTGCCGCTGGACGCGTAGGTCAGCTTGTCGGGATTCTTGCGCGCATAGGCGACCAGCTCTGCCAGGTTGTTCACGGGAAGGTCCTGTGCCACGAACAGGAACAGCGGCAGGTCGGCCATCTGCGCCACCGGCGTCAGGTCTTCAGGCTTGTAGCCCAACTTGTACAAATGAAAGTTGATGATGAAAGCAGGCAGGATGGACAGGAAGGTGTAGCCATCCGGCTCGGCCTTGGCTGCCAGGCCCGCGCCCACGCTGCTGTTGGCGCCTGGCCGGTTCTCGACAATGATGGTCTGCTTCAGGCGCGGCCCCAGCTTTTCCATCACGATGCGCGTGACGATGTCGGTGGACCCGCCCGGTGTGTAGGGCACGATCACCTTGATGGGCTTGCTGGGCCAATCGTCGGCCGCATGGGCAGCGCCGGCGGTCAGGCCGCAGGCGGCCAGCGTGGCGACCATCAGGGTTTTCAGGGCGTGGCGGCGATTTTTCGCCGCAAGGCTGCGGGGCTGCGGTTTCCTTGCTTGTGCCATGGATTTGTCTCCTCCATGAGTCGGCCGAATGCCGGCGCGCGGCCCGGGTTTTTGTTGTGGCGCGGCCGGTTTTTCTGGGAATGTCGATTGCGCCGCCTTTCGGACAGGACGCGAAAAAAGTATGGCACGCAGGGGGGGCGCCATCGGCGCAGCAGGGTGCGGATAAAGTTCGGTGATCGGACTTCAGCGCTTATTACAGGACGCTTTCACCTCGGGTTTCCTCTAGGGGGTTGCGCGTTGTTCACACCGTGGACATCGCGTAATCTGGCGGCCGGCCCGCAAAGCATGGGCTCGGTTTCAGCCGCGGCAGGCCTACAGGCCGGCGCGGGCCCCTCATTTTGGAGAAGCGATAATGAAGCGGTTGATCTCGTTTGCTGCCGGCGCGCTTGCCCTGGCTTGCGCGTCCCAGGCGGCGGTGGCTGGCCCCACGCTGGATGCGGTCAAGAAGAAGGGCTATGTGCAGTGCGGCTTGACCGACGGCGTGTCGGGCTTCTCGGCCACCAACAGCAAGGGCGAATGGGAAGGCATGGACGTGGACATCTGCCGCGCCGTGGCCGCCGCCGTGTTCGGTGATTCGACCAAATACAAGGGCACGGCGCTGTCGACCCAGCAACGCTTCACGGCGCTGCAGTCGGGCGAAGTCGACGTGCTGCTGCGCACCGTCACGCTGACCCAGACCCGCGATACCTCGCTGGGCTTGTCGGCCGTGGCCGCCAGCTTCTACGACGGCCAGGGCATCCTGGTGAACAAGAAGCTGGGCGTGAAAAGCGCCAAGGAACTGAACGGCGCCACCGTCTGCGTGCAGCCGGGCACCACCACCGAACTGAACCTGGCCGACTGGTTCCGCGCCAACAACATCGAATTCAAGCCGGTCGTGATCGACAAGGTCACCGAGGTCGTGCGCGCGTTCGAATCGGGCCGCTGCGACGCCTTCACCGACGACGCCTCGCAATTGGCCGCCGTGCGCGCCACGCAGGTCGCCAAGCCGGACGACTACGAAATCCTGCCGGAACGCTTCTCCAAGGAACCGCTGGGTCCCATGGTGCGCCAGGGTGACGAGAACTGGCTGGGCATCGTTCGCTGGACGTTGTTCGCGCTGCTGGAAGCCGAGGAATACGGCATCACCCAGAAGAACGTGGACGAAATGCTCAAGAGCAACAACCCCAACGTCTTGCGCATCCTGGGCGTGACGCCGGGGGCCGGCAAGAACATGGGCCTGGATGAAAAGTGGGCCTACAACGCCATCAAGGCCGTGGGCAACTACAGCGAAGTGTTCGAGCGCAACGTCGGCAAGGACAGCAAGCTGGGCCTGCAACGCGGCACCAATGCGCTGTGGAGCAAGGGCGGGGCGATGTACCCGTGGCCGATCCGCTAGAAGCGGCGGCATGAGGCAAAGCGGCCCGTTTACGCGGGCCGCTTTCTTTTGGGGGCGGCGCCTGCCGCATGGTGGCCAGCGATAGGGATCGCCCTGCGATACGGGCGAACCGTTATGCGGTACGCTATGCGCTTTTCCACCGGACGCACCGCGCGCCATGACGCAGACCCGACCCGCCGAGGATTCCCCCTTGTTCATCGCCGCGCTCGCTCGCGGCGTTTCCGTGCTCAGGGCCTTCAGCGAAGGACGGCCGGCGATGACGCTGCCCGAACTGGCCGAGGCCACGGGCTTGAGCAAAAGCTCGGTGCAGCGCTTTGCGCATACGCTCTGGACGCTGGGCTATTTGCGCAAGGACCCGGCCAGCAAGAAATTTTCGCTGGGCCCCTGGTCGCTGGAACTGGGCATGAAATACGTCCAGACCAGCCCGCTGGTGCTGGGCGGCAACCCATTCCTGCATTCGCTGAACCGCAACTGCCAGGAAACCTGCAGCCTGGCCGAGCCCGACGGACTGGACATGGTCTACGTGGCGCGCTTTGCCACCCACAAGGAAATGTTCGTCAACATGCCGGTCGGCATGCGCTTGCCGCTGTACTGCACGGCGGCCGGCCGCGCGGTGCTGGCGCGGCTGAGCCCGGACGTGGCGCGCGATCTGCTGGAACGCTGCGACCGCAAGGCTTATACGGCAGCCACCATCACGGACGTGGACGCGCTGCTTGCCGAACTGGAATTCGCGCGCCGCCACGGCTATGCGCGCTCCAACGGCGAGTTCTACCCTGGCGACATCACCGTCAGCGCGGCCGTGCTGGACGCCGGCGGCACGCCGCTGGGCGCCGTCAATGTGTCGGTGCCTTCCAGCCGCTGGTCGTTCGAGCAGGCGCAGGCCGTATTCGGCCCGCAAGTGGTGGAAACCGCGCATGCCATCAGCGCGTCCCGCACGTTGGGGCGTTCGCATCCCTTCTATGAATTGGAGCCGCCCGGCGGCTCGCTGCGCGACGCGTTGCCGTTCTCGGGCGACGAGGCCTGACCTTTCGTCTCGGCGCGCCGCGATCCGGTGCGCGGGCGATGCACCAGGCGGGTGCCGGTTAAGGCTTATTCCAGACTAATTAACTCAGGAATTAGATCCGCAATTCAGGGGAACACCCTAATTGGCGGCCTTGCTTCGTGCGCGTTAATCTAGTTTTGACACGATCGTATCGCACAGCGATTCGATTGAATCTAAACTTGCAGCCAGACGCAACCCAATGCGACTGGCTGACGCCTGGGAGTCGCGCTGTGCCGCCGTCCGCCGAAGTCTGTTTTCATCCCGTCGCGGGATTCATGGGTTTGCCGTCGGCCCGCGTCGCCGGCACGGGCGCCGCGCGCGCCTGCGTCGTGGGCATTCCGTTCGATTGCGGCACGCATCCTTTCCGGGTCGGCTCGCGCCAGGGGCCGGACGCCATCCGCGAGCAGTCGCGATTGCTGCGACCCGTCGATATCTTCCGCCGCCACGGCATCGACAACCCGCCTGAATTCCTGCGGGCGGTCGACGTGGGCAACGTGGCCTGCCATCCCGGCGACCCGGACGCGTCGTATCCGCTGATCGAGGCCGGCATCGGCGCCATCCTGGATGCGGGCGCCATTCCTATTTCGATGGGCGGCGACGGCGCGGTCACGCTGCCGCAACTGCGCGCCGTGGCGCAACGCCATCCCGACTTCGTGGTGCTGCATTTCGATTCGCACACCGACACCTATCCGATCCCTGGCTACAACACCGCCACCACCTTCACCCGCGCCGCCGAAGAGGGCCTGCTGGATGTGCAGCGCAGTTTCCACGTCGGCACGCGCGGCAGTTCCTTCATGCCGGGCGTGCTGGAGTTCGGCCGCGAGGTGGGCTACACGATCGTGCCCTACGACGAATTCGACGCAGACCAGAAGGGCGCGCTGGACGACATCAAGCAGCGCATTGGCGAGCGGCCGGTCTATCTGTGTTTCGACATGGACATCTTCGATCCGTCGTGCGCGCCCGGCGTCTGCACGCCGGAGTGGGGCGGCCTGTCGCCCAAAGAGGGGCTGGCGCTGCTGCGCCAACTGGCCGGGCTGAACTTCGTGGCCTTCGACGTCAATACGGTTTCGCCGCCGCAGGATGTGCAGGGCGCCACGGCTTTCCTGGCCGCCACCGTCGTGCAGGAATTCTGCGCGCTGGCGGCAGTGGCGGTACGGCAGTACCCGCAAGGGCGTCCGGCCTGATCCGGTGCCCGCGGCATTCATTCATACAAGGGGAATTCCATGAAACTCAAATCCATCCTGCTCGGCCTGGCTTCGGCCGCGCTGCTGGTCCAGGCCGGCGCCGGCGCGGCGCGCACGCTGGAAGAAGTGCGCGCCGACAAGACGTTGAACGTGGTCACCACGGCATCCGCGCCGCCGCACGGCTTCAAGAACCCGCAATCGAACCGCCTGGAAGGCATCATGGTGGACGTGGCCGCGGGCGTGGCCAAGCACCTGGGCGTGGCTGACAAGCTGGCCGACGTGCCGTTTTCGGGCCTGATCCCGACCCTGACCTCGGGCCGCGCCGACGTCATGTCCGCGCCCTTGTTCATCACCGAGGAACGCGCCCGCGCCATTGACTTCTCGGCGCCGGTCTACGAGTGGGGCGAGGGCATCGTGGTGAGCGACAAGGCCACCAAGCGCTACGGCAAGTTCGAAGACATGCAGGGCCAGAAAGTCGGCGTGCTGGTGGACTCGGTGCAGTTCAACATGATCAAGGACATGCCGGGCACCAAGGTGTCCACCTACCAGGACTATTCGACGCTGCTGGCCGATGTGCGCGCTGGCCGCATCGACCTGGGCATCGTCGATCCGCCCAGCATCATCTACCAGATCAAGACCAAGAACATTCCTGGCGTAAAGCTGGACACCGGCTATCAGCCGCAGCGCAAGTGGCAGGTGGGCATGGCGGTGCAAAAGGGCAACGCCGCGCTGCTGGACGCCGTCAACGCTGCATTGGCCGAGATGAAGCGCAACGGCGAGATGGCCGCTATCGGGCAGAAGTGGGGCGTGTCGGACCTGCTCAGCAAATAAGGCCTTCACGGCACGGATAAGGAGCACGACTTGGATCTCGCTACCCTGCGCATGTACCTGACCCCCCTGGCCGAAGGCACGGTCTGGACCCTGGCGCTGTTTTTCTGTTCGGCATTCCTGGCGGTGGCGCTGGGCCTGGTCGTCTGCCTGTGCCGGCTGTCGCGGCACCGGGCGCTGAGCCGCGCCGCGCGCCTGTATATCGACATCATCCGCGGCACGCCGCTGCTGCTCCAGCTGTTCTATATCTACTACGGCCTGCCTGAAATGGGCGTGGTGATCAACGGCTTCGTGGCCGGCGTGCTGGGATTGACGCTGAACTTCGGCGCCTATCTGGCCGAGCTGTTCCGCAGCGGCATCCAGTCGGTGGATTCCGGCCAGTACGAAGCGGCGCGCGCGCTGGGCCTGCGCCGCGGGCAGCGGCTGCAACGCATTGTGTTGCCACAGGCGCTGCGCACCATCTTTCCGGCGCTGGGCAACTACGCGCTGGTGCTGATCAAGGAGACCTCGCTGGTGGCGGTGATCAGCGTGTACGAATTGATGCGCGCCGGCGAAATGCTGGCCGGCGCCACCTTCCAGGCCCTGACGGTCTACACCATGGTCGGCGTCATCTACTTCGCGCTGTGCAGCATATTGGCCTACTTGTTCCGTCGCTCGGAAAAGCGCCTGACCGTGCCGGGCTACTGGAGCGGCGCCGGCGACAACCACGACATCTCAAAGGCCTGACGCCATGGACGGAATGAATCACGCGGCGCCCATCATCACGATGCAGGGCGTGTCGAAATGGTATGGCGACTTCCAGGTGCTGGACGGGCTGGACCTGCAGGTCCAGCCTGGCGAAAAGCTGATCCTGTGCGGCCCGTCGGGCTCGGGCAAGTCGACCACCATCCGCCTGCTGAACCGGCTGGAAGAACACCAGAAGGGCTGCATCGTGGTCGACGGCATCGAGCTGAACGACGACGTCAAGAACATCGAGCGCATTCGCGCCGAAGTGGGCATGGTGTTCCAGCATTTCAACCTGTTCCCGCACCTGACCGTGCTGGAGAACTGCACGCTGGCGCCGATGCTGGTCAAGGGCGTGGCGCGCGAAGAGGCCGAGCGGCGCGCCATGCAATACCTGGAACGCGTCAAGATCCCGCAGCACGCGGCCAAGTATCCCGGTCAGTTGTCCGGCGGCCAGAAGCAGCGCGTGGCGATTGCCCGCGCGCTGTGCATGCAGCCCAAGATCATGCTGTTTGACGAGCCCACGTCCGCGCTGGACCCCGAGATGGTCAAGGAAGTGCTGGACACCATGGTGACGCTGGCGCGCGACGGCATGACCATGGTCTGCGTCACGCACGAAATGGGGTTTGCGCGCGAGGTCGGCGACCGGGTGGTGTTCATGGACCAGGGCGCGATCGTCGAGGTCGACACGCCGGACAACTTCTTTTCCGCGCCGCGTTCCGAGCGTGCGCAGGCGTTCCTGGGGCAGATCCTGGCTTAGGGACGGTCCCTGGCCCGGCGTCGATGGAAATTCCGGTAGCCGGAACGCGCAAATGGTTCCATGCCGGGCCGCGCAAATGGCTCTACCGACTTTGCGCTACGCTACCTATCATGCCAAGGGGCAGGCGCGCAGCCGCTCGCCCCAGCCAAACAAAACAACCAGGGAAACACGATGAACGGCGCTGATAGTCTTTGCGATACCCTCCTTGCCAACGATGTGGACGTCTGCTTTGCCAACCCGGGCACGTCCGAGATGCACTTTGTGGCGGCGCTGGATCGCAAGCCGAAAATGCGCTGTGTGCTGGGTTTGTTCGAAGGCGTGGTGACGGGCGCGGCCGACGGTTATGCGCGCATGGCCGACAAGCCGGCCGCCACCTTGCTGCACCTGGGCCCGGGCCTGGGCAACGGCCTGGCCAACCTGCATAACGCCAAGCGCGCACGCACGCCCATGGTCAACATCGTGGGCGATCACGCCACCTATCACGTGCAATACGACGCGCCGCTGACCAGCGACGTCGAAGGCGTGGCGCGGCCCATGTCGCATTGGGTCAAGCGCGGCATGTCGGCCGAATCGATGTCGGCCGACGCCGCCGAGGCCATCGCCGTGGCGCGCCGCCATCCGGGCAACATCGCCACCCTGATCCTGCCGGCCAACTCCGCCTGGACCGAGCTGCCTGCCGACTCCCAGGTGGTCAAGGTGGTCGATGAAGCCGTGCCGCACACCACCATCGAGGCCGTGCGCGCCGCCGCCAAGGCGATCCGTTCCGGCGAAGTCACCACGCTGATGCTGGGCAGCACCGCGCTGCGCCAGCGCGCGCTCGACGCCGCCGGCCGCATCGCGCGCGCCACCGGCGTGCGGCTGCTGTCCGAAACCTCCAACCGCCGCATCGAGCGCGGCGGCGACCGCACGCCGGTGGACCGGCTGCCCTATCCGATCGACCTGGCCGTGGCCAAGCTCAAGGACGTGCGCCACCTGGTGCTGGTCGGCGCCAAGGCGCCGGTGGGCTTTTTCGCCTATCCCGGCAAGCCCAGCCTGCTGGCGCCCGAGGACTGCGAGAAGATCGTGCTGGCCACCGTCGAGCAGGACCTGGCGCACGCGCTGGAATGGCTGGCCGATGAACTGGGCATCGCCGCCGACGCGCCGCGCCTGGCCGCGCCGGCGCCGGCCTACGAGGTGCCGGCCAGCGGCAAGCTGACCGGCGCCGCCGTCAACATCCTGGTGGCGCATCACCTGCCCGACAACGCCATCGTCTGCGACGAGTCCATCACCCAGGGCCGCGAATTCCCGATCTACAGCGCCAGCAGCGCGCCGCACGACTGGCTGATGCTGACCGGCGGCGCCATCGGCATCGGCCTGCCGCTGGCGGCGGGCGCGGCGGTGGCCTGCCCGGACCGCAAGGTCATCACCCTGCAGGCCGATGGCAGCGGCATGTACACCTTGCAGGCGCTGTGGACGCAGGCGCGCGAAAACCTGGACTGCCTGACGGTGATCCTGGCCAACCGTTCCTACGCCACGCTGCACGGCGAGATGAAGAACGTGGGCGTGCAGGAGCCGGGCCGCAACGCGCGCCGCATGCTCGACCTGGAAGAGCCGTACCTGGACTGGGCTCACCTGGCGCGCGGCATGGGCGTGGAGGCGGTCAGCGTCGATACCGTGGAAGGCTTTGCCCGCGCCTTGCAGGACGGCCTGAAGCGCCGCGGCCCGTTCCTGATCGAAGCGCTGATCTGACGCTTTTGCCCCGTGCTGCAAGGAGCAGGCGCGGGGCGATCAGACGCCCAGGTAGCGCGTCAGTTGTTCCGGCGCGGCGGCCAGCGCCGCGCTGTCGCCGTCCCGCACGATCAATCCCTTTTCCATCACCAGGCAGCGGTCGGTGTGCGCCAGCACCGCGCGGTAGTTGCGGTCGACGATCAGCGTCGACATGCCGGTGGCGCGGATCTGCCGGATGATCTTCCAGATCTCGGCCACGATCAGCGGCGCCAGGCCTTCGGTGGCTTCGTCCAGGATCAGCAGGTCGGGGTTGGTCATCAGCGCCCGGCCGATCGCCAGCATTTGCTGTTCGCCGCCCGACAGCTGCTGGCCGCCATGGCCCAGCCGTTCCGTCAGGCGCGGGAAGGTCTCCAGCACCCGCGCATAGGTCCAGTCGCGCCGCCCCTGTTCGCCGGCGCGCGCCGCCACCAGCAGGTTCTCGCGCACGCTCAGGTTGGGGAAGATGCCGCGGCCCTCGGGCACGTAGGCCACGCCCATCTGCGCGATGGCGTGCGGCCGGGCGCGGGTGCAGTCGGCGCCGCGCACCGCCACGCGGCCCTGCGCGCTGCGCACCTGGCCGACCAGGCTGCGGATCAGCGTGGTCTTGCCCATGCCGTTGCGGCCCACCAGTCCGACGGACTCGCCGGCGCCGATGCGCAGGCCGACGCCGCGCAGCACGTGGCTGGCGCCGTAGTACACGTGCAGGCCGTCGGCCTCGATCAGTGCGCGCATGTGAAGTCTCCGTCCAGGTCTTCGCCCAGGTAGGCGGTGCGCACCTCGGCATTGGCGCGGATCCGCGCCGGGTCGCCGCTGGCGATGCTGCTGCCGTTGACCATCACGGTGATGGTGTCGGCGATGCGGAACACCGCGTCCATGTCGTGCTCCACCAGCAGGATGGCGTGGCTGGCCTTGAGCGTGCGCAGCAGCGCCAGGATGCGGTCGGTTTCCTCCGGCCCCATGCCGGCCAGCGGTTCGTCCAGCAACAGCACTTGCGGCTCGCCGGCCAGGCACATTGCAATTTCCAGTTGGCGCTTGCGGCCATGCGGCAGCAGTCCGGCAGCTTGGGCGGCGGCGTCGGCCAGCCCGGTGCGTGCCAATGCCTGCGTGGCCAGCTCGGCGCTGGTGGCGCAGGACGCCGCCGGCCGCCACCAGTGCCAGAACCGCTGGCGCCGCGCCTGTGCGGCAAGGCGGCAGTTTTCGAACACGCTCAATTCGGGAAACAAGGTCGACCGCTGATAGCTGCGGCCCAGCCCGGCCCGGGCCCGCTCGGGCTGGCCCCAGGCGGTAATGTCGCGCCCCGCCAGCGCGACCTGGCCGCTGCTGGGCGCCAGTTCGCCCGACAGGATATTGATCAGGGTCGACTTGCCCGCGCCGTTGGTGCCGATGACGGCATGGACTTCACCGGGGTGCAGCGTCAGCGAGACGTCGTTGACGGCGGTCAGCCCGCCAAAGCGGCGCGTGACGGCGCGGGCGGTCAGCAGGGGATCAGGCATGGGGTTCTCCGGACATCGGCAGGCGCAGCGCAGCGGGCGGTGAGGGGGCGGTGTCGTTGCGGGTGCGGCCTGCGCATGCCCGGCATGCCGGGCGCGCCACCGCCGCCATTGCGCCGGCAGGCCCGCCAGGCCGTCGGGCAGCAACGCCACCAGCACGATGATCGCCACGCCCAGCGGCAGGTGCCAGTGGCGCGCATAGTCGCCGAACAGCGCCTGCGACTGGAACAGTTCCTGCAGCAGCACCAGGGCCGCGGTGCCCAGCACCGCGCCGCCCAGGCTGCCCATGCCGCCCAGGATCACCATCAGCAGCACCAGCCCCGACTGTTCCCAGGCCAGCAGCTCGGGCGTGACGAAGCCGTCCTTGAGCGCGAACAGGAAGCCGGCCAGGCCGGCCAGCGCGGCGCCGATGACGTAGGCCGCCAGTTTGTAGGGATAGGTGGAATAGCCGGCCGCCCGCATGCGCTGTTCGTTGATGCGGATGCCGGCCAGCGCCGCGCCGAACGGCGAGCGCCGCAGCAGGGCCAGGAAGCCCCAGGTCAGCGCCAGGCAGGCCAGCACGAAGAAGTAGTAGGCGTTGCCCTGGTCCAGGTCGAACGGCAGCCAGCCGCCGATCTCGGCCCGCGGCCGGAAATACAGGTAGATGCCGTCGCTGCCGCCGCCGACCTTGGTGTCATGGAACACGTAGTACGCCATCTGCGCGAAGGCCAGCGTCACCATGATGAAGTACACGCCGCGCGTGCGCAGCGCCAGCGCGCCGGTCAGCGCGGCGTAGGCGGCCGCGGCCAGCAGCGCCGCCGGCAGCAGCCACCACAGGCTGGCCGCTTCCGACTGCGGCGACAGCAGCGCGGCGGCATAGGCGCCGATGCCGAAGAACGCCGCGTGCCCCAGGCTGACCAGCCCCGCGCCGCCCACCAGCAACTGCAGGCTGAGCGCGAACACCGCGTAGATCATGATCTTCACGGCCAGGCCGGTGTAGTAGTCGCTGCCGCTCCAGGCGAAGGCGGCCAGCGCCAGCAGGGTCGCGACAGGCAGGAGTCGATTCACATTCATGGTCAGCCCTGTTTGAACAGCCCTTCGGGCTTGCACAGCAGAATCGCGGCCATCAGCACGTACACCAGCACGCCGGCGGCGGCGGGGAACAGCACCTGGCCGAAGGTCTCGACCACGCCCACCAGCATCGCCGCCAGGAACGCGCCGCGGATCGAGCCGATGCCGCCGATCACCACCACCACGAAACAGATGATCAGCACGCCGTTGCCCATGCCCGGATACACCGACGACACCGGCGCGGCGATGCTGCCGGCCAGCGCCGCCAGCGCCACGCCGGCGGCGAACACCAGCCGGTACAGCTTGTTGACGTCGATGCCCAGCGACCCGGTCATCTCGCGGTTGCTGGCGCCGGCGCGCAGCATCATGCCCAGCCGCGTGCGCGCGATGACCCAGTACAGCAGCAGGGCCACCACGATACCCACCGCCGAGATGAAGAGCCGATACACCGGATAGGTCATCACATCGCCCAGCGCGATGCTGCCTTGCAGCCAGGTGGGCAGCGGCACGCCATGCACGTCGTTGCCCACCAGGATGCTGCGCAGTTCTTCGAACACCAGGATCAGCCCGTAGGTCATCAGCACCTGCTGCAGGTGGTTGCGGCGATAGAGATAGCTGAAGAACGCCGCTTCCAGCAGATAGCCCAGGGCGGCAGCGGCTGCCACGCACACGACCAGCGTGGCCAGGAAGCCGCCGCCCAGCCAGCGGTCCACCACCGGACCGAGCGCGAACGCCATGTAGGCGCCGATCATGTAGAAGCTGCCATGGGCCAGATTGATGATGCCCATGATGCCGAAGATCAGCGTCAAGCCGCTGGCCACCAGGAACAGCAGCAAGCCGTACTGGAAGGCGTTCAGGCTCTGGATGAGCAGGATGCTGATGTCCATGTGGCCTCCGCCGCGCCTAGAGCTTGCAGCCGCGGGCCGGATCGGCCAGCTTGCGCACGGCTACCTCGACCACCTTGTTCTCCAGCCCGTCGACGCGGCGCAGGTAGATGTCCTGCACCGGATTGCCCGCTGCCGACAGCGTGAATGCGCCGCGCGGGCTGTCCACCGTGGCGCCACGCATCGCCTGGCGGAAGTCGGCCTTCTTGGTGAAATCGCCTTGCACTGCGCCCAGGCCAAACTGCATCAGCTGCGCCGCGTCGTAGCCCTGCACGGCATAGACATCGGGCTGGGCGCCGTAGGCCTTGGCATAGTCCGCGCGAAAAGCGTTGTCGCGTGGCGTATTCAGGCCGTCGGCGTAATGCAGCGTGGTCAGCAGGCCCTGGGCCGATGCGCCCTGTGCCTGCAAGGTGCCGTCGGTGAGAAATCCCGAGCCATACAGTGGAATGGTCTTGTCCAGGCCGGCCGCATGGTAGTCCTGCACGAACTTCACCGCGCCGCCGCCGGCAAAGAAGGTGAACACCATGTCCGGCTTGAGCGCGGCGATCTCGGTCAACAGCGATTGGAATTCCACATTGGGGAAGGGCAGGCTCAGTTCCTTGACCACCTTGCCGCCGGCCTGCTCGAAGCCTTCCTTGAAGCCGCCGATGGCCTCGTCGCCGGCCGCGTACTTCCAGGTGATGGTGACCGCCGTCTTGTGGCCGCGCGCCTTGGCCACCGGCCCCATGGCGTAGGCCGGCTGCCAGTTGGTGAACGAGGTGCGGAAGATGCCGGGGCCGCACAGCGGGCCGGTGATGGCGTTGGCGCCCGCGTTGGTCACGATCAGCGTGGTGTCGGCATCCTTGGCGGCCTTGGCCAGTGCCATCGCCACGCCCGAATGCACGGTGCCGATCAGCACATCCACCTGGTCGCGCTTGATCAGGCGGTTGGCGTTTTCGGCGGCCTTGGATGGATTGGATTCGTCATCGACCTTGAAGTATTCGATCTCGCGCCCGCCGAGCTTGCCGCCTTGTTCGGCCACATACAGCTTGAAGCCGTTCTCGATGGCGTTGCCGAGCGCGGCGAAGGTGCCGCTGTAAGGCAGCATGAAGCCGACTTTGAGTTTGTCGGCGGCCAGGGCGCCGCTTGCGGCCAGCATCAGGGCCGCGCCTAGCGCGGCCCGGGTCAGGGCGTGGGTCATGGTGGGTCTCCGTACTTGTTATGGGCTGCCGCAAGGGCGGCCGGGTTGGTCCAGCGCGCCGATGAAACCGGCGATGGCCTGGATGACGGTGGCGGGCTGGTCCTTGTGCGGCGAATGCCGGCAGTCGGGAATTTCCAGCAGTTGCGTCTGGGGCGCGGCGCGGCGGATGTCGCGGATCTGCGCCAGCGTGCCGTATTCGTCGTCGATGCCCTGCATGGCCAGCACCGGGCAGGTGATGGCGGGCAGGCTGGCCTGGATGTTCCAGGCGGCAAAGCCGGGGTCCAGCCAGATGTCGTTCCAGCCCCGGAAGGCCGAGTCCACGTCGGCATGGTGGCGCGCCAGCCGCTCGCGCAGGTCGGTGTCCCGATAGGCCTGGCGGGCCAGCTGGATATGGGCCACGGTGCGCGGCTCGACAAAGATATGCGGCGCGGCCACCGCCACGCCGGCCACCGCAAGCGGATGCAGGGCCGCGTACAGCAAGGCGATGGAGCCGCCGTCGCTGTGGCCGAACAGGACGGGCCGGTCTTGCGCGGGGTCGACGCCCAACGCGGCAAACAGCGCGGGCAATACCTCGGCAGCCTCGCGGTGCATGAAATCGGCGGCCCGTTTCTCGACGGCCGCCAGCGGCGTGGACTGGCCATAGCCGTAGCGCGAATACACCAGCCCGCGACAGCCGGCGGCCTCGCACACCTGCTGCGGCCAGTCTTTCCACATCGACACCGAGCCCAACCCTTCGTGCAGGAATACCAGCAGCGGCGCTTGCCGGCGCTCTGGCGCGAGCCAGCGGTACTCCAGGCGCAGGTCGCGGCCCAGCGCGTGCAGCGCGACCCAGCTGGCGTCGTCGGCGGAGGCGAGGGGGGCGCGGGCGGCGGTCATAGCGCGGCCTGTTCCAGCTGGCGCAGCCGGAAGCGCTGGATCTTGCCGGTGGCGGTCTTGGGCAGTTCGTCGGTGAAATCGATCTGGCGCGGATACTTGAAGGGCGCCAGGTGCTGCTTCACATAGCGCTGCAGGTCGGCACCCGTCTGCGCATCGGGCGCAAAGCCCGGCCGCAGCACCACGTAGGCCTTGGTCTTGACCAGTCCGTCGTGGTCCGGCACGCCGATCACCGCGGCTTCCAGCACGGCCTCGTGCTGCACCAGGATGTTCTCCACTTCGACCGGCGACACATACTGGCCGCTGACCTTGATCATGTCGTCGCTGCGGCCCGCATAGGTGTAGTAGCCGTCGTCATCGCAGGCGTATTTGTCACCGCTTTTGAGCCAGTCGCCCAGGAAGCATTGGCGCGTCTTGTCGCGGTTGTTCCAATACATCAGCGCGGCGCTGGGGCCCTTGATGTAGAGGTCGCCAATGGCGCCGGTGGGTACGGGCGCGCCGTTGTCGTCGCGCAGTTGCACCTCGTAGCCCGGCACCGGCTTGCCCGTGGTGCCGTAGCGCAGCTGGCCGGCCTGGTTCGAGATGAAGATGTGCAGCATCTCGGTCGAGCCGATGCCATCCAGGATTTCACAGCCGAAGTGACGCGTGAAGCGTTCGCCGATATCGCGCGGCAAGGCCTCGCCGGCCGAGGTGCAGACACGCATGGCGACCCGCTCGCGCGGCGGCAGATCGGGCGCGGCCAGCATGCTGGCGTACAGCGTCGGCACGCCATAGAATACGGTGGGGCGATGCTGCGTCAGGCGCTGGAATACGGCCTGCGGGGTAGGGCGTTCGGCCATCAGGACGACGGTGGCGCCCACCGACAGCGGAAACGTCAGGCCATTGCCCAGGCCGTAGGCGAAGAACAGCTTGGCCGCGGAAAACGCCACGTCGTCTTCACGGATGCCCAGCACCGGTTTGGCGTAGAGCTCGGCGGTATGCCAGAGATTGCCGTGGGTGTGCACCACGCCCTTGGGCTTGCCGGTGGAGCCGGACGAATACAGCCAGAACGCGATTTCATCAGACAGCGTGCGCACCGCGGGCGCCAAGGGCGCCGCAGCCAGCAACGCGTCAACGTCGTGGGCGCCCGCCGGCAACGGTGCAAGGGGTTGCGACACGACCAGGTGTTCGACTTCGCCCGGCGCCTGGGCCAGCGCCGCTTGCAGCACCGGTAACAAGGCGCCCGAGACAAACGCGGCCCGCACCCGGCTGTGGCCAAGAATGTAGGCGTAATCCTCCGCCGTGAGCAGCGTGTTCACGGCTACCGGCACCACGCCGGCGTGCAGGGCGCCCAGGAACACCACCGGCCAGTCCACTGTGTCCTGCATCAGCAGCAGCACGCGTTCTTCGCGCCGCAGGCCCAACTGGCGCAGCGCGCCGGCCATGCGCGCCACGCGCTCGGCCAGTTCGCCATAGGTCAGTTGGCGGGTGTCGTCGATATAGGCCGGCTTGGCGGCGCGTGGCGCGTTCAACGCGGCCAGGTGGCTGGCGAAGTTCAGTTCGGCGGGGCAGGCGTTCACGGTTGTCTCCTGATGTCCTGTAGTCCTGGCCGGCGTTGGGTCTGTGTCGACCCTTGTGGGCGATGGCCGGCCATGGCGGGCCTGTTGTCGGCCCGGCTTGTCGTTTGGGGGTTATGGGCGCCCGAAATCGATGGCGCCGCCGGGCAGCAGGTACAGGACCAGCGCGCGGCCCTGGGTCACGGTGGGGCGGTGCGCGCTGCCCGGGCCGTAGACCAGCCAGCCGGCGCCCTGGCCGTCAAAGCGGGCGCCGGCGCTCAGTGGCATGATCATGTCGACTTCGCCGTTGGGGTGGGCATGGTGGGGGCCGGCCAGGTCGTCCATGTCGACCACGTCGACCGAACAGCCCGCCAGGTCGGCGGCCGGCTTGATGACCCGACCGTAGCGGATGCCGCCGCCTTCGCGGTTGCACATCCAGCCGTCGGCCACGCCCTGCCTACAGGTCGCGAAGATGTCGGCGTACAGCGTGCTGGCGGGGCCGGCGTCGCGGTTCAGCCGGTCTTGCAGGGCGCCGTCCAGGGGCTGCCCCGCCATCAGGTCCGTCAGCTGGCGCATCAGGGCGTGGAATCGTTCAGGCGTGCTCACCGGGCTCCTCCTTTACACTGTCGGCGCTTCAGCGGCGGATGCAGTCCAGTGCTGTTTTGCCGCACCTGACGCCCTGTTGAAGCTGTTTGAGGAAAAATAGTGCTTCCATTGATCTGGGTCAAGCACTATAGTGCATAAATCGAGTGTTATCAGGGTATTTGCGGAGTTAGCTACACCATGAATCAAGCGCTAGACGCAGCGCCGTCCGAAGAACCCCAACGGGAAGTTTTCCTGGTGGCATTGGGCGAACGGGTGCGCCGCCTGCGGGCCATCCGCGGCATGACGCGCAAGGGCCTGTCGCAAGCGACCGGCGTGTCCGAGCGCCATCTGGCCAACCTCGAACACGGGGTCGGCAATGCGTCGATCCTGGTCCTGCTGCAGATTGCCAAGGCCTTCAACTGCGCCCTGGCCGAGCTGGTGGGCGACGTCACCACCGAATCGCCCGATTGGCTGCTGATCCGCGAACTGCTCAGCGGCCGCACCGAATCCGACCTGCAGCGCGCGCGCGAAGCGCTGACGCAGTTGTTTGGCGTGGGCGCAGGCGCCCAGCGCCCCAACCGCACCCAGCGCGTGGCGCTGATCGGCCTACGCGGCGCCGGCAAGTCGACCCTGGGCCAGATGCTGGCCGACGACCTGGGCTACCCCTTTGTCGAGCTGAACCGCGAGATCGAGCGCGTGGCCGGCTGCAGCATCCTGGAAATCCACAATCTCTACGGCCCCAATGCCTACCGCCGCTACGAGCGCCGTGCGCTTGAAGAGGCGGTTCAGATCTATCCGGAAATGGTGCTGGCCACGCCTGGCGGACTGGTGTCCGAGCCTGCCACGCTGAATCTGTTGCTGGCCCATTGCTATACGGTGTGGCTGCGCGCCACCCCCGAAGAGCACATGGGCCGGGTCATGGCGCAGGGCGACTTCCGGCCCATGTCGGGCAATAACGAAGCCATGGCGGACTTGAAGCGCATCCTGGCCGGCCGCGAAGCCTTCTACGCCAAGGCCGACCTGACCTGGGTCACCAGCCACCTGGAAGTGGAGGAAAGTTTCGCCGGGCTGCGCACCCAGGTGCGCAAGGCCTGCGGGCTGCCGCTATAGCTTTCGCGCCTCGGTAGATGCTGCGCAGGGCCGCCCATTGGGCGGCCCTGTGCTTTTGGGCGAGCCGGTCTGTGTCGCCCTTCCGGACATGCACTTTTATGCATCTTTTGCTTGACGCTGATTTTCGCCTGCACTAATCTGCACAATAATTCATGTAGTGCAGTATTTTTCCTGTCCGGCAGGATGTAGAGGAGATTCGCGATGAGCAGCACAGCCCCCAAGGTCGATTTCCGCACCGAACCCGCCCAGTACCGTCATTGGCGCCTGACGTTCGACGGCCCGGTCGCCACGCTGGCGATGGACGTCGCGGAAGACGGCGGCCTGCGTCCCGGCTACAAGCTCAAGCTCAATTCCTACGACCTGGGCGTGGACATCGAATTGCACGACGCCCTGCAGCGCGTTCGCTTCGAACATCCCGAAGTGCGCAGCGTGGTCGTCACCAGCATGAAAGACCGCATCTTCTGTTCGGGCGCCAACATCTTCATGCTGGGCCTGTCCTCGCACGCCTGGAAGGTGAACTTCTGCAAGTTCACCAACGAAACCCGCAACGGCATCGAAGATTCCAGCCGCAACAGTGGCCTGAAGTTCATCGCCGCGCTCAATGGCGCCTGCGCCGGCGGCGGCTACGAGCTGGCCCTGGCCTGCGACGAAATCCTGCTGATCGACGACCGCTCGTCCTCGGTCGCCTTGCCCGAAGTGCCGCTGCTTGGCGTCTTGCCCGGCACCGGCGGCCTGACCCGTGTCACCGACAAGCGCCGGGTGCGCCACGACCACGCCGACATCTTCTGCACCCTGGTCGAAGGCGTGCGCGGCCAGCGCGCCAAGG
>JBEBOQ010000109.1:0-18249 GCA_040396375.1 Achromobacter xylosoxidans
GCAGGCCGCCATCGACCGCCTGGTCGACCAGACCCGCAGCCTGGAGCGCGTGATCACGCTGCTGGACCTGGGCAAGGTCGCCATCGAAGGTTCCGACAGCCTGGATAAACCCGACGCCGTATTCAAGTGAAGCTCGTATTAGCCGCCGTACTGGCGGCGTCGGCCCACGCCGGCGCCGCCGCCGCTCCCCCCGCGCCCGCCGGGCGCGATGATCTGACCGCCGACGATCTCAAGCGCGTCCTCGCCATCACCGCGCCCACGCTCGATTTCTCCAAGGCCGAGACCTTCGAGACCATGCAGGCGGGCGCCACGACCACCAACAAGCTCATCAACGCCGACATCTTTTCGCAGCCGTCGGCCAACATGAGCTTCGAGCGTCGCCAGGAATTCCAGGTGGGCAACGGCCTGTTCCGCAAGGACTGGGTCTCGGCGCCCGCGTCCACGCAGGCGTCCGACGGCCTGGGGCCGCTGTTCAACGCGCGTTCTTGCCAGGCCTGTCATACCAAGGACGGGCGCGGCTCCGTGCCGGGCTTCGATCCTTTGGAACGCCCCGACGCGGTCGCGTTGCTGCTGCGCCTGGCGGTGCCGCAAGGACCGGACCGTGGTCATCCGAAGCTTGCCCCCGGCGAACTGGCAGCGCTGCCCGAGCCCGTCTACGGCGTGCAATTGCAGAACTTTGCGGTGGCCGGCCTGCCGGCCGAAGGCCGCATGGAAATCGAATACACGCCGGTCACCGTCAAGCTCAACGGCGGTGAAGCCGCCACGCTGATGAAGCCGGCCTATCGCATCGACAACCTGGGCTATGGCCCGATGCGCAAAGATACGCAGATTTCGCCGCGCCTGGCGCCGCCGATGATCGGCCTGGGGCTGCTGGAATCCATCCACGAGTCCGACATCCTGGCCAACGTGGGCGCCGACAAACGCGACGGCATCGTGGGCAAGCCCAACTGGGTGACCGACGCACGCACTGGCGCGCGGGTGCTGGGCCGCTTCAACCTGAAGGCCGGCCAGCCCACCGTCGAGCAGCAAAGCGCCGCGGCGTTCTCCAACGACATGGGCCTGTCCACGCCACTGTTCCCCAGCCATTACGGCGATTGCACGCCGGCCCAGCCGCAGTGCCTGAAGATGCCGCATGGCGCGCAGCCGCGCTTTGGCCCCGAAGAAGTGCCGGCCAAGCTGATGGACTTCGTCACCGTCTATTCCACCAACCTGGCGGTGCCGCAGCGGCGCGACGCCGACGACGCCCGCGTGCTGGCGGGCAAGAAGCTGTTCTACGAAGCCAATTGCGTCGCCTGCCACGTGCCCAAGTACGTCACCAGCCGCAACGCCAAGCAGGCAGAGCATCGCTTCCAGCTGATCTGGCCATACACCGACATGCTGGTGCACGACATGGGCGATGACCTGGCTGACGGGGTGTCCGACGGCCAGGCCAATGGCCGCGAATGGCGCACGCCGCCGTTGTGGGGCATCGGCCTGACCAAGACCGTGAACCCCACCGCCACCTGGATGCATGACGGGCGCGCCCGCACGCTGCTCGAAGCCGTGCTGTGGCACGGCGGCGCAGGCCAGCCCGCGCGTGACCGCGTGGTGGCGATGACGCCCGAAGAACGCGCCGATCTCATCCGTTTCCTGGAGTCGCTTTGATGCCATCCCCTGTTGCACGCCGGCATGTGCCGGCCAAGGCCGCGATGGCCGCGCTGTTGTTGACCGGCGCCTCGGCCTGGCCTGTGGCGGCCCATGCCGAACTGCCGGCCGACCTGGGCGAGCGCCTGGCGCAGGGCTACGCCCGGCCGGCCGCGACCGGCATGGCCGAGGCCGCGGGCAGCCTGGAAGGCGCGCTGGGCCAGTGGTGCGGCAAGCCGGACGCGGCCGGCTCCAAGCGCGTCGAAGAGGCCTTTACGGCGCTGGCACTCGCCTGGTCGCGCGTGGAGTTGCTGCGCTTCGGGCCGCTGGTGCAGGCCAACCGCTTTGAACGCCTGGCGTTCTGGCCCGACACGCGCGGCGTGATGCCCAAGCAGGTGCAGGCGCTGATTGCCGCGCAGGATGCCGAGCTGCTCAAGCCGGGAGCGCTGGCCGGGCGCAGCGTGGCGGTGCAGGGCCTGCCAGCGCTGGAATTCGTGCTGTATGGCGAGCCCGCGCTGCTTAAGCACGCTGGCGCACCAACCTTTGCCTACGCCTGCGGCTACGCGGTGGCGGTGTCGGCCAACGTGGCCGCGATGTCGCGCGACGTGGCGCAGGCCTGGGGCGCGCAAGGCGAGTTCGGCCGCCAGTTCGCGCGGCCGCAGGCGGGCAATGACCTGTATCGCGATCCGCAGGAAGTGGCGGCGGAAGCCATGAAGGCGCTGTCCACCGGCCTGCAGTTTGCACGCGACGTGAAGATTTTGCCGGTGCTGGGCGATGCGCCCGCAAGCGCCCGCCCCAAGCGCGCCGCGTTCTGGCGCAGCGACCTGTCCACCCGCCTGCTTGCCGCCAATCTGGATGGCCTGGCGGCGTTCTATACGGCGGGCGGCTATGTGCAGCCCAAGGGCGGCGAGTGGATGCCGACGGCGGTGTTGGGCGAACTGGCCAGCGCGGCCAAGACGCTGCGCGAAGTGCCCACGCCGCTGGACCAGGCGCTGTCCGATGCGGAAGGACGCCGCTTGCTGGGCCTGGCCGCGTTGACGCTGAAGAACGCCAAGGCCATCGTTGACCAGGACCTGGCGCCTGCCTTGGGCGTCACTATCGGATTCAACGCGCTCGATGGCGACTGACCGTTATTCGTCGCCGCGCGTCGGGCAGGGCAGGCAAACGTCTGGCGCCGCAGACGTGCCGGCCGAGCAGCCCGCGCGCCGCGACTTCCTGGCACGCGCCGCAAGGGGCGCCTTGGGTGCCCGGCTGGGCGTCACGTTCGCGGGTGCGCTAGGCGCCGCACTGGCCTGGCCAGCCCTGGCACAGGCTGCGGCAGCGCGTGGCGACGCCACGCTGTACGTCACGGCGCGACAACGCGGCGGACGCGACGAAGCGGTGGTGCTGGACGCCACCGGGCAGGATCGTCGTGTGCTGCCCATGCCGGCGCGGGGGCACAGCTTCGCCATTGACCCGGCCGGTGAACGCGCAGTGGTGTTCGGCCGCCAGCCTGGCTTTTTCGCCCAGGCCTTTGATCTGGGCGGCGAGCGTGCGCCCGTGGAACTGCCGCTGCCTGAAGACCGCCATTTCTTCGGCCACGGCGCCTATTTCGACGGCGCGCGGCTACTGGCCGCCACCGAGAACGACTTCGAAGGCGGCCGCGGCGTGCTGGGCATCTACGATGCCACGCCCGGTGGCAATTACCGGCGCATCGGCGAGTTCGACAGCGGCGGCATCGGCCCGCACGAAGTGGTGTTGATGCCCGACGGCAAGACGCTGTGCGTGGCCAATGGCGGCATCCTGACGCACCCGGACTACGGCAAGCTGGAACTCAACCTGGACACGATGCGCCCCTCGCTCGCGTATATCGACACGGCCAGCGGCCGATTGCTGGAACGGCTTGAACTCGCGCCCGAACTGCATCGTCTGTCGATTCGCCACCTGGCGCTGGCCGGCGACGGCAGCGTGTGGTTCGGCTGCCAGTACATGGGGCCGGCGGGCGACCGCCCCGCGCTGGTCGGCCGCCACCGTCGCGGCGCCACACTGGAACTGTTTCCCGGCCCCGCGCCCGCGCTGCGCGAGATGCGCAACTACGTCGGGTCCGTGGCGCTGGACGCGGCCGGAAAAGTGGTCGCCACGTCCAGTCCGGTGGGCGGGCAGGTGATGTATTGGGATGCGGCAAGCGGCCGCAGCCTGGGCGAGACGCGCGTGGCCGACGGCTGCGGCGTGGCGCCCGCGGACGGCGCGGGCTTTCTGATCAGCAGCGGCCTGGGCGCCATGCTGCGCATCGACGCCGCGGGCGGTGAACATCCGCTCTTGTCGCCGTCGCGCGAACGCGCGTGGGACAACCATTTCCGCAAGGTCGCCGGCGCCACTTGAGCGGCACGTCCTTACAAAGCTTGACACACCAAGGCCGTCATCCGCCCCTGCCGGCAAACGGCATCTGATAAAGTTTTCGGCTATCTTTTTTGCAAGAGGGAGCGATAACGATGGAAGACGCCTTGAAGGAATTCAACGCCTGGGCCCCCAGGCTGGTGGACATGGGCATCAATCTGCTGGTGGCCCTGCTGATCCTGGTCATCGGCTGGTGGGTGTCGGCGCTGCTCGGGCGCTGGGTGCGGCGTATCGCCACGCGTTCCAGCAAGATCGATCCGACGATCGTGCCGATGTTCTACAGCACCGTGGTGTGGGCGGTGCGCATCTTCACGCTCATCGCGGTGCTGGCCCGCTTCGGGGTGCAGACCGCCAGCCTGATCGCGGTGCTGGGCGCCGCCGGCCTGGCCGTCGGCCTGGCGTTGCAAGGCACGCTGCAGAACATCGCGGCTGGCATCATGCTGCTGATCCTGCGCCCGGTGCGCGCCGGCGAATACGTGGGCCTGAGCACCGGCGCCGAGGGCACGGTCGAAGAGGTCGGCCTGTTCCTGACGCGTCTCGTCCAGGGCGACGGCATCCACCTGACCCTGCCCAACAGCACGGTTTGGAACGCCACCATCACCAACTACAGCCGCAACAAGACGCGCCGCCTGGATATTCCCGTGCCGGTGCGCTATGGCGATGACCTGAATACGGTGCTGGCCAAGCTGCAAGGCATCGTCGATGCCAACCCCAACGCGCTGAAGGATCCCCAGCCGTTGGTGAAAGTGGTCGACTACAAGGAAAACGGCGTGGTCGTGAACGTGCGCGTGTGGGCCGACGCGGGCAAGTACTGGGACCTGCGCTGGGGCCTGTACCAGGAAATCCGCAGCTCGCTGGAGGCCGCGGGCTTCCAGGCGCCGATTCCGCTGCGCGAGATCCAGAATCCCAAGACGGGCGCTCCGGCCTGAGCGGGCAGGGCAAGCAAAAGGGCGTCCGTGCGGCACGGACGCCCTTTTTTCATGGCGGATTCAGGGCCTGGCGAGTGGCCTGATCAGGCCTGCATCGTCAGCCGCGCGAGCTCGCCTTTGATCCAGCCGGCGATTTCGCGTTGGCGCTGGGCCGGCATGCGGTCGATGATGGCCGTGACGCTGACCGCCAGGAGCGGCGCGCCTTGCGCATCCAGCAGCGCGCAGCCCACGCCCAGCGCGCCGCGCACGGCGTGGTTGCCCACCACCGAATAGCCACGGGCACGGGTGTTTTCGATCAGGCGGAACATCTCTTGCGGCGTCATGCCGCCGTATTCGTCCAGCCGGCTGGAGTTGCGCTCGACGATGCCGCGCGCGACGTCGTCGGGCAGTGCGGCCAGCAGCGCCATGCCGCCCGAGCCCACGCCCAGCGGCTGGCGCTTGCCGGCGTAGGTCGCCAGGATCTGCACCGGATAGCTGCCGATCTCGCGATGCAGGCTGATGGAGTCGTCTTCATCGCGCACCACCAGGAACACGGCGTCGCCGGTGCGGTCGGCCAGGCGCCGCAGCACCGGCAGCAGCTGGCGCACGCGCGGATCGCGCGAGCGGGTGTCGGGGTCCACCGCCAGCTGGGCGCGGTATTTCTTGGTGCCCGTCACCGGCAGCACCAGGCCCGCGTCGAGCAGGGCCGCCAGCAGGCGGTAGATGGTGGGACGCTGGATGCCCGTCAGGCGGGCGATATCGGTCACGCTGAGCCCATCGGGGCCCTGGTCCCGCAGGGCGGCCAGAACGGCCAATCCGCGCCGCAATGTGCGGGGGCCTGCGGCCGCGGCATCGCTGTCTTGCATGCAACTCTCTGAAAACTTGGGGGTTATGGCGCAATGGTCAAGGGAAAACCATAGTCCGTAGCGTGGACTCTACCTTGATGCTCCGCTCGTGTATAGATCAGAATGCAGCATCCAATAATTCGAATCGTCCATTTAATGGACAGTATCAGCACGGAGACTATATGAAGACCGGTCAAAAGCCTGGACTGCGGCGTCTTGCCGCCACGCTACTGGCTACCGCCGCAAGCGCTTTCGCCATGGGTTCCGCCCAGGCCGCCTATCCCGACAAACCTGTCCGCATCGTGGTCGGCTTTTCCGCCGGCGGCACCACCGACGTGATCGCCCGCATCATGGCCAAGGAACTGACCGAAAGCCTCGGCCAGTCGTTCGTGGTCGAGAACAAGCCGGGCGCCGGCAGCAACATCGCCACCGACATGGTGCAGCGCGCCGCGCCGGACGGCTACACGCTGCTGTTCGTGGCCGTCACCAGCGCCATCAACCAGACGCTGTACAAGAACGTCACGTTCGACCTGACGAAGGATTTCACCCCTGTGGCGCTGGGCGCCAAGGTGCCGAACATCCTGGTGGTCAATCCCCAGGTGCCCGTCAAGACGGTGCAGGAACTGGTGGCCTACGCCAAGAAGAACCCCGGCAAGCTGGCGTTCGCCTCGTCGGGTAGCGGCACGTCCATCCACATGGCCGGCGAACTGTTCAAGATGCAAGCCGGTATCGACGTGCTGCACGTGCCCTACAAGGGCAGCGCCCCGGCCATCACCGACCTGATCGGCGGCCAGGTGCAGTTCATGTTCGACAACATGCCGTCGGCCTGGCCGCACGCGCAGTCGGGCAAGCTGCGCGCGCTGGCGGTGACCACCTCCGAACGCTCCAAGAGCGCGCCGGACGTGCCCACCATGAAGGAAGCCGGTTTCGCCAACTTTGACGTGTCGTCGTGGTTCGGCCTGATCGCCCCGGCCGGTACGCCGCCGGAAGTGGTCAACAAGCTGAACGCCGCCATGGTCAAGGCGTTGGACAAGCCCGAAGTGCAGCTCAGCTTCGAAAAGCTGGGCGCCGTGGGCGTCAAGACCACGCCGGCCGAATTCGGCCAGTTCATCAAGTCGGAAGTGGAAGGCTGGGCGCCGGTGGTCAAGGCCTCGGGCGCTACGGTGGACTGACACCCTTCGTGCCGCGGGCGGCCAGCCGCCCGCGACCGATGCGCAGGGACGGGCGATGCCCGTCCCTATTTTTTTGTGCCGCGCTCGCCCCGGGCGGTGGCCAGCATCGCGGTGCAGACGCCGCGCAGCATGTCGACTTCGTCACGGGTCAGGGCCACGCGCGAAAAAAGGTGCCGCATGCGCGGCATCAACTTCTTGGGGTGCGCCGGGTCCAGGAACTGCACCCCCACCAGTGCTTCTTCCCAGTGCGCCAGGAAGGCCTGCACCGCTTCGCCCGAGGCCGGCTGGGCGCCGCGGGCGGGCTCCTGCGCGGTCGAGGCCGGCAGCAGGGCGGCGCCCTGGTCCACCAGCAGGGCGTAGCGCAGCTCCCAGGCCGCCAACTGCAGGGCTTGGGCTACGTTCAGCGAGCTGTATTCCGGGTTGGCCGGAATGTGGCAAATACGGTGGCACAGCCCGATCTGCTCGTTGGTCAGCCCGGCGCGCTCGGTGCCCAGCACGATGGCGGTGCTGCCTTCGGACGTTTCGGCCAGGTGCGTGCGCGCCAGGTCGGCCGCCTGGCGGATGTCGCAGGGGGGCGGACCCAGGTCGCGCACCCGGGCGGTCAGGGCGAACGCCAGGGTGACGGGCGCCAGGGCTTCTTCCAGGGTGTCGTGGATGCGCGCGTTTTCCAGCACGTCCAGGGCGCCGCTGGCCAGCGCCACGGCTTCCGGCTGGCTCTTGACGTCGGCGAATTTAGGCCCCACCAGCACCAATTCGGAGAAGCCCATGGTCTTGATTGCACGGGCCGCCGAACCGACGTTTCCGGGGTGGCTGGGGTTCACCATAATGAAGCGAACGCGTGAAAATGCTTGAGTCATTTAAAATGGCACGTTTGGCTTAGTGCCTTCCTGGTTTTTTGGGCCGGTTTCCCCCTGTCGGGGGGCGGCGGATCCGGGGGGGTGGCTAGCGGCCTACCCACCGCATACGTACGGAATTTTATGCACCCGATGCTCAACATCGCCATCAAGGCGGCCCGGCGTGCCGGCACCATCATCAACCGTGCCAGCATGGATTTGGAACGACTCAGCGTGGCTCGCAAGGGGCCGCGCGATTATGTCACGGAAGTGGACCGTGCCGCCGAGGAGTCCATTGTCGAGACGCTGCGCGCCGCCTACCCGGACCATGCCGTCCTGGGCGAGGAATTCGGCTTGCAGGGCCCCGACCAGGCGGAATTCCAGTGGATCATCGATCCGCTGGACGGCACCACCAACTTCATCCACGGCCTGCCCAACTACGCCGTGTCGATCGCGCTGACCCAGCGCGGTCAAGTCACGCAGGCGGTCATCTATGATCCGTCGCGCAACGAGCTGTTCACCGCCAGCCGCGGTAGCGGCACGTTCCTGAACGACCGCCGCGTGCGCGTCTCGGGCCGCAGCCGCTACCACGAGGCCCTGTTGGGCGCGCACTGGCCCAACTCCGGCGATCCGGAACAAGGCTCGGCGCGTTTCCGCAACATGGCTGAAGGCAGCACGGGCGTGCGCCGCCTGGGCGCCACGGTGCTGGACCTGGCCTACGTGGCCTGCGGCCGCCTGGACGGCTTCTGCGGCGTCGGCCTCAAGCCCTGGGATCTGGCAGCGGGCAGCCTGATGGTGCTGGAAGCCGGCGGCCTGGTCGCCGACTTCGACGGTGAACAAGGCTGGATGGATACCGGCAACGTGCTGGCCGCCAGCCCCAAGATCTTCACCCAGATGCTGTCGGCCTTGAACCCGACGCCGGCGGCCTAAGCCGCCCGCACGATTCGGTTGCGCACTGCGCGCACCTGTCAGCCGGCCCCTCGAGGCCGGCTTTTTCATGGGCGTTGCAGCCCGCACGGCCAAGGGCCGTAAGGCGTGCGGACGAGGCGTGTCACCGGCGTGTCACCGATTTTCCATGTACGATTACCGGTCGTATAACTTCTGGAGCTCCTGATGGAGTGGCTGCTGGACCCCGCTGCGTGGGTCGGCTTGCTTACCCTGGTCGTCCTTGAGATCGTCCTGGGAATCGATAACCTGATTTTCATCGCCATCCTGGCGGACAAGCTGCCCCCGTCGCAACGCGACCGCGCGCGCATCCTTGGCCTGAGCCTGGCGCTCGTCATGCGGCTCGGCCTGTTGTCGGTCATGTCGTGGCTGGTCACCCTGACCACCCCCCTGTTTTCGGTCGGGCCCCTGTCGCCATCGGGACGCGACCTGATTCTCATGGCCGGCGGTTTCTTCCTGCTGTTCAAGGGCACCATGGAGCTGCACGAGCGGCTGGAAGGCGGCCAGCACGGCGGCTCTTCCGGGCCGCGCGTGTACGCCAGCTTCTGGGTCATCGTGACGCAGATCGTGGTGCTGGACGCGGTGTTCTCGCTGGACTCGGTCATCACCGCGGTGGGCATGGTCGACCATCTGGCCATCATGATGATCGCCGTGGTCATCGCCATCGGCATCATGCTGCTGGCGTCCAAGCCGCTTACCCGCTTCGTCAATGCCCACCCCACCGTCGTGGTGCTGTGCCTGGGCTTTTTGCTGATGATCGGCTTCTCGTTGCTGGCCGAGGCCTTCGGCTTCAAGGTGCCCAAGGGCTACCTGTATGCCGCGATCGGCTTCTCGGTGGCCATCGAAGCGCTGAACCAGGTGGCGCGCCGCAACTTGCTCAAGCTGGACGCCCGCCGTCCCATGCGCGAACGCACCGCGTCCGCCGTGCTGCGCATGCTGGGCAAGCGCCCGCCTGCCGAAGAGCCTGACTTGCCCAGCGCCGACGGCCCGGCCATGCCGGCGTTTGGCGTCGAAGAGCGCAACATGGTCAGCGGCGTGTTGACGCTGGCCGAACGCTCGATCCGGTCGATCATGACGCCGCGCACGGACGTGTCTTGGATCAATATCGACGACGATCCCGACACCATCCGCCACCAGATCACCGAGGCCCCGCATAGTTTCTTCCCGGTTTGCCGCGGGTCGCTCGACGAAGTGCTGGGCATTGCCCGCGCCAAGGACTTGGTGGCCGACTTGATCACCGAGGGCCGGGTGCGCCGCAACCGCCTGCGCGATCCGATCATCGTCCACGAGGCCATCGGCATCCTGCGCCTGATGGACACGCTCAAGCGTTCGCGCGGCCAGCTGGTGCTGGTGGCTGACGAGTTCGGCGCCATCGAGGGGCTGGTGACGCCGATCGACGTGTTTGAAGCCATCGCCGGCGAATTCCCCGACGAAGACGAACTGCCCGACATCGTTGCTGACGGCCCCAACACCTGGAAGATCGATGGCGCGGCTGACTTGCACCACGTCGAACAGGTGCTGGAAACCGAGGGCCTGGTCGACGAAGCCCAGGATTTCTCCACGCTGGCCGGCTACCTGCTGTCGCGCTTCGGGCACCTGCCCAAGCCGGGCGACGTGTGCGAATACGAAATCCACCACGACCATTTCCGTTTTGAAGTCGTCGAAATGGATGGCCGCCGCATTGCGCTGGTGCGTGTCGAAAAGCGCGCGCCAGAACCGTTGGACGAAGACGCGTCGCTGACCAGCGATTAGGGTCTGTTGACACTGAACGCGGGCCCTGGGCCCGTCATTCTCTACCTGGAATCCCCGCCATCGTGACTGACTCCACGCTATACCTGATCAAAGCCTTCATCCTGGGCATCGTCGAAGGCCTGACCGAGTTCATCCCCGTGTCCAGCACGGGTCACCTGATCTTGATCGGCGATTGGATCAATTTCGAGTCCAGCCAGGGCAAGGTCTTCGAAGTCGTGATCCAGCTGGGCTCGATCCTGGCCGTGATGTGGATTTTCCGGGCCCGTCTGCTGCAGCTGATCCGCGGCACGTTGACCGGCGTGCCCAGTGAGGTCGCCTTCACCCGTAACCTGGTGATCGCCTTCCTGCCGGCCGCCGTCATCGGTGCCATCTTCATCAAGTCCATCAAGCAGGTGTTCTATCACCCGAGCGTGGTGGTGGTGACCCTGGTGCTGGGCGGCCTGATCATGCTGTATGTCGAACGTCGCACCCGCCACACGCCGGGCGATGTGCCGGGCGCCGCGGACGACACGGCCTCTGACGAGCACGCCACGGCGCGCACGCTGGAACAGATCACCTGGAAGCAGGCGTTGGGCGTGGGTGTGGCCCAGTGCCTGGCCATGATCCCGGGCACCTCGCGTTCGGGCGCCACCATCATCGGCGGCATGATCGCCGGCATCCAGCGCAAGACGGCCACCGAGTTCTCGTTCTTCCTGGCCATGCCCACCATGCTGGGTGCGGCCGTGTACGACATGTACAAGAACATGGACCTCCTGACCCAGCACGACCTGTCCGGCATTGCCGTGGGCTTCGTGGCGGCCTTCCTGAGCGCCATTGTGGTGGTGCGGGCGGTACTGCGCTTCGTGGCCAACCACACCTATCGTGTGTTCGCCTGGTACCGCATCGTGTTCGGCGCCATCGTGGCCGCCTGGATCTTCACCCGTTAACGTCCGTTGTCCGCCGGGGGGGGCCCTGGCTGACGATCAAGGAAAAGGGCCGCGTCATCGTGACGCGGCCCTTTTCTTTGGGTCCAGGCAAGGCGGGGTGAACCCCGGCCTACTCCTCGGTTTCCAGGTCGTAGAACTGCAGGCCGTCGCGGTCGATGACCAGCCAGCCGCCGCGGGGCGGCGACACGTGGTCGCAGTCCCAGTCGGGCAGTACCCAGCGTTCGCGCTTCTTGCCGTCGACGTCCAGCACGTGGCGGGCGGGGCGGTGCGTATGCCCATGCACCAGCACGCTGACATCGGTGTCGCGGAAGACCTGCGCGATGGCGTTGGCGTTGACGTCCATGATCTCCATGGACTTGGCCTGGTTGGCGGCCTGGCTTTCGCCGCGGGCCTGCTGTGCCATGGCCAGGCGTTCAGGAATCGTCTTGGACAGGAACTCGGCCTGCCATTGCGGATTGCGGACCATCTGGCGGAACTGCTGATAGGCGGCGTCGTCGGTACAGAACTCGTCGCCGTGGGTCAGCAGCACGTTGCCGTAGTCGGTTTGCAGCAGCGCCGGTTCGGGCAGCAGCTTGGCGCCGACTGCGGCGGCCAGTTCTTCGCCAATCAGGAAGTCGCGGTTGCCGCGGCCCAGCCAGACGGGAATGCGTCCGGCCGTGGCCTGCAGCGCCTTGACCACCGTGGCCAGCCACGGCGGCGCGGCGCGGATCACGTCGTCGCCGATCCAGGCATCGAAGATGTCGCCCGGCAGGAGCAGGGCGGCAGCTTCTTCTTCGGCGGCCTGCAGAAAGGCCAGGAAGGCCTCCGAGGTGGCCGGTGTGGCCGGCCCCAGGTGCAGGTCGGATGCCAGCCAGATCGGGCCGGCCAGGGCAAGCTTATTCAAGAACTTCGGCCTTCTCGATGATCACGTCTTCAACGGGCACGTTCTGGTGGAAGCCCTTGTTGCCGGTCTTGACGTTCTTGATCTTGTCGACCACGTCGGTGCCTTCGGTGATGGTGCCGAACACAGCGTAGCCCCAACCGTTGGGCGTGGGTGCGGTGAAGTTCAGGAAGTCGTTGTTGGACACGTTGATGAAGAACTGGGCAGTTGCCGAGTGCGGGTCGCTGGTGCGGGCCATCGCCAGGGTGTACTTGTCGTTCTTCAGGCCGTTGTTGGCCTCGTTTTCGATCGGGGCGTGGGTTTGCTTTTGCTTCATGCCGGGTTCGAAGCCGCCGCCCTGGACCATGAAGCCGTCGATCACGCGATGGAACACCGTGCCGTTATAGAAGCCTTCCTTGACGTAAGTCAGGAAGTTCTCGACGGTCTTGGGCGCCTTGGCGGCGTCCAGGGTGATGACCATGTCGCCTTGGTTGGTGTGAAGCTTGACGCGGGGATTGGTGCTCATGGCTTTTGTGCCTTCAGAGGTGGAGTTGGAGGGGGCGGCCGCGGGCGCGGCGCTGACGAGCGCCGGGGCAAACGCCAGCGCGAACGAGCACGCCGTCAGGCGCAGCAGGTGAAGAGGGGAGTAACGGGACGTCATTTGCGTTGCTTATCCTTCAGCATGGTTTCGACTTCGCGGGCCTTGTCCTGCATGCCGGGCACGCCTTCCTTGGCGGCCTGCTTGTAGGTGCGCAGGGCCTGCAGCAGTTGCAGGTCGCCCAGGTTGGCGCGGGCGGCGGCGTAGCCGGGGTCGGCGCGCAGGGCCATCTGCAGGGCGTCCTGCGCCTTTTCAAGTTCGCCCCGGCTGGCATATAGAGCCGCCAGGTTGTTCCAAGGTTCCGGCAGCTCGGGGAAGCGGGTCGTCATCTCGGTGTAGATGTCGACGGCCTCGGCCTTGCGGTCCAGCGCGGCCAGCGCGCGCGCGTGCTGGAACATCAGCTGCACGTCGGTGCCGCGCTGGTCCTTGATCTCGGCCTGGCGCTTTTCGATCATCGCCAGCGCCTCGGCGTTGTCGCCGCGGTTCAGCAGGCGTTCGATATGGGTGGTGATCTGCGAGGCGGACGGCTGCAGGCGGGTGTCCACGCTGGGCTGCATCGCCTTGAGCACGTTGGACAGGCCATCCCAGCCGCCCTCGGGCGGAATCGGGTCCAGGGTGGTGCGGCTGGCATTCGGGTTCTCGCCCGAGCCGCCGGCCATGGACTGGGCATGGGCGCCGGCGAGCGGCGACCCGGCCAGGGCCAGGGCGAGCAGGGTGACGCAAAAACGCGGCTTGATAGTCACGTGGGCATCCGTTAAAAGTCGTGGCCGGCCGGCGCTTACGCGTGGGGCCGGGCCGCTTGCTATACTTACCGACCGCCATTTTAGCCTCGGTTGAGTTTTTGGCTCGACATTGGGTAAAAAGGCCGGCCAAGCCTTGAAGGTATCGTCCTTCGGGCACAACGTTTTCCGCAGCCGCCTCGGAAAAAATTTGGACAAATCAAAAGCGCCATGCTGCAAATCTACAACACGTTATCGCGTACCAAAGAACCGTTCAAGCCGGCCCAGGCCGGTCAGGTGCGCATGTACGTGTGTGGCATGACCGTGTACGACTTCTGTCATCTGGGCCATGCCCGCATGCTGGTGTCGTTTGACGTGGTGCAGCGCTGGTTGCGCGCCAGCGGCCTGGCGGTCGACTACGTGCGCAACATCACGGACATCGACGACAAGATCATCCGCCGCGCGGTCGAAACCGACCGCCGTATCGGCCAAGTGACCGAGTTCTACATTGACGCCATGCATGCCGACGAGCGTGCGCTGGGCGTGGCGCCGCCCGACCGCGAGCCGCGCGCTACCCAGTACGTGGGCGAGATGCTGGACATCATCGGCAAGCTCGAACAAAAGGGCTTGGCCTACCAGGCAGACGACGGCGACGTGAACTACGCCGTGCGCGGCTTTGACGGCTACGGCAAGCTGTCCGGCAAGACGCTGGACGACCTGCGCGCCGGCGAGCGCGTGGCCGTGGGCTCGTCCAAGCGCGATCCGCTTGATTTCGTGCTGTGGAAATCGGCCAAGGCCGATGAACCCGCCGACACCAAGTGGGAATCGCCCTACGGCCTGGGCCGGCCCGGCTGGCACATCGAGTGCTCGGCCATGAGCAAATCGTTGCTGGGTTTGCCCCTGGATATCCACGGCGGCGGCCCCGACCTGAAGTTCCCGCACCACGAAAACGAAATCGCCCAGACCGAAGGCGCCTTCGGCGGCGTGCTGGCCAATATCTGGATGCACTGCGGCCCGCTGATGGTCGACTCGGACAAGATGTCCAAGTCGCTGGGCAATTTCCGCACCATCCGCCAGACCATCGCACAGGGCGAACCCGCGGCCGACGCGGCCGACTACCGGGTCAACCCGCGTGAAGCCGAAATGGTGCGCTTCTTCATCGTGCGCAACCACTATCGCAGCCCGCAGAACTACACGCCGGACAACCTGGTCGACGCCCAGAACGCGCTGGACCGCCTGTATCAGGCGCTGCAGAACGTGCCCGCCGACGCCCAGGGCGTCGACTGGAACGAATCGCAGGCGCAGGCCTTCAAGGCCGCCATGGACGACGACTTCAACAGTTCGGGCGCCATTGCGGCCCTGTTCGAACTGGCGTCCGAGGCCAATCGCACCAAAAGCGCGCGCAGCGCCGGTCAACTGAAAGCGCTGGCCAGCCTGCTTGGCCTGTTGCAACAGGACCCGGCCGTCTATTTCCAGTCGGCCACGCGCTATTCGGCCGCCGCCATTGCGCAAGGCGAACGCCGCGACCTGGACGCCGAGGCCATCCAGACGCTTATCGACGCCCGCGCGGCTGCCAAGGCGGCCCGCAACTTCGCCGAGGCGGATCGTATCCGTGCCGAATTGCGCGACGCAGGCATCGAACTCGATGACAAACCGGGCGGCCTGACGCAATGGCGTCGAGCGTGAACCCCCAGGAAACGCCCGACATGTCCATCGCAGATACCGAGATTCCCAAGCCTGAGTATTGGGAAGCCGCCGTCGCCCACCTGATGCGGCGCGACCGCATCCTGAAAAAGATCATTCCCCAGCACCCCGAGGTCTGGCTGACGTCGCGCGGCACGCCGTTCGTGACGCTGGCCCGCGCCATCATCGGCCAGCAGGTCTCGGCCAAGGCGGCCGACGCCGTCTGGGACAAGTTCCTGGAAGCCGCCGGCAAGCGTCCCACGCCGGTGGCGGTGCTGCGCGTCGGCCTGGAAGGCCTGCGCGCGGCCGGCCTGTCGCAGCGCAAGGCCGAATACGTGCTGGATCTGGCGGTGCATTTCGGCGAACGCCGGGTGCACCCCGAGAAATGGGCGGCCATGGACGACGAGGCCGTCATTTCGGAATTGACCGCCATCCGCGGCATCGGACGCTGGACGGCGGAGATGTTTTTGATTTTCAATCTGCAGCGGCCTGATGTTCTGCCGCTGGATGATCCTGGGTTGCTCAAGGCAATCTCGCTACACTATTTCAGCGGCGAGCCTGTCTCGCGCTTCGAGGCTCGCGAAGTCTCGTTGGCGTGGCAACCCTGGCGTACCGTGGCAACCTGGTATCTGTGGCGCAGTCTGGAACCGACGCCGGTCCAATACTGACGCAATCCAGGTCGCCCATCTACGGAACCACACTACATGCGCAATACATTTCTGGAATTTGAACAGCCGCTCGCCGAGCTTGAGAACAAGATCGAGCAGCTGCGCTACGTGCAGGCCGATTCGGCGGTAGACATCTCCGACGAGATCGGACGTCTGCAGCAGAAGAGCCAGTCGCTGGCCAAGGAGATCTACGCCAAGCTCACGCCCTGGCAGACGGCGCTGGTCGCCCGCCACCCCCAGCGTCCCTACACGCTGGACTACGTGCGCGAGATCTTCACCGACTTCCACGAACTGCACGGCGACCGCATGTACGCCGACGACCAGTCCATCGTGGGCGGTCTGGCGCGCTTTAACGGCACGCCCTGCATGGTGATCGGCCACCAGAAAGGCCGCGACACCAAAGAGCGCGCCGCGCGCAATTTCGGCATGCCGCGCCCCGAAGGCTATCGCAAGGCCCTGCGCCTGATGCGCCTGGCCGAGAAGTTCGGCATCCCCGTCTTCACCTTCGTCGACACTCCGGGCGCCTATCCCGGCATCGGCGCCGAAGAACGCGGCCAATCCGAAGCCATCGGCCACAACCTGTACGCCATGGCCGAACTGAAGGTCCCCGTGATCGCCACGATCATCGGCGAAGGCGGCTCGGGCGGCGCCCTGGCCATCGCCGTGGGCAATACCGTGCTGATGCTGCAGTACGCCACCTACGCCGTGATTTCGCCCGAGGGCTGCGCGTCGATCCTGTGGCGCAGCGCCGACAAGGCCCCCGATGCCGCCGAAGCACTGGCCATCATCGCGCCCCGCCTGAAAGACCTGGGCCTGGTGGACCGCGTCATCAACGAACCGGTGGGCGGCGCCCACCGCGACCCGCGCGTCATGGCGCGCCTCTTGCGCCGTGCGCTGGGCGACGCCCTGCGCCAACTGCAGGGCATGACGCCCGAGCAGCTGGTGGAACAGCGCGTCCAGCGCCTGTTGTCCTTCGGCGCTTTCCAGGAAGTGCGCGCCTAAGGGCCTCCGCGCGCCGGCCACCGTCGGCGCCGCGGTCGCAAGCCCCTTGCGCCGTCTGCCATGACAGCCCCCGCCGCCGAGTCCGATCCTTCCGAACCGGCCGCCGCGGGGCAGTCTTTTCCCTTTCCTGTATCGCCTGAGCTGGTCGCGGCCCTGCGCCGTGCCCTGGTGTCCCTGCCGCAGCCGCAGGCACGCATGGCCGTGGCCGTCAGCGGCGGCGCCGACTCGGCCATGCTGGCCGTGCATGCGGCCGCCGTGGCGCAGGCAGCGGGTGTCGGCGTGGTCCTGTTCCATGTGCATCACGGCTTGCAGGCCGGGGCCGACGGCTGGAGCCAGCAAGTGCAGGCGCTGGCCGATTTGTTAGGGCTACCGCTACGTCTGGCCCGCGTGCAGGTGGACGAGGGCAGCGGCAAAGGTATCGAGGCCGCGGCCCGCGACGCCCGCTACGCGGCGCTGGCCCGCCTGACCCAGGACGATGGCATCACGCTGGTGCTGCTGGCCCACCACCGCAACGACCAGGCGGAAACCGTGCTGCTGCGTCTGCTGCGCGGTACCGGGCTGGCTGGCATGGCGGCCATGGCGCCGCTATCCCAGCGCGATGGCGTGACCTACCTGCGTCCATGGCTCGAGCAGGGCAGGGAAGTGATCCTGCAAGCCGCTGAAGACTTCGCGGGCGCCACCGGCTGGCGTCCCGTGCAGGACCCCACCAACGCCGACCCTCGCTACACCCGCGCCGCGCTGCGCGAGCTGCTGGCGCCCGCCCTGGACGGCCGCTGGCCCGGCTGGCGCGCCATCGTCGCGCGTCACGCCCGCCACATGGCCGAGGCCGCCGAGATCCTGGACGAGGTGGCGCGCGAGGACCTCGCCGGGTTGGAGCCCGGCCCGGATGGCGCGAGTTTTTCGCTGGCGGCCTGGCGCCGCCTGTCGCCGGCCCGCCAGGCGCAGGCGCTGCGCTATTGGTTGGCGCAGAATGGGGCTCGCATGCCCACTGACGCGCGCTTGCGCGACCTGCTGCGTCAGTTGCGTGAACTGCACAGCCTGGGCCACGATCGCCAGTTGCGGGTCGAGCAGGCCGGCCACGTGGTGCGCTGTCACCGGGGGCGGGTCTGGATCGAGCCCCGGCCGACGCCCGGTGGCGACACACGCTGAGGCACGGGAAATCTCGCTCAAAACGACAGTTTTCGGGAAAAACGACCGCGGAATGGAAAGAAAATTCCACAAGCTGCGCAAATTTTTACCGGCGAGATAGAATATGAGGTTTTGCCCGTCAACACTTGCGGCGGGTTCCCAGCCAGAGTACGAGATGTCCCTGATCGTTCATAAATATGGCGGTACTTCGA